>JBJELU010000001.1:0-23488 GCA_051879355.1 Oliverpabstia sp.
AGATTATCTCATAGTTTATACAGTATGAAAAACCGGGAGGTTATTCATCGCATACTATAATTATTAGTGCAAAATTTAAAATATGCATGATAAAATATAACAAAAAATAATGCATAATAGTGCATAATAAAAACTGATAATTGTTAAAAAGTCATAAAAAGTAAAATTATTATGAAATATTATTGACAAAATTGGAAGAAAGAGCTTTAATATTATTAAAAGATAACCATTTTAGCACTGAGACACATATGGTGCTGATGGCGAAATTAAATAGTGCAAAATAGTGCATTTATGAATCAGCGTCTGGTGAAGTGAGGCGTTGCTTCAAAAGCAGGAAGGAAAGGAGGAAAGAGGGATTCGTGTATGCAGCATTTTTGCTGTACATATTGAAAAAAGGAAAGGAGAGTAATAATGGTAGCAAGTAAAAAAAGTCCGGCTGCTGAAAGCTGGAAACAAAAGGTACAAAGAAACGCACGGGAAATGGTTAAGAAACGTTGGCTGTATTTTCTTCTGATTCCGGGAATCATATTTTTTGCATTATTTAAGTATGTTCCCATGTATGGTTTGAAGATTGCCTTCATGGATTATAACCAGTATAACCCGTCACAGAGTGAATGGGTGGGATTACAGCAATTTATCAATCTGTTTTCCAAGCGTTCTTTTATTCCAGTACTGCGCAACACGGTGGTTATCAGTCTGTTAAAGCTGATTATCGGTTTTCCGATACCAATCATTCTGGCATTGATGATGAACGAAATGCGGAATATGAAGTTTAAGAAGGTATCACAGACATTGTTGTATCTGCCGCATTTTATTTCCTGGGTTATCTTGTCAGGTATCATCATGACACTGCTGGATCCGGATAACGGTCTGATTACCGCATTTATCCAGTTTGTGACGGGAAATAAAATTATGGTTATGACAGATTCCCGGTATTTTGTGCCGATGCTGATTATCACAGATATCTACAAAGGTATGGGATGGGGAACAATCCTGTATTTTGCGGCAATCAGTGGTATCGATCCGCAGCTGTATGAGGCGGCTTCTATTGACGGAGCCGGAAGATGGAAACAGGCACTGAATGTGACACTTCCATCAATTATTCCGACAATCGTGGTAGTGTTCATTATGAACTGTGGAAATATCCTGAATGCAGGTTTTGACCAGATCTTTATGTTGTATTCATCTCACGTATATGATGTGGCAGATATCATTGATACATATGTTTATCGTATGGGTATTATCAAGAATGATTATTCCTTCAGTACGGCAGCAGGTATGTTCAAGTCAGTAGTTGCGCTGATCCTGATTCTGATCGTTAACAAAATCGCTAAGAAAACCGGCAATGAAGGTCTGTTTTAAAGGAGGGGAAGCAAGAGATGAAAAATACAAATATGAACGCTTATGCCATCAAGAGAAGCAAAGGCGAGAAAGCTTTTACCGTATTCAATTATATTTTCTTTACGGTACTCTGCATCATTATGTTATATCCCTTCTGGCATGTGGTGATGATGTCTTTCAGTTCTGTGGAAGCTACGGCAAAGGGTGGAGTTTTCCTGTGGCCAAAGGGATTCAATCTGGATACCTATGCAAAAGTATTCCGTGATCCGTCTATCTGGACCGGATACCTGACTACACTGGTTGTTACCATCGCAGGTACTGTGTTTGGTACATTGTTTACAGCAACAACTGCGTATCCATTGTCCAAGAAAGATTTGCCGTTTGGCAAGACCATGAGCCTGCTGGTATTGTTTACCATGTTATTCAGCGGCGGTATGATCCCGGGATATTTGCTGATGAAAGATCTGAACCTGATTGATAACAGATGGTCTCTGATTCTTCCGGGATTGATCAGTGCATATAACGTTATCATTATGAAAAGTAATTTTGCGGCGATTCCTGAGAGTCTGGAAGAGTCTGCGAGACTGGACGGTGCTAATGATGTAACCATTTTCTGGAAAATTATTATGCCGCTTTCCAAAGCGACGGTGGCGACCATCGCATTGTTTACGGCTGTTGGATACTGGAATGATTATTTCTCCAGTGTACTTTATATCAATTCCAAAGAAAAATGGGCACTGCAGGCAGTCCTTCGTTACATGTTGACAAATACCAACCAGGCCATGCAGTCAGCAGGTGTTACCGTAGCAGCCGCAACCAATGTAACGGCAGCTACGATTAAAGCGGCGTCAGTCGTTGTGGCAACAGTACCGATTCTGTGTGTGTATCCTTTTGTTCAGAAATACTTTGTAAAAGGTGTTATGATCGGCGGCGTTAAAGGATGATGGCATGCACAGTGGTAAAATAAAATCAAGGGAGGAAAGTAAATGAAGAAAAGAGTAGCAGCAGGTATGATGGCCGGTATTATGGCAATGGGAATGTTGTCCGGATGCGGCGGCGGTTCCAAAGAGACAGATGCAGAGGTAAAAAAAGAAACAGTGGTGTCAGATGAAAAAATTGATGTGCTGAATCAGGAAGAAACCATGAAACTTTCTATTGTCACTCTGCAGGGTTACACTCAGCCGGATAGTGAAATGGAAAAATGGATGGAAGAACGTTACAATCTGGATGTGGAAGTGATCGCTCTGCCGGGCTGGTCTGACGCAACAGCAAAGATTTCACTGCTAATGGGTGATGAAACCCAGAGACCGGATATTATCTGGTGGTGGAATATGGAATCTGACTTTACGAAATGGGTGGATGCCGGACTTCTGGTGGATGTAGCACCTTATATGGATAAGTACACGGTGATGAGAGATTATTACAACAGCATTGACCCGGGTGTTCTGTTCTATGCGTCTAATGAAGACGGAAGTATCTACCGTATTCCTGGAGATGTGGCAGAACCTGCTTGTGAGACACTCTGGATTCGTCAGGACTGGCTGGATAATCTGAATCTTGAAGTTCCGACCACTCTGGACGAACTGGAAGATGTTCTTTACGCATTCACCAATGACGATCCGGATGGAAATGGTGAGAATGACACATATGGACTTGGCGGAGATGGTTATGATTTCCGAAGCTTCTGGCCATGGATTCAGGGAAGCGGCGAAGGCCTTGGACGTATGGAATTCCAGCGTCAGGATGATGGAACATACGTATATGGACCGGCTACCGAAGATGCAAAAATCTGGCTGGGACGAGTTGCTAAACTGTATGCTGACGGCGTGATCAAACCAAACATGATTACTGATACAGATCGTGATGAAGAAATGGCAAATGGCGGATTTGGTGTTACATACAGCTGGGTAACCTGGAACAATCCTTCCAGCGGAACCATGCAGTCCTTCTATTCAACCAATCCGGATGCTAAATGGGTTCCTATTGACATGGTGGCAGGAGACAATGGTACACCGCAGGATGAACCGGCAACGATTGCCGCATGGTGCTATTTTGGTATTACCAATGTCTGCTCCGATCCGGAAAGAGCTTATGCGATCTGGGATGACATGGCTCAGCCGGAAAACTACATCAGAAGAAGATTTGGTGTAGAGGGCAGAGATTATGTAGACAACGGTGATGGCAGTTATGAAATCATACATGCCGGTGATGGCGCAGAAAATACAGAACAGAATCTGGGAATCACACTGTTCCAGGATTTGTTCTCCAGAAAAGATGCATGCAATATTGCCAATACACAGGAAACGACAGATTTGTTTGAAAAAGTGAAAGAAAACAGCCGTATCGCATATTCTCATGCAATCGAGAAACGGAATCCTTCCGCTTATGAAGTTAATAATGAGCTGGGAACCGATATTGGAGATATTATGACTGAGTATGCATGGAGTGTAATCGGCGGTAATAAATCTCTGGATAACTGGGATTCTTATATCTCTGATCTGGAAAATGCAGGACTTCAGCAGGTACTGGATGAGCTGACAGAACTTCACGGTGCACAGGTTGAACAGTATGAAGCCTATCTGAGTGAACATGGAATCAGTGAATAAAATTCAGTCATAGGCAGGAGGGCCCTATGGCAGACATCATGTTGTTTGCCACAGGGCTTTTCTGGCACTAAAAATATAGAAAAAATACAAAATCATTAAAGCAGGAGGAAAATAGAATGAGTGAAGTGAAAATTATCGGAGCAAATGTACCAAACGTACCATGGCAGGATCGTCCGGCAGATGCAAAAGCGTGGATGCCGCTCTGGCGTTACAGTGAGAATCCGATTATTGGAAGAAATCCTGTAGAAGGTGTGGCAAGAATCTTTAACAGTGCCGTTATGCCTTACGGTGAAGAATTTATCGGTGTGTTCCGTGGGGAACAGATCAACGGAATTCCCTATATTTATCTGGGAAGAAGCAAGGATGGCATTCACTGGGATTTTGAGAAAGACAAGATTCCGTTTGTGGATGAGAATGGAGAATCATTCATGCCTGTATATGCTTATGACCCCAGACTGGTAAAAGTTGAGGATACTTACTATATTATCTGGTGCCAGGATTTTTATGGGGCAGCTATCGGTATGGCGAAAACAAAAGATTTTAAAACATTTGTCCGCATTGAAAATCCATTTCTTCCATTTAATAGAAATGCAGTTCTTTTCCCAAGAAAAGTAAACGGCAATTTCCTGATGCTGTCCCGTCCCAGTGACAGTGGTCATACACCATTCGGCGATGTATTTTTGTCTGAAAGCCCGGATATGGTTTACTGGGGAAAACACCGTCATGTGATGGGCAAGAGCCCGGAATGGTGGGAAGCAGTGAAAATCGGGGGCGGTGCAGCTCCGATTGAAACTACAGAAGGCTGGCTGCTGTTTTATCATGGTGTTACCGGCACCTGTAACGGATATGTTTACAGTATTGGCGGAGCAATTCTGGATATTGATAATCCGTCAATCGTAAAATATCGCTGTCAGAATTTCCTGCTTACTCCGGAAGAATGGTATGAGGAGAGAGGTTTTGTACCGAACGTAACCTTCCCATGTGCTACGATTCACGATGCGGAAAGCGGAAAAATAGCTATCTACTATGGTGCGGCAGACAGTTATGTGGGACTGGCATTTACAACAGTGGAAGAAGTAGTTGCCTATATTAAAGAAAACAGCGTTGTACGGGAATCTGATTCTGAAATAGGAAGAAGATAGACTGAAGGAGAAGAATCATGTTTGAAGTTGAAATCTGCAGACATCTGCTGCGTGATCTGATTCCGTTTTGGGAAAATCTGAGAGATTCAGAACATGGCGGCTACTGCAGCTATGTGGGATTTGATCTTAAGGAAGACCGCAAAGCGGAAAAGGGATGTATTCTGAACAGCCGTATATTATGGTTCTTCTCCAATGCATATCTGCTGCTTGGAGAAGAACATATGCTGGAACATGCCCGTCATGCCTATTCTTTTCTGAAAGACCACTGCCTGGATCAGGAACGGGGAGGCATTTACTGGTCATTGACATATGATGGCTGTGTGGAAGATGATACGAAACATACGTACAATCAGGCATTTGCCATTTATGCTTTATCATCCTATTATGATGCTTCCAAAGATAAAGAAGCGCTGACAACGGCTTTCTCGTTGTTTCATATTATAGAAGAAAAGTGTAAGGATGAATATGGATATCTGGAAGCGTTTGATGCGGCGTTTTGTCCGGTAAGTAATGAAAAATTATCAGAAAATGGTGTGATGGCGGAAAAAACCATGAACACATTGCTTCATGTGATGGAAGCTTACACAGAGCTGTATCGTGTTACACACGACGAGACGGTTGGACAGAAGCTTCGATATATCCTGGATCTGGTGACGGATCGTGTATACAATTATGAAAAGGGCAGACAGGAAGTGTTTTTTGACCGTACCTGGAACAGCCTGATTGATTTGTATTCCTATGGCCATGATATCGAGACAGCCTGGCTGCTGGACCGTACGCTGGAGGTATTGGATGACCCTGTATATACGGCAAGGCTTACTTCTGTTACAAAGGAAATTACAGCTAATATTTATTCCCGTGCCTACCATGACCATTCTGTCTGGAATGAGGCGGAAAATGGTGTGGTGGATACAACTCGTGTCTGGTGGGTACAGGCAGAAGCGGTTGTGGGATTTTTGAACGGCTATCAGAAAACTCCTGAACATGAGGAATATCTGAAAGCAGCAAAAGATATCTGGGAGTATATCCATACGTGGATGATCGATAAACGAAACGGATCGGAATGGTACTGGGCGGTGGATGAACATCATCGTCCGTTGAAAAAACCGATTGTAGAGCCCTGGAAATGTCCGTATCACAATGGAAGAATGTGTATCGAAGTGATCAGGAGGATGAAACATGTTACATAAACAATATTATGTGGAACAGGAAAAGTATGAGAAATTAATTACGAGAAAAAATCAGAAAAGTGATTTCTATAACGGGATTTTTGATCGCTATACCGATCCGGTTCTAACGCGGGATCATGCCCCTCTGCATTGGCGATATGATTTAAATGTAGAGACGAATCCGTATTTTATGGAACGTCTGGGAGTAAATGCCGTTATGAACTCCGGTGCTATCGAATTGGATGGTAAATTTTATTTGATTGCCAGAGTAGAGGGGAATGACAGAAAGTCATTTTTTGCAGTGGCAGAAAGTGAAACAGGAATTGACGGCTTCCGTTTTTGGGATTTTCCGGTGCAGCTGCCGGATACCTGCCCGGAGGAAACAAATGTATATGATATGCGTCTGACAAAGCATGAAGATGGCTATATCTATGGAGTGTTCTGCTCGGAAAGCAAGGATCGGACCAGTTCTGATCTTTCGGCAGCAGTGGCTGAGGCGGGAATTGTCAGAACGAAGGATCTGAAAACATGGGAGCGTCTGGATAATCTGAAAACACTCCGTTCTCCGCAGCAGAGAAATGTGGTGCTTCACCCGGAATTCGTTGATGGGAAGTACGCATTTTATACCAGACCGATGGATGGATTTATCGAGACTGGAAGTGGCGGAGGAATCGGATTCGGGCTGTGTGAGGATATTACTCATGCGGTTATCGATGAAGAGAAAATCATCAGCAAGAGAGTATATCACACACTGACAGAATCTAAAAATGGAGCGGGAGCGGTTCCGATAAAAGGGAAAAAGTGCTGGATTAATATTGCTCACGGAGTAAGGAATACAGCAGCAGGACTTCGTTATGTTCTGTATGTATTTGGAACAGCACTGGATGATCCGTCCCGTGTGATTGCACAGCCATCAGGAGTTTTTCTGGTGCCGTTTGGATGGGAAAGAGTCGGGGATGTGTCCAATGTAGTATTTACGAATGGTGCCATTGCCAGAGGAAATGGTGATGTTTATATCTATTATGCATCGTCTGATACCAGAATGCATGTGGCAACCACTACGATCAACAAGTTGGAAGATTATCTTTTCTGTACCCCGGAAGATCCGGGACGTTCCCCAGACTGCGTAAAGCAGCGTTGTGAACTGATCAGGAAAAACCTGGAGGTTTTGAATTTGGAAAAATAAAGCGACCCGCAGGAGGAATTACTGACTATGGCAATTATTTATAATGATAAGGAGCAGGTATTCATGCTGCATACACCGCATACGACTTATGCGATTGCGGTGACAGACGGCAGTTATCTGTGCCACTTGTATTATGGAAAAAAGATTCAGGATGCGCACATCCGTTATCTGTTGAAAGAGGATGAGCCGCCTTATGTGCCAAGCAAAAATCGCAGAGAGGAGAATACTTTTTTAGATATTTTCCCTATGGAATATCCGGAGACAGGGATGGGAGATTATAGGGAATCAGCCTTTTGTGTGAAAAGTGCCGATGGGCATAGGGCAAGTGCGTGTGGTTATAGAGGATATGAAATCCGAAAAGGAAAACCGAAACTTCCGGGCATGCCTGCTACATTTGCAGAGGATGATGTTTGCAGTACCTTATATTTATACTGCGAGGACCCGATTCTGGGACTTCGGCTATGTCTGATGTACAGTGTATTTGAAGATGTGGATGTGATAACCAGAACAGTTCAGGTGGAAAATGGCAGAGAAAAGCCGTTTTATCTGGAAAAAGTACTGAGTGCCTGTCTTGATATAGAAAATCGTTCATTTGAATGGGTGAGCTTATGTGGAGCATGGGCAAGAGAACGACATCTGCAGCGTCTTCCTGTGGGATATGGACGTCAGAATGTAGCTTCTTTTAAAGGGGAATCCAGCCACCAGGAACATCCTTTTGCGGCTCTGGTCACACCGGATACAACGGAAGACCAGGGAGAGGTCTATGCGATGCATTTTGTGTATTCGGGGAATTTTCTGGCACAGATTGAGAGAAATTCTTTCGATTCTGTGCGAATGACTATGGGGATTCATCCGGAGGGATTTACCTGGAAGCTGGAACAGGGAGAAGTATTTATAGCACCGGAAGTGGTGATGACATATTCCGATGAAGGATTTGGAAAGATGACCCGGACGTTTCATGATCTGTACAGAAATCATCTGATCCGAAGTCCCTGGCTGCATAAAAATCGACCGGTTCTGATTAATAACTGGGAAGCTACATATTTTGATTTTAATGAGAAAAAACTGTTGGAAATCGCAAAAGAAGCTTCCGGACTTGGTATTGAGCTTTTTGTGCTGGATGACGGCTGGTTTGGAAAGAGAGACTGGGATGACAGTTCTCTGGGAGACTGGACTGTATATAAAGAAAAGATACCTTCCGGTATCGGAAAACTTGCAGAAAATATCAACTCATTGGGCATGAAATTCGGCATATGGGTGGAGCCGGAGATGATATCTCCGGACTCAGAGCTGTTCCGTGCACATCCCGACTGGGCAATCCAGATTCCGGGAAGACCGATTACACAGAGCCGTTGCCAATATGTACTCGATCTTTCACGGGATGAAATTGTGGACTATATCTATGAACAGATTGCTTCTGTTTTGAGAAATGGGAATATTTCTTATGTCAAATGGGATATGAATCGGCAGCTTGCCACGATCGGCAGCTCTGCACTTCCGCCGGACAGACAGGGAGAAATTTTCCATCGATATGTTCTGGGCGTATATCAGCTGCAGGAACGGCTGATTACAGAGTTCCCTGACCTTCTTCTGGAAAACTGTTCCGGGGGAGGTGCACGCTTTGATCCCGGTATGTTATATTATAGCCCGCAGATCTGGTGCTCAGATGATACGGATGCCATGGAACGGCTGGAGATTCAGAGAGGAACCTCTATGCTTTATCCGTTGTCCTGCATTGGCTCTCATGTCAGTGTGTGTCCCAATCATACAGTGGGACGTGTTACTCCGTTTGAAACAAGGGGACATGTGGCAATGGCCGGAACATTTGGGTATGAGCTGGATGTGACAAAACTGACGGAAGAAGACAAAGAAAAAGTCAGAGAACAGATCAGCTGCTATCACAAACATCAGGAATTGATTCGTGAAGGCGATTATTATCGTTTGTTATCATGGAAACAGGATCACAAGGCGGATGCATGGATGGTTGTGGATAAGAAACAGGAAAAAGCTCTGGTCTGGTGCATAACTGTGCTGAATGTACCGAATGATAAAGGATTTTTCCTCCATCTCAAAGGATTGGATGAGAAAAAAATATATCGGTTGGATGGACAGGAATATGGCGGTGATGTGTTGATGCACTGCGGTATCCGCATCAAACCTGTACAGGGTGACTTTGTCAGCAGACTGTTCGAAATATATGCAGCAGACGCTGATTGCTAAGTTGTCAGAGGAATGAATATGAAAATTGAACTGGATAGGAAAGAATTGAATTATAGTGGAAGGATTGATATGAGAAACCCTGCCAAACCGGAGTTTGTTTTCCCGGTTTCTTCTTTACACTTCCGGTTCTTCGGAAAAGCAGCATCGGTTCGGGTTATGAATCGGTGCTGTTATTGGAAGAACGTATTGGGAGCAATCGTAGATGGGGCACAGAAAAGATTTGACCTGAATGACAGCGGGGAAACTGTAATTTCTCTGGTTGACGAAGAGCTTGAAGGAGAACATGATGTACTGATTTTCAAGCGGATGGACAGTTGCCATGAGATTGTACTGGAAGAACTGGAGTTATCAGAAGGAAGCCGTCTGTTGCCGGCACCGGAAAAACCGAAGCGCCGGATTGAAGTTTATGGAGATTCCGTATCGGCAGGCGAAGTATCCGAGGCTGTTCATTATATAGGAAAAGTAGACCCTGAACATAATGGGGAGTTCTCAAACAGCTGGTATTCCTATGCATGGATGACTGCAAGAAAACTGCATGCAGAAATTCATGATATTGCGCAGGGTGGAATTGCTCTGATGGACGGAACCGGATGGTTCAATGCCCCGGATTATATCGGCATGGAGACAGCCTGGGATAAAATCCACTATAATCCGCAGTTTGGAGAGGCTGTTGACTGGGATTTTTCCAGATATACGCCGCAGGTGGTTATTGTGGCCATCGGTCAGAATGACAGTAATCCTCAGGATTATATGAAAGAGGATTACAACTGTGAGAAAGCAGTACTTTGGAGAAAAAAATATAAAGAATTTATTGAGAAACTTCGCAGACAGTATCCGGATGCACAGATCGTTTGCATCACGACTCTCTTGTGTCATGATGCTGCATGGGATCGTTCGATTGATCAGGTATGCTGTGAACTTGCGGACGATAAAGTGACACATTATATGTTCAGAAGAACCGGAAAAGGCACACCTGGACACCTTCGTATTCCGGAGGCAGAGGAAATGGCCGAAGAACTGGCAGCTTATATTGAAAATCTGCACGTAGAAGGGTGGGAGTAATTATGTATCAGCCAAATCTTGCAAGATTAAGAGAGTGCATGCGTAAAGCAGAAATGGGTGAAGAACTGACCATTGGATTTTTAGGTGGTTCGATCACTCAGGGAAGCCTTGCCACAGACCATGAAAATACGTATGCATACAGAGTGTTTACCTGGTGGAAGAATACGTTTCCAAAGGCACAGTTTTATTATATAAACGGCGGTATCGGAGGGACTTCATCCCACTACGGTGTGTCCCGGGCAGTGACAGATGTGCTGATGTATCAGCCGGATTTTGTTGTCGTTGATTTCAGTGTCAATGATGAAGCTGATGCTTTTTTTCAGGAAACTTATGAGGGAGTCATAAGAAAATTATTATCCTGGACTTCCGCTCCGGCAGTACTGATTTTGAATAATGTTTATTATGATACGGGAAAGAATGCCCAGGAATATCATAATGCGGTAGCTGCGTGGTATCAGGTGCCTTATGTAAGTATCAGAGATACGGTATACAAAAGGATGAAAGATGGCGAGTATACCAGGGAGGAGCTGACTCCTGACGGACTGCATCCCAATGATAAAGGACATGGACTGGTGGCAGGAGAACTTATCGCTTTTCTCGAAACAGTGAAAGAAGAGATGTGGGAAATGGAAGCGGAAAATCAGTTTCCACAGCCAATGACAGCCAATACTTATGAGCAGGCAAGACGCCTGACAATCCGGGAAATTTCTCCGATTCTTTCTGGATTCCGTGCGGATACAGAGGAGAAAACAGGACATCTTGATCATTTTAAAAACGGATGGATTGGAAAAAAACCGGGAGATACCATCACTTTTGAAGTGGAAGCTTCCTGTATTGCCGTTCAGTACAGAAAGACAATTCAAAAACCTGCAGTCCGGGCGAGGCTGATTCTTGACGGGGATGCAGAACATGCCGTGCTGTTGGATAGCAATTTTGATGAGGACTGGGGTGACTGTTTGTATCTGGAGCCTGTCCTTCATCATGGAACACGGACAAAGCATACGGTAGAAATCATTGTTCCGGAGACCGAATCCGGGGAAGATACACCGTTTTATCTGATGTCATTAATTATCGCATAAAGCGAGGAGGATATGCATGAAAGCAAGAGAAACTTATGAATTCTGGCTTGAGAATTCTTATTTTGACGAGACTACAAAAGAAGAACTGCGCAGTATTGCGGACGATAAAAAAGAAATAGAAGAACGTTTTTACCGTGACCTGGAGTTTGGAACCGGTGGACTTCGCGGCATTATCGGAGCAGGAACCAACCGGATGAACATCTACACTGTCCGCAAGGCAACCCAGGGTCTGGCTAATTTTATCCTGAAAGAAGGGGCAGAGAAAAAAGGCGTGGCAATTGCCTATGACTCAAGAAACATGTCGCCGGAGTTTGCACAGGAAGCAGTTCTCTGTCTGGCTGCAAATGGAATCAAAGCCTATATTTTCCCATCACTGCGTCCAACACCGATGCTGTCCTTCGCTTTGCGTGAACTGGGATGTACAGCGGGAATCGTTGTGACAGCCAGCCACAATCCGCCGGAGTATAATGGATATAAAGTGTACTGGGAGGATGGCGCACAGATCACTGCACCGAAAGACAGCCAGATCATCGGTGAGGTCAATGCCATTACCGATTATGCACAGGTAAAAACTATGACCAGGGAAGCAGCAGAAGCAGCGGGATTGTATGAAGTCATTGGTTCTGAGATTGATGATAAATACATCGAAGCCCTAAAGAAGCTGGCACTTCATCCGGAAATCATCCGTGAGGAAGCAGCAAATCTGAAAATCGTTTATACACCGCTTCACGGAACAGGAAACCTTCCGGTAAGAAGAATCCTTGAGGAACTGGGATTTACACAGGTGTATATCGTAAAAGAACAGGAACTGCCTGACGGAAATTTTCCGACTGTTTCCTATCCGAACCCGGAGGATAAGAATGCATTTGCGCTGGCTCTGAAACTGGCGAAAGAAGTGGATGCGGACATTGTGCTGGCCACAGATCCAGATGCTGACCGATTGGGTGTATACGCAAAAGATACAGAAACCGGAGAATATCAGAGCTTTACAGGAAATATGTCCGGCATGCTGATTCTGGAATATATCCTGTCTCAGAAGAAGACCATGGGTATCCTGCCGGCCAACGGTGCAGTTGTTACCACCATTGTATCAGGAAAAATGGCCCATGAGATTACAGCAGATTATGGAGTAAAACTGATCGAGACACTGACCGGATTTAAATTTATCGGTGAACAGATCAAGTTCTTTGAACAGAATCATGACCATGAATTCCTGTTCGGCTATGAAGAAAGTTACGGCTGCCTGGTAGGCACCCATGCAAGAGACAAGGACGCAGTTGTGGCTGTGATGGCTCTCTGTGAAGTGGCTGCATGGTGTAAACATCAGGGAATTACTCTCTGTGACCAGATGGAAAATCTTTTCAGAACTTACGGCTATTATAAGGAAGGTCTGTCCACAGTAACTCTGAAAGGTCAGGATGGTGCCAAAAAGATTCAGGAAATGATGGAAAGCATCCGGAAGGATGTGCCGGAGCAGATTGGCGGTGTGAAGGTGACCCAGTTCAGAGACTATCGGGAAGATGTACAGCTTGACTGCGTGACCGGAGAAAAGACCGTGACAGGACTGCCGAAGTCCAACGTACTGTACTTTGAACTGGAAGGCGGCACCTGGTGCTGTATCCGTCCGTCCGGAACAGAGCCAAAGATTAAATTCTATATCGGCGTGAAAGGTGCTGACGAAAAAGAAGCAGAAGAAAAGCTGGATCAGATGATGGATGCGTTATCAAAACTGGCAGAATAGGCAGGGAAAAGACTATGGCATTTGCAAAGAATTTTGTGTGGGGTGCTGCAACCAGTGCCTATCAGATAGAAGGTGCCGTAAAAGGCGAAGGAAAAGGACTGCATGTATGGGATGTCTATACCAGTGAGCCGGGACATGTATTTGAAAATCACACTGGTGAAATTGCCTGTGACCATTATCACAGATATCGTGAGGATGTAAAAATCATGAAGGAGATGGGATTGAAGGCATATCGCTTTTCCATCGACTGGTCACGGGTACTTCCGGAAGGATTTGGGCGTGTAAATGAGAAAGGAATCGCATTTTATAACGCACTGATTGATGAGCTTCTGGAAAATGGAATCGAACCGTATGTCACATTGTTCCACTGGGAACTGCCCTATGAGATTTACAAACGGGGCGGCTGGATGAATCCGCAGATTGTGGAATGGTTTGGAGAATACGCAAAACTGGTGGCAGAACGGTTCAGTGACAGAGTTACCCATTATTTCACACTGAATGAACCTCAGTGTTTTGTAGGGCTGGGATTTTTGACAGGTGACCATGCCCCGGGATTGAAATCCCCCTTAAGAGATACTTTTGAAATGGCTCATAATGCTCTGAAAGCTCACGGAAGAGCAGTACAGATGCTGAGACAGTATGGAAAACAGCCTCTTGTGATAGGATATGCCCCTACTTGCGGCATGTGTTATCCGGAGACAGAAAAACCGGAGGATATCGAAGCTGCAAGACAGATGATGTTCTCCATGCAGCCCGATGACAGTAACTGGACATGGAATGTGCCCTGGTGGTCTGACCCGGTTCTTCTGGGACATTATCCGGAAGAAGGATTGAAACGGTATGAGGCCTACCTTCCTAAAATCACAGATGAGGATATGAAACTGATCTCAGAGCCGATTGATGTCTATGGACAGAATATTTATAACGGAAGATGTATCCGTATGGGCGCAGACGGAAAACCAGAGGAAGTAAAGCGATATGAGGGATTCCCGAAGACAGCCATTGACTGGCCGGTGACACCGGAAGCCTTATACTGGGGACCGAAATTCTTATATGAACGCTACAAAAAGCCGATATATATTACGGAAAATGGTCTTTCCTGCCATGATGTGATTTCTCTTGACGGAAAAGTACATGATCCGAACAGAATCGATTTCCTGGCAAGATATCTGGGTGCCCTGAAGAGAGCGGCAGGCGAAATTGATCTGCGGGGATATTTCCAGTGGTCACTGATGGACAACTTTGAGTGGGCGAAAGGATATTCCGATCGTTTTGGCCTTGTCTATGTGGATTACAGGACACAGAAAAGAATTCTGAAAGATTCTGCGTACTGGTATCGTGATGTGATTCGCAATAATGGAGCAGACTTATAGGAGAAAAAAATGAGTATATTAAAATTAAAGCCAAGCTGTAAGGATTATCTCTGGGGCGGTCACAGATTGGTTGAAGAGTATGGAAAAGAGTATGACGGGGATGTACTTGCCGAGACCTGGGAACTGTCCTGTCATCCGGACGGACCGTCCTATATTATGAATGGAAAGTATGCGGGAAAAACCCTGCAGCAGTATATCGATGCGGAAGGAAAAGAGGTATTGGGTACCCACTGCCGCAGATTCCGTGATTTTCCGATCCTGACGAAGTTTATCGATGCCAGAGACAACCTGTCTATCCAGGTTCATCCGGATAACCGTTATGCCCTGAAAAATGAAGGGCAGTACGGTAAGACAGAAATGTGGTATGTGATGGATGTGGGAAAAGATGCATTCCTTTACTATGGATTTAAGAAAGAAATCAGCAAAGAAGAATTCGCGGAAAGAATTCAGAATGATACTTTATTGGACGTGCTGAATGCAGTTCCTGTGCAGAAAGGAGATGTGCTGTTCATCGAATCCGGCACAATTCACGCTATCGGCAAAGATATCCTGATTGCGGAGATCCAGCAGAACTCCAATGTGACCTACCGCGTTTACGATTACGGAAGGGTAGGAAAAGATGGCAAAAAGAGGGATTTACATATCGAAAAAGCCCTTGCCGTAACAAACCGGGTACCGATTATTAAGGACAAGAGCAGCTATCCCCATGTGGCAGACTGTGACTATTTTACCGTAGACAAACTGAACCTTGACGGAAAAGTCATGAAGAAGATGGAAGGGAATGTTTCTGAAGAGTCTTTTGCCAGCATTCTGTTTCTGGATGGAAAAGGAACTATCACCAGTCAGGAAGGAACTCTGGAATTTCAGAAAGGAGACAGTTTCTTTGTAGCAGCAGGCAGTGGAGCCTATACTGTGGAAGGTACCTGTGATGCCCTGATCACAACGATCCGTGAAAAGGCAGCTCCTGTCCGTATCGGAATCGACATTGGCGGAACAGATACGAAGATCGGTCTGGTAGATATCCATCAGAAGATACTTGCCAGTGAAACCATAAAAACGGATGCTTCCCGTTCACCGGAGGAAGTGATCGGTGACATCGGGCAGAGTGCCCTGCAGCTTCTGGAAGCACAGGGAATCGCCATGGACCAGTGTGTGGGTGTCGGTATCGGCGTGCCGGGAACGGTGGACCGGAAGAAGGGCATCGTTCTTTACTCCAACAACATCAGATGGGAGAATGTGGAACTTGTCCGTGAAATGGGCAAATATCTCCCGCTGCCGACCCGGATTGCCAATGATGCCGACTGTGCAGCACTGGGAGAAGTGGTGGCAGGAGCCGGAAAGGAATGTCAGGATGTGATCATGCTCACCCTGGGAACAGGAGTGGGAGGAGGCATCATCCTGGACGGAAACATCTACGAAGGAAAAGGAATCGGCGGAAGTGAGCTGGGACATATGGTAATCGTAGAGAACGGAGAGCCATGTACCTGCGGAAGACGGGGCTGTCTGGAAGCATATGCTTCGGCAACTGCTTTGGTAAGAGAAGCTAAAAAAGCCACAGGATACATCCTCACTCCACAGGAAATATTTGCCGGTGCAGGTCAGGGAGACCGCAAGCTGCAGGAAGTGGTTGACACGTATATCCGCAGACTTGGTATTGGAATCGTCAACATTGTGAATATTTTCCGTCCACAGCTGGTGCTGATCGGAGGAGGAATCTCCGGTCAGGGAGAGACCCTTACCAGACCTCTGAATGAGATTGTGAGAGCGAACTGCTTTGGAGGAGATAAGGGACAGATTCCGGAGATTGAGACGGCGATATTGGGAAATGAAGCAGGGATGATTGGAGCGGCAAGTTTGCTGTAATGTTTTTGGCGATTGATAAAAGATAATTGAACCAATTAGTGAACAGAACAGGGCGGTCAGAGGATTAATCTGCCGCCCTGTTTTGTCAGATGGAGATACGTTATGTATCGGGATTGGCATTCGAATTAATAAGTTGTAAAAGGAGAAGGCGATGAGGATTTATATTAATCAGGCGGGATATTTGCCCAAAAGTGTAAAAACGGTAATATTGGCGGAAGAGGTGAAAAATCCGGTATCTTCGGAATCTTTGCCGGACAAAAGGGTAAGGATTTTTGACCAGAATGGTGAAAAGTGTATACTGGAAAAGAAAGCTGAATATTTTGGACTGGACATAGATTCCGAAGATTTGATTTGGCGGGCTGATTTTTCAGAATTGACTGAGGAAGGTTATTACCAGATTAGAGATGAAGAGGGAGGGAAAATCCCTTTCCGTATTTTTGATAATATTTATGACATTTTGAACCAGATTTTACGTAAGGCTTTATTTTTTCAGAGATGCGGCATGGAATTGAAAGAACAGCATGCTGGAATATTTAAAAGAAAAAGCTGTCACGAGGACAGAGCTGTCCTGTTGGAAGATTATGACAGATTGAGTACAGAAAATGATGGGAAAGTACGTTGGTTTGATGTCAGGGGAGGATGGCATGATGCCGGGGATTATGGCAGATATACAACGGCGGCGGCAGCAGCTCTGGCACATATCCTATACGCCTTCCAGTTATTTCCGGAAAGTTTTTCCGCCTCGCTGTATATTCCGGAAAGTGACAATCAGATACCGGATATTCTGAATGAATGTTTATATGAGCTTCGCTGGCTTCTGAAGATGCAGATGGAGGATGGAAGCGTGTGTCATAAGCTGACATCTATGCGGCATGCAAATTTCGTTATGCCCCATGAAGACAAGCGTCAGATGATTCTGTTTCCGGCTTCCACGATGGCGACGGCAGATTTTGCTGCGATAATGGCTCTGGCATTCCGTGTGTACAGAAGATACGATGAGACATTTGCGCAGGAAGCATTGAAAGCAGCTCAAAGAGCCTGGGCCTGGATGGAAGACCATCCTGAGTTTATCGGCTTCCAAAATCCTGAAGGCTGTAATACCGGGGATTATGCTGACGATAATGACCGGGATGAACGTTTGTGGGCTGTTTCAGAATTATATTTTGCTACCGGAGATAAAAAGTATCTTGATTTGGCAGAGAAACTGGTAAAAGAAATTGCGGATCTCACGGCAATGGGATGGAGTGATGTTGCGGGCTTTGCCGGGTGGAGTTTTTTGCAGGAACAGATGGCTCTGAAAAAAGAGAAGTCATGTGACAATAAATGCAGAGACAAATCAGAATCCGAAATGCTTAGTTTGCAAAATCAATTTAGGGAAGCTTTTCTTGGAACGGCAGAAAATATTCTGAAAATCAGTCAACAAAGCGGTTACTTTGCTGCCCTTGAAACAGATGATTATGGATGGGGAAGTAATATGGTTATGCTGAACCGGGCGATGATTCTGGGGACTGCATATCTTCTGGAATCGAAAGAGGATTACCTGAATGCGGTGATCAGGCAAATGGATTATCTTCTTGGTGTGAATGCAACCGGCTATAGTTATGTGACGGAGGTTGGAAAGAATGCTTTCCGAAATCCTCATAATCGTGTGACAGTAGCTGATGGAATTGAGAAAACGATTCCAGGTTTTGTATCAGGAGGAGCGAACAGTCACCCTGTAGATGAGAAGGCAGAGTGGCTGATAGAACCCGGAACTCCTCCTATGAAATGCTTTTTGGATGTTTGGGAATGCTATTCACTAAATGAAATTACCATTTACTGGAACTCTCCCGCAATTTTTGTTGCGGCATTTTTAGATAGTGTGTACAACACTGTGAGACAAGAGAAAACGATTCCTTTTGAAACTCTGGCGTCAGAAAAAATACAGGTGGGGCGATTTACAGTAGTGGAGGATCAAGTAAAGGTAAATGGCCATCAACAGCCAAATGATTATCTGGAAATTCGAGAGGGAGTCAGTATCCTTCCAATCAAAGACGGGAAAGTAATTGTTCAGCGGCAGTATCGTTATCCGGTGCGTTCCTGGCAATGGGAAATTCCCGGAGGATTTGTGGATGAAGGGGAAACACCTCAGGAAGCAGCGATTCGTGAACTCAAAGAAGAAACTGGATATGCGGTAAAGGAAATTTGTTCTATGGGAGCATTTTATCCTTCTTTTGGCTCGACCAACGAAAAAATTCATTTGTTTTTTGCAGAATGTGGAGAATTGGGAGCAAGTGAACGAGAGCCGGGAGAAATGATATATGTGGAGGAAATTCCTCTTGAAAAAATTGGAGAGATGGTAGCATCTGGTGAGTTCATGCATGGTGCCGGGCTGGCTGCGTGGGCCAGATATAGGCAAATGAATTTATTACTTTAATGCGATAAAAAATATTGTATTTTACACAATGCAGTGCTATAATGTTCATGGTTTTTTTATTGGAAGTTTATGTTTTTTTTATTTTTACCAACAGAAAGTGCATAACACTATGAAAGAAAAAATGTTAGAAAAGCTGCTTGCTATTTATCAAAGCAGTTTTAATATTGAAAAACCGTATGATTTTTGTGGTGATACTTATGAAGCGTACGGATTCTGTGATATTACCAACACAAAGTATGTGCTGACTCAAAAAGCCGAGCTTTGGAGAGCAATCTGCTATGAACATGTTTTTTTTCGGACGATGGATATTCTGATGCCGGAAGATATTGACCGCTTTGCAGAACAGACGGCGGAAAAGATTGAGCCGATACTGGTTCGCAAAGGCGAAAAATGTATGGAAAAGGATCATATGTACACATATATTACAGGTATTTTTATTTGTGAAAAAGGTGTAGGGGAAGAACTGAAAAAGAAAATTAAAAAGACGCGTTTTTATAAAAATTATCGTCTGTCTTTGAGAGGCTATTGTGAACTTCGGATTCTCGTAATTGATCTTGTAAATAATCGTTTGATCGGCAACGCGGCGGCCCGCGGTTTAGTGAAAGACTATAAGAGATTTCTGTGATCTCTTATATATACTGCAATGAATTATTATACAAAGGAGTGAAAAACTAATGAACGCAGTAGTAATCTTATTAATTGGTGTCGCAGTCCTGATTGTTGGTTATCTCACATACGGCAGATGGCTGGCAAAACAGTGGGGAATTGATGAGACCAGAACAACACCGGCTCATGAGCTGGAAGACGGCATGGATTATTGTCCGGCCAAAGCTCCCGTATTGTTGGGCCATCATTTTTCATCTATTGCAGGTGCAGGTCCGATCAACGGACCGATTCAGGCAGCTGTATTTGGCTGGGTACCGGTACTTTTGTGGGTACTGGTTGGTGGTATCTTTATAGGTGCCGTACATGATTTTGGTGCATTATTTGCATCCATTCGCCACAAAGGACAGTCTATCGGTGAAGTAATCGCAGATTCCATGGGCGTAAAGGCAAAGAGACTGTTCCTCATTTTTTCCTATCTGACTCTGATTCTGGTAGTGGCTGCATTTGCATCGATCGTTGCAAATACTTTTATGGCTACCTATGATGAGAGTGGTGCTTTAGACATGGTAAAAAGTGCATCTAACGCATCTACAGCTATGATTTCGATTTTATTTATTTTGATTGCTATTGTATTTGGCGTTTTTGTATACAGAAGAAATGCTCCGCTGGGGGTATCTACTGTTCTTGGTGTACTGGCAATCGTACTTTGCATGGTAATTGGTCTGAACTGGCATCCGCTGTATCTGAGTCAGAAAACATGGATGATTATTGTGGGAATTTATATCGCAGTTGCTTCCGTTACTCCTGTATGGATTTTGCTGCAGCCTCGTGATTATCTGAGTTCTTTTCTGCTTTACTTTATGATGGCAGTGGCTATTATTGGTATAGTGGGAGCAGGTATCACAGGACAGGCAAATCTGGATATTCCTGCATTTACCGGTTTCGTTGATTCTGCTCAGAATGGTTCCGGTGTTTCTCTCGGCATGCTGTTCCCTGCACTGTTTGTTACCATTGCCTGCGGTGCAATTTCCGGCTTCCATTCACTGGTTGGTTCCGGAACAACTGCAAAACAGCTTGATAATGAAAGAGATGCACGGCCGATTGCCTATGGCGGTATGCTGATTGAGTGTGCACTGGCAGTAATTTCACTTTGCGCAGTCGGATATATCTGGAAAGAATATGTTCCGGGTGGTATCACAACACCGACAGCTGTATTTGCTACCGGTATTTCCCGTATGTGTGCAACAATCCCGTTTCTGAAAGGAGCTGAGAGTGTTATTTACTCCATGCTGATTCTGGCGGTATCTGCATTCTGTCTGACCTCCCTTGATACGGCAACACGTCTTGCCCGTTACATGTTCCAGGAATTCTGGCTGGAACCGGGACAGACTTATGAAGATGCGAAAGGGTTCAAGAAAGTTCTGACGAATCCATATGTGGCTACGATTATTACAGTTGTTGCCGGTGTTGCTCTCGGTATGACCGGTTATGCGAAAATCTGGCCGCTGTTTGGTGCAGCAAACCAGCTTCTGGCAGCACTCGGGCTGATTGCTGTGGCAACATGGCTCGGAAAAGTTGGAAAGAACAACAAAATGTTCTTTATTCCTATGGCATTCATGCTGGTTGTAACAATCGTTTCACTGATTCAGACAATCCTTGTTAAGGTTGCTGCCATTCAGGCTGGAACAGATTTTGGCTGGAATATTATTTTGGTTGCTCTGGCAATTCTTCTGATTATTCTGGCAATTGTGCTGGCAATCGATGGCGTAAGATCACTGACTGCGAAAAAAGCAAAATAAACAATATTAATAAAAGGCAGAGTGAAAGGCAGTAATGCTTTTTGCTCTGCCTTTTTGTTACTATAGAAAAATAGGGTGTAAAATGTTATAATACATAAAACAATATTTGGGAGATAAACATAAAGACTATGAATATACATGGAAATAATCAGCAAGTTCAATTGACAGAAGGAAATATACTGAAAACATTATTGCTGTTCTCTCTTCCCATGATTGCAGGAAATCTGCTGCAGCAGGTCTACAATATTGCTGATACAATGATTGTGGGCCGTTATGTGGGAGCAGATGCCCTGGCGGCGGTGGGATCCGCATACACGTTGATGACATTTCTTACGTCGGTAATTATCGGTCTGTGCATGGGAAGCGGGGCTGTTTATTCTATCTTTTTCGGAGCAGGAGAGAAAGACAGGCTCAGAGAGAGCATCTGGGTGTCATTCTGGATGATTGGTCTGGTTACTATTTTAATCACTGTGTTTGTATTCTGGAAAGTGGACTGGATTCTGAGAATTTTGCAGGTACCGGATGCTGTTTATCCATTGATGCGTTCTTATGTTCAGATTATTTTTTGCGGCATCGGTTTTGTATTTTTGTATAATTATTTTTCATCGATTCTCCGTGCGGTTGGGAATTCTTCTGTACCGCTTTATTTTCTGGCAGCAGCATCTATTATCAATATTGTACTTGATCTCTGGTTTGTGATTGGTAAGGGCTGGGGCGTACAGGGAGCTGCCGGAGCTACCGTAATCGCTCAGGGAATAGCCGGGACAGGTGTGATGTTGTATGTGGTCTTCCGTATGCCTCAGGTATTGCCGGAGAGACAACACCTGGTAATTCGGGCAGAACTGGTACGCTATATCGGGAATTATTCGGCACTGACCTGTGTACAGCAGTCTGTAATGAACTTTGGCATTCTTATGATACAGGGACTGGTGAACAGTTTTGGTACTGTGATCATGGCGGCATTTGCTGCGGCAGTAAAAATAGATACGTTGGCTTATATGCCAGCTCAGGAATTTGGCAATGCATTTTCTATCTTTGTGGCTCAGAATCATGGAGCAGGTAAAAAAGAACGGATTCATATTGGTTTCAAAAAAGCAGTGATGGTATCTGTGATATTTTGTCTGCTGGTAGCGGCTGTGGTTTGTGGATTTGCAGGGCCGTTGATGAGAATCTTTGTGGATAAAGAACAGATAGAAATCATACAGGCCGGGATTCATTACCTTCGGATTGAAGGGGTATTTTACTGGGGAATTGGACTGCTGTTTTTGTTATATGGAATCTACAGAGGAATGGAAAAACCGGGAATCTCACTGATATTGACAATTATTTCCCTGGGAACCCGTGTGGTACTGGCGTACACGCTGGCACCGAATCCTGCTTTTGGAGTATCCGCCATCTGGTGGGCGATACCGATTGGGTGGATGTTGGCGGATGCGGCAGGTGTATGGGGAGTGTTACAGTTCAGGTAGCAACTATTCTGCTCCGAATGATTCATGGTAGGCTCAAATAATTGTTATTTGGTTTTACGTCCTACCTTTTTGGCCTTTGGGTAGGCTTCATTTCTTAGTTTTCACATTTTCATCCTACCAATTTAGGAAAAACGTAGGCTGAGAATCCCAAGAATATCTTACTGAGCCTACTAAAATTGGTTAAAGTGTAGGATACAAATTACAGAAATAAATAATATAGCCTATAAAAATCAAAAAAAGGTAGGAAGAAAATCCGAAGACTAATCAATGAAGCTTACCAAAAGGCAAAAAAGGCAGGACGAAAGCCACAGCAACAACCATCTGAGCCTATCAGGAACAGTACGGCATGGGATAGTGGCTGTCTGAACTGTAACTGGGGAGTTAAAAAAGAGTTTTAAATCTAAATAGGAATTACT
>JBJELU010000002.1:0-23321 GCA_051879355.1 Oliverpabstia sp.
TTACCTCAGCTGTAAATCTTTTTGATCCTTTTTTACCCGATAACTGCTAATTATCTATGAAAATTATAACATAGACTTTCACCTTTTACCATAGTAAAAGCCACTGGTTTCAGGGTTGTTTCATATTTATTGTCCCTGAACGAATTTTATTATTATCAATCAAAAAACCAAATAAAAACGTTCAGACAATCAGTTTTCTATATTCTATGATACAACAGGCATCATACAATTGTACACATAAATCACTCGACATTTTTCTACATTTCTCTTGTGATTTTTTATTGACTTTAAAAATTGACACTATACAGCTACCCGCAGAATGGAAAACCACACAAAAAAGTAACGCCCGACCAGCTGTCTAAGCGTTACTTTTTCATTAACTAAATTGTTGGAGCTCACCACCTATAGAGGTGGGAGTCTAATCTCCTTTCAAGATAAATATTATTCAGCGATTGGTGGCTCAGTCATCACTTTCCCCTTCGTACTTCCCTATTTTTTGCCTCAGTTTTTGGATTTCAGCTTCCATATCTTTCACTTTATTTAACGCCTTATCAGCTCGCTGTTTCTCTATATCAGCACGCTCTTTTTCGGTATCGGCACGCTCCTTCTCAGTATCAGCTCTCTCTTTTTCGGTGTCAGCTCGCTCTTTTTCAGTGTCAGCTCGCTCTTTTTCCCGATTTGTATTAATCTTCTCCTGCTCTATCCCGGATTTCCTCCCATCCTCAAATGCGTCCTCTCTTTCCATCCGTATATGTTCTTCTTCGCTATATTCATAGATACTCACTGCTTTCGCCTCCGCCCGGTTTTCGATCAGAAATTCTCTCAGGATTCCTTCTGCTATACACTCTGTGATGGCCCGCTCCACTGCCTCTTCAATGCTCATCTCTTTCCTGTACTGCCTCACACGCCGTACATATTCCGCGTACTCCCACAGGGTACGACAGGCCTCCATCAATTCTTTGTTATGCCCCATATTGATATTCAGCACCACCACTTTCAATTCCAGCCAGATTTCTTCTTCCTCCACACTATACAGTCTGGAAAGGCATAGTTCCTCACGTTCCGGTCTTTCCTCGGTTCCATTGTAAAACACGATAAACCTTGGTGGTGGAATCTGGACGGGACTGCTTCCATACAGTTTTATCGGATTGACCATGGATTCATACAGATCCGATATGTAATGGAGCAGCCTCAGCGGCATGTTAGGATTATACGTTGACTGGTGTTCATACAGAGAAAGACGGGAATCGATCAGAAATGAGATATCGTTCTTCATCGACATGTAGATCGCATTCTCCAGAGTATTGATGGTAAGGAGCTCCGGATCCTCATAATTCTTTCCGCTTACTGCATTGTAAAGCTCCAGCAACTTCTCTTTCTCACTGAAGATCATCCTGAACATTCTGTCCTTGTACGTTTTCACTGGTTTCAATTCCTTTGCGGGTGTTGTCATTCGCAAACCTCCTTTTTTAATTATGCAGGAGGTCCCTGATTCCTTATCTGCCAGACAAACCTCTCTGCTTTTGTTTTTGAGATTCAAGCATTGAGATTTCTGAATAGAATATAGAATATCAGACACGGCAAGTGCCGCATAGAAATTTAGAAATATAATGCTTAATAGCAATATATCATAGATTTTAAACAAACGCAAGTATTATTTTGTTTTTGCAATTTGTATTCGTGCATTTTCGACAAGGTGATCCAGCTGCGCCGGTTTCTGCCGTACATATTCTGCATTCTTCCACAGGGTCAGGCATGCTTCCATCAATTCTCCAGAAAATTTTTCATCATAGACCACCTGAATTTGAAGAGTAAAATCTTGCTAATACCACCGCCCTATGGTAAGCTATTAACATCATTGGTGTATGTAACCTATTGATAATTTTAGTGGCTGAAAACCGGAAAGGGACTGAATGCAATGAAGAATATCAATATTCCTGTCGGTCGTTCTGATTTTGAATATATCAGAAAAAATGACTTTTATTATGTTGATAAAACCGGATTAATTGAAGAATTACTAAGAACGATTGCTACGCAGGTCACCCTGATCATCACCCGACCGAGACGTTTCGGGAAAACGTTGGGTATGAGCATGATGGCTGAGTTTTTTGACATCCGGAAAGACAGCAGCGCATTATTTGAAAGCCTTTCCGTTTCAAAAAATGAAGATCTGTGTAAGTGCTGGATGAACCAATATCCCACTATTTTTATTTCTTTTAGAAATGTTGATGGTGATGACTTCAATGATGCGTATGGGATGCTCGAAGGAACTATTTCCAATATATTTATGAACCACGTATATCTTTTGGACAGCAAAGCTATGCATGAAGTTGATAAGAAAGTCTTTCTTAAAATCGCAGAACGGACCGCTACTAAAAGCGAATTAAAGGATTCTCTTCTATTTCTCACTCATGTCATGTCCTGACATTATGGAAAACCGGTCATTCTCCTCATTGATGAGTACGATGTGCCACTGGCAAAGGCAAGTGCAAAAGGTTACTATAAAGAGATGCTTAGCACCATCCGCGGCGTTTTGTCTGCACTCAAAGACAACCCCGCCCTTAATTTTGCCATTGTAACAGGATGTTTGCAAATCATTAAGGAAAGTATTTTCACCGGTACCAACAATTTCGTGTCCGATACAATCTCGGACTCACGGCTGGATGAATATTTTGGATTCACACAGGCAGATGTGGACAAACTCCTGCTCGACACCGGTCTTACTGATCATGCAGATGAGATCAAGAGATGGTATGACGGCTATCATTTCGGTAACCATGACGTTTACTGCCCATGGGATGTGATGAACCATGCGAAGAACCTGCTGATCGATCCAGCCACGCCTCCGACCAGCTACTGGGAGCACACAAGCCACAACGATATCATTTACCAATTCATTAGTTCGACTGAGGCAGATGTCAATGATAAGTTTGAAACACTTCTCTCCGGGGGATATATCATTGAATCGATTGAGTCCAATCTGACCTACGATGTATTGCACTCCTCCGAAAGGAACATTTGGACGCTGCTATATTTCACAGGTTATCTGACCAGGATGCGTCCGGAAGATATCCCGGAGACTCTCGAGGACGGGAAGTTCGCACTGACGATTCCAAACGCCGAGATACGAGGACTATTCAGAAAAAGCATCAATGAATGGTTCCTGGCAAAAACAGAAGCCAGCAACCGTTCAGAACTGTTTGATGCTCTGTGGAAAGGTGATGCAGAACGATTGCAGGCATACCTCAGTGACACACTGTTCGATACGATCAGTTTTTATGATAATCAGGAGAACTTTTATCACGCATTTCTGGCAGGCCAGCTTGCCGGCAAAGGGTACGTTGTAAAATCTAACCATGAAAACGAGCTTGGCCGGTCAGATATTACGGTGAAAGACAGAAAAAATCGCCGTGCTATTGTCATCGAAACCAAAGTCACGGACTCCGAAATCAAGCTGGATTCCTCCTGCGATACTGCTCTGGCACAAATTTCAAGGAATCAATATGCCACTGAAATAAAAAAATCCGGGTATAAACAGGTACTTTCCATCGGGATTGCGTTTTATAAAAAGCAGTGTCTTGTGAAGGTGGCATCGGAAAGATAAGTATACTTCGCAAATGTTCACAGGTGTGCAAAGGCTTATCTTTGGGTATGTTGCCAGCTTTTCATTTCGCAAAATGCGGGGGCAGGGTCTGGGGGGAAGAATTTTTTCTTATATAGACCCCGCTCAAGTCTCTCACCAGCTCAAAACTCGAAGATAACAAGAAAAAGAGCCGGGAAGGAATGATTACATTCCTTCCCGGCTCTTTTTCTTCCTATATTAATATATCACAGCATCAATATCCTTCATTGTGCAGCAGCTCATGTTCCTTACCTTTCAGGAATCCGTCATACAATGAGTTGATCATCGGGTTCTCGTCACACTTCTTTACTACAGCAACGCTGTCAGCGTTGTAGATACCCTGTGTTCTTGCTGCTTTTGTGCGGTCTCCCGCTCTGGTAGGCTGTCCGCCTCCCATGACGCAGCCTCGGCGGCATGCCATAACTTCGATCAGGTGGTAGTTGGCCTCTCCATTCTTAACCCGTTCCATAACGGTGCGGGCATTTGCAAGTCCGCTGACTACGCAGATGTTAACATCCATTCCTTTATATTGAACAGTGAATTCTTTGATCGGGTCATCACCGCGGACACCACATTCAGCAATGGCATCCAGAGCTACTTTATCATGTCCATCTACCAGACGACGGAGAACAGCTTCTGTTACACCGCCGGTTACTCCGAAGATTACGCCGCCGCCGGATCCAAATCCGAACGGTACGTCGCTGGATTCCGGTTCCAGTGATGCAAAATCAATACCGGAATTGTTAATCATGCGAACCAGTTCTGTTGTGGTGATTACATAATCGGTATCCTGTTCGCCCTTTGTGAAGCTGTTGGGGCGTTTTGCTTCCATCTTCTTAGCAGTACATGGCATGAAAGATACCATAACGGTACGTTTGCCCTGGTTGTGCTCCGAATCACGGAACCATTCTTTGACAACCGCTGACATCATTCCCTGTGGGGAACGGCAGGTGGATACGTTCGGAATAAATTCCTGATACTGATCGGTCACTAATTTTACCCATGCAGGACAGCAACTCGTCAACAGCGGCAGTGTTCCGCCGTTCTCTACTCTCTTCAGAAATTCTGCAGATTCTTCCATAATAGTTAAGTCGGCACTGAAGGTAGTATCATATACTTCATCAAATCCCATACGGTGCAGTACGTTGACAATCTTGCCCATAACACTCTTGCCCTTCGGCAGTCCGAAAGCATCTCCAACTGCCACACGAACGGACGGAGCAACCTGTGCAACAACGCGAACGTTCGGATCTGCCAGTGCATCCCATACCTCATCCATATCGGTATGGATACTGATGGCACCGGTCGGACAGAATACACGGCACTGTCCACAGGCTACACATTCTGTGGTGGCAATATCTTTTCCAAATGCAGTCGTTACCAGTGCATCGGTTCCACGGTGGGTAAATCCAAGAACACCGATTCCCTGCAGTTCATCACAGACACGAACGCAGTTGCCGCAGAGGATACATTTGTTTGGATCCCTTACGATAGAAGGAGAACTGAAATCCAGCGGCTGCGGTTCTTTTGTATTTTCAAATCTTACATTCGTTACACCAAGGCGATGGGCCAGAAGCTGCAGGTTACACTCACCGCTCTTGACACAGGTGGTACAGTCACGGCAGTGTGCTGCAAGAAGCAGTTCTACAATCAGCTTTCTGTATTTTTTCAGTCTTCCGGTGTTGGTATAGATTACCATACCGTCTCTTGGTTCTTCGGAACAGGATGCAAACATTCTTCCACGGTCATCTTCTACCGTACACAGACGACATGCGCCGAAGGTGGACAGTTCTGAATGATAGCAAAGTGTAGGGATGTTGATTCCCGCTTTCCGGATAATGGTCAATACATTTCTTTCATCGGTAAATTCTACTTTTCTACCGTCTATTGTCATTACTCCCATAACGTCACCTCCTAGTCTTCTATGTAAATAGCATCGAATGCACAATTGTCTTTACATGCACCACAGTGGATACATACATTCGGATCAATGTGATAGCATTTCTTGAGCTGGCCGGTGATAGCACCAACCGGACAGTTCTTCGCACACTTGGAACATCCACGGCAGAATTCCGGATTGATGACGTATTTCTTCATAGCTTCACAGACTTTTGCACGGCACTTGTGTTCTGTGATGTGCTCCACATATTCGTCACGGAACAGACGGAGTGTGCTCAGTACCGGCAGAGGAGCACTCTTACCCAAACCGCAGAGAGCCATACTCTTAACCATAGTTGCCAGTTCTTCCAGACGATCCAGATCTTCCAGTTCACCTTTGCCTGCAACGATTTTCTCCAGGATTTCCAGCATACGTTTGGTACCCTCACGGCACGGAACGCATTTACCGCAGGATTCTCTCTGGGTAAAGCTCATGAAGAACCGGGCCACTTCTACCATACAGGTATGTTCATCCATAACTACAAGTCCGCCGGAACCAACGATGGCACCAAATTTCTTTACAGAGTCGAAGTCAAGCGGAACATCCAGATGTTCTTCTGTCAGACATCCGCCGGAAGGACCGCCGATCTGTACGGCTTTGAACTTGCCGTCATTTTTCAGGCCGCCGCCGATATCAAAGATGATTTCTCTCAGAGTGGTTCCCATCGGAACTTCGATCAGACCTGTATTTTCAATGGATCCGGTCAGGGAGAATGTCTTTGTTCCCGGGCTTCCTTCTGTACCGATGCTGCGGTACCAGTCGGCACCATTCAGCAGAATCTTCGGTACATTGGCAAATGTTTCTACGTTATTAAGGACGGTCGGTTTTTCCCAGAGTCCTTTTTCAACGGTACGCGGCGGTTTTACACGCGGCATACCACGGTTTCCTTCGATGGATGCGGTCAGGGCTGAACCTTCACCACATACGAATGCACCGGCACCACGGTTGATGTGCATATGGAAGCAGAAATCTGTACCCAGGATGTTGTCTCCCAGAAGTCCTTTGCTCTCCAGTTCTGCAATAGCGTGACGCAGACGTTTTACAGAGTTCGGATACTCTGCACGTACATAGATATATCCATCCTTTGCTTTAACAGCATAAGCTGCAATCATCATACCTTCAATCAGACGATAGGGATCACCTTCCATAACGGAACCATCCATAAATGCTCCCGGATCTCCCTCGTCACCGTTACATACTACGAAACGTGTGGTTTCTTTCTGACGGGCTACCTGTTTCCACTTTTTGCCTGCAGGGAAACCGCCGCCTCCACGGCCTCTCAGTCCGGACTTGTCCACTTCATCGATAATCTGATCCGGGGTTACATCAAACAATGCTTTTTCAAGTGCCAGAAATCCGCCGCCTGCAAGATACTCTTCAAAGGATTCTGCTTCCAGCTTTCCGCAGTTCTCCAGTACGAGACGAGTCTGTTTCTTAATAAACGGAATGTCTTCCGGTGCCTGATAAACCTGGCCTTTCTGTTTGTACAGAAGGCTTTCTACAACATCATTTCCTTTTACACTTCTCTCGAAGATTTCTTCACAGTCATCCAGTTTTACTTTTGTATACTGAATAACTTTATCGCCTTTCTGGATACGAACCAATGGTCCAAGTTCACAGATACCCTGGCATCCTGTTTTCTTTACGCCCAGCTGTTCTTTGTGCTCCTGTCCATCATGGGGCGCAAATTCCAGAGTAACGCCCGGAGCGTCTTTGCAGATTTCCACAAATTTCTGATAAATCTTCTCAGATCCTGTAGCGATACATCCGGTTCCTGAACAGACAAGAATACGGCAATCATAAGAAGCCAGCACTTTTTTCGCATCTTCTCTTGCCTGCATCAATGCTTCTTTGTTCTGAATCATACCTGGGCACCTCCTCTCAGAGTGTCAATCAATTCTTCTGCTTTTTCCGGTGTCATTCTCGGATGTACATCTTCGTTCACCATCATGGTAGGTGCGAGTCCGCATGCTCCCAGACATGAAACGGTTTCTACGGTGAACATCATATCATCTGTCGTGTGTTTTTTCTTACTCAGACCCAGTTTTTTATAGAGTGTTTCCAGAACAGGCATGGACTTACGAACGTGACATGCAGTACCATCACAGACTTTGATCACGTATTTTCCTTTGGCCTCAAATGAGAAGTTCTCATAGAATGTAGCCACACTGTAGGCTTTCGCCTCAGTAATGCCGATTTCAGAAGCTACATAGGTCAGCAATTCTCCCGGCAAATAGCGATATTCCTCCTGAATATCCTGCATAATCGGGATCAGTGAACCTGACTTGCGTCCGTGGTGCGCAATGATTTCATCCACTTTCTGGTAGTAAGACTGATCCAGCATAAATGTTTCCTCCTTTTGTGCATATTTTATAAACGTTCTCTCATAAAACTACTATTATTATACATGGTGGTGGAGGAAAATACAATCAATTTTTTAACATTAATGTAATTTGTCGGTATTTACATATTTATTTGCTTGTTTTTGGTTATAGTGTCTGATAATTGTTATTTTTTTCACAGATTTGGTTCCTGAGGAGGGGGTTGTGCTTTTTTCAGAGGTGACCAGGGGACGGGTTCATAGTCACTTTTTGTGACTATGAACCCGTCCCCTGGTCATCTTTTTTATAAAACTTTCGACAAGAATTCCCGCAGACGGGGATTTTTCGGATTCCGGAAGAATTCTTCCGGTGTGTTTTCTTCCTGGATTTTTCCTTCATCGACAAACAGTACGCGGGTGGCAACTTCACGTGCGAAGCCCATTTCGTGGGTTACTACCACCATGGTCATTCCGGTTTCGGCAAGTTCTTTCATGATTTCAAGAACTTCGCCTACCATTTCCGGGTCGAGAGCCGAGGTGGGCTCATCGAACAGCATGACGTCCGGGCTCATGGCCAGGGAACGGGCAATGGCAATTCGCTGTTTCTGTCCGCCTGACAGGCTGTCCGGATAGGCATCTGCTTTGTCCGGCAAACCTACGCGGGCCAGCAGTTCATCGGCTTTTTTGGATGCTTCTTCCGATGTCAGCACCTTGAGGGTGACAGGGGCAAGCATGATGTTTTCCTTCACAGTTTTGTGAGGGAAGAGGTTGAACTGCTGAAATACCATACCTATTTTCTGACGGTGACGGTCGATGTTCACCTTCGGATCAGTGATGTCTGCACCTTCAAACAGGATCCGACCGCCGGTAGGTTTTTCCAGAAGATTCAGGGACCGCAGAAAGGTGGATTTTCCGGAGCCGGACGGTCCGATGATTACAACCACTTCTCCTTTGCGGATATCTGTCGTAATGCCGTCCAGAACCACATTACTTCCAAAGCTTTTCCGAAGTGCATCCACTTCAATTAATACTTCTCTTTCATCGATCATTTTTTCGCATCCTCCTCTCTACCTTACCCATAAAGAATGTGAGAATGGATACCAGCAACCAGTAAAATAAAGCCGCTGTCAAAAGCGGAACGTAGGCACTGTAGGTACGGCTCTGTACCAGAGTCGCTGCCTTGGTAAGGTCTGTAGTTCCAATATATCCGATAATTGCTGTCTCTTTCAAGAGTACGATCATTTCATTGATCAGTGCCGGCAGCACATTTTTGAATGCCTGCGGGATGATAATCAGCTGCATGGTTTTTCCTGCACTCAGACCCAGACTCCGTCCGGCCTCCATCTGACCTTTGTCGATGGACATGATACCGGAACGGACAATTTCTGCCACATAGGCACCGGAATTGATACCAAATGCAATTCCGCCGACAAATATTTCATTCAGACTTACGGATGCGAAAATGATAAAGTTGAAGATCAGCAGCTGTACCATGCTTGGTGTTCCACGGATGATGCTGAGGTATACCTTGCAGATAGAGTCTGCCAGTTTCAGCTTGCCGGTCTGTTCGTGTACAGACCGGATAATCCCTACCGTAAATCCCAGAACTACGCCGATAGCCAGAGCGATCACGGTAATCAACAGTGTACTTTTTAAACCTGTCAGCCACCAGGAAGCGGCACCATTGTCAATGAAATACCGCTCAAATTGATGCTGCAAATATGCCATAGTAGTCTCCTTTATTTTCTCACGATAACAACCTGAGAAGCATTTGCATAAGTATTTGTAAAATCAACACTCTCTTTACGTTCTTCTGTAACAGTCATTCCTGCTGCGCCGAAGTCAGCTTTTCCGCTGGATACGGCTGCCAGAATAGATTCGAATGCCATATCATTGATTTCCAGTTCATATCCCATCTTGTCGCACATAGCCTGCACGATATCCGGGTCAATACCGATGATATCATTACCATTTTTGTATTCCCACGGCTCAAATTCAGCGTTGGTAGCCATCACCAGTTTACCATTCGGATACTCGGTTCCTTCCGGAGTCACATATTCGTAGCTTCCCAGATCGTCACCGATGTAGTTACCCATGATTTTATCCAGAGTACCGTCAGCTTTCAGTTCAGCAAGAGCAGTATTCATCTGATCCAGAAGTTCAGTATTACCTTTTTTCAGACACATTGCATACTCTTCGGAATCCCAGATATTTTCAACAATTTTCAGGTCATCATTTGCCTCAACAAATTTCTGTGCCGGCAGGGAGTCGATAACCACGCAGTCAACCTTACCGGTCTTCAGAGCCTGAATCGCATCAGCACCTTTATTATAACGTTTCATCTGAGAATCATCTTTTACCTCATCGGTTGCATAAGTATCACCGGTGGTTCCTGTCTGTACACCTACTGTCAGATCTGCCAGGTCAGAAGCCTGGGTAACTTCAACTGTTTTCTTGCTTCCGCAGCCAAACATAGAAACTGCCATCATACCGGCCATTGCCATAACCATCAACTTTTTCATCTTAATTCCTCCTCTTTCTCTCTTTTACCCCCGGGGAGTTTTACATTCTCCCCGGGGCAAATTCATTTTCATGTATATTTATTCAATAGAGTTATTATATCAGTTTTTTAGGTAATTGCAAGAAAAAAGTACCGAAATTTCTTTCGGTACTTTTTGGACCCTTACTTTATTATCAGATTCTGGCAACTCCTGTCTCTCTTGCTGCTTTTGCCACTGCTGCAGCCACTGCTTTTCCTACTCTCGGGTCAAATGCTTTCGGAATGATGTAGTCTTCATTCAGCTCGTCGTCAGAAATCAGGTCTGCCAGTGCCTGTGCGGCTGCCATTTTCATTTCTTCGTTGATGTCCTTTGCACGTACATCGAAGGCTCCACGGAAAATTCCCGGGAATGCCAGCACGTTGTTAATCTGGTTCGGGAAATCGCTGCGGCCTGTGGATACGACCCTTGCACCGCCTGCCTTTGCCTCATCCGGGAAGATTTCCGGTGTGGGATTGGCGCATGCAAAAATAATCGCATCTTTATTCATGGTTTTTACCATTTCGGTGGTAACCTGACCCGGTGCAGACACACCGATAAAAATATCAGCTCCCACCAGCATTTCAGCCAGAGTACCCTGTTTCTTTTCAAGGTTGGTCACCTGTGCCATTTCTTCTTTAATCCAGTTCATGCCTTTCTCACGGCCTTCATAGATTGCACCGGTACGGTCGCACATGATCACATTCTTGAATCCGGCTGACAGCAGCAGTTTTACGATGGAAATAGCTGCAGCTCCCGCTCCGGAAGTAACTACTTTCACTTCTTCTTTTTTCTTTCCGACAAGTTTCAGTGCATTCAGAAGTCCTGCCAGTGTGATGATGGCGGTTCCGTGCTGGTCATCGTGGAAAATCGGAATGTCACATTTTTCTTTCAGTTTCCGCTCAATCTCGAAGCATCTGGGTGCGGAAATGTCCTCAAGGTTTACACCGCCGAAAGATCCCGAAAGAAGATAAACAGTGTTTACAATCTCATCTACATCTTTGGATTTGATACAGAGCGGAAATGCATCCACATCTCCAAACGCCTTAAATAAAACGCATTTTCCTTCCATAACAGGCATACCTGCTTCCGGACCGATATCGCCAAGACCCAGTACTGCTGTTCCGTCGGTGATTACCGCGCACAGATTGTGTCTTCTGGTCAGTTCATAACTTTTATCCACATCTTTCTGAATCTCCAGACACGGTTCTGCAACTCCCGGTGTGTAAGCCAGTGACAGGTCGTCTTTGGAAGCTACAGGCACACGATTATTAATTTCAATCTTTCCTGCCCACTCCTTGTGTAATCTCAATGATTCTTTTGCGTAATCCATCATATACCTCCATTTTTTCATCTATTACAGAAATATGCATCCCCCATTACATCGCATATATTTCTGTTGCCTTTGTGTTTTTCACCCCGCAGCCGGTCTTTCAGACCTATGCCACACGGATGATTGCCGATACTTTTTTCACAATCGACATTCCCTGAAATACTGCCAGAGAATCTTTCAAATGGCGCTCTTCCACCGAGTCTGTAATAACTACAATTTCTGCAGTGTCGCCTTTTTTTCTTCTCTGAATTACCTGGGCCATGCTGACACAGTTATTTCCAAAAACGCTGGCAATATTGGCCAGTACACCATACCGGTCTTCCACCTGCATACGGATAAAGTACTTGCTGCTGACTTCTTCGATTTTCTTAATCGGCAGCTGTTTGTAACAGGTACATCCGATTCTTCCGCAGCAACCGGCCTGAATATTTCTTACAATATCAAACACATCTCCCACAACTGCACTGGCGGTAGGCAATTCTCCCGCTCCTCTTCCATAGAACATGGCATCCTGCACCGCATCCCCCTGGACAAACACTGCATTGTATGAGTCATTAACAGTTGCCAGCGGATGGCTGCTGTCAATCAGCATCGGATGCACACGGACTTCAATCCCACCGGGAGTATTTCTTGCCACGCCAAGAAGCTTGATGGTACATCCCATCTCCTTAGCAAATTGAATATCTGTGGAAGTAATTCTGGTAATTCCTTCGGTATATACATCTTCAAAAGCAACACGAGAATGAAATGCGGCACTGGCCAGAATCGCTACTTTTCTTGCTGCATCCAGACCTTCCACATCTGCAGTCGGATCACTTTCTGCATAGCCCAGATCCTGTGCGAGCTTCAGTGCATCTGCAAATTCCATCCCCTCATTGCTCATCTTAGTCAAAATAAAATTCGTTGTTCCATTAACAATTCCCATGACTTCAGTAATATGGTTGCCAGCCAGGCACTGCTTCAGCGGTCTGATGATGGGAATCCCACCTGCCACTGCAGCTTCATAAAGAAAATCTCTTCTGCACTCTGCAGCCGTATCCATAATCACTTTTCCTTCGGAAGCCACCAGATCCTTATTAGCCGTTACCACATGCTTGCCGGCCTTCAAAGCCTCCAGAATATATGTTTTCGCCGGCTCCATGCCGCCGATCAGTTCAATCACAATCTCAATCTCCGGATCTTCCACAATCTCCTTCCAGGAATTGGTAAGAACAGACGGGTCATCCACTTTGGCTGCTGCCTTTTCCAGATTGCGGACCATAATCTTTTTAATCTGCACCTTTGCGCCCAGCTTGGATACCATCTCCGGTTCCTGAGTCTTCAACACTTTATAGACACCGGTACCAACGGTACCAAGACCGAGAAGGGCAGCTTTAATACAACGTTCTGACATGACGTTACCTCTTTTCTAAAATATGCAACTTTATTGTAACACATATTCTCAGGAAATAAAGGAGATTTTTTTATTTCTATTTTTCTGATTGTATTTTCTATAGTACAGTTCAGTTTTCTGCAATAAAAAAATGCCGTTAAATATAAGAACATTATTTTACAGCTTCAACCAATTTTCTTACTTTAACGGCGTTATTTCATCCATTTTATTTTCATTTGTATTGTCAATCTGCCTGAATTTTATCTGAGATCTGTTCTTAACAGGGTTTCATCTGGTGTCTGAATTTTGATAATTTAGTTCATTTGACTGCTGGCAAAATCGCTTTATGTTCTAATACTGTTATCAAAGTTTCTTGTGCATCCTGTAAAAGTTTTATTTCTTTTTTAAGCGATCTTTCTGAAACTCTCATATCGAAAACCAGATTATCCAGCTTCTTATGCATTAATCCCTGTTTGTACTCCAAAACATCCAGTCTGCTGTTGATTACTTCAAATTGCTTCATTTCATTATTAATTGTTTCCATGCCATTGTTAATTACTTCCATGCCATTATCAATAGCATCCAGTCGTTCCATAATTAAGTCAAGTTTTTCACTGTCATTCATTTTACACACCTCCCCGAATTATATAGCTGATTGATATATACGAATTATATCATATCAATATGAGAGTGTAAATCTTTATATCATGCAAATCCTCTGTTTTATTTTATTTTTGTTTTCTAAAAGGCAAAAAATGCCACCAGACACATTGCATAGCCTGATGTATCTGGTGGCATTTAAGACTTATTTATTTGTAGTTTACGATCTGTCCGAATTCTTCTTTCAGGGAAGCTCCTCCAACCAGTCCGCCGTCGATGTCTGCCTGGGCAAACAGGTCTGCTGCTGTTTTGGAGTTTACAGATCCGCCGTACTGGATACGGATTGCTGCTGCTGTAGCATCATCGTATATTTCAGCGATGCATTCACGGATTTTGCCGCATACTTCCTGAGCCTGCTCTGTAGTAGCGGTTTTTCCTGTACCGATAGCCCAGATTGGCTCGTAAGCAATAACTGCTTCTTTTGCCTGATCTGCTGTCAGTCCCTGGAATCCGATCTTAACCTGCTGACGGATGAAGTCCATGGTTACGCCCTGTTCTCTCTGCTCCAGAGATTCACCACAGCACATGATCGGGGTCAGACCATGTTCAAATGCTTTGTGCATTTTTTTGTTGATGTCTGCGTCTGTTTCTCCGAAGTATCCTCTTCTCTCAGAATGTCCAAGGATTACGTATTTAACGCCTGCATCTACCAGCATGTTCGGGGAGATTTCTCCTGTGTAGGCACCTTTTTCTTCAAAGTACATATTTTCAGCACCAACCTGGATGTTTGTTCCTTTAGCAGCTTCTACTACAGGAACGATATCGATAGCCGGTACACAGAATACTACGTCTACTTCGTCGTTCTGAACCAATGGTTTCAGAGTTTCAACCAGTTTTACAGCCTCGCTTGGAGTCATGTTCATCTTCCAGTTTCCAGCAATAATTTTCTTTCTTGCCATGCTACTTATCCTCTTTTCTATCCTATATCGCAACTGTCTGGACAGTTGCTCTTATCTATTTATTTGTCGTTAGCTGCTGCTACACCTGGCAGTTCTTTTCCTTCCAGGAATTCCAGAGAAGCGCCGCCGCCTGTGGAAATGTGAGTCATCTTATCGCCATATCCCAGGATGTTTACAGCTGCTGCAGAATCTCCACCACCGATGATGGTTGTTGCATCAGTCTCAGCCAGAGCTGCTGCTACTGTCTCTGTTCCTTTTGCAAAGTTCGGCATCTCGAAACATCCCATCGGTCCGTTCCAAACAACAGTTTTTGCATCTTTTACAGCGTCAGCAAACAGTTTTTCAGTTTCCGGTCCGATATCAAGACCTTCCCAGCCTTCCGGAATCTGTCCGGCAGGAACGATCTTCATATTGCAGTCGTTGGAGAAATCATCACCAATTCTGTTGTCAACCGGCAGAAGCAGTTTTACGCCTTTTTCTTCAGCTTTTTTCTTCATATCCAGTGCATACTGCAGATAATCATCCTCACACAGAGAATTTCCGATTGTACCACCTTCAGCTTTTGCAAATGTATATGCCATTCCACCACCGATGATCAGGGTATCTACTTTGTCAAGCAGGTTGTTGATTACGGAGATTTTGCTGGAAACTTTTGCACCGCCAAGGATTGCCACGAATGGTCTTTCCGGATTATTTACTGCGTTGCCCAAGAAATCAATTTCTTTCTGCATCAGGTATCCTACTACTGCAGTATCAACATACTGAGTCACACCAACGTTGGAGCAATGTGCACGATGTGCAGTACCGAATGCATCATTTACAAATACATCACACAGGGAAGCAAGATCTTTGGAGAATGCTTCGCCGTTTTTGGTTTCTTCTGCACGATAACGGGTGTTCTCCAGAAGAATAACATCACCATCCTGCATAGCTTCTACAGCTGCTCTTGCATTTGGTCCAACAACTTCAGGATCAGCTGCAAATTTTACTTCCTGTCCCAGCAGCTCGCTCAGACGAACAGCTACAGGTGCCAGAGACAGTTCCGGTTTCGGTTCTCCCTTCGGTTTTCCAAGGTGAGAGCACAGAATCACTTTTCCGCCGTCAGCGATCAGTTTTTTGATAGTCGGCAGAGCTGCTACCAGACGGTTTTCATCTGTGATTTTTCCATCCTGAAGCGGCACATTAAAATCACAGCGGCAAAGAACTTTTTTACCTTTTACGTTGATATCATCAACAGATTTTTTATTAAGCATTGGAAATTGCCTCCTTTACATTATATAAAACTCTTTCACAGAGTTAGAACAAAGTGGGCAAGCCCACTTTAACTCCTTATATCCCTCACTCATGAGGGGCTTGCACACTTTGAGCGCCGATGCGCAGCTGCTTTAGCAGCTTTCCTCTGTGCATCGTGTGCATCCACCCGGAGGGTTTTCTATCATAGGAAAGTCAAAGGACTTTCCTATGATAGAAAAAAGAGGTCCGGTCCATACAGACCGGACCCCTGATGAGTCTACTTTTGAACAAATTAAGCGTTCAGCAGTTTACCAAAGTGTTTGATAGTTCTTACCATCTGGCTTGTGTAAGAATTCTCGTTGTCATACCATGAAACAACCTGTACTTCTGTTGTTCCGTTGTCCAGAGGCAGTACCATTGTCTGAGTTGCATCAAACAGAGAACCAAATCTCATTCCTACGATATCGCTGGATACGATTTCGTCTTCGTTGTAACCGAAGGACTCGTTGGAAGCTGCTTTCATAGCTGCGTTGATCTGATCTTTTGTTACATTTCCTTCAACAACTGCTGTCAGGATAGTTGTAGAACCGGTTGGGGTTGGAACACGCTGAGCAGATCCGATCAGTTTGCCGTTCAGTTCTGGAATAACCAGACCGATAGCTTTTGCAGCACCTGTGCTGTTCGGAACGATGTTAACTGCAGCTGCACGAGATCTTCTCAGATCGCCTTTTCTCTGCGGTCCGTCCAGAGTCATCTGATCACCTGTGTAAGCATGGATTGTGCACATGATACCAGATTTGATCGGAGCCAGGTCGTTCAGAGCTTTAGCCATAGGTGCCAGGCAGTTTGTTGTACAGGATGCAGCAGAGATTACTGTATCTTCGTTTGTCAGAGTTTCATGGTTTACATTGTAAACGATAGTTTTCAGATCGTTTCCAGCCGGAGCGGAAATGATAACGTGTTTTGCACCAGCATCGATATGAGCCTGTGCTTTAGCTTTGGAGGTATAGAAACCTGTACATTCCAGAACTACGTCAACACCGATTTCTCCCCAGGGAAGTTCAGCTGCGTTAGCTTTTGCGTAAATTTTAATTTCTTTTCCATCAACAGTGATAGAATCTTCACCAGCTGTTACAGTGTCAGCCAGAGCATATCTTCCCTGTGTAGAATCGTATTTCAGTAAGTGAGCCAGCATTGTAGGGGATGTCAGGTCGTTGATTGCAACGATTTCAAATCCTTCTGCTCCAAACATCTGTCTGAATGCAAGACGTCCAATACGTCCAAAACCATTAATTGCTACTTTTACTGCCATGATTTTCATTCCTCCTAAAAAGTAAATAAAATTATTGAGTCCTTTACATTGTTAAAGAAACATCAACCTGAAACTATTTTACCTAATTTATCTCTAAAATTCAAGTGTATTTTCAAAAATACACAAAAGTTTTCAGTTTAGCGGAACATATTTGGGCTTTTTCTCTTTAAAGACGGTATAATAACGGAATCCACAGTCCAAAAGCATCTGTGGAAGCTGCTCAAATCCATACCCGAGCACATCCGGTGTATGGGCATCAGAGCCAATGGTGATCATTTCCCCTCCCAGCTGCCGGTATCTTTTCAGAACATCCGGATGCGGATTGGTAAAGGAAAGCATCCGAAGCCCTGCCGTATTTACTTCCAGTGCAATCTGGTGCTCGATCAGAAACATCAGAACTGCGTCTATCTCATGAGAATATTTTTCATAAGAATAATCTTTATCTTTTTGAATTCCATACCGCACCACATAATCCAGGTGGCCCAGCGTGTCGATAGCCGGAGCTGTGTATAGATTCTTCAATGTCTGCTGAAAATACTCCCGGTACGCCTTTTCGTCTCCTGTTCTTTTAAAAATCTGCTGATAATAGGGATCTTCTCCATAAATCAGATGCATGGAGCCGATAACAAAATCAAAAGGGTATTTGTCAATGTACTGGTTCAATCTTTCCTGCAGATGTTCCTGAAGGCCCAGTTCCACTCCCAGGGAAATATCAATCTTATCTTTATATTTTTCACGAACATCCAGAATCTTTTCCACATACCGGTCCGTGTCCAGCTGGAATTCCCCTCCCGGATAATCCATGTCCACATGATCCGTGATACAGATGTGCTCCATCCCCAGTGAAATCGCCTTTTCAACCTGAGACTCCACCGGGGTAGTGCTGTCGTCGGAAAATGATGTATGTAAATGACAGTCGGAAATCATACATTGCCTCCTTTTATTGTTTAATTGTGAATATGGACGGAAAATTTTTATCATTTTTTTCAGAAGCAGGCCGTTCTTCCTCAAATAAAACAATGGAGCGTCGGTCGTGGGTGTATCGATGAGAATGATTGGGTCTATCCACAAAGCAACAAACTAAGCCGCCCCAGAGTTTCCCCTGGGGCGTTTTGTTTTTAATATTCCTCTTCTTCTTCCTCTTCGCCTTCGTGGATGTCAGACTTCGGCTTGGTCAGGCCTTCGATTTTGATGCCTTTTTTCTCGGCATAGTCCCAGAGCGCTGCATGGATGGCTTCTTCTGCCAGAAGTGAGCAATGTACTTTTACCGGCGGCAGTCCGTCCAGGGCTTCCATTACGGCTTTGTTGGTTACCTGAAGGGCTTCCTGAATGGTTTTTCCTTTTACCAGTTCTGTTGCCATGCTGCTGGTTGCTACTGCTGCACCGCAGCCGAAGGTTTTGAACTTGCAGTCCTGAATAATGCCGTTGTCATCTACATCCAGGTACATTCTCATGATGTCACCGCATTTTGCATTGCCGACGGTGCCGACACCGCTTGCATTCTCGATTTCTCCTACATTTCTTGGATGCTGAAAATGATCCATAACTTTTTCACTGTACATTTTTATTTTCTCCTTTTATTTCTGTTTTTTGATAAAGTCTTCGTAAAGTGGAGACATACTTCTCAGTCTTGTTACAATTTCTTTGATTTTTTCTACTACAAAGTCCACATCTTCTTTTGTGGTTTCTTCACTGATGGTCAGACGCAGTGAACCGTGAGCGATCTCATGAGGAAGTCCGATGGCGAGAAGTACGTGGGACGGGTCCAGAGAGCCTGATGTACATGCGGAGCCGCTGGAGGCACAGATGCCTTCCATATCCAGCATGATCAGCAGGGATTCTCCCTCAATAAACTGGAAGCTGAAGTTCACATTGTTCGGGAGACGAAAGGTTCTGTGACCGTTGAGACGGCAGTATGGAATCTCTGTCTCGATTTTGTTGATGAGATAATCTCTCACTTCTCTTTCTTTTGCAGTACGTTCTTCCATGGTTCTTGCTGCACGTTCTGCTGCCACACCATAGCCGACGATTCCCGGAATATTTTCTGTTCCGGCTCTTCTTTTTCTTTCCTGAGCGCCTCCGTGGATCAGAGAACGGATTTTCACGCCCTTACGGATGTACAGGAAGCCGATTCCTTTTGGTCCATTGATTTTGTGTGCGCTGGAGCTGAGCATGTCGATATGACATTCATCCACATTGATGGGAAGCTGTCCGAATGCCTGCACTGCATCGGTATGGAACAGGATACCATGCTCTTTTGCAATGGCACCGATTTCTTTGATCGGCTGAATGGAGCCGATTTCGTTGTTGGCAGCCATCACAGAGATCAGGATGGTCTCCGGAGTAAGTGCTTTTTCCAGGTCTTCCAGACGAATGATACCATTCTCGTCCACATCCAGATATGTTATTCTGGCACCCTGTTTTTCCAGCCATTCGCAGGTATGCAGGATGGCATGATGTTCAATTTTGGTAGTGATGATATGGTTTCCCTTGTTTTTGTATGCTTCGTAGGTTGCTTTCAGTGCCCAGTTGTCCGCCTCAGAACCGCCTCCTGTAAAATAAATCTCGTTTGCATTGGCACCAAGAACGTCAGCAATTTTTGCACGTCCTTCATTCATGGCCTTTTTGCTTTCACCGGCCAGTTCATATATACTGGATGCATTGCCATAGTACTCGGTAAAGTATGGAAGCATGGCCTCCACTACTTCCGGCGCTGTTTTGGTTGTCGCCGCATTGTCCAGATAAATTAATTTCTTCATATAATTTAGCCTCCTATCCCTGACAGCCTGTAGGCTGCGTCTGTCCTTTTTCTTTGAGTTTTCTGCTTTCCTCAACCAGTTGATTCAGATACATGGTATCCACAGCGTGTGTAATGCTTTCGTTGATCCGCTGCCAGACATACCTGGTCACACACAGATCTGCATTCTCACATCCGCCTTCATCGCCGGCGGCATTGCAGGTCACAGCTCTCAGATCTCCCTCCAGAGCCCTGAGAATGTCTCCCACCGAGATTCCAATGGACGGCTTTGCCAGCTGATATCCGCCGGATGCGCCGCGGATACTGGTCACCAGACCGGCTTTTTTCAGACTGGCCATCAACTGCTCCAGATACCGTTCCGACATGTTCTGCCGGAGTGCGATACTCTGAATCGATACCGGTTCCTGTTCGCTATATAATGCAAGGTCAATCATGGCCCGCAGACCATATCTCCCTTTTGTCGATAACTTCATGCGCGTCCCTCCTGTGAGGTTAATATCCTAGTATTTTACTGGGATTTCACTGGTGTAAGCATATCACTCTTCCCCGGTTCTGTCAAGTCCGTCTTTCACATATATTTATCTAAAAGTAATTCGAGGTTTTTATGAAATACAATACAAAACATCCTCTGCTTGCCGGCGCACTTTTTCTGACACTTGCCGGTTTTTTCTCCCGTTTAATCGGCTTCTTCTATAAAATATTCCTTTCACGGGTAATCGGTGCAGAGGGAATGGGAATCTATCAGCTGGTTTTTCCGGTTTATGCTTTTGCATTTTCCCTGTCCGCCGCCGGGATTCAAACCGGAATTTCCCGGTGCTGTGCTTCCTCTCTTGCCGCCGGAGATTCCCGAAAAACAAAGGGATTTTTTCTGGCAGGAACAGGAATTTCACTGGCAATTTCCCTCATTTGTACCGGGATTATTGTACGGTATGCCGAGGTGATCAGCCTGCACATTTTAAATGAACAGCGCTGTGCCCCCCTGCTGCACCTGATTGCTTTCAGCCTGCCTGCAGGAACACTACATACCTGCATCAATGCCTGGTATTTTTCATCGAAAAGAACGCTTATCCCTTCCGCCACCCAGCTTCTGGAACAGCTTGTTCGGGTTGGTGCTTCCTGGATGATTTATCTGATTCTCATTCAACAGGGCATGGAGCCCACCCCTCTGCTGGCAGCCGGCGGTGTTCTGGCAGGAGAAATTGTCTCAGGACTTCTGTCCTCTATTTGTATTTTACTGGATTTTCAAAAAACTGCAGCCGGGCGGACGGATTTGTCCCTTTTGAGCCTGTGCGGACGGCAGCTGGTAAAGCTTTCGGCTCCGCTGACTGCCAACCGAATTCTCCTGAATCTTTTGCAGAGTGCTGAAGCCATCATGATTCCTGCCAGACTTCAGATCGCGGGGCTTTCTACTTCACAGGCACTCAGCGTGTACGGAATCCTGACCGGAATGGCTCTCCCTTTTATTTTATTTCCGTCTGCCATCACCAGCGCCGTATCCACCATGCTCCTTCCGTCAGTAGCCGGAGATCAGGCAGCAGGGAATCACCAGAAAATACAGGATGCCGCAGAAAAGACGATTAAATACTGCCTGCTGCTGGGTATTTTGTGTGCAGGTGTATTTTTTACCTTTGGTCCCTCTCTGGGAACCATGATTTATCACAATGAAGATGCCGGTGTTTTTCTGAGAATGCTGTCATTTCTCTGCCCGTTCCTCTATCTGACCTCTACCCTGTCAAGTATTCTGAACGGGCTGGGGCATACCGGTCTTTCTTTTCTGCAAAATGCTGCCGGTCTGCTGATTCGGATTGTTTTTGCGGTATTTGCCATTCCCCGTTATGGGATTCAGGGGTATCTGATCGGTCTTCTGATCAGCCAGATTGTTATGTTTTTACTGAATTTGTATTTTCTCTCAAAAAGCATACCCATTATTATCGCTTCCATACAATGGGTTTTCCTGCCGATGGCCGCCCTGATGATCAGCTGCACGACTGGAAAAGCTGTTCTTGGATTTCTCCGGCAGGGTACACAATTTCCGGCTGTTATCTGCCTGCTGCCGGGCATTTGTATCAGCGGACTGCTGTATTTTCTTTTACTGACTGCTATGGGGATTGTAAAAACCTCTTGATTTTTTTACTACAATGCTTTAAAATGCAAAAGAGATAATCTTAATTTTCAAACGAGGAGAACACCATGAGTATTGAATTTTTAAAGAGATTGCCTACACCGACTGAAATCAAGGCAGATTATCCGGTCACTCAGAAGGTTGCAAAGGTAAAAGCTGAGCGGGATGCCATGATCCGCAAAGTTTTCACCGGTGAATCCGACAAATTTATTGTTATTATCGGTCCATGTTCCGCAGATAATGAAGAAGCGGTCTGTGAATATATCGATCGTCTTGCACGTGTGCAGGAGAAAGTTGCAGATAAACTGATTCTGATTCCCAGAATCTATACCAACAAACCGCGTACAACCGGAGAAGGCTATAAGGGAATTCTTCATCAGCCGGATCCCGAGAAAAAACCGGATCTTCTGCATGGATTGATCGCACTTCGGAAAATGCATATGCATGCGGTAGAGTCTTCCGGCCTTACGGCTGCCGATGAGATGCTTTATCCGGAAAACTGGAGATATCTGGACGATATTCTCTCCTATGTGGCCATCGGAGCCCGCTCTGTTGAAAATCAGCAGCACCGTCTGGTAGTCAGCGGTATGGATATCCCTGCCGGCATGAAGAATCCTACCAGCGGAGATTTCTCTGTTATGCTGAACTCTGTGGTAGCTGCACAGGTAAAACAGAACTTTATTTACCGGAACTGGGAAGTAGAGACTACAGGAAACCCGCTGGCTCACACGATTCTTCGAGGTGCTGTCAACAAACACGGAAACACCATTCCCAACTATCATTACGAGGATCTGCAGCTTCTGCTTGAAAAATACAATGAGCGCGATCTGCAGAACCCGGCTGTCATCGTTGATGCCAACCACTCCAATTCCAATAAACAATACAAAGAACAGATTCGTATTGTACAGGAAGTACTGCACAGCCGCAGCGTTTCCCCGGATATTCATAACCTTGTCAAAGGTGTTATGATCGAGAGCTATCTGGAGGAAGGAAGCCAGAAAATCGGCTGCGCCAATCATGTATTCGGCAAATCTATCACAGACCCGTGTCTGGGATGGGATGACTCCGAAAAACTGATTTATTCAATTGCAGATAAGTGTTAAAATTTTGCCCCGGGGAGAATGTAAAAATCCCCGGGGCAATTTTTATATTTACAGCAGCGTTACTATTCACAGCCGATTTGATGACACGATAAATAGAGCGGTGCTATAACG
>JBJELU010000003.1:0-77052 GCA_051879355.1 Oliverpabstia sp.
TTGTGCTTTTTCCTGCACCATTTACGCCCAGAAATGCAAACAGTTCTCCTCTTTTTACACAAAAGCTCAGATCATTTACTGCCTTTACCATTCCAAAACGCTTATTTAAATGATGAATCTCAATGATATTCTCCTGCTTACTCACAATCTTTTCTTCTCTCCTTTACTCTGTCATATCCCGAAGATACCACATTTCAAAAAAGAAAGACCGAAACCACACGGATTCCGGTCAGTTTTACACTGAATTAACCGCTATTTGATTGATAGGAATCATTCTTCCTCTTTTCACCAATTATCCTAAATGATCATCCGAACCCTGAACCTCATTTCATCTGCAAGATAGCAAATTTCACTGTCTGTCTTTTTCACAAAGGCCAATACACTCCTGGTTCCGATTCCATGATTTTCATCTCTGGAAAATGGATAGCCTTCTTCGTCAAGTATTACCTTTCCGTCACAGGAATTCTCAATTTCCAGCAGCAGCTGATTTTTATGTTTTGCTGTCAGCTTCACGTATCGCTGAGTTTCAGGAAGTTTACGGCAGGCTTTGATTGCATTTTCCAGCAGATTACTGATGACAATTGCAAGTTCCAGTTCATTCACGGAAAGCCCACTGGGAATGTTGGCTGAAACCGTCATAGGAACATTTTCCTTTTTGGCACAAGCCGTATAATGGCTGATGGATGCATTTACTGTGGTGTTTTCACAGTATCTCATTACCGGCTGTGGTTCCATTGCAAGACGCTCCGCCAGATACTTCTTTGCTTCCTCTGTATTTCCTTCTTCGAGCAATTGGTACAATAACGCTTCAAAATGCCTTCTGTCATGCCGCATCACCCGATCCTTTTGCATGGAACTTTCTGTTAACTGAAGCCGTTCTTTCATGTTTTTTGCCGCAATTTCCATGAGATATGCATCCGATTCCAATTTGGTTTTTTCCTGTACCAGTTCCATCTCATGCTTCATTAAACCTGTATACTTTTCAAGGATTACAAAAACTGCAATATTTACAATGACCAGCAAGATCGCCATTCGAAGGAACTGTCCTGAATTAAAATTCTCATACTTTCCCATTGCTAACAAAAACATGTCCACAACGATCAGAGCCACGGAAACCAAAGGCATTGCCATAAGCAGAAAAATCATATGATCTGATTTTTTATCTTTTTCTTTACTTCCGAATCTGCAGATGATAATTACCAGAATCATCTCCATAAAATTCATAAGCAATGCTGTCTGCGGTGTAATCAGTTCATACTGGGTACGGAATCCCATTTCATTGTTCAGATATCCTCCACTGATTCCAAGAACAATCTCCATCACCATGGTTCCGACCATATAGAAGAAGAAATTGGTCAGTTCCCGAAAACTTTTAACATGATAGATCAAAAACAAAGGAAGCATATATGCTGTAATCATCGCCAGGAGATTCAGCGGCGGAATTTCCTGCAGATTTGCCATAAAAAGCATACACCAATCCAGCAGGTAGATGACCGGTACTATCCATGTTTTGTCTACGATCCAGTTTCTTTTTTCATAGAAAGTTCTCTGCATATATCCAAAAAGATAAATCGTCAGAAAATCTCCCGCTCCCAACAACAAGTTTGTTGCTGATATATCTATCGGCATGTTTCTCTCCTTACTCGTAATTAATGAAATCTATAATTCATATATTTTTCAGCCACCTGTGCATACCGGCTTTTTGCCACCGGAAGAATCTCCCGGTTTCTCACCATAACATCTGTTTTGGTAAGTTTGTCAATGGACTGAATGTTAACTGCAACAGACTCATGACATACTACAATATTATCTTCCTCATGATTTTGCATCAAATACTCAGCAAACCCGATACGAAGTGTACTGGTAGAAATCGTCTCTCCTGACAACAAGTGATAACTTACCACATGGTTTCGATAATCTAAATACATAATGTCTCCCAAATGAATCGTGCGATATCCGCCTTTCACTTTAATCGTAACTGTATTTTCTCCCTCCAGATGTATTCGCTTCATAGCCAAATCTAATGTCTCAAACAGCTTTTCCCTTTTTACAGGTTTCAATATGTAATTGACAGGATTCACATCAAATGATTCCAGTGCAAAAGATTCTTCGGATGAGGCAAAAATAATCTGTGCATCCGGCTGATTCCACCTTAATTCCCTTGCCGCCTGTATTCCGTTTACCATAGGCATCACAATATCAAGAATATAAATATGAGGCCTTAATTTCTCACACGCACAGATCAGAGCATCCGGATGCTCAAATACTTTTATTTCAGCCTGCAGCATCTTTTCCTGGCAAAACTGCTGAACATATTGATACATTCTGTCACTATCTTCTTTTCTGTCATCACAGATCGCAATTTTTAGCAAACAAATTTCTCCTTCCCGTACATTTTTGCAAAATGTCCAAAATGCGAACGATCGTTTTCTTTATTATAGCGAACGACATCCCTTATTGTCAATATAAACTTTTCAGCATCATTCGTAAAAGATTTCACCATTATTCTACAAGAGCATTTCAGATGTATATAGGTGGTTTTTATATCTATATGTGTCCTCCTGAAAAACACTGACTTAATTCAAATCTCAAGGAATTGATAACCATCATCTATTTCAGCAGTTTCTCATAAGTAAATTTTCTTGCCGCCCCCTTCATAAGCCAAACATCAAGCACCGTCAAAACGATACCCAATCCCAAAAGAAGCCCTGAATTTACCAGAATGACACCTGTAAATTGTCCTATGACGAGTGCGAGAATCGGAAAAATCAGGAATACCGCACGTTGCTGTGCTTCTTCCATAGTTTATGCCTTTGCGGAACCTCGCACTGTTACAGCGATAGCAATAAGCGAGATGGCCGGTGCAATAAGCAGCAAAATAATAAGCCAGCTAATGTCAGGCGTCAACACATTGCCAGGTGACATGCTCCCACCACTTAAATCAAAGATTTTGAAGTGGGGGCTTCCTGTTCAATGGCTCTCATGAGCCAAGTATCTGCAGGCACTTGCTCCGTTATTGTCTGGTTGATAAAAGCCCTTCGTGCACTCCTTTTCAGACTGTTTTCACTAAGAAGCTGATGTAAATACTGTCCTGCTCCCCAATCACATATTTTCATTTCATCTAACCAGTGTTTTTTGTTCTCTGATGTAAAGTATTCAATTATTTTCATCTTTTTGATTTCTCCTTGTTTTGGTATATCTATATATGCTCTGTTTTGATATTGGCAGCATAATCAATTCTCGTCAGTCCAAGTATCCATTCCATTATATGAAAACTATCGCTCAATGCAATCCATTTAGGTGCCGTCGGCTAATTTATATACCGTTGTCGCATCGCCACGGAGATTTATAATTTCTACTATATCTGCTCCCGGATAATCGCCCTCTGACGTGACCTCTTTTGAACTGTCTTCAATATTCTACAAAATACTTCCGACTAATGATAGGCGATTACCATATACATATGTGTCAATTTTTGAGATATTTACCTTACGTATATCATAGCGTCCTCAAAAAAGCATGAAAACCATGACCTTTTTACCCTTGTATCATATCATAATAAAAAGGGGTTTTTTATGCATTCTCCATCTGTCACCGGAGCCGGTATCGGGATTGCGGTAATGGATACCGGGATTTATCCTCATATAGATTTTGACCGGCGCATCGCTGCATTTCGTGATTTTACCGCCAGACATTCGTTAATCCCTTATGATGATAATGGTCACGGTACACATGTAGCCGGAATCATTGCAGGAAACGGGAAATCATCCAGAGGCAGATACTGTGGCAAAGCTCCTGGAAGTCATCTGATTTGTGCAAAAATACTAGATAAACAGGGAAATGGCATTGCGAAAAATGTTGTAGATGCTCTCCAATGGATATGCAGTCTGAAAGCAAAATACAATATCCGTATCATCAATATTTCCATAGGTGCTACTGGTAATTCAGCAAAAACGGCATCGATACTTATCCGTGCCGTGGAAGAAGCCTGGGATGAGGGGCTGATTGTGGTGACGGCTGCCGGCAACATGGGACCTTCACCGGGATCAGTGACGGCACCGGGCAGCAGCCGTAAGGTAATTACTGTTGGGTCGAGTGATCTTCTTGATGTCTGTAAGGGCATTTCCGGATGCGGTCCTACAGAGGATTGTATCTGTAAACCCGATCTGGTCATGCCCGGTGCCGGAATTATTGCCTGTTCTGCTTCCGGCTCCTATGCAGCCAAAAGCGGAACATCCATGTCCACGCCCCAGGTATCAGGAATCATTGCACTCCTACTGGAACAGGAACCCGAACTGACCAATGTAGAAGTGAAAATGCGGCTGAAATATGCATGCAGGTCACTGGGATATCCTAGAAATCGGCAGGGATGGGGGCAGCTGGATGAAAATCTCCTGCTCTCTTCCGGTTAAAAGTATTATTTATCCTATTTGAAGAATAAACTGCAAATAAAATGGTTTTATGATGTATGAATGAAATTCAGGAAAAAATTTATTCCAATGACTACGCTGATCTTCTGATTCCTTACACCTATACGACACCGGAACAGTTTTTGCAGGCATTTGCACAGTATAGCCCGCAGCTAATCAATTCAATCTATGCCATGCTTCATATCAGGATTTCCGGCAGTGCAAACGAAAATCCTGTGGCATTTAATTACAGTACGGTACCGAATCTCTTTACCACACTAGATACATCAGCCCTGGAAGAATCGGGAATACTCAAAGCGCAGAACCAGCCGGCTCTTGATCTGAAAGGCGAAGGTATTTTAATCGGATTTATCGATACAGGAATCGATTATACCCATCCTGCATTTATACTGCCGGGAAAAAGAACAAGAATCGCCCGTATCTGGGATCAGACCATTCCTTCTCCTGAGAATAACGGACCCTTTCGTTATGGTACAGAATACACTTCTGAACAGATAAATCAGGCATTACAAAGTGAAAATCCTCTTTCCATCGTTCCCAGTACAGATACGGAGGGTCACGGAACTATGCTTGCAGGAATTGCTGCGGGAAGTCCTGATGAAAATGCTGATTTTACCGGTGCAGCTCCACTGGCAGCTCTTGCGGTTGTAAAATTGAAAGAAGCAAAACAGTATCTGAAAGATTTTTACTTTTATTCGGGTAATGGCCCGGTGTATCAGGAATCCGATATTATGACGGGTGTGGAATATCTGTTTCAGCTTTCCCGAAAGATGCGTATGCCTCTTGTAATCTGTATTGGTCTGGGCAATAATCAGGGAGATCATATGGGTTATACACCCCTTGACATTTCCATACGTCAGCAGGATTCTCTGCCGGGAATAGTTACTGTGGCAGCCGCCGGGAATGAAGCCGGAAGAGCACACCATTATCTGGGATTACAGCGAACAGCAAATACACCGGATTCAGTGGAAATATTTGTCCAGGAAAACACGGCAGGATTTTTTCTTGAATTGTGGGGACAGCCTCCGGAATTATTTTCTGTAGGCTTCCGTTCCCCTGTGGGGGAGGTCATTCCCAAAATTCCTGCCCGTCTGGGAAAAACAGAGGTGATCCGCTTCTTTTTGCAGGATACCGTCATTTATCTAAATTATGAGCTGATACAGAATACTTCCGGCAATCAGTTAATTTTCATACGTTTTGAAAAGCCCACATCCGGGATATGGACAGTTGATGTATACACCTCCAACAGGCAAAATGGCGATTATCACATCTGGCTTCCAATCACAGGTTTTATACAGCCGGATGTGACATTTCTTACACCTAATCCCTATACAACGATCACAACTCCCGGAAATTCTACTTATGTAATTACAACTGCGGCATATGATTCCGGTACCAAAAGTCTGTATACCCACTCCAGCCGCGGATATACACGAAACAATCAGATTAAACCAGATATAGCTGCTCCTGGCGTTAATCTTACAGCTCCCAATCTTCGCGGTAGTTACAGGGAGGGAACAGGAACCAGTGCAGCTGCCGCCCTGACGGCAGGTGCCTGTGCACAGCTGATGGAATGGGGACTAAAACAAAGTGAGTATTTATATTTTACCGGATACGAAATAAAAAACTATCTGATACGCGGAGCTGACCGTTCCCCTTCTCTTGAATATCCAAACCGGGAATGGGGATTTGGCACACTGAATCTGTACCAGGTTTTTTCTTCACTTTCTACAACATAACCGCTGCACTTTGTAACACTTGACAGGTCTTCTCCATATGATGAAGTGTAAGTAAAATTTTGGAGGAATTAACATGAGTGATATTACAGCAACTAACTGTGGATGTGATCGTGACTGTGGATGCGATCGTGACCGTGACTGCGGATGTGGATGTGGATTCGGAAATGGCATTTTCGGAGGAAACGGAAACTGCAGCTGTATCATCTGGATTCTGATTCTCATTGCTCTCTGTGGTAATAATGATAGAGACAGATGCGGATTTGGCTTTGGCGGTGATAACTGCTGCTGGATTCTTCTGCTTCTTCTTTTCTGCGGAAATAATGGATGTTGCTGATTCCCGTAGTCGAAAAGCCCGGTTATCCGGGCTTTTTGCCTTTCCAAAGCCTCCACACACTTTATTATTTTGTACCTTTCTTCTTCTTTTCCTTTTCTTCTGGTGGCTGAGAAGCTTCTTTTTTCCTTTTTTCACATTCCAGATCAATTTCATAAAACTCATTTCCTTGAATAACTGTCCGTTCCATGACATCGCCTCCTTTGCTATATAATATGATACAAGGGTCAAAAGGTCATGGTTTTAGGATTTCGAGAGCACAAAGTGCGGAGAAATCCGTGTATAATAGGAGTTAATAATAGTTCTAATTCTTAACATATGACATATGCTATACAAAAAAGGATTTTTTTATGAATGAGGATTCTGTCACTCCGATGACACCACTTGATGCTATGGTATGTCAGGACTCTGTCCAGATTCTGAAAGCAGTCGTTCCTTACCTGAATGGATCCGGTAAACAGATCGTTTCTGTCTATGCGAAAGCCTTGGAACTTATGAATACAATCACATACTTTCAAAAAAATCAGCCCGATATAACCGCCATGTCTGCCCCTCAGCATATACAGCCGGCAGATATTTTAAATGACATTCAACAATATACCAGCGGCGCTATGAAAGAACAAATTGATCAGCTTCTCTATGCACTGAATACACTGCAGCTGATCCAGATGATGCAGGAAACACCGGAGGTGAAAGATTGATGGCAAAATGGGAAAATGATCCGCTGTTATCCTCGGTCGATCCGGCAAAACTGGCTATGCTCCAGAGCTTCATCAACCAGGGAAACTTCCAGTCACAAAATGATATTCTTCCACTTCTCATGAAAGCAGCAGCCAGCTCCAAAAAACAGGGCATGCAATTCACACCGGAAGAAACAGAACTTATCATCAAAGTACTAAAAAAAGGGAAAAGTCCAAAAGAAATAGAAAAAATGGACAGGATATTGATGCTTATGAAAATGCTTAGGTAGTGGAATGGGACAGGAGAATCTCTGGAAGTTTTCAAAGATTCTCCTGTTTTGCCTTGCACATTTTCTTATTTTATTCGTTGTAGTAGTTTTCGAGTATGCAGTCTCTCAGTAGTACAAGTCCCTGTACCACTGCCTGTTCTCTTACTTTTAATCGGTTTCCGTTGAAGTGGAATTCGCGTACATAGGTTTTTCCGCGATAGCAGCAGCCAATATATACCAGCCCTACCGGTTTTTCTTTTGTTCCACCCTCTGGACCAGCCAGTCCTGTCACAGACACGCTGATGTCGCATCCCGTACTCTCTACAGCTCCTTTTGCCATTTCTTTGGCCGTTTTACTGCTGACAGCACCCTGATCTTTTAGGGTGGATTTTTTTACCAGCGTAAATTTACGTTTGGATTTGTTGGAATATGTGACAAATCCCTGTTTTACCACTTCTGATGCCCCGGGTACATTGATCAGACGTGCACACAATGCACCGCCTGTACAGGATTCTACGGTAGTCAGTTCGAGATTCTGATCTTTCAGCAGGTCAATCACACATTCTTCCAGAGATTTATGCTCATCAGTAGAGTAAATATTCTTTCCAAATCGTAGCTTCAGTTCACGGACCACCGGTTTAATCAGTTTCTTTGCCTCTTCCTGATTAACTGCTTTTGCAGTAATGCGCAGATGTACTTCTCCTGTTTTTGCGTAAGTGGCAATGGTGGGATTGGTCTGTGCCTCAATCAGATCACGGATCCGGTCTTCTACCGTACTCTCACCAATACCGCAGATTTTAATCATACGGGACACAATCACTTCCGGCTGTTTCTCATGAAGATAGGGATATACCTGATTTTCAAACATAGGAATCAATTCATTAGGCGGTCCCGGAAGAAGAATCACGATTTTTCCGTTTTCTTCCATGATAAGTCCGGGTGCTGTACCATTTGCATTGTCAAGAATGATGGAACCTTCCGGTACAAGAGCCTGTTTCCAGTTATTGTCCGTTATTTTTGCATCCGGACGGTTGGCATACAGATTGTCAAAATAAGCCTGAATACAATTGCGGGTATGTTCATCCTCAACAAGATTTACATGCATGACTTTGGCTACCACTTCTTTTGTCAGGTCATCCTGCGTGGGTCCCAGGCCACCGCAGAGAATGACCACATCAGAACGGTCCACGGCCTGTTGGATTACTTTTGTCATTCGTTCTTCGTTATCGCCTACAACTGTCTGGTAATACATACTCAGTCCAAGTCTGGCACACATCTCAGACAGATATGCCGCATTGGTATTGACGATATTTCCCAACAGCAATTCTGTGCCGACGCAAACAAGTTCAACTATCATTGTTTTATCCTCTTCTTCCTTTTGTGACGTTATCAGTGCCGTACTTTCACCTTCCGGCACAGCTGTTTTTTCAGATTCTTTTCTTGATCGGGCAAAGCCCCAGTGTCTGGGTTTCCACATATACTCAATCCTGCATGGACAGTACTTTCCGGTTATCCCACAGATATGTGGCCAGAGAGATTACTGTAAGCAGCAGAGAAAGATAAATCAGAACCTGCTCCACAATACCAAATACACCGCCCAGGTCGGCAATCACTACAATAATCATAACCATCTGACATACTGTTTTAATCTTTCCCCAGTAATTAGCCGCAATGACGATACCATTATCAGAAGCAATCAGACGAAAACCGCTGATGACAAATTCACGGCCGATGATTATGATCACCACCCAGCTGGGTATCCGTTCAAGATCAACCAGACAGATCATGGCAGAACAGACAAGAAGCTTGTCTGCCAGTGGATCCATAAATTTTCCAAAATTAGTGACCAGATTATCTCTCCTTGCCAGGTAGCCGTCCAGAGTATCGGTCAGACTAGCAATCACAAAGATGGCAAGTGCAGCCCATTTTCCCCAGCCGGCAGAAACAGCCAGCATACAGATAACAAAAAAAGGAATCAAAATAACACGAAGCAAAGTAAGTTTATTCGGTGTATTCATCTTCAATCTCTCCTATCAAATCATATTCCAGCGCACCGGTAACTTTCACGCGGACAAAGTCACCGGACATTAACATCTCACCGGTATTTATAAAAATGTATCCGTCAATTCCCGGAGCATCCCCATACGTTCTTCCGACATAGGCATTTTCATCAGCCACTTTTCCCTCTACCATGACCGTTAATGTTTTGCCGATCAGTTTTTCACCGTTATCCAGCGAAATTTCCTGCTGAAGCTCCATGAGTTCCTCTTTTCGGTTCTCTTTTACTTCTTCTTCAATCTGATCATCCATCAAAGCAGCAGGTGTGTTTTCTTCAGGGGAATAAGTGAAAACACCCAGGCGTTCGAATTCCATTTCATTGACAAATTCCATCAGTTCTTCATGATCCTCCGCTGTTTCGCCGGGGAATCCTGTGATCAATGTGGTTCGAAGCATAATGTCAGGGATATTTTTGCGAAGTTCACCGACAATGTTTTTCAGCTGTTGTTTTGTTGTCCGTCGGCCCATTTTCTTTAATATACGGTCACTGGCATGCTGAATGGGCAGATCCAGATAATGGCAGATTTTCTTTTCCGTGCGGATGGTGTCGATAAGCTCCGGATAAATCTCCTCCGGATAACAGTAGAGAATACGGATCCACTGAATGCCGGGAATCTGACAGAGTTTCTTCAGAAGCAGATGGAGAGATTTTTCCCCATAAAGGTCTTTTCCGTACAGTGTTGTTTCCTGTGCAACAAGGATCAGCTCTTTCACTCCCTGCTCTGCCAGTTCTTTTGCCTGAGAAATCAGTTTTTCCATGGGGACACTTCGATAAGAACCCCTGATGGAAGGAATGATACAGTAGGTACAATGTTTATCACAGCCCTCTGCAATTTTCAGATATTCATAATAACCGCCTGTGGTCATCATTCGTTTTCCTGGAAGCTCAGGTATCCCTTCCAGAGGAGTAAAAATATGAGTGGCTTTCCCTTCCAGTGCTTTTGAAACAGCTTCCAGTATGCTGTCCTGACTGTTCGTTCCCAGCACAGCATCAACTTCCGGTATTTCCTGTGTGATTTCTTCTTTATAGCGCTGTGCAAGACAACCGGTCACAATAAGAGCCTTACAGTTTCCCTGCTCTTTATAAGAAGCCATTTCAAGAATCGTCTGAATACTTTCTTCCTTTGCATCATGGATAAAGCAGCAGGTATTGATAATAATCACATCAGCTTTGGATTCATCATCCGTAATTCTGTAACCGCCGGATGTGAGAGCACCCAGCATTTCTTCAGAATCAACCAGGTTTTTATCACACCCCAGTGAAACAAAAAATATATTCATAAAGAATTCCTTTCTGTAAAATCCAACCCGGGTTCGCTGACAAACCCGGGCTCACTTTTTTTATTCTTCCGGTGCAGCAGCAGGCTGTTCTTCTTCCTGTTCCGGTGCATTATCCGGGATGATTTTAACTTTTCCTTTATAAACTTCTTCCACAGCAATAGACAATGGTTTGTTCATAGAATAGTGAACCAGCGGTTCTGAGCCTGCAATAATCTGTCTCGCACGCTTGCTTGTTGCAAGTACGATGGAATAACGGCTGTTACAAACAGGAGTATCGTCCTGTTCATTCCCACTGTTTACTGCCTGGATCAATTCTGTATAAGATGGATGTATCATAATTATTCTCCTTTCATCTCTTTCAATTCTTTTTTTATTTTTTCAACCATATCAAGGTTCGCAGACATCCGCAGATGTTCACGCTGAACCAGCTGGTGAATGGTTTCTGTACATTCTTCCAATTTGTCGTTGATAATCAGATAATCATAACGATCCATCAGAAGGGCTTCCTCGGATGCTCTCGCCATCCTCTCATTAATAACTTCCAGTGTTTCTGTACCTCTGCCAATCAGCCGCCTTTTCAGCTCCTGAGCAGACGGAGGAGTTACAAACAACAAAAGAGCTTCCGGATTCTTTGCTTTTACATTCAATGCTCCCTGCACTTCGATTTCAAGAATCACATCCTTACCTGCGTCCAGCTGCTGCTGTACATAGGCTTTTGGCGTTCCGTAATAATTGGAAACGTACTGTGCATATTCATACAGGGCATCCTGTTTGATCAGTTCTTCAAATTCCTCTCTGGTTTTAAAGAAATACTCTCTTCCATTCTCCTCACCCTTTCTGGGGGCTCTGGTTGTTGCTGATATGGAAAGTGCGTAGTTATCATAACGGCTGGTCAGTTCCCTGACAACCGTTCCTTTTCCGGCACCGGAGAAACCGGAAATAATTACCAGACATCCTCTTTTACTCATCCATGTCACCCTTTTCTTCAATGATATTTTTATCAGACTGGAACCTTTTTCCAATGGTTTCCGGCTGAAGTGCTGACAACACCACATACGTATCTTCTGTGATCAATACTCCTTTGGTTCTGCGGCCCTGTGTCGCATCAATGATATGCCCCTGCTCTTTGGCATTCTGAACGATGCGCTTGACCGGAGCAGCATCCGGACTAACCACTGCGACTACCTTTTCTGCATTCACCAGATTACCGAAACCAATATTAACAAATCTCGCCAATCTCTTCCCTCTATTCTATATTTTGTATCTGTTCTCTTACTTTTTCAATTTCCGTTTTGAGATCAATGGCAATGTTGGAAGTGTCCAGATCATTTGCCTTTGACAGTATCGTATTTGCTTCCCGGTTCATCTCCTGTGCAATAAAATCCAGTTTCCGGCCAATACCGACACCTTCTTCCAATACCTGTTTCATGTGCCGGATGTGACTCTTCAAACGTACGGTTTCTTCATCTGTGCAGATTTTATCTGCGAAAATAATCACCTCTGATGCGATTCTGTTTTCATCGATCTGTGTATCTCCCAGAAGTTCCTGAAGCTTTTCTTCCAGCTTCTGACGATATTCTTTGATAATCTGTGGGGAACGTGCCTCTATCTGTTCCACACCGATAATCATGCCATCCAGCTTTGCAAACAAATCTTTGCGAAGATTCTCCCCTTCGGTATTTCTGGTAAGGGCAAACTGTTCACATGCCTGACGCAATGTTGTTTCCAGCAGGGACCATAGTTCTTTTTCATCAGGGGAAGCTTCTTCCATTACAAATACTTCCGGCAGACGGCCAAGAACAGACGCCGTCACGTCATTTTCCAGTCCAAAATCATCAGCCATGGACTGAAAATACTGAAGGTACTGTGCAGCTATTTCTTTCTTGTACTGAAGCACTACGTTTAACTGAGTCAAATCCTCATAGGTGATAAAGACATCCACCTTACCGCGCTGCATGTATTCTTTCAATACACCGCGAATTGCATTTTCAAAAAAGCTGAGTTTCTTCGGCATCCTGATATTAAAATCCAGATAGCGATGATTCACAGACTTAATCTCAACCGTGAACTTTCGATCGTTGTCCTGAATCTCAGCTCTTCCAAAGCCTGTCATACTTTTAATCATAGTCATCAATTCCTGTAATTATCAATTTGCATAATTCGATAGAAATTCTTTCGATGAACTTAATAATTCATTAATATGCATATGAATCTATTATAAGTCATTATAAAACCCTAGTCAAATCCTTTTTTTCTGTTATAATAAAGTTAGGATTTCAAAAGTACAAAGTGCGGAGAAATTCGTGTATTATAGTATTAAATAAGGAGACTATCTATGGCATTTGACGGAATTACCATTGCAAATATTGTACATGACCTGAACCAGACCATTCTGGGCGGCAAAATCAATAAGATTGCTCAGCCGGAAAATGATGAACTGATTCTTACCATAAAGAATAACAGGACCCAATACCGCCTGTTTCTCTCAGCCAGTGCTTCTCTGCCGCTGATTTATCTTACCGGAAATAATAAACCCGGACCGCTGACTGCTCCTAATTTCTGCATGCTTCTTCGGAAACACATTGGAAGTGGAAAAATTATTTCCATCACCCAGCCGGGTATGGAGAGAGTCATTCGTTTTGAGATTGAACATCTGAATGAAATGGGTGACCTGTGTACCAAATACCTCATTGTCGAGATTATGGGAAAACACAGTAATATTATTTTTACAAATGATAACGAACAGATTATTGACAGTATCAAACACGTATCAGCTCATATGAGTTCTGTCCGGGAAGTACTTCCGGGCCGTCCATATTTTATACCTGCCACACAGGCTAAGGCAGATCCGTTTCAGTTGACAGCAGATATACTCTGTGAACAGATTCTGAATAAGCCGGCTCCAGCGGCAAAAGCTATCTATACTTCTGTCACCGGTATCAGCCCGCTGATTGCTGAGGAAATCTGCTACCGTGCAGGTATCGATGGCGGTGTTCCCACGGATGGGTTAAGTTCACTGGAAAAACTGCATCTTGCCCATACATTTTTGAGAATTATGGATGATATCCGCCAGGGAATGTTTGAACCCAATATTGTTTATAAAGGAAAGGAACCTGTAGAATTTGCTTCATTGAAGCTTACCCAGTACCAGGATCTTTTTGTCACGGAGTTTTCCTCTATTTCAGAACTGCTGGAAACCTATTATGCCGAAAAAAACATCGTCACCAAAATCAGACAGAAATCGGTAGACCTGAGAAAAATCGTGCAGACCTCTCTGGAGAGAAATGTGAAAAAATATCAGCTTCAGCAGAAGCAAATGAAAGACACGAAAAAGAAGGATAAATACCGGATCTGGGGCGAACTGATTAATACATACGGTTATGGACTTGAGCCGGGTATTAAATCTTTTGAAGCACTGAATTATTACACGAATGAAACGGTCACTATCCCCTTGGACCCCACACTTACTCCACAGGAAAATGCAAAAAAATATTTTGATAAGTACAGCAAGTTAAAGCGAACTGCTGATGCACTGGAAAAACTCCTTCAGGAAACCGACAGCGAGATACGCCATCTTGAGTCCATTGCTGCTTCTCTGGATATTGCAGTTTCTGAAGATGATCTGATTCAGATCAAAGAAGAACTTACCGAGTATGGATATATCCGAAGAAAATACACTTCAGGTAAAAAGGTCAAAATAACCTCTAAGCCTTTTCACTATATATCCAGTGACGGATTCCATATCTATGTGGGCAAGAATAATTATCAGAACGAAGAACTGTCATTCAAATTTGCTTCGGGCAATGACTGGTGGTTCCACGCCAAAGGTCAGCCGGGGTCGCATGTCATCGTAAAGACCAATGGAGAGGAATTGCCGGATCGAACCTTTGAAGAAGCCGGACGGCTGGCAGCCTACTATTCCAAAGGCAGACAGGCTCCCAAAGTAGAGATTGACTACACGCTGAAAAAGAATCTGAGAAAACCGACAGGAGGAAAGCCTGGGTTTGTTGTCTATTACACGAATTATTCTCTCTTAATTGAGCCGGATATCACAGGAATTCAGCAGCTTTAAGGAGGTACGTATGAAAAAACGTATGAAGAAGCAGAAGGAAGTATCTGAAAATGAGCAAATCCGGAAACCGATTATTCGCATAGAACCTTCCGCTGATCAGGGGCTTACCCATGAACAAGTACAGATTCGAACAGAAAGTGGATGGGCAAATACTCCGGTAGACCCCCCATCCAAAAGTGTAAAAGAAATTGTAACATCAAATGTTTTTACTTATTTTAATCTTATTTTTGCGGTTATTGCAGTATTGCTGATTTTTGTCGGAGCTTTTCGTGATCTGACTTTTTTGCCGGTAATTATAGGCAATACACTCGTTGGTATTATCCAGGAGATACGTTCCAAAAAAGTTCTGGATAACTTGAATATGCTGCATGCACCGAAAATTCATGTGATCCGTGACAGCAAACAGCTAACCATACCGGCTGAAGAAGCAGTAATTGATGATGTGGCAGTATTTGCTGCAGGTAACCAGATCTGTGCTGATGCTGTTATTCTGGATGGTGAAGTTCAGGTCAACGAGTCTCTCCTGACTGGAGAAGCAGATGAGATAACCAAAACTGCAGGAGACCATCTGATGTCGGGAAGTTTTATCGTATCAGGAAGCTGCCGTTCCCTCTTGGAACAGGTTGGAGCTGACTCTTATATCTCTCAGCTGACTCTGGAAGCGAAAGCAACCAAAGATGGTGAACAGTCAGAAATGATCCGTTCCCTGAATCAGCTGGTTAAGATTGCGGGTTTTATGATTATTCCGATTGCTTTTGTGTTATTTGCACAACAATATCTTGTGGGGGAAAGCAACATAAAAGAGAGTGTTCAGTCCATGGTAGCCGCTGTGATTGGAATGATTCCGGAAGGATTGTATCTTCTTGCAAGTGTTGCACTGGTAGTAAGCGTTTTGCGTCTGGCCAGTAAAAAGGTTCTGGTACATGATATGAAATGTATCGAAACACTGGCACGGGTAAATGTACTTTGCGTGGATAAGACCGGTACAATCACAGAGAACACGATGAAGGTTACCGCTGTTACTCCCCTTGATCCATATGATTGCGAGGCGATGGAGCCGTTAAAAGATATTATCGGCGATTTTGCAGCAGCTATGACTAATGACAATATCACAATGCAGGCAATCAAGGAGTTTTTTACATGTAAAGCAGGAAAAAAGGTCTCTGCTGTTACATCCTTTTCATCTGCCTATAAATACAGTAGTGTGGTATTGGATGATGTAACTTATATTCTCGGAGCACCGGAATTTGTTCTGAAAGACGACTACGAGATTTATCGAAAAGAGATTGAATCATACAGCAGGAAAGGCTGTCGTGTACTTGTGTTCGGCAAATATTGTGGTGCTGCTGATGGTTCAGAACTGACAGAGCCGGTGATTCCTTATGGACTGGTTATCCTGGAAAATCCCATCCGAAAAGAAGCCTGGGAAACTTTCCAATATTTTTCCGATCAGGGAGTAGATATTAAGGTTATTTCGGGTGATAATCCAATTACGGTAGCATACGTAGCTTCCCAGGCAGGAATTGCACACGCAGAGAGTTATATCGATGCGACAGAATTGAAAACAGAAGAAGACATACAGAAAGCTGCGTTAAAATATACTGTGTTTGGACGTGTTACTCCTGATCAAAAGCGTCAGCTGGTCCGTGCATTAAAGAATGCAGGAAAAATAGTAGCCATGACCGGAGATGGTGTCAATGACGTACTGGCACTAAAAGATGCTGACTGTAGCGTGGCGATGGCATCAGGAAGTGATGCGGCAGCGCAGGCTTCTCAACTGGTACTTCTGGAATCCAATTTTTCATGTATGCCATCTGTAGTACTGGAAGGTCGCCGCGTAGTCAACAATATCGAGCGGTCAGCAAGCCTTTTTCTCGTGAAAAATATATTCAGTTTTTTACTTGCAATTTTTTCAATGGCTTTTATGCTTTCGTATCCACTACAGCCTTCGCAAATATCATTGATTGGTATGTTAACCATCGGAACACCTGCTTTTCTTCTGGCAATGGAACCAAATAAAAAAATGATATCCGGACATTTTATAACAAATGTCCTGCTTAAAGCACTTCCTGCTGGACTTACTGATGTTCTGATCGTCGGATTTCTGACTGTTTTCGGTAATCAATTTGAACTTTCAACAGAAGAAGTATCTACTACAGCTACTCTTCTGCTGGCTATTGTTGGACTAATGGTTCTGTTCAAAATCAGTTCTCCTATGAATAAATTCCGCTGGTTCATCTGGATTGGCATGATTGCCGGACTAATATTCTGCTGTATCTTTCTCAACGATTTGTTTGCACTCAGCAAAATATCATTTCGTAGTGGAATGGTACTGGTAATATTTGCCATTGCTACTGAAGCGATTTATCGATATCTTTCGATTCTATTCCATAAAATTACCCCGGGGAAAAAGTAAAAATCCCCGGGGTAATTTCGTCTCTTATTTTACAACAAAGTTAATGATTTTGTTTGGTACATAGATTTCTTTTACGATATTTTTGCTTTCAATCTGTGCAGCGATTTTTTTATCAGCTTTTGCGATGGCAAAGGCCTCTTCTTTCTGACAGTCTGTCGGAAGTACAACAAGACCTCTTACTTTACCATTAATCTGTACACCGATTTCAATGGTCTTCGCAATCGTCTTGGACTCATCAAATTCCGGCCACGTTGAAACAGCAAGGAATCCTTCTCCACCCAGTGTTTCCCAGATTTCTTCACACAGATGCGGAGCAAATGGGCTGAGCAGTTTAATGAAGATTACCAGATCTTCTTTTGTGATATGACCTTCTGCGCTGATATCATTGATCAGAGTCATCAGGCTGGCAATTGCTGTATTGAACTTCAGGTTCTCAATATCGGAAGATACTTTTTTAATCGTGCGGTGTATCTTCATTTCCAGATCAGAAGATACAGGCTTATCGGAAACCATATCTGTCAGACCCGCAACACGATCCAGGAACTTCTTACATCCTTTTACAGAACTGTCATTCCACGGAGTAGCTGCGCCATAGTCACCCATGAAACATACATAGGTACGAAGTGTATCAGCACCGTAGTCTTCTACGATATCCAGCGGGTCTACCACATTACCTTTGGACTTGCTCATCTTATCTCCGTCCGGTCCAAGAATCAGTCCCTGAATGGAACGTTTTGCATATGGTTCCGGAGTATTTACGATACCCAGATCGTACAGGAAATGATGCCAGAATCTGGAGTAAATCATATGTCTGGTAACATGTTCCATACCACCGTTATACCAGTCTACCGGCATCCAGTATTTCATCTTTTCCGGATCAGCCAGTGCGTTATCATTGTGCGGATCGATATATCTTAAGAAGTACCAGGAAGATCCGGCCCACTGAGGCATGGTATCAGTCTCACGTTTTGCTGCAGCACCACACTTCGGGCAGGTACAATTTACAAAAGAATCAATCTTAGCCAATGGTGACTGTCCGTCTTCACCAGGTTCAAAATCTTTCACATCCGGAAGACGAAGAGGAAGCTCCTCGTAAGGAACAGCAACTACACCACAGTGCGGACAGTGAACCAGCGGAATCGGTTCCCCCCAGTATCTCTGGCGGTTGAATGCCCAGTCTTTCATCTTATACTGCACGCCTGCTTCTCCAATACCGGATTTCTCCAGTTCTTCCAGTACACGCTCAATAGAGTCACGCTTGTTGGTATAACCGTTCAGGAAGCCGGAATTTACCATCTCACCGTCACCGGTGTAAGCTTCTTTGGAAATGTCTCCGCCTTTAATAACTTCGATAATATCAATACCAAATTTCTTTGCAAAATCATAGTCACGCTGATCATGAGCCGGAACTGCCATGATTGCGCCGGTACCGTAACCCATCATTACATAATCTGCAATATAAATCGGAATCTTTTTCCCATTCAGCGGGTTCACTGCTTCCAGTCCCTGAATGCAGACACCAGTTTTTTCTTTTACCAGCTGGGTACGTTCAAATTCTGTCTTTTTTGCACATTCGCTGCGGTATGCTTCGATGGCATCCATATTGGTTACTTTATCAGCATATTTGTCAATGATCGGATGTTCCGGAGCAATTACCATGAATGTAACACCAAACAGGGTGTCCGGTCTGGTTGTGTAAATTCTTAGTTTTTCATCAATGCCATCAATAGTGAAGTTTACAAAAGCACCTTTTGACTTACCGATCCAGTTGATCTGCTGCTGTTTTACATTTTCCGGATAATCAACATCATTCAGACCTTCCAGCAGTTTGTCCGCATATTCTGTAATACGCAGATACCATACATCTTTGGATTTCTGAACAACATCACTGTGACAGATATCACATTTTCCGCCCTGGCTGTCCTCATTGGAAAGAACTACTTTACAGTGCGGGCAGTAATTTACCAGAGTTCTGTCACGGAACACCAGTCCGTTTTCAAACATTTTCAGGAAAATCCACTGGGTCCATTTGTAATAATCCTCATCGGTGGTATCGATGACACGACTCCAGTCAAAAGAAAATCCCACTCTTTTCAACTGTTCGGAAAATCTTTTGATATTTTCATCGGTAATGATACGGGGATGAGTTCCAGTCTTAACTGCGTAGTTTTCCGTAGGAAGACCAAAAGCATCAAAACCGATGGGGAACAGAACATTATATCCTTCCATACGACGTTTTCTGGAAATAACTTCCAGACTGGAATAGGCTTTAATATGGCCTACATGCATACCTGCACCACTGGGGTAGGGAAATTCTACCAGACCATAAAATTTGGGCTTTTCGCTGTTGTCTTTGGCTTCGAAGATTTTACTTTCTTCCCATCTTGCCTGCCATTTTGGTTCAATTCTCTTGTAATTATATTTCATCTCTGTGATTCCTCCACAAAATTTGTAGGTAACATTTGTTCAAAGCCATCAAACTCTGACTCAACGGTTAATTCCCCAAAGCAATTCTTCCACCCACATATGAAGATTATAATTGCTTCCTTCAAAGAGTTTCAGTATGACACCGAATGCCTCTTCTCCGCCGGATAACGCATTGGCTTCGTCGGTATCAATATGCATGGCTAGCCGATAATCATCACTGACACGGACAACAACATCTCCATAAATCATAGAGCGGTCAAAGCTTTCCGTAACAACAAACACTTCTTCATTATCTTTGACTTTCATGCGGCGCGCCTCTTTCGGAGTCATATGGATATGACGTTTGGCAACCATAATTCCCTCTTCCAGATCCACGCTTCCCAGATCACTGACCAGAGTCATACCCGGAGTGCCGTCGATATCTCCGGACTGGCGGATAACCACGGGAACTCCCAGCTTTCTGGCATCTGTCACACTGATCTCCATCTGTGTAACGCTGCGAAGAGGTCCGATAATCGCAACATTCTTAAACATTCCTTTTGGACCGATAACATTCAGTCGCTCTTTTGCCAGATACTGTCCAGGCTGACTTAACTCTTTCACCGGAGTCAGATCTTTGCCTTCGCCAAACAGTTTTTCAAAATCTTCCCTGCACAAATGAAGATGACGGGCAGATGTCTCAATTGGTATTTTATAATACATAATGATTACCCTCAAAACAAAACCAGATTAATTTTATCAATCAGAAAACATTATATTCCCGGACTTTTTCGTTGTCAATAGTTTTATAATTTTGTGATTCGTTGAGAGAGACTCAATATCAATTTATTTCATTTCCATAATTTTGTATTCAAAACCACTCTCTTCCATCAGTTTCAGATATGGTTTAGGATCAAAGTATTCCGGTGAATATACCCCGGCTTCTTTCCAGACTCCCCGGCCAATCAGTTCGATGGCAAGAGCAGCCCCAAATCCTGTCTGTGCTGTGACAGCCTGATTATGCCAGCGTTTCATGGATTCTTGATTATCAAACGGCTGATAGATGAAATACTCTTTTCGCTTATTGTCTTTGATTCCGATACAATGAACCCCCACCAGCATTTTCCCTGTCATTTCATTTCCGATATCTTTAGGCTGTGGGGCACAGGCTGCAACCACATCCCTCGGAACTACCTGAACATCTCCCACCTGTACCGGTTTGAGACTTCGAAGTCCCAGATGATCCAACACCTTCAAAGCTGTAATTAAATTTTCGTCCAGACTGATTTTGAATGTGGCTTTTTTCAGACCATATGATTTCAGATAACGGGCCATGGTTACAACTTCTTCATGCTCCACTTTCACCAATGTATTCTCTCCTACGCCGTCCGGCATGAAAAATCTTTCCTGTCCGGCAAATGGTTTTTCTACGATAAAACCGCCGCGTTCTTCATCATATTCTACATTTGGATTCATGACCTCATCCAGGACAGTCCATACGTTGAAACCAAAGGAAATTGCATCCGGATCAGCATCGGGAATCTGAAGATTTCCTCCGTCTTTGACGTGTACTTCCGTCATCTCATCCAGCAATTCTGTGGCGGCGTATTTGGCAAATACATTGACAACACCGGGGTCGATCCCCATACAGATCAGTGCCATATTCCCCTTTTGTTTCCACTGTTCATGACGATCAAAGTTATACTTTGTCATCGGTTCCGTATAACTGTTCTCAATTCCCAGTCCATATGCCGGTTCCTCCATCGGCACGGACCAGGTTCCCATACTGCCGTAATTGGCACCTGTCTCAAAAGCCGCATCAAAGATAAAATTGCTGGCAAATGGAGGTGCTGCATCCATAACAAAATCAATCCGATGTTCCTGAATCAACCGCTTCATCTGCTCCTTGTCAGTCGCATTGACACTCTCACAGGAAAAACGGGAATCGCCCTCCATCATATCCATCACATCTCTCGCCCTGTTCTTATCGAAGTCACAGATCAGGACATACTCCAGCCATTTCTTCTCAGGATCTCTCCATTTCAGAACTTTTACAATACTTTCACCTACGGCACCTGCACCAACCAACATCATTCTCATATCATTATCCTCGATTCTTTTATTCATCTTCCCGAATATGAGTTTCTATATTATGGATATTTGAAATACTCCACAAAAAAGAGAAATACAGACGGGTATCGATCATCCATCTGTATTTCTCTGTCCTTTTGCCAGTTGGTTCTAGCCTCGTAGGCGATGCTTTCGCATACTCTCCAAAGATTCGTCCGATTGCCTTCCTTTTGCCTGTCAGTTTCCACGGAAGAAAGATGTACCTTCCGCTTTGCTTCTTCGGCCCCTTTCAGTGTCTAGAGCAATCATCATCCGACATATTCGCTTATAGTAACTTAATTATACAGTATCTCAATTATTTCTTCAAGACGGTTTTTCATAAATTACTGTTTTGGCCGATAGATCACTTCATTTACCGCATAGACAGTAACGAATGCATTGGCATCTGTTTTAGCAAGGAAATTCATTAATTTTGCATATTCATTCTTATCAACAATGGTGATGATTTCTCTTTTCACCTGATAGTCAAAGGCACCGTATGCTTCATAAATCGTTGCTCCGCTGTGCAGATCTTTCAGGATAAATTCACGGATTTCTTCTTCCTTTTCAGAGAGGATGCATACACGTTTCTTCATATTGGAGCCGAAGATAAAATGATCCAGTACCAGACCGTTCAGATAAGTACCCAGTATACTGAGGACAACGGTCTTCTTGTCATAAACCAGAGCGGAAGAAAGTGCCACACAGATTCCCGCCATGGACATGGCTTTTCCCAATTCCATCCGCAGATATTTGTTTAAAAACTTAGCCACAATATCCAGTCCGCCGGAGGAAGCGTTGCGGTTAAACAACAGTGACATACCGATGCTGACGACAAAAACATAACACAGCATATCAAGAAATGGATCCTGGGTCATCGACGTATTATCGGGAAAGATATACTCAAAAACCGCCAGGAAAACCGGCGTCAGCAAAGAGGTATAAATGGTTTTTGCACCAAATTCTCTGCCAATAAAAATCAATCCAAATGCCAGCAATACGACATTCATCACCATGGTAATCACAGATATGGGAAGTGGTATAAAATTACTCAATACAACGGCTAAACCGGTGATACTTCCCACACTGAGATGACTGGGTATCAGGAAGAAAAATAAGGCTGATGCGGTAATCAGCGTTGCCAGCGTGATGATGATATATTCCTTTGCTACTTCATATTTTTTCATAGTTCACCCCACATTTTTTCTTTTATTTTATCATTGTCTTATAAAAAAATCTATATGTTGCAGGACATCACAAAAAACTATATAATACTTTCGAAAAGACTATGATTTTCCAGAAGTAATGACAGTTTTCATAAAACTATTTTCATATCACATGGGATTTCCTGTGATATAAAGCTCTACGTGACTTGGAAACTTTTTGATGGGGTGATGACTCTGCAGTCCTGTATCTGCGGGGCATAACAGCCGGACACCGGATGCGATGACAGTAAGGATAAAAATACCAGGCGGGAAAATCTCCTATATTCAGTATTGGCAGGAGAAATAAATTTCTGAGAATTAATGAGTTCAGGGAGTCATAATTTGAATTTAAAGTTATGCTCTCTGAACTCATTATTATCACCACTCAAAACAAATCCAGCATGTTATCCAGATATATTTCCTCTCTGACACGCAGCTGATACTCCGGCTTAGTCATATAGTAAAGCAGAAATTCCAGAATCAAAGCACTGCCAAGGCCCCGGCCTTCTATTTTGAAATTGGAAAATCCCATGGGCAGGTAGATATTCTGAATATCATTGATGCTGATAAAGCCCGGATTTGTCATTGCTTTGGAAAAACGGTAGCCATGTTCTGCATCTGGAGCAGCACATGGATGATCAGGACAGTCTTCTCCCAGATTTTTACGGCTGACAACTTCGTAACATTTCTTTCTTTCCTTACAGCCAAACCAGCAGCATTCATTGCATAGAAATTCTACTTTGTTTCTTTGTGCTTCAGATAGCGTTTCCCATTTGTCAAAAATCTTGTTCAGGCGAAAATCCGATACAACATAATGAAAATCATCCCGCTCTATTTCACTCAAAAGCTGCTGAAAAACCGTCAGAACTTTGGTGGTAGAGGAAACAAAATAAAATCCAGGATAATTCATTTTCAAATAGTCTAACAGCAGATCCGAGTGGACAATGACACCATTTCGGACTTTCTGACTTTCTTCAAACAGATTGCAGAGAGCATTGCATTTTTTATCCAAAAGGTGTTCTTTTCTGAGCAGAGAATTGCTGAATGTCAACCGGGCTGAAATCCCGTACTCCTGCATTAACGCCAGAACATCTCGCGGATCATGATCGCCGAATCCCACACGGCCTCCTCCCCAGATACAATCTGCCGGAGCACCATAGATGGAGCCTATGTCACACCAATCGTAAAAATATTCCCTGTGTTCACGGAATAATGGCAAAAACACACGATACAGTTCATAAAACTCAAACAAGCCGGGAAGATGGTAGTGCGCTGTGTCTTTTTTTATTTTATCCATATTACCTCACCCTGTGTACAATCCATAGTCTTTCACACACCGGACTAAACCGGACAAGACATCACTGAATTCGATTCCATACTGTTTGGCTTTTGTGCAATTCATCCACAAGTTGTGTCTGGGCGGTGCATCCAGTACACAAATGTCTTTGCCTATCATTTGAGTAAACTTTTTCGTAATTTCATACATGGATTCTGTTGTTTCACTTCCAAAATTGTATACTCCACCCGGCAATGCAATCACCTTTTCCATATTTTCCGCAACTTCTTTCAGATATGTAATCCCTCGATACTGAGAGGAGCTAAACGAAACCGTTTTCTCTGCATGTAAAAGGTTTAACAAATAATTTCCTTTATATGAATTCATATCATACATCCACTCAGCTCTCAGCATGACTGCTGATGGAAGTATATCCAAAACCCTTTCCTCCATCTCTAATTTGTGTTTTGCATAAACATTTGCAGGTTTCGCATCAGTCTCCATATACGGCCCTTCTTCGTCACAGCCTGTGTAAACCTGATCTGAGCTAAAGCATATCAGCTTCCTGCTTTGGGAAGCCTCTGCGATGTACAAGGGAATCTGGACATTTGCATAGAAAGAAGCATCCGGATCAGACTCGCATGTACCTACATCTGATATTGCAGCCGTGTGAATGATCACATCTGCATCACTTTCCTCAATCACTCTCTTAATTTCTTCTTTTGATGCATTTCGAATCGAAGGTGCCGCAATAGCACCCTTTAATGTTTTCAATAATTTATTCCCAACAAAACCGCTTGTTCCCGTGATAAGGATTCTTTTCTCCATATTCATAAATTCTACCTCTGATAATGAAAAAAGCTATTCCTGAAAAGGCAGGAGGAAAATCCGAAAACGAATCAATGAAGCCTACCAAGAGTTAAAAGCATGCCAGAAGCCCACAAATAATGCGAATTTATTTTCTGTACAGTACAAATGCCTCGTATGGTTTCAATGTAACTTCTTTCTGTTCATAGCTATTGTCCATATTGGAAATGATACATTCTGCCCCAATGAATTCTTCTGGCAGTTCGATGGTTCTTTCCTGTTCGGTAAAGCTGCAGACTACCAGAAGTTTCTCGTTTTCGCAGGTTCTGGTGTATACGAAAAGTTCTTCGTCTTCCGGAAGTAGCAGTTCATATTTTCCGTATACAACGACCGGATATTTTTTGCGGAGAGCAATCAGTTTCTGGTAATAGTGGAATACGGAATTCGGGTCAGCCACTTCTGCTTTGGCGTTGATTTCCTTATAATTTGGATTTACCTGAATCCATGGAGTACCGGTAGTAAATCCGGCATTTTCAGAATCATCCCACTGTACCGGTGTTCTTGCATTATCACGGCTGATGTTGGTAATACATGGCCAGAATACTTCATGGGATACAATGCCGCTCTCACACCATTCTTTGTAGGCGTTGATGCTTTCAATATCGCGGAAATCAGCAGGGGTCTGGAATGGATAGTTGGTCATTCCCAATTCCTCTCCCTGATAGATGTAAGGTGTTCCCTGCATCATATGAAGACAGGTAGCCAGCATTTTTGCGGATGCTTCACGATATTTGGGACTGTCATTGCCAAAACGGGACACGGCTCTTGGCTGATCATGGTTGTCCCAGAAAAGGCTGTTCCATGCAGTGCCATAAAGTTCTGTCTGCCATTTGGACAAAATACCTTTTAAGAATGTCAAAGATACTTTCTCATCAGTCCATTTTCCGTACTTGCCATTTCCTCCCACATGGTCAAACTGGAATACCATATTTAATTCATGAGTATCTTCTCCTGCATACAGTTTTGCCAGTTCAGGTGTCACTCCAGGTGTTTCTCCTACAGTGATCAGATCATATTTGGAAAGCACTTTTTCATTCATTTCCCGCAGATAGGTATGGATATTAGGACCATTTACACAGTATGGAGCCGGATCTCCGTAGAGATCATGTACTTCGCCGTCAGGCATTTCTTTTGTTTTAGAGATCATGCTAATGACATCCATGCGGAAGCCATCGATTCCCTTTTCACACCACCAGGTCATCATATCGAAAACTTCTTTACGAACCGCAGGGTTGTCCCAGTTCAGATCCGGCTGTTTTTTAGAAAACAGGTGCAGATAGTACATGCCTCTCTCTTCATCATACTGCCATGCAGAACCGCCAAAGGTACCGCCCCAGTTGTTCGGAGGCTGATTACCGTCTTTGCCCTCTCTCCAGATATAATAATCATGATAAGGGTTATCTTCTTTTTTGCGGCTTTCCACAAACCAGCGATGTTCATCGGAGGTATGATTGACTACCAGATCCATGACGATACGGATTCCACGTTTGTGTGCCTCCGCAAGCATTTCATCGAAATCCTCCATGGTTCCGAATTCTTCCATGATTGCCTGATAATCACTGATATCGTATCCGTTGTCATCGTTCGGTGACTGATAGACTGGAGACAGCCAGATTACATCGATGCCGAGCTCCTTCAGATAATCCAGACGGCTGGTTATACCTTTCAGATCACCGATGCCGTCTCCGTTGCTGTCCATAAAACTTCTTGGGTAAATCTGATAAATGACTGATTCTTTCCACCAGGTGTGTTTCATACTGATTATTCCTTTCTGTTTTTATTTTAAATAATGCCGGGATAAAATTTTACCCCGACATTATTATACATTATTTTAGGCTTTTACGGAACCACTTGTTACACCTGCAATGATCCATTTCTGACAGAATACATAAACAATCAGAATCGGAATCAGTACCAACAGGTAGGATGCAAAGGCCAGATTGTATTCCGTATTGAACTGCCCTTTAAATACATACTGTGCAAGCTGCAGGGTCTGATATTTTTCATCACTCAGCAATACCAGAGGCATGGAGAAGTCATTCCAGGTCCACATAAAGGAAAGGATTGCTACGGTAGCACTCATGGACTTCATCAGAGGGAAAATGATTCTGAAGAACGTCTGGAAGGGTGTTGCCCCATCAATGTACGCTGCTTCATCAATTGCTACCGGAAGAGATTTTACAAATCCGGTATACAGGAAGGTATTCATCGGCAATCCGAAGATGATGTACAGGAATGTAATACCATAGATGTTATCCATGTTGAATGCTGCTGCCTGTTTTACCAATGGAAGCATGATAACATTGAACGGAATGAACATGGCACTTACGAAATAATAATACATCATATTGAAAAATTTATTCTTATCACGGTTTCTTGTGATTGCATAAGCAACCATGGAATTGGTGATAATGGTAAATACCAGATTGACTACTGTGATGAAAAATGTGTTCTTAAATTTCTGCGGATAATTTGTCATTCTCCAGGCATCCGCAAAATTCTGGAAACGGAATACTTTTGGCCAAGCAATGACATTAGCCATATCCGAAGGATCACGAATTGCGATCATGACTGCAATATACAAGGGTCCGAGAATGAACAGGGCTGCCAGAAGAACCAGAAGTATGGTCATAGGCCAGTTATATTTTTCTTTCACTTTTTCTTTCATTAGTTCACCTTTGCCTCCCTCTTCTCAAGTACTTTCAGCTGGAATATGGAAATTCCGGCGATGATCAGGAACAGGATAACGGCGTTGGCTGACTGGTATGCAAACTGTCCGCCGTCAAATCCTCGTTTGTAAATCAATACGGAAATGGATGTGGTGGAGGTACCAGGACCGCCGCCTGTCATTGCCATAATCTGATCGAAAGCCATCAGGAAGTTTTTCACACTCAATACCATATTGATGGTAAAGAACGGCGCGATCAGAGGGAATGTTATTTTCATGAAACGGGTCATTCCCTGTGCCCCATCCAGATCTGCTGCTTCATACACATCCTGATCTACTGTCTGAAGTCCGGAGAGATAAATCATGGTATTAAATGCCATGGACTGCCATACGGTAACAAACAAAATACCAAGCCAGGCTTTTTCTGTTCCCAGGATGTTGGTACTCAGTGCCTCAATACCCAATGCCTGTCCCATCTGAGGAATGACATTACCAAAGATAAAGTTGAATACAAAACCGATAATCAGAGTTCCCAGCATATAAGGCAGGAAATAAATTGCCTTAATCGTATTCTTGAATCTGATTTTTGTATTCAGGCCACATGCCAGAGCAAGACTTAGCACATTAGTGAAAATAGTAGCAAAGATGGCAAATTTAATTGTAAATCCATAAGTCTGTCCCATAGCCGGATCTTTGAAAAACTGAATGTAATTTCTGAATCCAACCGTATGCCAGACTCCATAACCTTTCCAGTCAGTGAAACTGTAGAAGATTCCCTGCAGGAACGGAACGGTATGGAACATAAAGAACAGAATAGCAAATGGAATTACCATAACATAAAATGCTGGGTTTACAGCCGGTTTTTTTCCATGCTTTTGTTTCATGATCAGTCCTCCTTCAAGGCTATCAGTTGATGTTCAGTGTATCATAATCCGTGTCAATCTTTTTCAGTGTATCAGCAATGTTTGCTGCATCGTCTTTTCCGTTGTTTTTCTCCAGGAAGAAGTTAGACAGATCAGCGGACAGATCCAGACCGTTTACATAGTAGTGATCCGGAAAGTCTACCACATTACCTGCTTCGATATCTGCTTTAACGCCTGCGATTGTCGGGTCATTCTGTTCTACACCTTTTACTGCGGAGAAAGCGAACTGTTCATCTGCGTAGGTCTGTGCATTTTCCTGTTTTACCATGAATGCAATAAATTCTTTTGCTGCATCTACATCACCACAGCTGGTTGTCACACCCAGAAGTACGTCCACACCGGAAGTAACCATGTTTTTAGAAGCGTCATCTGTTGCAGGGAATTTGAACTGATCTACCTGAACATCCGGATTTGCTTTGCGGATTTCTGTGATTGCCCAGCTTCCGTTCATCATCATGGCTGCTTCACCAGCTGCAAATTTTTTGTTTCCATCATCATAAGAAGTTCCCATGTAGTCATTCTGAGCATATGGAATCAGCTGCAGGTATTTTTCCAGTACCTCTGTATGAGTATCAGCAAATGTTGTTTTTCCTTCTTTTTTATCTACATAGAAGTTTTCTGGCTGAAGAACAGGTGCCATAGAGTTCCATGCCGGAAGGATTGTCCATGCATCTTTAAAGGTAAGTTCGAATGGTGTGATTCCAGCTGCTTTCAGGGTTTCGCACACATTCAGCAGTTCTGTAAAGGTTGTTGGAACTTCCAGATTGTTTTCTTCAAAAATGGTCTTGTTATAGATAATACCTGAGGAATTCGTTGCATAAGGTACACCGTATGCTTTTTCTTCCTGATTTGCATTCAGAGCATACAGCATATTCATATAAGATTCATTGATATCGCCCAGGAAATCTGCATCAGAGATATCAGCCAGAACGCCTGCAGACTGAAGTTCTACGTAAGTAGCATCTCCACCCATAGCAACCATTTCCGGAAGGTCATCCTTGGTCATTCTTGTTTTTAATACAGTTCCTGCATCTGCCGGCTGTGTTAACTGTACTTCAATCTTATCCTGAGATCCGTTAAATGCATCAACCAGTTTCTGTAAAGTTTCTTTGTTTTCTGCTTTTGTGCTGAGAAGTTCCAGCTGAACCTTTCCATCACTGCTCTTTTTAACCTCTGAGGAGCTGCTTTCACTTCCCCCACTGCAGCCTGCCAGCATACCGATACTCATAGCTGCCACAGTTCCTAATGCTACTACTTTTTTCAACATCATATGTATTCCTCCTTCTTTGAGAGTATCTCTCTCTTTCTTGAGTAACATTATAAAAAAACTGTAAACTTTTCAGTATAAATAATCTGATATGTCGTATAGGAAATTTTTTACCAAAAAAGGAACCCTGATATTCAGGATTCCTTTTTATACTGCTCCGGTGTAACGTGATAATGTTTTTTAAAAGTCTGAATAAAATACGAAACGTCATTATATCCCACACAGGCTGCCACATCACTGATTTTCAGTTCGCTTGTCTTCAGCATTTGTGCTGCCTTTTTCATGCGAAGTTCTATCAGATAGCGTGAAAATGTCTGTCCTGTCTCCGCCTTAAATAAACGGCTCAGATAACTGGGATTCACAAAGTACTTATACATAGCCAGATCATTGACGGAAATATCATAAGGATAATTCCATTCCAGATAATTCAGTAAATCTGCAATAATAGAGGTTTTCTGCTCTTCCACACCACAGACATCCTGAAAAAGCTGAAACAGATAGTCTCTGACTTCCTCGATAGACCGATAACTGTATAAATCTGTTTTAAAAGAAAACAAAAAAGATGATTTTGATTCTGCAATCCTCTGTTTCTGGTTATAAACACGGTTAATCAGGTTGATCATCTGCACCAGTGACGTATAGAAAGAATACACACTGACATTTTCTTCCTTACAACGATTTAAAAATGTATCAATCATCTTTCTGGATTCCTCGAGTCTGCCATTACATAGTGCATGCTCCAGCTGACGTTCATCGAGTTCTGAAAATAATGGATGAATGGTCACATCTGTTTCATATATGAATACCTGATGATCCGGCCTGAGCAGCCGCTGATTCACCGCATATACCCCTTCCCGATAGGCAGCTGCGATTTCTTTTGATGGATTGGATGTTTTCTCCCTTTGGTGGCTGACTCCGATATCCAGATGATATGTAGTTTTGCTCTGGCACAGAGTGACTTTTTTCTGCAATATCTGAATGATGGAATCTTTTCCATGAGTCTCTTCGCTGATGAGCAGAATAAACTCTGATTTTGGATAAAAATAAGCCGCATGAATGGAGAAATCTTTTTCCTGCCCTTCCAGAATCTGCAGAATCTTTTGTACATCGTCATCTGTCAATTCCCTTTCTTTGCACTGGGCAACTGCCAGATGCCAGGAACTTTCTCTTACTTTCTGGAAGAATTCCTGCAGGATCTGTTCACCAATCTCATGTTTTTCCAACAGATACATAAAATCCATATACTGTGCATTTTTAGCTGCAAGCTTTTGTTCGATTCTTTGCGTGACCTTTCTCTTCTCTTCTTCCACACGGCGAATGGAATCCAACAGTTCCTCCGGCTTAATGGGTTTCGTCAGATAATACTTAACTCCATATTTAATCGCAGTAGTCGCATAACTGAAATCTGCGTATCCACTCTCGATGATTACGCTGGTATCCGGAAACTTCTCATAGATTTCTTTTGCCAGCTCCAGACCGTCCATATCCGGCATTCGGATATCGGTAATCACAATATCTACCGGATTGTCCTGCATAAGGGCGAGAACTTCTGTTCCGGTCTCTGCCTCTCCACAAATTTCCAGATCAAGATTTAATTCCTTCAGCATCTTAAGCAACACTTTCCGTGCAAAATATTCATCTTCTGCAACTATGATTCGAATCATTCGTCATTTTCCTCCCCTGGTAAACGGACTGACTCTTCGTTATCTGGTATTTTTCCCGCTTTTACTATGACTCTGGTATAGCTTCCTGCTTTACTTTCAATGGTCAATCCATAAGCATCTCCAAAGTATTCCTTTAGACGGCTGTTGACATTATGAAGCCCGATACCGCCTGAATCTTCCAACACATTACCATACAGCAGGGAATCATTTAATTGTTTCAGTTTCTCTTTTTCAATCCCTGTACCATTGTCCTCTACTGTCATGATAATGTCCTGATTTTCGTCCAGATATCCGCAAATCAGAATGCAGTCTCTGGATTTTCTTTTGGCAAAACCGTACTTGTAGCAATTCTCCACAACCGGCTGCAGGAGAAACTTCAGTGTCTTACATTGAAGCACCTGTTCATCCACATGATTCTCAACCACAAAACGTTCAGGGAATCGAATCATCTGAATGTGCATATAACGCATGGTGTGGTCCAGTTCTTCTTTCCACGTAACAATATCATCCCCTTTGATATTATATCGAAACATATCGGACAGATTCGTTGATATTTCTGGTATGTAGTCCACATTTTCCAGTTTCGCTATAGCTGTGATTGTATTCAGTGCATTATAGAGAAAATGTGGGTTAATCTGAAACTGCAGCATTTTCAGCTCAGTACGCTTTTGCTGAAGTTTGTATTGATAGGTTCGGATAATATTATCATTTATCCTGCGGGCCATGGCATTGTAGCTTTGGATCATTTTTCCCACTTCATCTTTTTTTTCGACTTCATCATGCCTGAATAAGGGTATTTCCTGCTCTTCATCCGTATCGACAGCGACTCTGCTCATCTCTTCGGAAAGAATTCTCACAGGATAGCTTACCTGTCTTGAAAATCCATAGCTTCCTAATACTGTCACAAGAACAACAGCCGCAAATATGAAAAGCAGGACCCACATGTTGCCAAGAATTCTCCCGATAAAAAAATTCACAGGGATATACTGTACCAGAGTCCATCCTCCATACCCATATTTTTGCAGAACGGCAATACATTTTTTTCCATGAATCCGGATAAAGTTTTCCTGTTGTTCTGTCTGTCTCAGACGGACAAGATCAGTTTCTTTATTCAGTTTATCCTCGCTGCTTGAATCATAGAGCACCTGATTACGGCTAAGGATCATAAAATCACCCATAAGCCCGATAGTTTCTGTCTGCTTCCATTGATTTTTCAATTTATCATAATCCAGATCAAGGAACATATAACCAATCGGATCCATGCCATAGACATCCCACATGGGGAAAATCAAAGAAATTACTCGATAGGAGACAAGGTTAATACGTTCCTTTCTCGGTTCACACACATACGGTTTATCATTTTTTTCCCATTGCATATGATCAGCTATTTTTTTCATACGATCCTGATAGTCGGTCTGATCCTCGTCCAGATTCTTATAAATCCTTCCATCAGAAGTAAGTAATGTAGCCCTAAGCACATATGGTTCCGTAGTGGCAAGTACATTGAGTTTTTCGTGCATCAGTTCTTCCATGGAAGCATACATTTGGGGACTGATATCCTGATCATTACTTGAAATCAAAGTTCGCAGCCTGTCATCAGAATAATGAAAGAAAAAGAAACTCTCCATACTTTCAAATATATCATTAAGATTCAGTTCCAGCTGTCCGTTGGACTGTTTCATATGATTGATTTCTGAATGTATATCCTGACGGAAGCTTCTTACAAAGAAAATGACAAAGGCAATCAGGGAAACAGCAAATAAAACACCATAACTATATAGCATTTTTTTCTGCAGCGGTGTATCGGAAAACCATTTTTTCATCCTATTTTCTCCTTTACATCGAGAAAGATATCTTTATGCCGTCGAAGACTTTTGGAAAATTTGTCAAGGTATTGGTCAACTGTGTCTGCATCGGCATCCGGCATCAGATCTGCAATATCGATATCACGGATAATACGGCATGGAGTAGGAAGCCAGGTGGCATCCATTTTGAAAAATCCCTGCTCTTTTAACTGCTGTACCACAGGAGCATAGGAAATCTGCTGATTCACATCTGTGAAACCTCCCAGAGTACATTCCTTTTCCAGATACTGATTCAATACTTCCGGTGATGCCAGATATTCCAGAAACTGCCTGGCTTCTTCGGGATGTTCACAATCTTTTGCTATCCCGATACAACTGTCAAACCAGAACGTGATATATTGTTCTTTCCCTTCCTCAGTTGGAAACGGAATGAGTTCCAGCTCCATATAAGGATTTTGTGCCATGATATATTGATATGCCCAGCTTCCCTGCATAAACATAAAAGCTTTTCCTTTGGCAAAACGATTCATTGCTGCATCATAGCTGAGGCTGCTGTTCGCCTCATCCGTATAATAATGAAGCTCCAGCAGCTTATCCATTGCCTTACGGCTGACCGGATTATCGCCAAATGTTGACTCTCCCCGGGCGACCTCTTCAAAAATATCACCATAACATGCCGCATCTGCACACTGAATACTTTCCCAGTTCTGGTGTACCGTCCATCCCTCCTGGTCAGCAAAGATAAACGGAACTTTTCCTCTCTCCTGTATAATCCGGCAGGTTTCCAGAAGACTTTCATAAGAATCGGGTATCTCAAGATTTTCTTCACGAAACAATGCTTTATTGATATAAATACCTTCAAAAGAAAGAGCCAGCGGCATGTGATAAATATGTTCATTATATGTCAGGTACGGCAGGTATTCCGGTTCAATACGTTCCACAAAATCCATATCATCCAGGGGGAGCAGACAGCCGCCGATCAGATATTCCGTCGGCTCGGTACTCTGCAGCCCGCTTAACCCCACCAGATCAGGAAATTCACCCTTCACAGCCATTGTACGAAGATCAAATTCCACATCTGAATTCATGATATGTGTTACTTCGATTTTATCCTGTGAACGGTTGAAATCCGAAATAATCTGATCCATGATGGCGTAGATTTCTCTCTTTCTGTTGAAAAACTTCAGAGTTACCTTCTCCTGACTGACAGATGTTTCATTTTCTCTACAACCTGATAAAGTAATACACATGACCGCTAAAGACAAAACTCCGACAATACGGACTATTTTTCTAATCCCAATACGGTGCATACCGGATCTCCTTCCACATAGCTGATGGTTAACCTATCTCCTTCTTTCAGAGTAACTACTTCCAGATAATCCTGCACCGGAACGTCAAAAATCAGATTCTTTCCATTGAGAACCAGATAAAAATGAGAATTCCCCTCAATAACACTCTGGGCAATCCGTTCAATGGTACCTGTAACCTTTTGAGATTCAGCACTATTGCCCTTCGCAATTCCACTGGAACTCAGAAGCCTGATATAGGCTTTTTCACAATCAGATACGGTATCGCCAATCGCCACATTCTGATACTTCTGGATGTTAACCATAGCGTATTTTTTCACAAGACCGGCACCGTCTTTCAATGCCATAAAATAGGTGGGCTCATTAGATATATTCAGAAGGATCGGGAATGTGGCCTGATAGCCCAGATTCTGAACCTGTCCTTCTGCAGAGTCCATGGCAGACATCTCTTCTGCTCCATTTACTTTATAATACCTGGTTTCTCTCGTCCTCTGATTCATAAGAACAAATCCCACGTTGGAGCGGTCTCCGCTGACAGAGGTAACACCTGTATATACCCACACATCATCTTCCATGGCCAGATAGTTGTATCCATCTGTAGATTTCAGACAGCCTTTTTGTCCGAAAATACTATTGATGTAACCATTGATCAATGTACCATGATAATTGTACAGCTGAATCAGCAAATCTGCCGGATTGGCACGGTCAATCCAGGTTGGACAATCTTCCAGAGCATAATCCTGGCATTCTCCTGTCTGTGCATTACATAAAACAACGCGTCCGATGGTCTGGCCGCCAAACAGACCAATTTCAAATTTCTTCACCGGACAAACCCAGTAAGGTGTTCCGTCATCGTCAATTTCAAAGCTCAGCTGGTCAAAGATATAAGTAGGATAGTTAAAACGCAGATGACGGTAAATATTTCTGTTTAAGTACTCAGCCTGTGAGTATTTGATCGGCTGCTCCAGTTTCACCAGACTGGTATCCTGTGTTGCCATATCAATCATAATGTATGCAGGGATACCCTGAGACTGGTTTGTGAGCCATTTCACCGGACTGGCATATACCAGCGGGGTTACACGGACAGGTTTTCCCTTATAGTTAATCTGTGAATACAATTCACTGACCTCAAACTGAGAAACCATATCTACCATACTTCCCATCTTACGGTTTCCAAGCAGTGCCGCACTGTCACGGTCAAGCAGGGGAATCTGACTATAATCCACCGGCTTGATGTCCTCTGTAAAATCCCGCTCCTCAATGTTCAGAAGATTTCTGTATTTCTGAGCATTAACAATTGGTGAAGAGAGAATTGCTCCAATACTATACACAAGTACAATTGCAAGAATCAGTGTAATACCGGATCTGATTACCTTACTCTCCTTCCATTCATATACAGAAGTAAATCTTTTTCTGACTGCATACAGAACAAGTACAAGCACTACCAGACCAATCAGAAATCCCCAGAAACCTGAGGCATGGATATTGATAGCCGGCAGTGTCACATAGTAATACAATCCTGCCAGTACGATCACCAGCAGCGTCAGTATAGCTTTGATTTTAAAATTTTTCATCTGTTCTCCTTTCTTCATTCCTATTATGATGCAGGGGTAAAAGGTATTTTCTTCCCCCTATGATACAGTAATGCAGGGACCTGCATTCGTCAAGCCCCTGCATTATAGTAATAATTATTCTTCTCCATCCTGGAGTTTGCTTGCTCTTGCCGCAATCTCTTTCTCCTGTACATCTGACGGAGCCTGTTCATATCTGGCAAATGTATATTCAAAATTACCAGCTCCTCCGGTCATAGAACGGAGCACGGTTGAGTAACCATAAATCTCAAGTTCCGGAACATCTGCTTCTACAATGGTGTTACCGTTGTGATCAGGATTCATTCCCAGTACACGGCCGCGGCGTTTATTCAGATCGCCCATAACATCACCGGTATATTTGTCCGGAACAGTGACTTTCATATTCACGATCGGCTCGAGGAGAACCGGTGAAGCGGCAAGGAAACCGTCTTTGAAAGCCATCTTGGTAGCTGTCTTAAATGCCATCTCGGAAGAGTCTACCGGATGATAGGAACCATCGTAGAGCACGGCTTTTACACCAACTACCGGATAAGCAGCAACAGGACCGGAAATAACGGATTCCTGAAGTCCTTTTTCAACAGCTGGGAAGTAGTTCTTCGGAACAGCACCACCCACAACAATCTGCTCGAATTCATATGCTTCCTCCAGATTACCAGAAGGTTCAAATGTCATCTTAACATGACCATACTGTCCATGACCACCAGACTGTTTTTTGTATTTCTTATCAATATCAGATTTTTTGCGAATCGTTTCACGGAATGCAACCTTAGGTTTGGAAATCTCAACATTTACTTTGTACTGATCCTGCAGCTTACTTACAATCACATCAATATGCTGATCGCCAATACCATAAATCAGAGATTGACGGTTTGCAGAATCATTCACTACTCTCATAGTAAGGTCTTCCTGTGCCATCTTGGCCAGTGCCTGAGCTACCTTGTCCACATCACCTTTGTTCGGTACTTTGTAGCGTTTGCAGGTGTATGGAGTGGAAATTTCCGGTTTTCCGTACATAACAGGAACTGCTTTTGTGGCAAGGCTGTCACCGGTGCGAAGATCGTTCAATTTTGCAACTGCACCGATATCTCCGGCATGAAGTTCAGGTACTTCGATCGGTTTGGAGCCTTCCAGAACATAAAGTTTTCCAAGTTTTACTTCTGTATCCTGATCCACATTATACATGGTATCACCGGATTTGATAACGCCGGAGCATACCTTTATTAATGAATATTTTCCAAGGAACGGGTCAACGATTGTCTTAAATACAACGGCTGATTTGCTTGTTGTGAAATCGTAGTTCGCCTCAAAGATCTCACTGGTATTTTTAATGATACCGGCACGTTCTCTCATATTCGGGCTTGGGAAGTAACCACAGATGTCATCCAGAAGAATCTTGACACCCTGCAGATTAATCGGAGATCCCATACATACAGGAACGATGCTTCCGTCACCAACACACATTGCCAGGGCGGCAGAGATTTCAGCTACAGAGAATTCATCACCTTCGAAGTAACGATCCATGAATTCTTCGCTTGTCTCAGCAACTGCTTCCAGAAGAATCTCTCTATATTTTTCCAGATATTCTACAGAATAATCCGGAATCGGGCACTCTTCTTTTTTATCTTTCTCAATATATCTGCGGCCTTTATTCTTAACAATATTGATATAACCTACGAACTTTTCATTTTCACGAATCGGCATATGAAGAGGAGCAATTCTCTTTCCATACAGTTCGGTAAGATCCTCTACAACCTGACGATAGCTGACATTGTCAATATCCATCTCTGTAACAAAAATCATACGCGGAAGATTGTATTTCTCACAAAGATCCCAGGCTTTCTGTGTTCCGACCTGCACGCCTGACTTTCCGGAAATAACGATAACTGCTGCATCTGCTGCAGCAACTGCTTCTTCTGCTTCACCAACAAAATCAAAGAATCCAGGTGTATCCAGAATATTTACTTTACACTTATCCCACTGAATCGGAACTGTAGATGTGGTGATTGAGAACTTACGTTTGATTTCCTCTTTATCATAATCACTGATCGTATTGCCATCTGCTACCTTTCCCAGTCGATTGGTAATACCTGAAAGATAAGCCATAGCCTCCGTCAGCGTAGTCTTTCCTGCTCCACCGTGTCCAAGCAGCACTACATTCCTAATTCGGTCTGTTCTAAAAACGTCCATATGTAATACCTCCCAAAATTTGTATGGTTATATTCTACTAAAAAAAAACGAATTTATCAAGTAATTTATAAAATATTGACAATTATTTTTTGCGGTAATTCGTCATTCTTTTGCATTTTCACAATAAATATTCGCTTATTTCTGACAAATAAGAACAATTTACACCCTTTTAAATGTGTTTTCTGCTTTAAAGCGATAAAACATTGACTTTTTTTGTGCTCTGCATTACAATATTTCTATTGAAAAATTAATCGTAACTGTGAAGGTTCTGACTATTTACAGTCGATGATACTATATAAACAGAAAGGGTTTTTATATGGAAGAAACACTTCATATAGGTTTTATCGGGCTTGGCCTCATCGGCGGGTCTATTGCCCGGTCCATTAAAAGATTTCATCCGGATTATCAGATTTATGCATATACCAGAACGGAAGCCACGCTGGATCAGGCAATGGATGAGGGAATTGTTGATGTTAAATGTTCCAAAGAGGATCCGGCATTCTCCGTCTGTGACTACATTTTTCTCTGTGCTCCGGTTCACGATAATCTGTCATATCTGGCATGGCTGAAAGAGAGAATGTCTCCTGATTGTATTGTTTCTGATGTAGGAAGTGTAAAGGGGGAGATTCATAAAGCAGTTTCCCGGATGGGGCTGGACAATCATTTTATCGGCGGTCACCCAATGGCAGGTTCTGAAAAGACCGGGTATGAGAATTCTACCGATTATCTTTTGGAAAATGCTTACTATATTCTTACTCCGGGCAGTGAGATCGATATCATGAGGCTCACCTCTTTTATGGAACTGATTTCTTCAATAGGTGCCATTCCTCTGGTTCTTACGTATGAGGAACACGATTATATCACAGCTGCCGTCAGTCATCTTCCCCACATTATTGCGTCTTCACTGGTGAATGCGGTTCAGAAACTTGATACACAGGAAGAGTATATGAAAATGATAGCAGCAGGAGGATTCAAGGATATTACAAGAATTGCCTCATCATCTCCTGTTATGTGGCAGCAGATCTGTATGGAAAACCGTGAGATGATTTCCAGGGTACTGGACGAATATATTCGGCTGATCGTTCAGGCAAAGTGTTGGGTGGATAATGGCGATGCCGATGAAATCTATCAGATGTTCGCACAGTCGAGGGAATATCGCAATTCCCTGCCTGATTCCAAAAAGGGTGTACTTGACCGGGTATATGCTCTTTACTGCGACATTTATGATGAAGCCGGAGGCATTGCAACAATTGCTACTCTTCTTGCTATGAATAATATCAATATTAAAAATATCGGTATCATTCACAACAGGGAATTTGAGGAGGGTGTACTCCGCATCGAATTCTACGATGAAGAAGCTTACAAAAAAGCTGAAACTGTTCTTAAGGAAAGAAATTACAGGATTTATATTCGTTAATATAACTGACAGGAAGGATTATTTATGAAAATACAAAAATTATCAAACCCGCTTCGGGGAGAAATTACAATCCCCGGAGATAAATCCATTTCTCACCGTGCTGTGATGTTCGGTGCACTTGCCGAAGGAACCACGAGGGTCACGAATTTTCTCCAGGGAGCCGATTGTCTTTCTACTATTTCCTGTTTTAGAAACATGGGAATACAGATTGATAATAGCCCGGAAGAAATCGTGATACACGGAAAGGGGCTACACGGACTTTCCACACCCGCATGCACACTTGATACCGGAAACAGTGGAACAACCACACGATTAATTTCCGGAATCCTGGCAGGACAGAACTTTTCCTGTACTCTCACCGGTGATGAGTCGATTCAAAGACGTCCTATGGGGCGTATCATCAAACCGCTGACCATGATGGGAGCTTCCATTGAAAGTATAAAAGGAAATAATTGTGCTCCGCTGGCCATTCAGGGACATCCGCTTCACTCTATTCATTATGATTCACCGGTAGCATCTGCTCAGGTCAAATCCTGTGTACTGCTGGCCGGACTTTACGGGGATGGCATTACCTCAGTCACAGAGCCATATCTGTCCAGAAATCATACCGAACTGATGCTCTCTCATTTTGGTGCACAGATCACCAGCGAAGGCTCCACCGCATCTATTCAGGCTGATCCAAAGCTTCACGGACTGGATATTGCTGTACCGGGAGATATTTCTTCTGCAGCATATTTTATCGCAGCCGGACTTCTTGTACCCGGTTCTGAAGTGCTGATCCGCAACGTGGGGATTAATCCCACCCGTGATGGCATTTTGAGAGTCTGCAGGGCTATGGGTGCCGATATTCAGCTTCTGAACATAAAAGAAGTCGCAGGAGAACCTACTGCGGATCTTCTGGTAAGACACAGCACTTTGCACGGCACTGTAGTTGAAGGGGAACTGATTCCGACACTGATTGATGAGATTCCTGTGATTGCTGTGATTGCTGCATTTGCTGAGGGAACTACAATCATTCGAAATGCCGAAGAACTGAAAGTCAAAGAATCCAATCGACTGGATATTATGGTAACAGAGCTGAAAGCCATGGGCTGTGATATTGAAGGAACGGATGACGGCATGATTATTCATGGAGGAAAACCGCTGCATGGAGCTGTCATTGACAGCAGATTAGATCACCGTATTGCCATGTCCTTTGCAATTGCCGGGCTTGCAGCTGACGGAAAAACTGAGATTCTCAGGGGAGAATGTGTGAATATTTCGTATCCGGAATTCTACAGTGACTTGAATAAACTTCAACAGGCATAAAAAACAGCATAAGATAAGATAAACTGCGGCAGTGTAAATGATAGCACTGCCGCAGTTTATCTTATCTGGTACAATTTCTGTCAATCATAAAAGTCAATGACATCTTCAGGATTGTAATATATTTTATCAAGTTCTTCCAGGTTGCTTTTCCCATCCTGAACATCCACAATGGATACCGCACAGTTAGCAGGAACATGTCCTCGCCAGAAATCCTCTCCCGGATGTTCCACATGATACAAAAGTGCCCGGCTGGAACATCCATGAGAAGCAATCAATATGGTTTTATCCTGGTATTCCTGGTTATGAATCAGTTCCTGATAGAATGCCCCGGTACGTTCCAGAAGTTGAGGAATGGTTTCTCCCCCTTCCGGAGGCTGATAATGAAACGGATCTGCGAAGAAATCCTGAAAATCTGTGGATGGAATCTGGAAATTATCTTTCTTACAGCAAAGTCCTTCCCAGACTCCAAAAGTAATTTCTTCAATCCGTTCATCTTCAATCACAGGAATCTTTCTGTCTCCCACAATCAGTTCAGCCGTCTGACGTGCCCGTTTTAGGGGGCTGGTAATTGCAAGGTCAAAGGAAATATCCCGCATAGCTTCGGCAGTCACTCTGGCAAGGCGGATTCCATTTTCATTCAGCTCAATATCCGCTTTTCCCTGCAATCTCCCCTCTGTATTCCAGACGGTTTCTCCATGACGTATAATGTATAATTTCATGTTACTTCCTCAGTTCAATTCCCATGCTCTCCAGACCGTTCAGAATCTTTTTCATTGCAGCACTTACTTCGGATTCTTCCAGTGTTTTATCTTTGGAACGGAAGGTAATGGAGTAGGCTACTGATTTGAATCCTTCCTGAATCTGACTACCTTCGTAGATATCAAACAGTTCATAGTGTTCCAGAATCTTTCCGCCGCGCTGAGCGATCATATGCTCAATTTCGCCTACCAGAATATTCTTCGGTACAACCATGGAGATATCTCTGTTAACTGCAGGGTATTTTGCGATTCCTTCGTATTTGCGGTCGAAGGTTGCATGTTTTACCACATTCAGAATATCCAGTACAGCCACATATGCTCTTGTTCCGATTCCATACGTATCTGCAACAGCAGGATGTACCTCGCCAAGATAACCGATGGTATCTCCTTCATAACTGATCAGGGCCTGACGTCCTGGATGAAGGAATGGTTTACCTGCTTTTGGATCATAGTCCACTTTTTTATGCATACCTACCTGATCAAAGTACTCCTCAATCACACCTTTCATGTCGAAGAAATCTCCGTCTCCGTACATACCAAGGGTGAACATCATACGCTCTTCCGGCAGTTCTGTCAGCGGAAGACTCTTCGGAATATAAATATTACCCAGTTCATAGAGACGAACGTTTTTGTTTCTTCTATTATAATTGGTTGCAAGAGAAGTCAGCATACCATTCAGAGAAATCGTTCTCATAATACTGAAATCTTCTCCCAGCGGATTAGAAATAACAATCGCATTTCTCTGTGGATCATCTGCCGGAATCTGCAGTTTATCAAACACCTTCGGGCTTTCGAAAGAGTAACAATATCCCTGTGAGAAGCCACAGTATTCAGCCACATCTCTTGCCACTTCCTCAATCCGAAGCTTGAACGGCAGTTTTCCGGTAGTAGCTTCACCACTTGGAAGTGTGGTAGGAATATTATCATAACCATAGAATCTGGCAACTTCCTCTGCAATATCTGCTGTGCGGAAAATATCATGACGGAAGGTCGGTGCCACGATTTCATTTGTCTCTGCATCATATGCCAGTTCCACACGACTCAGGTACTCCAGCATCTGTTCTCTGGAAATATCTGTTCCCAGAAGGCTGTTGATTTTTTCAGGCTCGAATGGTACTCTTACCGGTTCTTTTGTTGTTGTATAGACATCAACCATACCTCCAACAACTTCACCTGCTCCCAGTTCTTCCATCAGCTGGCAGGCACGGTCAATGGCTGCCTGTGCATTATTGGGATCCAGACCTTTTTCAAACTTACCGGATGCATCGGTACGAAGACCGATTCTCTTGGAAGAAAGACGGATATTGGTGCCGTCAAAGCAGGCAGCTTCGAACAATACCGTTTTTACCTGATCTGTGATCATGGAATTTTCACCACCCATGATACCGGCAATACCTACTGCCTTTTCCCCATCGCAGATCATCAGTACATTTTCATCCATCTGACGTTCCTGACCATCCAGGGTAACGAATTTTTCATCTTTACCGGCACGGCGAACAACGATTTCACGGTTGGCAATGGTATCCAGATCATAAGCATGCATCGGCTGTCCAAACTCTTCCATCACATAATTGGTAATATCTACCAGATTGTTGATCGGACGGATACCGTTGGCTGCCAGACATCTCTGCATCCATTTCGGTGAAGGACCGATTTTCACATTTTTTACAACTCTTGCACAATAACGTGGGCAAAGATCTGTATCCTCTACTGTTACTTTGATATAGTCTTCTGCTTTTTCGTCATTACCGGTTTCCTTAACGACAGGGGGGACGAATTTTTTATTGAAAGTTGCAGCAGCTTCTCTGGCAATTCCCAGCACACTGTAGCAGTCCACACGGTTGGATGTAATCTCATATTCAAAAATCACATCATCCAGACCCAAAGCATGAATCGCACTTTCTCCTACCACAGCATTTTCCGGGAAAATATAAATACCGTATTCCGGTGCTTCCGGATACATTTCTCTGGTAGAACCCAACTCTTCGATGGAGCACATCATACCGAAAGATTCTACGCCGCGAAGTTTTCCGGCTTTGATTTCGATTCCGCCCGGAGTTTTCTTTCCGTCATGTCCTCCGGCGACACGTCCGCCCGGAAGAACAACCGGTACTTTATCTCCTTCTTTGACATTCGGAGCACCGGTGACAATCTGAGTAACTTCATTTCCCACATTTACCTGACAGATGATCAGTTTATCAGCATCCGGATGTCTTTCGATTTTTTCAATCTGACCAATTACAATATTTGCCAGATCCGCATCCAGCTTCTCATATCCCTCTACTTTTGTTCCGGACAGCGTCATCGCATCGGTGTATTCCTGTGCAGTAACATCCAGGTCAGGAACAAACATTTTAATCCATGATAAAGATGTATTCATTATCTTCTTCCTCCTAGAACTGTTTTAAGAAACGATAATCATTTTCATACAGAAGACGCATATCGTCGATTTCATATTTCAAAAGTGCAATACGCTCCAGACCTACACCAAATGCAAAACCGGTGTATTCATTCGGATCAATACCACACATCTCCAGCACGTGCGGATGTACCATACCGCAGCCCAGAATCTCGATCCATCCGGAACCTTTACAGAAACGGCAGCCGGTTCCACCGCACTTGAAACAGGAAACATCTACTTCCGCACTTGGCTCTGTAAATGGGAAATGATGCGGACGGAATTTTGTTTTTGTTTCCGGTCCGAATAATTCTTTTGCAAATTCTTCCAGAGTTCCTTTCAGGTCGGCAAAAGTGATATGTTTGTCAATTACCAGTCCCTCAATCTGATGGAAGGATGGAGAATGTGTAGCATCCACTTCGTCAGAACGGAATACACGTCCCGGTGCGATCATACGGATTGGCAACTTGCCCTGCTCCATAGTTCTTGCTTGTACCGGAGAGGTCTGGGAACGAAGAAGAATACTATCATCAATAAAGAAGGTGTCCTGCTCATCTCTGGCAGGGTGATTTTCCGGAATATTCAGTTTGGTAAAGTTATAATCCGCATATTCAACCTCAGGACCTTCTACCACTTCATATCCCATACCGATAAAAATTCTCTCTACTTCTTCAAGAGCAATGGTATTCGGATGACGATGGCCTACATTTGCTTTCTTAGCAGGCAGTGTCACGTCAATAACTTCAGCAGCCATTTTTGCTTCCCGGAGTTCTTTCTCCAGACGTGATTTCGTTTCATCCATCATTTCCTCGATTTTTGCACGGACATCATTGACCATCTGTCCTACTTTTGGTCTGTCTTCCGGTGCAACATCCTTCATACTTTTCAGAACAGAAGTCAGCTGACCTTTCTTTCCAAGGAAATTCACTCTTACATCATTCAATTTGTCCAGGGCATCGGACTGTTCTATTCTTTCAGAAGCTTCGTCCAGAATCGCCTGCAGTTTTTCTTTTATGCTGTTGCTCATGACTTTTCTCCTTTAAAATGATTTACGTTCGGTCTGTACCGACAGAGTATTTTAATCGCATCAGGTATTTGAATTGCGATCCTGGCCGGAGGGCTTTTAATTATAGGATAGTCAGGAGACTTTCCAAATAACACAAAAACCCCGTCCCACTAAGGGACGAGGTCAATACTCGCGATACCACCCAAATTCCCGGATACAAAATCCGGACTCTCTCATCAGCTTAACGCGCTTCAACGTCATTCCCTACTGAATTCAGGAATGCAGCTCCAGTGCGAATCTCAATACCTATCTGAACTTAAAGGGGCTTACAGCCGGCGACCCCTTCTCTCTGTAAGAAAATAGATATCTACTGACACTTTCACAGCCTTTCATTATCAACGTCTATTCTAAGCGTAATTTTAGGGAATGTCAAGCATTTTATTCATCGTCATCTTTGCTATCCCGAATTCCATGGATGATTTCATGATATTCCGCTTTGATTCTTTCTGATGCCATACGATGCACTTCCCGCAGTTTTTCCTCAAAATAGGCATTGATTTCTGCTCCGATCAACATAATATACATACAAAAGTATAACCATAAGAGAATCAATATAACAGTTGTAAGGCTTCCATACATATTGGAGAATCCATTGTAAATATCCAGATAGATAGAAAAACCAAGAGAAAATAACGACCAGGCGACTGATGAAATAACAGCACCGGGAAGCTGACTTCGAAAACTGGCGTTCCGGTTTGGCAAAAACTTATAAATCATAAGAAAGACTATGATCAAAACAACCATGGAAATTCCCGTTCTCATGCCTATGATATAAGCCGTGATTCGTGCAAGCACTGGAATATAATGAGAGAGAACTTTCTGAATGGAGTTACCAAATACCAACAACAAAAGGCTGCCGATAATTGCAAAAATGAAAAGCAGGGTATAAATCGCAGACCTGATTCTCATAATCACATAATTACGGGTTTCTTCCACATGATAAATAGCATTGACACAATCCGTCAATGCATTGATACCTTTCCCGGCACTCCATAAAGTAAATATTGCGGAAATAGGTACTACTGCTGTTGATTTTCCATATACTTCTCGAATGATATTCAGCAAAAACTTGCGGAAGTCACCTGTACCGGGGACTATCCGTAAAAGAACATTTGTGATGACATCCTGTGTGATCGGTGTATATTGAACTAATGTTAAAAGAAGCATAAGAAAAGGAATAAAAGACAGCAAAATGAAATATGCAGCCTGCGATGCAAATGCTCCTACATGGTCGCTGTTCAGGCGATTCATAAAGCCTGATACAGTTTTCAAAAATTTCATCGTCCTCTTCCTTCCTTTATCCAAACTCATTTTCAAATGTAATGCCGTGATAAAATGTCTTCAGAATTTCCTGCCAGTTCCATCCTTTTTCTGCCATACATTTTGCCCCATTCTGACTCATGCCGACACCATGGCCGTATCCTCCGCCATGAATGATAAGTACATCGGGTTCACTTTCATTCCCAGGTATTTCCAATGAGAGATATGCACTGGGAAGAAGTTTTTGATTCGTTGATTCACTTCCGTCATTTTTTATAAGAGAAAATCCATAAGGAGATAGAAACTCCCGTACATGGTATTCATTTTCAATGACAGCAGTTCCTTCTGATCCCGTCAGCATAACCGCAATCGCTGCTCCTCCATCAGATCGGGCTGTAACTGAGATATCCTCCAATTTTCCTGTTTCAGGAAACTGCGCAGAAGCTCTTTTCTCAATTTCTTCCCAGGGAAATGTCACAGACCACCGGTACCAGGGTTCCTCTGATTCAAAATCACCGGGCTGCGAATGAAGCAAATACTCATCCGGATTTAATTTATCCGTACCATACGAAGTCATGGCTTCGCCAGCTGCCATAGCTTCCACAGCTTCTTCTGAGACCGATATACTTTCCAGATATCCTGCTGAGGTATTATTTCCCCAGACCTGATCCGAACTGGTAAATCCGCAGGATGTAGAAAAGAAATATGCCTGTATGGGCATATTCTGGCACATCATGATCTGACCTTTTGTCTCCTCTACAGCAGCATCGGTAGATTCCTGCCTGGAAATATTATTATAAACCTGAAAAGATATGGTATCATCCACATCTGCCTCATAACCATCCAGGCGATGCTCCTGCATCTGCGAAACCGCATAAGTCCTGGCACAGACAGCCTGAGCCTTCAGTGCTTCTTCAGGATAAGAGGACGGCATCTCACTGGGTACCACATACTTCAGATATGTTTCCAGATCAAGACAATTGACAATCGAAAAACCATCGTTACCTCTGGTGATTTCCAGTACACCTTCATAAGCCGGCGTACCCTGAGAACGCTGCAGAGACTGGATACAGATACTTCCCATTCGATTTTTGGGATAAACCGTAACAGTCTCACCCACATGCAGTACATCTTCCATATCCAATAAAGTTCCCGGAGGATACTCCCCGCTGTGAGCCCCTTCCATAACCAACACTTCCTCCGATACAAGAAGCACAGAATCAAGAACCGGGGACTCCTGCAAAGAATCCGTCAACAAAACCCGAATATCCCGTTCATCACGTTTTACAGGTTCTGTCGTCTCCAAAACCACCTGTTCTGATGGAACAACTACAAAATCCACCGCCTCATAGCTGCCCTGTTCCTCAGAAATAGCCGAATCCATATCCCCTTTACTCTGAACTCCCTTCCGGCAAAACACCAACACAGCTCCCATCAACAGAAGAACGACATATTTCTCTTTACAACTCTCCATAATACTTACAATTTCTCTGTTTACTCATCTCCTAGTATATGAATAAACAGAGCAACTATTCATTAATTATATCCTTCTACTATATTTCGAATAGAACAGGAAACTATTCTACAATAAATTTGTATACAGTCTTTGTATCGTATTTTTCTCCCGCTTTCAGGAATGGCTGTTTAAAATGTGTATCATTCACAGCGTTCGGGCAGTACTGGGATTCCAGACAGAACCCATGGCGTTTGTCATATACCGCACCGTCTTTGCCTTTTTCATTCTCGATAAAGTTTCCGGCATAAAACTGAACTGCCGGACAATCTGTATAAGCTTCCATGGCGATTCCTGTTTCTTTGCAGTATGCTTTTGCCATCAGAACAAATTCCCCGTCCTCTTTGTCAAGAACGTAATTATGATCAAAACCACCTGTCAGTTTTAACTGTTCAAAATCAGCCTCAATGTCTTTGCCGATTTCTTTTGGAACAGTAAAGTCCATCGGCGTTCCTGCCACTGGTGCGATCTCACCGGTGGGAATGGATTTGGAATCAACAACCGGTGTATAGCGAGAAGCAAAAATCTGCATTGACTGATCATAAACCACACCAGTGTTATGTCCAGCAAGATTGAAATAACTGTGGTTTGTCATATTGGCAACCGTGTCCTGATCACTGGTACCCTCATAATGAATCTCCACCGCATTCTCATCGGTCAGTGTATAGGTTACTTTTACATCAAAGTTCCCCGGGAATCCCTGTTCGCCATCCGGGCTGAAATGATGGAATACAACGGACTGCCCCTGTACTTCGGCGTCCCACATCATAAATTCAAAACCATCCGGGCCGCTATGTAAATTATTTTCATTTTCGTTTGGTGTAAGCTGTACCTTTTTTCCATTCAGCATAAAAGATGCCTGATTGATTCTGTTGCCATTTCTTCCAATGGTAGAGCCAAAATGTGGTGCATTGACCTGATAGTCGGAGCCACAATCGTAACCCAGAACCACGTCCGTCAGTTTCCCGTTCTTATCAGGAACAAGAACACTCACCAGAATGGCACCATAATCCGTAACTTTCATAACTGCTCCATTACTGTTTGTCACTTCAAATAAAGAAATAGCCTGTCCGGCATCTGTCTTTCCAAAATCACACTTTACAACACTCATAATTGCCTCCCAATATTCTTTCCTTAGAAACAGTAAAGAGAGTCATATACATGACTCTCTTTTTTAGCTTTCGTGACCCCAGGATGCCGTTTCCCTTATTTTGACGCCTAGCAACTGCTAGGTGGGTGACCGCAGTATCTCTTCTGCCTTCCGCTGCATAAATGACGGCCTGACATCCAATCAACGATATAGGAATCCCATAAACGTAAATGTAGGTTCAAAATTAAGAGAGGATCGCACACCCCAGGAAATCACATGATTACCGTTTCATTCGGTGCATATCTGTTTCTTGGGATTATTATACCTTAGTTTATGTCAGATTTCAAGAATAATACTCAGATTCCTAAAATCTTTTTTACAACGCCAGACATTTCATCCACTTCTGCAACTGTATTATGACGAATCTCGGCACTTCTGATTTCTTCGATTGCATTCGGAACAGGTACTTTTGAAATAGCAGAAAGTTCATCCACCAGTTCAAAATCACCCATAGCTGCATATTTTTCACTGTCGATTGCTTCCATTACACTTCTGGTGAACTTGTAAGGACTTGCTGTAGAAGCAATCACTGTTTTGGTCGTATCGCCTGTTTCTTCCACATATTTTCTGTAAACGGAGGCAGCAACTGATGTATGGGTATCGATGACATAACCGCAGCTCTCATAGATTCTGCGAATTGTTTCAGCTGTTTCCTCTTCATTCGCATAATTTCCATAAAAATCAGCAAGCTGAGCTTTCATCTCTTCGTCAATTGTATATTTACCGTCTGCTGCAAGAGACTCCATCAGTGCTTTGTTTTTCGCCGCATCATTTCCTGCAATGCGATAAATCAGACGTTCCAGATTACTGGAAATCAGGATATCCATGGACGGCGATGTGGTAAGTATAAATTCTCTGTTTCTGTCATATTCGCCGGTTACAAAGAAATCATAAAGAACTTTGTTGTCATTGGATGCACAAATCAGTTTATTAATCGGAAGTCCCATATTCTTCGCATAAAATGCAGCAAGGATGTTTCCAAAATTACCGGTAGGAACAACCACGTTGATCTTTTCGTCTGCTGCGATTTTTCCTTCTTTGTATAAAGATGCATATGCATATACATAGTATACGATCTGAGGAACAAGACGACCGATATTGATGGAGTTGGCAGATGAAAACTGATAACCGGCTTCCTCCAGTTCTGCTTTCATATCGGCATCATTGAAAATTTTTTTCACTCCGGTCTGGGCATCATCAAAATTACCATAAATAGCAACTACATAGGTATTATCACCCTTCTGTGTCACCATCTGTTTTTCCTGAATAGGACTTACACCGTCCTTTGGGTAAAATACAATTATTTTTGTTCCCGGAACATCAGCAAATCCCGCCATTGCAGCTTTTCCGGTATCTCCGGACGTTGCTGTCAGAATCACAATATCATTTGTTACCTGATTTTTCTTTGCTGCGGTTGTAAGAAGATACGGAAGGATAGATAATGCCATATCTTTAAATGCAATAGTAGCACCATGGAACAATTCAAGGAAGTATGCTCCATCAGCACTTGTAAGTGGTGCAATCTTCTCTGTATCAAATTTTTTATCATAAGCATGGGCAATACAGTCTTTCAGTTCTTCCTCTGTAAAGTCTGTAAGAAAACGGCTCATTACTTCATATGCCACTTCCTGGTAAGACATCTCTGCCAGTTTTTCCACAGGCACATCCAGGACCGGAATCTGATCCGGAACAAAAAGCCCTCCATCCTCTGAAAGACCTTTCAGGATTGCCTGAGAAGCAGTAACGGTGCTTCCATTTCCTCTGGTACTTCTGTATAAAACTTCCATTCTGTTATACACTCCTCATTATAAATACTTTTATGTAGTAAATCACTGTAGTTTCTGATTATAGCACAGGATATTTTTATTAGCAATCCTTATTTTACACATAAAAGCAATGTCCTCCATGTTCAAATAAAAATGTAAGATTCTCTTCGAACCATTTGATGTTATCTTCTTCCGACTGATTCTTCGCAATAAAATATAATGCTCCCTGAGACAAATCTTCACCGTCTATTGCTCTGTTAACTGCTTCTCTGGTTGTGTCAGATACTGTAACCGTATAAATACGTCCGTCTGCAGTTGGTGAAAACTGTGGACTTCCGCCGGAACGCTCCCAGATTACAGCTGTAATGTTTTCCGGAAATTCGTCACTGTCCACACGATTGAGAATAACATTTGTAACCATAATCCGGCCTTCCAGATCCTCTCCTCCGGCTTCTGCCTCTACAATTGCAAGAAGATTTTCATAATCTTTATCTGACATCCTTGTTGTTCCCGCAAGTTCCCAGGACTGATTGTCAAGAGCATTGACCGATTGTAAGAGACGGGAACCTACGTCCAATCTGGATACAACTTCTGTCTTTATCATGCGCTGACCTACAAGAACCATCTCACAGCTGACTCCCAATACCCGAAAATTATTTTTCAGCCCTTTCGAAGAAAGAACACCATGAATAATTCCCTGATACCCCAATGGTATCAGAGGGTCAGGATCCTCATCGTCTGAAGAAACCTCTTCTTTCTGTGCGGTATTTCCCTCCCGCGTACTTCTTTCGCTCACTTTTGCTTTTCCTTCCGCATCTGAGTTTCTGCTACATACGACTGCAGTTCCGGTAAAAATCAGCGCAGTTCCCGCAGCAACAGCTATACAGGCATAACGATGCATTTTCCATGTTCGGACAAGATAGATACGGAGAAAATTCAATACCTGATTCAATTTTTTCATATAGTACCTTCCACTGACATGATTTGTTCAAACTTTTTTAAACTTCCGTAACATTTTATGTAAAAATTATAAAATGTTCAAAAATCAAAGTCAATAGAAACGGCCTATTTTCGCCTATTTTTACGAATTTGCTCCCACTTTTTCATGAATATTGACGGTAAAACATGGAGACATTTCCCACTTTCCGAAATATTTTCCTGTTTATTGAAGCTCAATCCCCCATATTTTGCAGGCACGGGTCCCCACAACTGCATAATTTTCATATACTGCCGGTGATGCTTCTATGGAACCTTCACTCAAAGCAAGTGTGTCCAGTACTTCTCCTGTCTCTCCATTTAACAGGTACATATTACCGTTACAGCTGCAGTAGATTACCTGTCCGTTACCATCCTGCTGGTATACACAAACCGGCGAAGACCAGGCATAAACAGCCTGATGTTCCCATTTCACTTCTCCCGTTGTCTTATCCAGACATGCAAGAACACCTTTGTATGCCTCACCGGTTCGGGAAACCGTCACATAAATCTTATCAGACAACTGATTTTCACCCACAGCAATCGTAGACTGTACACCTCCGGAGACTCCATCCTGCGTATAACATTCATAATCTGTCTGCCAAATGACTTCCCCATTTTCCGCATCAATTTTCCAGATCGGAATTGGCGCCGTTGTAGAACTTCTCCATCCCAGATGGAAAGATGTACTGACATAAAGATACAGATGGTCATCTTCCATGGAAAGCACAGGGGTAGAATTCGAATCATCAAGAATATCCTGCACCCACACCAACTGCAAGGTGTTCAGATCAAGACACATCAGATGACCACCATTATCTGCTATAAAAAGATATCCTTTATAGATAGCAGCACTGGTTTCCATACCCAGCCAGTAAGAAGACTGGCTGGTTCTTTTTCCATAATATCTCCACTTGACAATATGATCCGGATTGATGAAAAGGGTTCCTGCCGTTTCGTCATAAACAGTATTCAGCTTCATCAGATAGAGGATTCCATTTTCCCCGGGATAAATCAGAGTGTCGGTCTCTGCATCTACCAGCGGTGATGAATCAAAGAAGCTGAGAGAGCCACGCAGGGAAAACGAATCACTGTTGCCAAAAGTATACATAACACTGCCGTCCAGGAGATTAATGATAAATACTCTGGCTTTTCCGTTAGTACTGTCGTAACCGGCTCCCACATACATGATGGGATATCCTCTCGGATCCAGTGCACCGGCCCCTTTAAATGTAAAACCAAGATTCATCGCATCGCGGGTGGCTTCTCCTGTTTTAAGATCCATAAAATAAATATAACCATCCATACAGGCATAAATGACTTCCACCAACTCATCATCTGCTTTTGCCCAGTCATACATATTCATATGAGTTTTCACTTCTTTTGGCCATTTCATCATCAGCGGCTGTCCCGTCCATCCGCTTCCGGTCCATGTGTGGCTTCCATAAGTCAGGGCACCTGTATTTTTTGACCACAGACCGTTTAATTTATATTCTGACATATTTGCATAACCAAAAGCCGGACTGTTTCGGAAATTATCACCACGGAAAGAAATAATTCCATTTACAGCCGTATAGTCTTCTCCTAATCCAAATTCTATGGTTGACTCAGGTGCATAGGATGTCAGATCTTCCAGCATAGTTCCATCAACCTCAATGGCGGTCTCTGCAATCATATTAGCAGGATTCGTGTTTTCTGTACAGAAAGGCTTAAATACAGGATCTGCCTGTTCAAACACAACCACATCCGTATTTACCACTTCTTCCGTTACCTGTTCTTCCTGGGTCAGTAAAAAACCGGTCAGCGGATTCTTTACTTCAATCTTTTCATTGGGAGCGATGATTATCCGATATGCAAAAGTCAACAATCCTGCTCCCAGAAGAATCTCAGATAACAAAATCACCAGATAACGCCTGGGTACTCTTTTATTCTTTTTCATTGTATTTTTATTTTGTGATATACTCATTGTTACTCCTTTTATCTTCTTGCAAGATAAACGTTTCTTACGATTCTGGAACTGATACTATTACATCTGCCACTTTTTGATAGATGATATAACCCTCACACAGACCTATCTCATCATATCCATACGCATTTAGGATTTTCTCTTCAATCGGGCAATTTTCATATGTTACTACAAAATTATAATCTCCTTCTGATGCCTTCTGAAGCACATAATCATAATCCGGTGTCTCACTTTCCATCTGTTCATAAACACGGGTTTCCATTTCCGGCATGTATGCGATATGTCCATGAGCATTTCTTCCATACATCAAATAGATATCTCCTGAATACTGCCGTACATCACAAAACAAAGTCTGAGGCATAATACATCTTGGCTCTTCTTCCCTCGCAAGAATTTCGTTACAGACAGCCTGCACTTCTTTAGGAAGTTTTTCCAAAGTCTGAATAATAGAAAAACCACCATTTTCAAAAACATTTGTACCTTTCAACAAAACAAGTCCGCAGAAAAGAAGTGCAATCCCCACTTTCATTATTATATTGTCACAATGTTGTACCATTTTTATAACTGCAAGTCCAATTATAACGGCTGTCGGAAACAACCAGAATAATCGCCAGTATATCACCTTTTTTAATATCAGCTGATAAACAACAGGATTTAAAACCATAACCACAATCAGTGCTATGGGTATCAAAAACTTCACTCTCAGTTCCGGAAAATGAGCATAGAGATAGATAAACGCAAAAATCGCAAGTGTCAGATAGAATCCATCAGCATAATAAATATCAAACCAGTTTTTTATTGTTTCAATTGCATATGACATAATCTTCTCCTTCCCCTGTTATTTTATAAAACAATATAGCCCATAGTAAATTGCGTTAGGGATACAGAACATCCAGAAAACACAGATTACTTTCCAGTTCCTCTTTGAAATGCCATATACCAGTCCCATAGACCCCATCATCAGGACTCCAATGACTACGCCCATACCAGACATCAGGCACATGGACAAATTCAGTAAAAACAGCAGTATATAATATTGATATTTACCCTCCTCATAGATTTGGCATCCAATTGTATACGCTGCAGGAATACCAACACCTGCAATTACAGCCTTCCCCTGCCAGATTCTCGTCAGAAGAAAGCATTCTTCATTATAGATTGAAAAATAACCATATATACTTAAAAACAGAACCATATCCAGAAACAGACTTCGATAAATGAGATTATCTCCGAGAAAAACTTCCGACATCATCCACCATACACATACGGCCGCCAACAATAAAATAATCGGTAGCACAGTATGAGCCATAATTGTCGCGTGCACACCAGTCAGTTTAGCAGACCAAGCAATAAAAACTGCCCATGGTGCGGTCACATCCTTCTTAATTTCACGAACAAAATAATCTTGTATATTACCTGTAGCCGGGTTTGATAAATACAATGTATCTGTTCGCAGCATATCCACTGCATTCACCACAAATCTTGAATCGTCAGCATCTGTATGCTGTGTCACTAATGTCACCAGAAGCAGCGCAGCGATAAGCACAAGCATACATATAATTGCAGCCTTTTCACTAATCTTATAATCAGAAAAAGTTAAATGAACAAAATTCCTTTTATAAATTCCATAAACACAAAATATTGCAGTCAATATTGTCAACGCAATAAAGGCTATAGTAAAAGATACCTTTTTCATTACAAAAGGTACCGTTATCAACTGAAAAACAGCCCAGATCAGCAACCACCCACTGACATACAACAGTGCGATATTCTTTTTCAGTTTCAAAACAGATACAAGTGCATTTCCTGCAAATATAGGAATCAATACGAGGATAATTCCTGCCAACAGAATATGTAATAACGAAATAATCATATTCATTCTCTCCTGCTTTTTTCAAACATTTCTATATAAACTATAACAGAGGAAAGAAAAAACGTCCAGTATTTCATCAAATATCGACTATTATTGTTAAATGTTCGTTACTGTTCATATAGGAAATCTCCAAATTTTAAAATTTACCCTTTACTTTTTCCATATGTTTTGTTATAATAATCAGCACCGGGGTATGGCGTAGCTTGGTAGCGCGCACGGCTGGGGGCCGTGAGGTCGCAGGTTCAAATCCTGTTGCCCCGATTTTCCATTTTTATATAAAAAGCGTTGATGAGGAATAGTACAGATGTGACAGACTACAGAGAACTGCTGGCTGGTGCGAAGCAGTGGATGAAGCGTTTGGAACTGCCCTCGGAGCAGCTGCCCGAAAGGATTTTCCGAGTAGGCGCAGACGGAAAGCCCTGCCGTTATCATAGGGTAGGATATAAGGCTTTTGCCCGTATCTGGATGAGTGCATGGATTTTCCATGAACAGGAGTGGTACCGCGTAGGATGTATTTCCTTCGTCTCTTAATTATTAAGAGATGAAGGATTTTTTGTTTTACAGGAAAGTCTGATATAAAAAGCAATCTACTGTAAAGTTGGAAGGCGCACATTCATATTTCTTTTCTGTTTAACAAACGATATTACAAACATTGGAAAAACAGGAGGACAACTATTATGATGAATCACAAAAAATACGTAAGACAGTATCATATGCCACCGGTGCGTTGCATGAAGTGGGCCGAAAAAGAATATGTAGAGAAAGCTCCCATCTGGTGCAGCGTTGACCTTCGTGATGGCAACCAGGCATTGGTAATTCCCATGAGCCTGGAACAGAAAATTGCATTTTTCAAATTATTGGTTAAGATTGGATTTAAAGAAATTGAAGTTGGTTTTCCGGCTGCATCTGAGACAGAATATGAATTTCTGCGTGCCCTTATCGAGCAGAATCTGATTCCGGAAGATGTTACCATTCAGGTTCTGACTCAGGCAAGAGAGCATATTATCAGAAAAACATTTGAAGCTGTAAAAGGTGCTCCCCGGGCGATCATCCATGTATATAACTCTACATCAGTGAGTCAGAGAGAACAGGTATTCAGAAAATCCAAAGAAGAAATCCTGAATATTGCAGTAGAAGGTGCTGCTCTTCTGAAAAAACTGGCTGATGAAACTGAAGGCAATTTCCTTTTCGAATACAGCCCGGAGAGTTTTACAGGAACAGAACCAGAATATGCTTTGGAAGTATGTAATGCCGTACTGGATGTATGGAAACCGACTCCGGATAAAAAGGCAATCATCAATCTTCCTGTAACGGTTGAACATTCTATGCCTCACGTATATGCCAGCCAGATTGAGTATATGTGTGAGAATATGAAGTATAGAGAAAATGTTATCGTATCTCTTCATCCGCATAATGACCGCGGTTGTGGTGTTGCAGACTCTGAGATGGGACTTCTTGCAGGAGCAGACCGTATCGAAGGTACATTGTTTGGAAATGGTGAGCGTACTGGTAATGTAGATATCATCACTCTTGCCATGAATATGTATGCGCAGGGCGTAGATCCAGAACTTGATTTCAGCGACATGCCGGACATTTGTGAAAAATATGAAGAATACACAGGTATGAAAGTAGACGAACGAAGCCCCTACAGTGGTGCTCTGGTATTTGCTGCATTCTCCGGTTCTCATCAGGATGCTATTGCCAAAGGAATGAAATGGATTGAAGAAAAAGATCCAGAACATTGGACGGTGCCATATCTTCCGATTGATCCGACAGACGTGGGAAGAAACTACGATGCGGATGTGATTCGTATCAACAGCCAGTCCGGTAAAGGCGGTGTTGGTTATATTCTGGAGACAAAATATGGTCTTAATCTTCCGCCGAAAATGCGCGAAGCGATGGGATACGCAGCGAAAGCAGTTTCCGATCATACTCACAAAGAACTTATGCCGGAAGAAATTTTCGATTTGTTCAAGACAACCTTCGAAAATGTCAAAAAACCGTACAGTGTTGTCAGTGTTCATTTCCAGCAGACAGGACCGATCACTACACAGGTTACTTCTTCCTGCAATGGTCGTGTAATCACCACGGAAGCTACCGGTAATGGTCGTCTTGATGCAGTAAGTAATGCACTGAAGAAAGCATATAACCTCCAGTATAAAGTTGTTTCTTATACAGAACACGCACTGGAACAGAGTTCCACTTCAAGAGCGATTGCCTATGTTGGAATCCAGAAGCCGGATGGTTCCCTTTCCTGGGGGGCAGGTGTTGATTGTGACATTGTCAAAGCCTCGATTGACGCTCTTGTTACCGCTATCAATAATCGTTAAAATAATTTGTAAATAATAGAGTGCAAATAAGCAAAGATATCTGGCGACAGATATCTTTGCTTATTAATTTAATCCTCATATCCAAAATTCTGTTTTTTGAAGTCATGGAAGACTTTCTTAAGAAATAACCAATGTAAAAATGCTGTTAATTCTGACTATTGATATAGTTTACCAGACCTTCCGCTTTTATAATCTTCTGCATAAATTCCGGGAATGCCTGTCCCTTGAATTCTGTTCCTTTTGTCTTGTTGTAGATCATTCCGCTGTCAAAATCCACTTCTACGTCATCGCCTGCCTCAATTCCTTTGGCAGCTTCCGGACATTCAATAATCGGAAGTCCGATATTAATGGCATTGCGGTAGAAAATTCTTGCAAATGTTTCTGCGATAACACAGCTGACACCGGCCGCTTTAATGGCAATCGGAGCGTGTTCTCTGGAAGAACCGCAGCCAAAATTTTTATTTGCAACGATAATATCGCCTTTTGTCACATTATGAACAAATTCTTTATCGATATCTTCCATACAGTGTGTGGCAAGTTCAGCCGGATCAGAAGAATTCAGATAACGTGCAGGAATAATTACATCTGTATCAACATTGTCGCCGTATTTAAATACTTTTCCTTCTGCTTTCATGCTCATTTTCCTCCTATAATCCCAATTCTTCCGGTGCTGAAATCTTTCCGGTAACTGCACTGGCAGCTGCAACTGCCGGGCTTGCCAGATAAATTTCAGAATCCACATGACCCATACGTCCTACAAAGTTACGGTTTGTTGTGGAGATACATCTTTCATTTTCAGCAAGAATACCCATATAACCGCCCAGGCAGGGTCCACAGGTTGGTGTGCTGACAACGGCACCTGCTTCGATGAAGATTTTCAGAAGTCCTTCTTCCATCGCCTGCAGATAAATGCTCTGTGTGGCCGGAATTACGATACAGCGAACTCCTTTTTTCACTTTACGCCCTTTCAGAATACTTGCTGCTGTTCTCAGGTCATCAATACGTCCATTGGTACAGGAACCGATGACAGCCTGATCAATCACGACATCTTCTTTGATTTCATCAATTGTCTTTGTATTTTCCGGAAGATGTGGGAATGCAATCGTCGGACGAAGGGTACTCAGATCAATCGTATACTCTTCATCATAAACTGCATCCTCATCCGCCTCAAATACTTTCCAGCTGCGTTTGGAATGTTCTTTCATATATGCTTCTGCCAGCTCATCAACAGGGAAAATACCATTTTTCCCACCTGCTTCAATAGCCATATTTGCAATAGTAAAACGGTCATCCATAGAGAGATTTTTAATACCCTCGCCTACAAACTCCATAGATCTGTACAGAGCTCCATCTACACCAATCATACCGATAATGTGCAGAATAACATCTTTACCACTCACCCATTTGGATGGTTTTCCTACGATATTAAATTTGATAGCAGAAGGTACTTTAAACCATGCTTTTCCGGTTGCCATACCTGCAGCCATATCAGTACTTCCCACACCAGTGGAAAACGCTCCCAATGCTCCATATGTACATGTGTGGGAGTCAGCACCGATAATCACATCTCCGGCAACGGTCAGACCTTTTTCCGGTAAAAGTGCATGCTCAATCCCCATTTCCCCTACGTCAAAATAATTGGTAATCTCATGCTTACATGCAAACTCCCTGACGCATTTGCAGTGCTGTGCAGACTTAATATCTTTGTTCGGAATAAAATGATCCATTACCAGAGCTACTTTATCTTTATCAAAAACAGTATTTACTGTCATTTTATCCATTTCATGAATTGCTACCGGTGAAGTAATATCATTACCAAGCACCAGATCCAGATTTGCTTCGATCAGCTGTCCGGCTTCCACTTTATCAAGACCTGCAGCTGCAGCAAGAATCTTCTGTGTCATTGTCATTCCCATTGTTTCGTTCCTCCTTTTGATTTTCTGATTGCTATTGTAACATATTAGCTGTTATAATACTAATACATATTAAATATATTTGTCATAACTACAAGTTATATATTACTGCTCACTTCGAAATAACAGCATTATTATATTTCCAGATTGAAGGGAAGATATTTTTATGGAACAGAATTTATCTCTTTATTACATTTTTCATACCGTTGCAAAAAACGGTAATATTTCTCAGGCTGCCAGAGAACTTTTTATCAGTCAGCCGGCTATCAGCAAGTCCATCAGCAAGTTAGAACAAAACCTGAATGTACAATTATTCAAGCGAGGATCCCGTGGAGTCACACTGACCCCCGACGGTGAAATCCTGTATCAGCATACCTGCGAAGCCTTCCAGTCACTCCAGTCCGGAGAAAAAGCCCTGGCCCGTCGTCAGGCACTGGGAATATCCCACCTTCGCATCGGAGTCAGCACTACCCTCTGTAAATACATCCTGCTTCCCTACCTGCAAAAATACATACAGGCAAATCCTCATGTAAAAATATCGATTTCCTGCCAGTCAACCTACCAGACACTGTCCCTGCTCGACGAAAATAAAATTGATATCGGTCTCGTGGGAGAAGCCGGTATGTCAAAAAACTTTATATTCACACCACTTCAAAACATCCAGGATATCTTTGTGTCAACCGAATCCTACCTGGAACACCTGAAACAACGTTCGGATGCCAATGACTTTTTTCAGACAGCCACTTTCATGATGCTGGATGAAGAAAACATCACCCGCCAATACGTGAATCGTGTATTTCTGGAACAGGGTATGGAACTTTCCAATATTCTGGAAGTAACCACCATGGATCTGCTGATTGAATTCGCAAAAATCGATTTGGGAGTTGCATGCGTAATCCGTGAATTTGTCGAAGACGAATTGCAAAAAAAAGAACTGGTGGAAGTGTCACTGCCGCTGCACTTTGAGCCACGGCAGATTGGATTTGCCTGCAGAAAAGAAGATGCCGGAAGTACTGCGATTCAGAACTTTTATCAGATCTGTCTGCAGAAAGGATGATGTCTGAACCAGTAAAAGTTACCCCGGGGATTATCAAATTCTCCCCGGGGTAACCTATAAATTACATTAGTTGTTAATCAGTTTATCTTCGCCATTCCAGCTGTACAGTTTACGTACTTCTTTACCAACAACTTCTGCCGGATGTTCAGCAGCCAGTTTACGCATAGCTTTGAAGTGTACCTGACGGCCTGCCGGAGACATATCCAGAAGGAATTCTTTTGCAAATGTACCATCCTGGATATCGGACAGGATTTTCTTCATAGCTTTCTTGGTATCTTCTGTAATAATCTTTGGTCCTGTAATGTAATCACCATACTCAGCAGTATTAGAGATAGAATATCTCATTCCTTCGAAACCGGACTGATAAATCAGGTCAACGATCAGTTTCATTTCATGGATACATTCGAAGTAAGCATTTCTTGGATCATATCCAGCTTCACACAGAGTTTCGAAACCAGCCTGCATCAGCGCACAAACACCGCCGCACAGTACTGCCTGCTCACCAAACAGGTCTGTTTCAGTCTCAGTACGGAATGTAGTTTCCAGAACACCTGCACGAGCTCCACCGATAGCCAAAGCATATGCCAGAGCCATATCCAGAGCTTTTCCTGTAGCATCCTGCTGTACAGCAACCAGACAAGGAACACCTTTACCTGCCTGATATTCGCTTCTTACAGTATGTCCAGGTCCTTTTGGTGCGATCATGGTAACGTCAACATATTTCGGAGGTGTGATACATCCAAAATGAATGTTGAAACCATGAGCAAACATCAGCATGTTGCCTTCTTCCAGGTTTGGCTCGATGTCTTTTTTGTACATATCAGCCTGCAGTTCGTCATTGATCAGAATCATGATGATATCTGCTCTTTTTGCAGCTTCTGCTGCAGTATATACTTCAAATCCCTGAGCTTCTGCTTTTGCCCATGATTTGCTTCCTTCATAAAGACCGATGATAACATTGCATCCGGACTCTTTTGCATTCAGAGCGTGTGCATGTCCCTGGCTGCCATAGCCAATTACTGCGATTGTTTTTCCTTCCAGTAAAGACAGATTACAATCTTCCTGGTAATAAATCTTATTTGCCATTTCTGACTCCTCCTAAAGTTATGTATTGGTAAAATGATTGGGATCATTACTTTTACAGATCCCCTGATACCTGCAGATTCTTCTGCTTTTTGGTATCTGATATATGGTTAGGGGGTAAACCCACTAGCACGCTGTAATTACATAAACAGAACGTAATCTCCGCCTCTGGACAGACCGGATACACCAGTTCTTGCCAGTTCCAGAATCTCATTGCCATCACTGATCAGAGAAATAAAAGCCTCCAGTTTAGACTTGGAACCTGTCAGTTCCAGAACCATAGCATCGGAAGATACATCCACAACTTTTGCACGGAAGATATCTGCAATCGAAATTACATCCTGACGATTAGCCTTGCTGACACGAACTTTAATCAAAATCAATTCGCGAATAACACTTGCATCCGGCTCCAGAATCTTAATATGTCTCACATCAACAAGCTTATTCAACTGCTTGGTAATCTGATCCAGAACCTGATCATCACCGCTGCAAACAACTGTCATACGGGAATATCTCGGATCAGCTGTCACACCAACAGTCAAACTGTCAATATTATATCCTCTCCGGCTGAAAAGACCGGAAACCCGGCTCAAAACACCGGCTGTATTGTCTACCAAAATGGATAAAATTCTTTGTTTCATATATACATCCCACTTTCACTTTCTCTTAGTAATGCGTCAAACAGCTTAACTGATATTCTACCAATTATCCCTTTTTTTGTCAACGAAAAATGATAGTTTCATCGAAACTTTGTGATGTTATCTGCAAAAACTACTATTTTGGACACTGTATTTCCCCTTTTTCTTCCAGATATCGAAGGAATGCCTCGCATCCTCGCACCACATCGCGGTAAGTTACATCAAAACGGTCCGTGTACCAGGGGTCTGCCACACTGTCATAAGAGCCATCAAATTCAAGGAGCAAATGAATCTTGCCCCCTTTATGCCCTGTCATCCGTTCCATATTTCTGATATTCGCCGTATCCATCCCGATCAGATAGTCATACGCATCATAATCCTGCTTCTTTAATTGAACCGCTCTCTTACCATCACAGCTGATTCCATGTTTTGCCAGTTCACGTCTGGCTGGTGGGTAGACGGGATTGCCAACGCCGTTCCAGATTTCCTCTGTACTGGTGGCGGCGGAGGCGATGTAAAATTGATCAGAAAGACCATGGGTGGAGACCAGGTCTTTGAAAATAAATTCAGCCATGGGGCTGCGGCAGATGTTGCCGTGGCACAAAAAAAGTACCTTAATCATGCATTTTTACCTCTTTATAAGTGTTTATAAGTCTATTTTTTGTATAACCTGCACAATAAAATCAAGTTGTTGACGACGTAAAACTACGTCTCTCTACATAGGTTTTTAAGCAATTGGCGTACTAAATGGGGTACCACAGCATGGATTTTTGCCCCATTCGTACTGCCTGTATATGCTTTTTACCCGAATCTTCTCAAGTTTTCCTGCTTTGTCTGTCCACCACTGAAGGCTACAATCTGTGCCATGGATTCTTCGGCTTTTTCATAGCTGTTATGGGTGTAAACATTCAAAGTGACGCTGGCATCGGAATGCCCCATCAAATACTGTAGGCTTTTCAAATCCATGCCTGCATTTGCCATGTTTGTACAAAATGTGTGTCGGAACACATGTGGACGTGTCAAGTATGGGACAAAAAAAATATTTCTTTTTTCTTGCCGGAAAGTACCTGACCATTCCAATCAGGTACCCCCAGCACTTTTATTATCTTCCACAAAATCGCTCTTGTCCAGAACATTTTATCTCTACCCTAAAAATACATCATCAAAATTCCATTCAATTTCGATTTCCTCCTGGCTATGCACCCGGATAACCTTGATGATCTCCCGTAATTTCTCTGTATCGAATTTCTCCATGTTCAGAAATTCTTCCAGTTTCATTTCCTTCGCTGTATTGTCCTGCTCAAGCATCTTTGCATCACGTTCAGACTCTGCTATCTTTCGTCTGATTTCCTCCAACTGTCTGCTTATCTTTTCCGCTTTCTGCTTGTAGGATTCCCGGTCAATACGGTCATCCTTGTAGTCATCATAAAGTTTCATTTTTTCAGAAGACAACTGGCGGCTCTGTTTCAACAATTCTGCAACATTCGTCTCCATACCTTTGCTCTGGTTCTTTGATTCAACAATCTTCCGGTTTTCCAGCATGGAAGATGCAAACTGATGAACAAGCTCCAGGATATGCTTTTCCATTGGCTCACGTCTGACCACCAAACTTCGACAGACATGATCACCGCTGGTACGCCCATCCGAGCATTTCAGTAGATGCTCCGTTTCTCTTACCAGACAATGACCACAGTGTGCACACAGCATCAGTGCTGGCTGTTTCTTGCGTCTTGCCAGCGTATAATTGGTTCTTGTTTCTGCAACACACCTGGATTTTTTCGGATGCAGTCTGTTCGCTTTTTCAAACAGTTCCCTGTCAACAATCGGATCATGGTGGTTTTCCAGTCTGATCCAGTCAGACTCGTCATTAAGAACCGTTTTATGACCGGTGTGCATACTGCAGCGTGTTTTACCCCATATCCGGGTTCCAATATAAATCTCATCCCGGATGATTGCAGATACTGTGGTTGGATTCCAGCGTTTTTTCATGATGGTATCAAACCGTTGGAACTGAACCTGCTCTCCTCTTGAGATTTTCCGTTCATCACAGGTGGCAATTTCCTGTTTGTTCAGTTCCCTTGTGATCTCTGCAAAGCTCATACCTTCTGCAGCCATCTGGAAGATCATCTTCACCACTTTAGCCGCATCCGGATCAATTTCCAACCTTCCATCTTTGCCCTTTCTATAACCATATCTGGCATTTACCGGAAGCCTTGTACCGTTTTTCATTCTGGTATGCATTGCGGATGAAATTTTTTTCGACAAATCCAGGCTATACATGTTATAAACCAGATTCTTCAAAGCCACATTCATACCGCCGGTCATTCCAGAGCTGGCTTCACTGTCATAACTGTCATTAATGGAAATAAACCGGATCTGAAGAAGCGGGAAAATATATTCAATATAAAATCCCACTTCCAGATAGTCCCTGCCAAACCTGGAAAAATCTTTCACAACTACACAGCCTATCTGTCCGCTTTTCATATCCTCCTGCAGCTGTTGAAAACCATTGCGTTTGAAATGGGTGCCGCTGACACCGTCATCCACATATTCCAGGATATCTGCCTCATCCACGCCAAGCTGATCGATCACAAACGATTTCAACAGGATCCTCTGAGAAGTCACACTGTCACTTTCCAGTTTGGTTCTGCCATCCACATTCCCATCTTCCATAGATAAACGGATATAGACAGCTGTTTTCCTATTTTCTGTCATCTTGACTGTGCCTCCTTCTCTTTCATTATCTTTTGCAATTCAGCGAACTGGTCATCATATACCAGTTTGATCTCATAATCATACTTACCATGGATAATAATGGAATCCACAAAGGCTTCCACCATTTCTTTTGTCAGCTTCCGCTTAGACATATAAGTATGTATCACTTTCCCCCATCCTTCTTCGATATGATAATCTTTGGAATACCGTACCTGCGCCGTCAATACTGCATCCAGACGGCTCTTGATGTTTTCTATTTCATTGGAATAGATACGGGAAAACTGCATGTACTCTTCTTCTGTAATCAGGCGTTCCGAATAATCCTCATATAAATCAGATTTACGCTTACTGATCCGGCTCAGTTCCCGCCGAAGTTTCCCTACTTCCTTGTCCAAAAGCAAATATTGCGTCTGGTTTCTGGAAGCGGAGTTCATTTCCCGGATCATTTTTTCTGTATCCAATACGTTTTTCATATGTGACTGGATCAGACGAAGGACATCTTCATCCACGTATTCTTTTTTGACCCTGTGCCCCTTGCACTGGTTTCCTCCTGATTTATGGTTTGCATTGGCACCGCAGATATAATAAAATGTCCCGGACTTTTCCCTGGACAGGATCATGCGGTTGCCACATCCTCCACACCTGATCTTGCCGGTATAAAAATTCTGGCTCCGGATGGCTCCATTATTCAGCTGATGCCTCTTTTTATATTCTTCCGTAAATTCCCGGATTTTTTCCTGCACCTGGCGGAACAGCTCTTTATCTATAATCCCTTCGTGGGTATTCTCTGCATAGATCCACTCACTCTCTGGTCGGTTTCTCTGCTTATTTCCCTGAAAAACGCTCTGCTGATATTTTCCATATACGGAATCGCCGGTACAATGTACATCCTGAAGCACACGTTTTACTTCATAATTATTCCACGGTTTGGACTCTGGGGACGGTTTTTCCCCGGATCTGTAATACTCCCTTTGCAAAGTTGGGGACAAGACACCATCTGCATTCAGTTTTTTTGCAATATCACTGTAGCTGCAGCCATCCATATACATAGAAAAAATTGCCCGTAAATGCCCGGCAGCTTCCTCATCAACTACCAGCTGGTGCTTGTCCTGTTCTGATTTCCTATATCCATAGGGTTCCCAGGCACCGGTAAATTTTCCTTCTCTCCATAGGGCTTTTTTTGCACTGCTGCTCTTTTTTGCAAGGTCTTTGGAATAGAACTCATTGATAATATTCTTTAAGGGAACCGTCAGATCTACTCCCTCACGGAAAGAATCAAAATCATCCGTCACTGCCAGGAACCGTACATGAAAGAACGGGAATACACGCTCAATATAATTGCTTGTTTCTACATAATTCCTGCCAAGCCTGGACAAATCCTTTACAATCACGCAGTTGATTTTCCCATGCTTGATATCTTCCATCATCTGCGTAAATCCAGGACGATCGAAATTTGTACCGGAATAATCAGAATCCTTATAAACTTCTGCAACCGAAATATCCTCTGTATCAGCCACATAGTTTTTCATCAGTTCCACCTGGGTTTCTATCGTCCCCCTCTCTATCGTTTCCTCTGTTTCCGTAGAAATCCTTGCATATAACCCTGCCCGGAACGGTCTTTTGATCTCTTCCTGGACGGCTGCACTGCTGACCGTTTCAGGAATGCTTTTCCTGCTTTTTCGTGCCATTTTATACAACCTCCTTTATCTTGACCTGCAGATTGTTATCCGGATCTGTTGCAACCTCCACTCCCATAGCCGGAAGCTGTGTCAGCAATGCCTGATAACAGTCATCAAAGTCAAAGACGATCTCAATATTCTTTTTGTCATGGACTCTGATTTCCCGAATCAATTCCACAATTACCGTCCTGGTCAGCACTTCAATATCCTGATATTTCACAAAATAATCCAGCCATGTGTTAGAAGCGTCTGCTTTTTCCAGCATGTTATCCATTTCTTTCTGGATTGCCCGGATACTCTCTTCTGCATTCCTTAGCCTTTTTCCATATGCTGCATGAAGTTCTACATAATCTTCTTTTGATACGATGCCCTCTTTCATATCGGAATAAAGCATCATGCGGAGTTCCTTACAGCGTTCTGTCTCCATTTTTTTCTTTTCCAGTCTGTCCTGGAGTTTTTTCACATTGATTTCCTGAAATGGTACAGTCCCGATAAACTCCAACACCCTTTTCAAATGCAGGATGTTCTGGATATGCTGTTTCAGCATTACCAATACCACGTTTTCCAGATCTTTTTCCGGGATCCTGTGACTGGAGCAGCGTTTCGTTTCTTTATTTGTGGAACATAAATAATAGGCATATTTCTTTCCACCCACTGTTGAGACCTTTCTCGTCATCGGTGCCCCGCAATCCGCACATACAGCAATGCCGGACAGCAGATACACCTGCTTCTGGTCAGGAGAAGTACGGGTATCCATCCCCAAAAGCCGCTGGACGATCTCAAAATCCCTTTCACTTACCAGCGGTTCGTGGTTCTTTTCAATACGGATCCAATCATCTTCCGGCTTTACGTAGGACTGCTTCACTTTATGGTTCGGTGTCGTACGTTTCCCCTGCACAAGGTTTCCAATATAAACCTCATTTTCCAGTATTCTGCGTACGGTAACAGAACTCCAAAGAGCCTGCTCTTTCTGTCGGAACCCGGTTTCATAATGACTCCCGCTGCTAATCTTATATTCAAATGGGGAAAGCACACCCAGTTCATTCAGGCGGTTGGCAATCGCATCCTGGCTCATTCCCTGCAGTTTCATCTTAAAGATGTCCTGCACTACACTGCCTGCAACCGGATCAATCTCCAGCCTATGCTTGTCTGCCTTTGCTTTCTGATACCCGAATGCCACAAAAGGTGTGACACATTCGCCTTTTTTCCTCTTAATCTCAAGGTTACTTCTTATCTTAATGGAAATGTCACGGCAATAAGCATCGTTGATTAAGTTTTTGAATGGGATAATAATGTCATCAGCCTGATTCTTTCCCTGAAGGCTGTCATAATTGTCATTTATGGCAATAAAGCGCACACCAAGAGCCGGGAATAAACGTTCAATGTACTTTCCGGAATCAATGTATTCCCGCCCAAACCGAGATAAATCTTTCACCACTACGCAATCAACACTCCCACGCCTGATATCTTCCAGCATAGCCTGGAATGCAGGGCGCTCAAAATTAGAGCCTGTGTAGCCATCGTCAACCCGGACGGAAACAACTTCTATATCTTTTTTGTCTTTCAGGAAATCCAGAATCAGAGCCTTCTGGTTAGAAATGCTGTTACTTTCCAATTTTGCAGAACTGGAAAGATCGCCATCTTCTTTGGATAATCTGACATAGATGGCGGCACGATAGATTTTATTGAAATTCTGATACATATCTTACCTCCTCTTATTACGTCAAAAAACCCATGTAATAAAAGGGGGCTGCATAATTTGTCCTTACAGACATTTTAGCACAGCCACCCCAAACTTTCCAGTACTTTTTCAGACACTCAGAAGCATATTTTCAAATGCCTGCTCCAAAGATATCCCGTTATTGGCAAACCTTACTTTGACCTTCATATTCCCGATCCGGACCAGATACGGATTTCCTACCTTATTCAGATATGATTCCCGCCGTTCCTTCAGGCTTTTATTCCTGTCTGCTTTTACCGTCAGTAGATCTGTCATTTCATCAATATTTACATCACTAAAATCCTGTTCCAGATACTTTCTATATTCTTCTGCTGTCATAATCCCCCTCCTCATAAACTCCTGTCTGAATCTCCACCGCTCTGGTAATCCTCCGCATTGCATCAGAACTGACATGACCACATTTTTGGATAATACTCTGAACATCAATGCTTGTGATCTGTTCCGCCAGTACCAGCCCATGCCGTTTCAAGCCAACCATTTCATAACGGTTAATAAACACATGGGTCGGAAGATAACGTTTTTTGTACACCCTTGAAGTAAACGGCACTACCGTTACCACCGGGCTGTATGTATTCGCTTTATTATTGCTGACAACCACTACCGGACGGATTCCACTCTGAAGGGAAGTACCCGGAACCTGTCCCAAATTAACCATAAGGATATCGCCTCTTTCAATTTTCATTTATTCGTTCCTCCCATCCTGAAATTTAATCGTAAAGCATCCATTATTAGCTCCACAGGAATACGGCAGAGACATTCAAAATGAACGCTCTGCCGCATAACCTCTATAGCCAATTTTCGATTATTAAACAGTGCTCGCTCGATTCTATTTATCCTCGATACCCCGAATCGTTTATCCTGCTTACGCAGGCAGGGAATAATAACCTATCTGACTGCATTCGCCAGATCACAACCCATATGCTCACGCACACAGGCTCCGACAGTTCATAGGTTTGCCGGTTACAGACTTTTCACGGTCCGCAAGTGTATCGCACCCTATACAGATCATCGCATCATCAACCTGCCAGTTGATTTTCGGTCAGTGCTTATTCGCTCGTCCGATATTCATCAGAGTCATGGCGGCAGTTTCCTTGTGCTTCCTGCATAAGATGTCACGTCAGTTATTACTGGGTATTCAGTTTCCAATGTACTTTTGAGGAGTCCTTAAAACTCTCTCTAATTACTAAATTCAACTGACTTGCCCGGATGCAAAAAAAATCTGCTGATTTTTCAAAAAATATTTTCCTGATACATTCTCCGCATCTTGTGTAAAATTGTTTTCAGCTTGTACGCCAGAACCTGCCGGGACACTCCCATAATCCCTGCCAGCTGTACCTGCGTTTTATTCTCAAAATAAATACTGTAAATAATCATCCGTTCTTCTGCATCCAGCTGATTAATCACCTTATGGATATCTCGTCTCTCCACACTGCTGATCACGCTATCTTCCACATCACAGCTATAGTCCGGGAAATCCTCGATAGAGAATTCATAATCCTGTCCATTCGTCTCGCTGTAAGGGATTTCCCGCAGTTTCCGTTCAACAATCTCACCTTTTTCATTTTTAATTTCGACCTTCCTTGGCTGGCTGCTTCGGTAAAAATTATTCATGGCATAAGCCACTTCCTTTGTGATTTCAATCATCTTTCCATCTACATTTGCGTAGTATTTCCCGTCGTATTTATATGGATGTTCAATATACATATCCGTCCTCCTGAATTTGAAATTTGTTTGCCAGTTTCAAATTCAGAAGGCGGTCCTCTGATCTGGTTCATGCCTGCTCCACTAACTACTGCCAGGTAAAACCTGCAGGTATTGGCTGAAAATTCAGGCACGAAAAAAAGCCCCAGTAGTCTTTTTTTAAACTACTGAGGCTTCCGTCTCTCAAATATAATTCAGTTTTCTATGCCCTCTTTCATCAGCATAACCATTGTATCAGAGTAAAGTTCATAAAGTGTCCGTTTACAGGGCTTAAAAGTTCATTATTCTCATTGGATTGTACACATTTTCAAGGGAAATGTTCACTTCCTCTTTTCCCCTAACAGTTCATCCATTTTTTATCTGAAAATCTAAGGATTTTCCATCAGCTCTCCATCCACATACATCTGGAACTTTTCCGGATCATGGACAATATCATAGTCTTGTCCACATTCAACAGGCTTATATTCCACCACCATTACCGGCTCCTGTCCTTCTATCTCATCTTCCCAGAGATATACTCTAAGATTCAGGCTGGTGGCATACCCATAATCTGTAGATAATCTAACAGACTGAAAAGAATTATCCTTGCATTTTTTGACAAGGAGTTTTGCAAAATCCTCTTTATCTTCAATCTGTTTTCTGTTTGCAACAACAGTAAGTGTTTCATCCTGATTCATTTTCATACTGCTAATGACATCCGGCTCTCCCTCTTTATGTTTCTGCGCACAACCCGAAACAAAGGCTACTGCTAATAACAGACATATTAACGCATGCTTTTTCCTCTTCAATTTAATAATCACCTCTGTTCTGCTGTTAAAGTACCTACTGCATAGTTAATTACTTCCTCCGGTGTTGGTCGGTCCCCTTTTATTTTAACCTTACGCCATTCCGCCTGTACCTTTGGATCCGGGTTATCATATCCGGCATCAATTGCTCTCTGGATTTCCGCATATACCTCTTCCGGAGTGGTATGGAATTTTTCAGCAACCTTCTCAAAAATAGTTTTTCTGTGCATTTTATATCTCCTCTTTTGAATTAATAATAGTTCTTTAGAACTACTATAGCACAAATAAAAACAAAACAGAATCCCCATTCGTTTGACAAATTGTGACAAAAACCGCAAAAAAAGAAGGGCTTCCGCCCCTCCTCATAAAAACTATTCTGTTAATGCCCTGACCGCTTTGATGATTTTCTTCTGCTCTTCTTTTGGAAGTTTCCCGATCATTTCTGATAATTCATTCGTCACACCAGTTACAGAATGTGCCACAACATCTATCAGAAGTGAATCTGCAGAAACTTCCAGAGCGTTGGCTATCGCAACAAACGTATCCAGTTTTGCGGCTTTCAATCCCCGTTCAATCACACTTACATGTGTCGGACTCAGTTCCACCATGGCAGCCAAATCTTCCTGTGTCAGACCTTTTGCTTCCCTTGCCATCTTAATTCTCTGTCCTACAGCTTTCAGATCCATCGCAGCACCTCCTTTAGAACTATTTTTCGGTCTAAAGTTAGTATAACTACCGCCTGTTCCAATATACAGAAGCCGCAAAACAAGTTATCGTTCCATAGAACTAATGCAGGGTTTATTCCATAAAATAATTCATTGATTGATGCAAGAAGGTATCTTATTTCCTAACAATCTTCTGTACAGTATCGGCTTATCAGATGCATCCAGCTTGTATATTTATTTTTCTGACATACTTTCTGACAAACAGGATTCTGCATCAATGTAGAAAACATTTTCTCATAATCAAATTCCCACGCATAGCCTTTTAAATGTTTTTCGACTGCTTTTTTATCTGACTGTTTCAGTTTCCATACCAAACGCTGGATTTCTCCTTCATGAAGGTTTCCAACATTTCTGCATATGTACCGAAAAAATTTCAAGGTAGCATACTCATCATGCCATTTCTGTTTTTTATTCTGAACTTTCCTCTCTGCCTGCTGATCCCGGATAATATCGTCGGCAATCTTTACCATTGAATTTTCGTATCTCATCCCACTCACCTACTCTTCTTCCACACCCAAGGAGGGTTTGAATCTTTTGTTTTTTGCCTGCGGCACTACGATCTCGTAAAAGTAGAAGCCAAGATACCGCAATGCCTGTTTCTTCATTTTATAAAAAGAAGTCCTTCCAATGCCAAGTTCCTGCTGGACTTCCACATCTGTTTTATTGTAATGGCTGCAAAAACAGGAATGGATAATCTCACTGAGCGTTACTCCATCCGGAGCATAATATTTTACCAACGTAATACCCCGGTAAACCATATCCGACAACCCATATATGACCATCAGATTATTCATCTCGTGTTTCAGTTTTGTCACATTCAGCTGTTTCCCGTAAATATCAAGATAACTCAACGCATATGCCATATCCTCATTGATCTTCTCCTGGCACTCCATTTCCAGTTCTTCCAGTACCATCTTATTCTCCAATATCAGTTTCTGGTAATTCACCATCAATGCCTTTATGTCTTCATAATGCCTGTCCATGCTTACTTCTAGATAATCCTGTGCATGGGTTGCCATCTGGAACGTAATCTCTTTCATTGATTTAATTGCATAATCTCTGTCTGTCATAAATCTTTATTTCTCCTTATCAACAATCACACTAACTGGTAGGTCTTGCAGACCAGTTCGCCTTCCCCATGATTTTGATGGAAAGCAATCTAAATTACTCTTTGCAGGATCCATATCCCAAATGGTGTTTGTGGGGAACACCGGCTGATCAGAATACAGATCCTTATGTAAAACCAACGGGATATAAAGGGAAAGTGACTATCTCCGCCGGTTAATATTCTTCTTTTTAATTATGAAATCTTCCTTTCCATGAACCATTTGTCCACTTCAAAAAACAAATGGCTTTCCTTTCCCTGTACCATACAGGTGTACATCGTACCAACACCGCCTGCTTTTCTGCTGGCACATCGTTCAATCTTAAGCACTTTATCAATCTTGTATTTTCTGCCGTCTTCCCAAACAAATAAAATTGGAATCAGGCAGCCTTCCTTACTGAATTCTGCTACCACATCAACATATACCTTATTCATACCGCCACCTCCATCACAGGATTTCGATTGCTCTTGGAGATGCCGGAACTCTCCGGATATATCCACTTTTCTCTAACTGCCTGATCCTGGAAAATACCGTTGATGTTGAAGCAACTCCCAGTAATGCCCCCAGTTCCCTGACCGTTGGCGGAAATCCATGCTCCTCGGTAAATCTTACAATGCACTGATAGCTTTCTTCCTGTTTTCTGGTTAATGTCTGTTTCAAATCTATCCCTCCCATTATCCATGAAAATAACTGTGAGGATGGACCGTATGTGTACCGGTGTCCAAGTGGGATAAGACTTTATCCTGGTACATTGCTGCCCGCTGTATGCTGAAATATCCAAACCGTCGTCTGATCTCATCCACAGCCCGATCCAGCCTTTCTAATTTTTCCCGTTTCTCCTGATTATCAAATAGATCAAGCTGAACCGGAATATCTTCCATTACCAGATCAGACCCCCTCACGCCAAGGCTCCGTATCGGGTGCTCCCATCTGTAATGTTTCTTAAATAATTCAAATGCTGCTTTTACAATTTCATCCGTAATATTCGTCGGCTGGCTGATATGCATCTGCCTTGTGATGCTGTTCAGCCCGTTGTCCCGGATTGATATTTCCACCACATTACATTTGAAACCATGTTTCCGTAACCTGGCAGATACACTTTCTGATAACGCCATCAGAATAATCCACACATCCAGATCTGTTTCCAGGTCTCTCGGTGTCGTTGTACTGTTTCCAATGGACTTGACCGGAGCTTCATATCCTTCCGTACAAACCGGATCCGTATCATATCCATTTGCAAATGCCCATAACACCAGACCCATTTTTCCAAAATGGCTGTCCAGCAGCTTTTCTTCTGTCAGTGCCAGCTGACCAATGGTATGGATCCCCAGTTTCTTCAATTTCTTGTTCGTCTGCCTGCCGACATACAGAAGGTCTGACACCGGAAGCCCCCAGACGATTTCTTTGTAATTGCCACGATGAAACTGTGTGATGGCATCCGGCTTTTTATAATCAGAGCCAAGCTTTGCGAATATCTTGTTCCAGGAAATGCCAATACTCACGGTAATACCAAGTTCGTACTTAATCCGGTCACTGATTTCCTGTGCGATCTTCATTCCATCGCCTTTGATACTGCTGCTTTCCGTCACATCCAGCCATCCTTCATCTATTCCATACGGCTCAATTTTGTCCGTATACTCTGAATAAATTTCTCTCGCCATACTGGAAAATCTCAAATACAGATCCATCCTCGGCGGCACAAAAATGATTTCCGGACAAACCTGTTTTGCCTGCCAAAGTGCCATTCCTGTTTTTACCCCGCATTTCTTCGCAATATAATTTGCCGTCAACACAATACCATGTCTTGCTTCCGGATCGCCACCTACAGCAAGTGGCTTTCCCTCTAGTTCCGGATGATGCAGCATTTCTACGCTGGCATAAAAACAATTCATATCACTATGTAAAATTGTCCTGTCACCCATCCTGTTCTCACCTCCGTTCGGCTTTATTATCATTCCTTGCATGGTTAGTATAAGCCGACATTATGGAGATAGTCAACTGACATTTTGGTTGTATTATCTACGTTTCGGAGATTTCTCTTGATTTTGTCGTATTTGTGCTGTATAATGCATCTATAAGAATCTAACGGAATTTCATAGAAATGAGGCGAATATATGCGTTCTATTGGCAGGATTATTGCAGAAAACAGAAAAAAGAAAGGGCTTTCGCAGCCAGAACTTGCAGAATTACTTTCGCAGCAGGACATTGACGTTACAGCGAAGGCAATCTCCAAATGGGAGACGGATGCACGAGAACCAGGACTGCATGTTTTTCTGACTCTCTGTAAATTATTGGATATTGAAGATATTTATGATGCTTATTTCGGGAAAAATCCATACAGCGTAATGGACGGTCTGAATCAGGAAGGAAAAGATAAAATAAAAGATTACGCAAAAATACTAAAAGCCTCCGGCTTGTTTGAACCAGTAGTTGCAAACATTATTCCTTTCCGCAAAAAAGAAATATTTATGGACATCTTCGGAGATGCTGTTTCTGCAGGTACCGGTAATTTCCTGACCGATGCGCCAAAAGAATCTTATGAAGTTGGCGATCTTGCCCCGGACAATGCCGACTTCGGAGTCCGGATATCCGGAGACAGTATGGAACCGGAATACCACAATGGAGAAATTGCATGGATCCAACAAAAAGACAGTATCTGCAATGGAGAAGTTGGTATTTTCTACCTCAATGGAGATGCCTACATCAAAAAACTCCATGATGAACCGGATGGATTATTCCTGATCTCCCTGAATAAAAAATACAAACCTATCGCAATTCAGGAATCGGACTCTTTTAAAATATTCGGCAGAGTTGTCGGCAAGTGTGATGCTTCCGACATCCCCGGGTTTCAATAATCTTAATACAGTCCGTGCCATTCAAACCGGCTGTTGAAACAATAATAAAGTTAAAGGAAGTGATTGGATGGCAATCAGCAACATCCTGAAAGATATTCGTGTGGAGCGAAATCTAATTCAAGAAGACCTTGCAGAAGCAACCGGCTCCTGCAGCCGTACCATCGGCAGAATTGAACGTGGGGAGCGAAACCCCTCGTTGGAAATGGCAATCCGACTTGCCCATTATCTGAATATGAGCGTGGAAGATATTTTCAAATTAGACGATGGAACTTCCAGCCAGAAAAAAACCGAGGAGTAATCCCCGGTTTTTGCTGGCTATTCATTTATTAAATATTTGCCTTTTTTCAAGCATATTGTTCCATAAAATGCCTATTCCCAAACCACAAGCAGAAATCAAAATGCCTACTACCATATATGTTATATTAGGGAATTTAAATGTAAACGTAGCTGTTTCTGTATCATGCATAATCACAAATTGAGTATAAGGAACCGTAAGAAATGTTATAGCTGCTCCTACGACACATAACCACTTTCTTTTGCCAAAATAATCATTTTTCGCAACAGTAACTGTTCCCACAAACAATAGGATAGGTAATAAAATCCATCTTAACACAATATCCAATTCATTTGTCATATTACCCGTAATATTCCAAAACAAAATCATTGCAACCTGAACTTCCCGAGATAGTTCTCACTCAATTCCCATGAGGTTTATGTGATAC
>JBJELU010000004.1:0-174216 GCA_051879355.1 Oliverpabstia sp.
TAAGACGCCGCCCTCTCACGGCGGAAACAGGGGTTCGATTCCCCTACGAACTGCTAAGAAATCTTCAGGAGACTGAAGATTTCTTTTTTGCTTCTATAGTCAGTGTATAAAATTTTTCGTATATTTGCAAGCGTATTTTGAATGTTTAGAAAATTGTAAAAATTTGTACCTGCTAGGACGCCTAAGGCGCGTGTGTTCGAGACCTTCCACACGTAAAACAAAACTAAAGGAGAATTGAATCATGAAAAAAAACAAAACGGTCAATGTGCTGTTCCTGGCACAGGCGGCTATGATTGCTGCCATCTATGTAGTGTTAACCCTTGTCTTTGCACCTTTCAGCTATGGAGAAGTTCAGGTTCGAATTTCTGAAGCATTGACGATTCTTCCGGTATTTACGCCGGCTGCGGTTCCCGGTTTATTTGTGGGATGTATAATCAGCAATATTCTCGGCGGCTGCATCGTTCCGGATATTATCTTTGGAAGTATCGCAACTCTGCTCGGAGCTGTTGGAACGTATCTGCTGCGAAACCAGAATCGTTTCCTGGCACCGCTGCCTCCTATTATAGCCAATGCACTGATTGTACCATTTGTTCTTCGTTACGGATATCAGGTTCCATTGCCAATCCCATTTATGATGCTGACCGTGGGTGTGGGGGAGATTATTTCCTGTGAGGTTCTGGGAATGGTTGTATATACAGCATTGAAGAAATATCGCACTGTGATATTTAAAACCGCATAATAAATATATGAAAAGAGATATGAGTTTACTCATGTCTCTTTTTTACTGCAGCTCCCAAATTAATTTTTATTTGGATTTTGCCAAAAAGTATGGTATAATAGCCGCAGTTTTGCCGACTGGCAGGAAAGGAAGTTAACAATGGCGAAGAATAATACGTATGATGCCAGCAGTATTTCAGTGCTGGAAGGCCTGGAAGCAGTCAGAAAGCGTCCGGGTATGTACATCGGAAGTGTGTCCCGTAAGGGTCTGAACCATCTGATATATGAAATTGTTGATAATTCGGTAGATGAGCATCTGGCAGGTTATTGTGACAGAATCCAGGTGATTCTGGAGGCGGACGGCTCCTGTACCGTAAAGGATAATGGCCGGGGGATTCCGGTGGGGATGCATGAAAAAGGTATGTCTGCGGAGCGTCTGGTATTTACCACCCTGCATGCGGGAGGTAAGTTTGATGACTCTGCATACAAGACAAGTGGTGGTCTGCACGGTGTAGGCTCTTCTGTGGTGAATGCCCTGTCTACCTGGCTTGATGTGGAGGTAAGTCTGGGAGGCTATATCCACCATGATCATTATGAAAGAGGAATTCCTACCGTGGAGCTGGAGGAAGGTCTTCTGCCAAAGACGGGACGGACGAAAGAGACAGGAACCTGTATTCGTTTTCTTCCGGATCCGGAGATTTTTGAGAAAACCAGGTTTGCGGAAGCGGAAGTGAAAAGCCGTCTTCATGAGACGGCATATCTGAATCCCAAACTGACCATTCATTTTGAAGACCGTAGAGGACCGGAGCCGGAAGTGATTGAATTTCATGAGCCGGAAGGAATTATCGGTTTTGTGCGGGATTTAAATAAGAAGAAAGAGGTTCTTCATGAGCCGGTATATTTTTCCGGAGAGAGCGATGGGATTACGGTAGAAGGTGTATTTCAGTATGTGAATGAGTTTCATGAAAATGTGCTGGGCTTCTGCAACAATATTTATAATGCAGAGGGTGGTACTCATCTGACCGGTTTTAAGACCATGTTCACCACCCTGATGAATAATTATGCCCGGGAACTGGGAATTCTGAAAGACAAGGATGCCAATTTTACCGGTGCTGATATCCGCAACGGAATGACCGCTGTTATTTCCATCAAGCATCCGGCACCGCGGTTTGAGGGGCAGACCAAGACAAAACTGGATAATCAGGATGCCGCCAAAGCAACCTCCAAGGTTACAGGTGATGAAGTTATTTTGTATTTTGACAGAAATCTGGAGACTCTGAAGGCAGTGCTGTCCTGTGCAGAGCGTTCTGCCAAGATTCGAAAAACAGAGGAAAAAGCCAAAACCAATATGCTGTCAAAGCAGAAATACTCCTTTGATTCCAATGGAAAGCTGGCAAACTGTGAAAGTAAAAATCCGGCTCTCTGCGAAATTTTTATTGTGGAGGGAGATTCTGCCGGCGGTTCGGCCAAGACAGCACGTAACAGGAATTTTCAGGCTATTTTGCCGATTCGGGGAAAAATTCTGAATGTGGAAAAAGCAACCATCGATAAAGTTCTTGCCAATGCAGAGATTAAAACGATGATTAATGCCTTTGGCTGTGGATTCTCAGAAGGGTACGGCAATGATTTCGATATTTCAAAACTCAGATATGACAAAATCATTATTATGGCAGATGCGGATGTGGATGGTGCACATATTTCTACTTTGCTTTTGACCCTGTTTTATCGGTTCATGCCGGAACTGATCTATGAGGGGCATGTGTATCTGGCCATGCCGCCGCTGTATAAGGTGATTCCGGCAAAAGGAAAAGAAGAATACCTGTATGACGACAAAGCACTGGAAAAATACAGGAAAACTCATAAAGGTTCCAGCTTTACCCTTCAGCGCTACAAAGGTCTGGGTGAAATGGATGCCCAGCAGTTGTGGGAGACTACGCTGGATCCGGAGACACGTATCCTGAAACGGGTGGAAATTGAGGATGCAAGGATGGCGTCGGAGGTGACAGAGGTGCTGATGGGAACAGAAGTACCGCCGAGGAAAGCATTTATCTACCAGCATGCACAGGATGCCCAGCTTGATATATAAGGAGTGATGGAATGGACGGACAGATTATCAGAACCGAGTATTCGGAGATTATGCAAAAATCCTATATTGATTATGCCATGAGCGTAATCGTTTCCCGCGCCCTTCCGGATGTGCGGGACGGACTGAAGCCGGTACAGAGAAGAACTCTGTATGATATGTATGAACTGGGGATCCGTTATGACCGGCCTTACCGTAAATGTGCCAGAATTGTGGGAGATACCATGGGTAAATACCACCCTCACGGTGACAGTTCCATCTATGAAGCTCTGGTAGTAATGGCTCAGGATTTCAAAAAGGGGCAGGTCCTGGTGGATGGTCACGGAAACTTCGGATCCATCGAGGGAGACGGGGCGGCCGCTATGCGATACACGGAGGCAAGGCTTCAGCAGATCACCCAGGAAGTATACCTCAGTGATATGGACAAAGATGTGGTGGATTTTATGCCCAACTTTGATGAGACGGAAAAAGAGCCGGTGGTACTCCCTGTGCGGGTGCCAAATCTGCTGCTGAACGGTGCCGAAGGAATTGCGGTCGGCATGGCCACCAGTATTCCACCGCATAATCTGGGGGAAATCGTGGATGCTGTGAAGGCATATATGAAAAATAATGCGATTACAGTGAAAGAACTGATGAAATACATCAAGGGACCGGATTTTCCTACCGGCGGCATTGTGACCAACAAAGATGAACTGCTGAAAATCTACGAAACAGGAACCGGGAAAATTAAAGTCCGGGGAAAAGTGGAGGAAGAACCATGCAAGGGAGGCAAAGTAAACCTTGTCATCACGGAAATTCCCTACCCGATGGTAGGTGCCAACATCGGCAAATTCCTGAATGATGTGGCGGCACTGGTAGAAAGCAAAAAAGCACCGGAAATTATTGATATTTCCAACCAGTCTTCCAAAGAAGGAATCCGCATCGTACTGGAACTGAAAAAAGGCGCTGATGTGGAAAATCTGAAAAACATGCTTTATAAGAAAACCCGGCTGGAGGACACCTTTGGTGTCAATATGCTGGCGGTGGCGGATGGAAGACCTGAAACCTTAAGCCTCAAGCAGATTATTGAATATCACGTAGATTTTCAGTTTGATGTATGTACCAGAAAGTATCAGACATTGCTGGGCAAGGAACTGGAGAAAAAAGAAGTTCAGGAAGGTCTGATCAAAGCCTGCGATGTGATCGACCTGATCATCGAAATTCTCCGGGGCAGCAAAAACCAGAAACAGGTAAAAGACTGCCTGACCATGGGAGTGACGGAGGGTATCCGTTTTAAGACGAAAACCAGTGAGAAAGCTGCGAAAAAACTTCGTTTCACTCAGAGACAGGCCACAGCTATCCTGGAAATGCGTCTGTACAAACTGATCGGACTGGAGATTGAAGCACTGCTTGCGGAACACGAACAGACCGTGAAAAATATCGAGCGATATGAAGATATTTTAAATAATTATGATTCCATGGCACAGGTTATTATGGAAGATCTGGATCGGACAAAGAAAGCATATGGAAGAAAGCGCCGGACAGTGATTGAGAATGCAGAAGAAATCGTATTTGAAGAAAAAAAAGTGGAAGAGATGGAAGTCTGCTTCCTGATGGACCGGTTCGGCTATGCAAAACTTCTGGACAAATCCATTTATGAGCGTAACAAAGAAACGGTTCATAATGAGTATAAATACGTTCTTACCTGCATGAATACCGATAAAATCTGTCTGTTTACCGAAAAGGGGCAGATGCACAGCGTGAAAGTGATGGATATACCGCTCACAAAACTGAGGGACAAAGGGACTCCGGTGGATAACCTGAGCAATTACTCAAGTGCACAGGATCAGATTTTGTATGTGGCAAGCATGGAAATGATCAAGAACGGCACCATGATGTTTGTGACTGGGAACGGAATGGTAAAACAGGTTCCCGGAACGGAATTCGATGTGGTCAAGAGGACCATTGCCGCCACCAAACTGGCTGAGGGCGATGTGCTGGTGCTGGCAGGCTTATGTGATGCCATGGATTATGTGGTGCTGCAGACGAAAAACGGTTATTTCCTGCGTTTTATGAAGTCAGAAATTTCTTCTGTGAAAAAAACGGCGGTGGGTGTCCGGGGAATCAAACTTGTCCAGGGAGATTCTGTGGAACATGCTTACCTGCTGGAAAGCCGGATGGAATATACGGCAGAATATAAAGGAAAACAGATAGTTCTCAACAAAGTAAAACTGGGAAAACGCGACACAAAAGGAACAAAAGTGAGAATATCATGATTTCCTACTTGCATTTTTGAAAAAAGAGTGTTATCATTACAGTGTTGATATTGGTTACTAGTTAGGAGTGGACGTTTCGTCCACTCTTTGTTTTGTATCATAGGATATAATTTCCTGACAAAAAGGTGGTGAGAACATGAGTATAAGAGAACAGTACGAACAAAAGGCGGAAGCACTGGCAGAACCGATCATAAGCAGCTTCGGTTTTGAACTGGTGGATGTGGAATATGTCAAGGAAGCGGGCACCTGGTATCTGCGTCTGTACATCGATAAGGAAGGCGGAATTACAATCGACGATTGTGAGGCTGTCAGCCGTCTGTTCAGTGACAAACTGGATGAGGAGGACTTTATTGATGACGCATATATTATGGAAGTAAGTTCTCCGGGCCTTGGGAGACCTTTGAAAAAGGAAAAGGATTTTAAAAGAAGTCTGGGAAAAGAAGTGGAGATACGAACTTACCGTCCCATTGACAAACAGAAAGAATTCTTTGGCATTCTCAGCGCATATGATGAAACACATGTGACCATCACTCTGGATGATCAGGAAACCAGGGTATTTCAGAGAGCCGAGATCGCATTGATCCGACTTACGTTTGATTTTTAAGGAGGATAAGAAAAAAATGAACACAGAATTAATGGAAGCATTAAATATTCTGGAAAAAGAGAAAAATATAAGTAAGGAAGTTTTACTGGAAGCGATTGAACAGTCACTGATTCAGGCATGCAAGAATCATTTTGGCAAGGCTGATAATGTCAGGGTCAGCATCAATCCCGATACCTGTGATTTCAGTGTATATGCTGAAAAGACGGTAGTAGAAGAGGTGGAAGATCCTGTACTTGAAATCAGTCTCACCAATGCTAAAATGATGGATACCAAGTATGTGGTTGGCGATACCGTCAGGGTTCCGATCCAGTCCAAACAGTTTGGCCGTATTGCAACACAGAATGCAAAGAACGTGATTCTGCAGAAAATCCGTGAAGAAGAAAGAAAAGTTCTGTACGATGAGTATTTCCAGAAAGAAAAAGATATTGTTACCGGTGTGGTACAGCGTTATCTGGGAAGAAATGTCAGCATCAATCTGGGCAAGGTAGATGCGGTTCTCAACGAGAATGAGCAGGTGAAAGGCGAGACATTTAAGCCTACCGAGCGTATCAAGCTGTATGTTCTGGAAGTGAAGGATACACCAAAGGGTCCAAAGATTCTGGTGTCAAGAACCCATCCGGAACTGGTAAAGCGACTGTTTGAATCTGAAGTGACAGAGGTGAGAGACGGAATCGTTGAGATTCGAAGCATTGCCCGAGAGGCAGGTTCCAGAACCAAGATTGCCGTATGGTCCAACGACCCGGATGTTGATGCTGTAGGAGCCTGTGTAGGTATGAACGGTGCCAGAGTCAATGCCATCGTTACTGAACTGCGCGGCGAGAAAATCGATATCATCAACTGGGATGAAAACCCCGCACTGCTGATTGAAAATGCTCTGAGCCCTGCAAAAGTTATTTCCGTTATGGCAGATCCGGATGAAAAAACGGCACTGGTTATTGTTCCAGATTATCAGCTTTCTCTTGCCATCGGTAAGGAAGGACAGAATGCCCGTCTGGCAGCTCGTCTGACCGGCTTCAAGATCGATATTAAGAGTGAGACACAGGCGAGAGAAGCCGGTGATTTTGAATATTATCAGGATGAAGACGGATATGAGGATGAGGCAGAGGACGAAGAGGATATCCTGATTGACGAAGAGGCTGAAGAAAGCGAGGAGCCGAAAGTCTCTGAAGAGGAAGAAAACGAAGAAGAATAAACTGTGAGGCGGTAAGTTATGGCGAATGTAAAAAAGGTACCGCTGCGGAAATGTATCGGCTGCAACGAAATGAAGAACAAAAAAGAAATGATACGTGTTCTGAAAACCACGGATGACCAGATTATTCTAGACGCCACGGGGAAAAAGAACGGCAGAGGTGCTTATCTTTGCTTTTCAAAGGAATGCCTTCAGAAGGCAATGAAAAGCAGAGGACTGGAGCGTTCTCTGAAGATGCCGATTCCGCAGGAAGTATATGAAAGCCTGGAAAGGAAGCTGGATACGATTGAATTGTAAAAAGGTAATATCACTGATTGGACTTTCCATGAAAGCAGGAAAGATTGCAAGCGGCGAGTTCGCAGCAGAAAAAGCAGTAAAGACCGGAAAAGCCTGGCTGGTTATTGTGTCAGAAGAAGCTTCAGATAATACAAAGAAAAAGTTCAGTAATATGTGTACGTATTATCAGGTTCCGTACTATGAATTTGGCGGAAAAGAGGAGCTGGGTGCGGCAATCGGCAAAGAGTTCCGTGCATCACTGGCTGTTACGGATGAAAACCTTGCATCCGCATTGAAGAAACAGTTGGATATGACAGCAGCTTTGTCATGAGCAGAGAAAGGTTGGTGGTAATATGGCAAAACTTAGAGTTTACGAGCTGGCACAGGAATTGAAAAAGACGAATAAAGAAGTTTTAGAATATTTGAAGGGGAAAAATATAGAAGTTAAAAGTCATATGAGTACATTGGAAGAAAAAGATGAAAAAATGGTCCGGGAAGGTCTTTCCGGAAATAAAGAGAATAAATCCGAAGGAAAAGAAGAAAATAAGGCAGCAGGCAAAAAAACTGCAGATCGCCCGAAAAAGAAATCTAATTTGATTCAGGTATTCCGTCCGCAGAATGCCATGACCCAGGAAGGAAAGAATTTCCGCCGCAATAAACCGGCAGGAAATCGTCCGCAGCAGGGGGCAGGAAAAGAACAGTCTGAAAAGCCAGCAGAAGTACAGAACAAGGCAGCTGCAAAACCGGCAGAGACAGTAAAACCGGCAGCGGCAGCAAGCACACAGAGTGCTCCGGCAAAAACAGCACCGAAAACAGAATATTTTGGTCAGAAGGAGCATACCGATGGCGGCAATCGCAAATCTAACGGTGAGCGCCAGAATAATGGTCAGGGCAGAAAAGAGTTCCAGGACAGACGTGACGGTCAGGACAGAAAAGAAGGCCAGGGCGGAAACCGCAGATTTGGCGAACGTCAGAACAATGGTCAGGGAAGAACTCAGGGACAGAATCGCCCTCAGGGACAGGGACGTCCGGATGGCGGCAATCGTAAGTTCGGAGACCGTCAGAATAATGGTCAGGATGGACGCAAGTTCGATAATAACCGCGGCGGCATGAACCGTGACCAGAGAGACCGTGACGGAAGAGAACGGGATGGAAAAGACAGAGATACCAGAGACAGCGGACGCCGCAATGAGCGCAGGGACTCCAGATCATCTTCCGTAGACAGCATGGATCTTGGTCTTGCAAGAAAACCTGTCAGAGATGTAAAGAGCAAAGAAAAAGATAAAGAAAAAGAACGGGAAAGAGAAGAGAAGAAGACACAGGACAGAAGAGGAAGTCAGGGAAACAATCGCCCGAATCAGGGACGCCGTCCGAATCAGAAGCTTCCGAAAGCTCTTCAGAAACCGGTTCGTCCGCAGCCGAAAGAGGAAAAGAAGGAAGAAATAAAGGAAATCATACTTCCAGAGAAAATGACCATTCGTGAACTGGCGGAAAAGATGAAGATGCAGCCTTCTGTGATCGTGAAGAAACTGTTTATGCAGGGTGTCATGGTGACAGTAAATCATGAAATCGATTTTGAAAAGGCACAGGAAATTGCAATGGAATTCGATATCATTGCAGAACAGGAAGAGAAAGTCGATGTGATCGAGGAGCTGCTGAAAGAGGAAGAAGACGATGAGTCTACACTGGTTTCCAGACCTCCGGTAGTCTGCGTTATGGGTCATGTTGACCATGGAAAAACCTCTCTTCTGGATGCTATCCGTAAGACGAATGTAACCGACCGTGAGGCCGGCGGTATCACCCAGCACATCGGTGCTTATGTGGTATCCATCAAGGGACAGAAGATTACCTTCCTTGATACACCGGGGCACGAGGCATTTACAGCCATGCGTATGCGTGGTGCTAACGCTACGGATATTGCCGTACTGGTTGTTGCCGCAGACGACGGTGTGATGCCGCAGACTGTGGAAGCAATCAACCATGCCAAAGCAGCAGGTGTTGATATCATCGTTGCCATCAATAAAATTGATAAACCAAGTGCCAACGTGGAAAGAGTAAAACAGGAGCTTTCTGAATACAATCTGATTCCGGAAGACTGGGGCGGAAGCACCATCTTTGTTCCGGTATCTGCTAAGACTCATGAAGGTATCGAAGACCTTCTGGAAATGATTCTTCTGACCGCAGAGGTGGGAGAACTGAGAGCCAATCCAAAACGCCGTGCCCGTGGTCTCGTTATTGAAGCACAGCTGGATAAAGGAAAAGGTCCGGTGGCTACCATTCTGGTACAGAAAGGTACCCTGCATGTGGGTGATTTCATTGCCGCAGGTGCATGCTCCGGTAAAGTCCGTGCCATGATGGATGATAAGGGACGCCGCGTAAAAGAAGCAGGGCCTTCTACCCCGGTAGAAATCCTTGGACTTTCCGATGTCCCGAATGCAGGTGAAGTACTGGTTGCCACTGAAAATGATAAAGAAGCCAAGAACTTTGCAGCCACCTTTATTTCCGAGAATAAGAATCGTCTTCTGGAAGAGACAAAAGCAAAAATGTCTCTGGATGATCTGTTCAATCAGATTCAGGAGGGCAATCTGAAAGAACTGAATATCGTAGTAAAAGCCGATGTTCAGGGTTCTGTTGAGGCAGTAAAACAGAGTCTTGTAAAACTGTCCAACGAAGAAGTTGTAGTAAAAATTATTCATGGCGGTGTTGGTGCCATCAATGAGTCCGACGTTACTCTGGCTTCCGCATCCAATGCGATCATTATCGGTTTCAACGTAAGACCGGATGCAACCGCCAAAGCAATTGCAGAGCAGGAGGGTGTTGACCTTCGTCTGTACCGTGTCATTTACCAGGCAATCGAAGACGTAGAGGCAGCCATGAAAGGTATGCTGGATCCTGTATTTGAGGAAAAAGTCATCGGACACGGTGAAGTTCGTCAGATCTTCAAGGCTTCCGGTGTGGGCAATATTGCGGGAAGCTACGTCATGGATGGTGTGTTCCAGAGAGGATGTTCGGTACGTATCTCACGTGAAGGAACACAGATCTTTGAAGGTCCTCTGGCATCTCTGAAGAGATTTAAAGATGATGTGAAAGAAGTCAGAGCAGGATACGAATGCGGTCTGGTATTTGAAGGATTTAATGATATTCAGGAATTCGACCAGGTAGAAGCCTATATTATGGTTGAGGTTCCGCGCTGATTTGAGGAATAGAGAATGAGAAAAAACAGTATCAAGAATACAAGAATCAACGGAGAAGTAATGAAGGAACTGAGCATTATCATTCGTCAGGAAATCAAAGATCCACGGATTCATATGATGACATCCGTAACGGCAGCGGAAGTTGCTCCGGATCTGAAGACCTGTAAAGCATATATCAGTGTGCTGGGTTCTGAAAAAGAAAAAAGTGATACGATTGCCGGTCTGCGCAGTGCGGAAGGTTATATCCGCCGCCAGCTGGCAAAACGTCTGAATCTCCGCAATACTCCGGAAATCCAGTTTAAACTGGATGAATCCATTGAGTATGGAGTTCATATGTCCCGACTGATTCAGGAAGTGAATGAAGGGCATTCTCAAAGAGAAAGGGCTGAGGAAGAAGATGAATAATCTTTCATCTGTATTGGAAAATGTAAAAACAGTTGCCATTGCCGGTCATGTAAGGCCGGACGGCGACTGCGTAGGTTCCTGTATGGGTATGTATCTGTATCTGAAGGCCTGGTATCCACAGATTGAGGCTGATGTATACATGGAAGAAATCAGAGATGTATATAACTACATTCAGGATGTGGACCAGATTCGTCATGAGTGGCAGGAGGGAAAAGTCTATGATCTGCTGCTGCTGTTTGATGTAAGCAGCAAGGACAGAATCGGTGTGTGTGAACAGGCTCTGGACACCGCAAAAGTGACCTGCTGTGTGGATCATCATGTGACGAATCCGGGAATCGCACAGATCAATCACATTGAGCCGGATACAAGTTCCACCTGTGAAGTTCTGTACAAGTTGATGGATCCGGAAAAAGTGACCAGGGAAGTCGCTGAGGCCATTTATTCCGGAATTATCAGTGATTCCGGCGTGTTCCAGTATTCCTGTACAACACCGGAAACGATGCGGATTGCAGCAGAACTGATGGAGACAGGCATAGATTTTGGCAAAATCATCAAAGATTCTTTTTATACAAAAACGTATGCACAGAACCAGATCATGGGCCGCACGATTATGGAAAGCATCATGATTCTGGATGGCAAATGTATCATCGGTTATGTAAAACAGAAAGATCTTCGTTTCTACGGACTGACACCCAAGGATCTGGATGGGATTGTCAATCAGCTTCAGGTTACTGCAGGTGTGGAAGTGGCACTGTTTCTATATGAAATCGGTGTACAGGAGTATAAAGTCAGCATGCGTTCCAACGGAATCGTGGATGTGGCGAGAATCGCGACCTACTTCAATGGCGGCGGTCATGTGCTTGCCGCCGGCTGTACCATGCAGGGCTCGGTTCATGATGTGATCAACAGTCTGACGTTTGATATTGAGAGACAGTTGAAGGAGCATGTAGATGGAAATTAATGGTGTGATCAATGTCTGTAAGGAAGCCGGCTATACTTCCCATGATGTGGTGGCGAAGCTGAGGGGAATTCTCCATCAGAAAAAAATTGGTCATACAGGCACACTGGATCCTGATGCAACAGGAGTTTTGCCGGTATGTCTTGGAAAAGGTACCAGATTGTGTGATATGCTGACGGATCACGATAAGGTTTATGAGACTGTTCTTCATCTGGGAATTACCACGGATACACAGGATATGTCAGGAAAAGTGCTGGCAGAACGGGAAGTTCTGGTATCGCCGGAACAGATTCGATCCTGCATCGCCGGATTTGAAGGTGAGCAGCAGCAGATTCCTCCGATGTATTCTGCTCTGAAAGTGAATGGAAAAAAACTGTATGAACTGGCCAGGGAAGGGAAGGTCGTAGAACGGAAAGCGAGAAGTGTTCACTTTTTCTCGATAGATGTTCTTCAGATTCAGCTTCCTCTGGTTACTATGCGGGTGCATTGTTCCAAGGGTACGTATATTCGTACATTGTGCCATGATATCGGTGAGAAGCTTGGCTGCGGCGGTTGCATGGAAAAACTGGTGCGCACCAGGGTGGAACGTTTTGACATTGAAAATGCATATAAGCTGGACGAAATCCGTGAATATGTCAGTCGGGGAGAAGTGGCTAAGCTGGTGATCCCGGTAGATGCCATGTTTGATGACTGCCCTGCGGTATACACAGTGGAAGAGGCTGATCGGCTGGTACATAATGGGAATTTAATTTCAGCCTCAAATTTACGAATGGTACCGGTGACTGATGCGGAGCGTTTTCGTGTATATGACAGCAGAGAACAGTTTATCGGCATATTTCAGAAAAAAGGAGATACATTTTCTCCGGTGAAAATGTTCTGGTCAGGTCAGTAACCTGACCGGGATGACCTGACAGGAGAAATACTATTTGCGATGAAATATATAACAAATACATTGGATTTTCAGCTGAATAAAAGAAGTGTGGTGACTCTGGGAAAGTTTGACGGACTGCACCGGGGGCATAACAAACTTCTTTCCAGAACACTGGAACTGGGGAAACAGGGGTATGAAACGGTGGTATTTACTTTTGATGTTTCTCCCCTGGTGAAACTGGGCACCCGGATAAAAAGAACGCTTCTGACCAATGAAGAAAGAAAAGTTCTTCTGGAAAGAAAAGGTCTGGACTGTCTGATCGAGTGTCCGTTCGTCCCGGAAGTGATTCAGATGGAGGCGGAGGATTTTATCCGCGAAGTTCTGGCAGTACAGCTGAGAGCCGCTTATGTGATCGTAGGACCGGATTTTCATTTTGGATATCAGAGAAAAGGAACTCCGGAATTGTTGAAAAAACTGGGAAACCAGTATGGATTTCAGGTTGAAATCATGTCAAAGGAAATGGAAGATGACAGGGAAATCAGCAGCAGCTGGATCCGGGATACACTGAGGGAAGGAAAGATAGAAAAAGTTAATCAATTGCTGGGATATCCGTATTTTGTGAAAGGCAGGGTGCTGCACGGAAGACAGCTGGGGCGTACCTGGGGACTTCCCACAATCAATCAGATTCCTGAGGATGGGAAACTGCTGCCTCCTTTTGGTGTATATGCATCCCGCACATATATTAATGGTGAGGTCTTTTTCGGGATTTCCAACATAGGTGTAAAACCTACGGTGGAAGTGCCCTTTGCAGGAGTGGAAACATATCTGTTTGACTGTGATGAAAATCTGTATGAAAAAGATGCATGGGTAGAATTTTTTCACTTTGTCCGTCCGGAATGCAAGTTTGATTCGGTAGAAGAACTGAAAGAACAGATTCAGAGAGACGCAGCTGCGGGCAGACATTATTTTGGATGTGAAAAATTAAATTGAATTTATTATTCTTGCCATTTATGTAAAGTCTATGTTAATATAGGGTTAAATGCGTGTAAATTCATAGAATTTTTCATACGAAGGAGAAAAAAGAATGAGTGTAATTATGTCTTTGATAGGAGGGCTTGGCTTCTTCCTTTATGGAATGAAGATGATGAGCGAAGGCCTTCAGAAAGTGGCAGGCTCCAAGATGCGCAGTATTCTGGAAGTTTTTACCAAAAATCGCGTGATTGGTGTCCTTGTAGGAACCTTTTTTACCGCTCTGATTCAGTCATCCAATGCGACCACCGTTATGGTTGTAAGCTTTGTGAACTCAGGCCTTATGAAACTGGCTCAGACTCCGGGTATTATTCTGGGTGCCAATATCGGTACCACCGTAACCGGTCAGCTGATCGCATTTGATCTGGCAGATATCGCACCGTTGTTTGTCATCATCGGTGTTATCATGGCTATGTTTATTAAGAATCACATGACAGTCAGCCGTCTAGGAGAAGTTATTCTGGGATTTGGTATCCTGTTCATGGGTATTTCCGGTATTTCAGATGCACTGACCCTGGCGAAAGAGATTCCGGAAGTGGTGCAGGTGCTGAGCTCTCTTAGCAATCCATTTTTCGCATTTATCGTTGGATGGGTGGCAACCGCAATTCTTCAGAGTAATTCAGCAACGGTTGGTATCATCATGCTGCTTGCCCGTGAAGGACTGGTGGAACTGCCGGTATGTCTCTTTATGATGCTGGGATGCAACATCGGATGTACTATGTCTGCTACTCTGGCAAGTGTGGGATGTAAAAAAGATGCCAAAAGAGCTGCCATGGTGCACATGCTGTTCAACCTGACAGGAACCATTGTCTGTGCAATCCTTTTCTGCACAGCAGGTGATTACATTGTTGATTTCTTCATGCGGATTTCCGGTAATGAAGCCGGCCGTATGATTGCCAATGCAAACTCTATCATCAAAGTGAGCCAGGTAATCCTGATTCTGCCATTCACACAGTATCTGGTAAAAGCTACTTATCTGATTATCCGCGGTGATGACAAGGGCGAGGACGAGTTCGAACTGGTCTACATCGGCAACAAACATGCTTTTTCTCCGACCACAGCAGTACTGCAGGCTGTCAGAGAAATGGAGCGTATGGCTACGATGGCACTGAATAACCTGCATCGTGCCATGAACACACTGAATGGTCATGATCAGAAAGAACTGGATGAGGTATACCGGGTGGAAAAGAATATTGACTACCTGAATAAGGAAATTACCAACTATCTGGTACATCTGAACCAGTCGAGTCTGCCCATCGATGATGTGATGAGTATCGGTTCTCTCTTCCATGTGGTCAACGATATCGAAAGAATCGGGGATCATGCGGAAAATGTGGCGGATGCATCCATTATGATGCGGGATGATGATGTAAGTTTCAGCCCGGACGGGGAAAAAGACCTGTCAGAGATGCTTGAGATGGTATTGAAGATTGTGACTTATTCCATCGAAATGTTTTCCAGAAACGACCGCCAGCATATACAGGATATCCTGATGCTGGAAGACCGGATCGATATGGAAGAGAGACGGCTGCAGCAGAAGCATGTGGAACGTCTTACTCAGAATGAATGTACTCCGGAAGCCGGTATGATTTTCTCTGATATCATTTCCGGTCTGGAACGAGTGGCAGACCATGCCACCAATATTGCTTTTTCCATCCTGGAAGAAGATCCGGATGAGATAAAAAAAGCCAATAGTTGATGAAAAAAAGGTTTACTTTTTGTAATCCCTATGATATACTGACAAAGTATGAGTCAGCCCGCATTCAGAGATTGGAGTCTCCGACCGTTTCTTAATGTGCGGCGGTTTAAAATTAAGGAGGAAAACAAAATGATTTCTAAAGAAAAAAAACAGGCAATCATGGCTGAATATGCCAGAACAGAAGGTGATACAGGTTCACCGGAAGTACAGGTAGCTGTACTGACAGCAAGAATTCAGGAACTGACAGAGCATCTGAAAACACATCACAAAGATCATCATTCCAGAAGAGGTCTTCTAAAAATGGTAGGTCAGAGACGTGGTCTGCTGGATTACCTGAAGAAAACCGATATCGAAAGATACCGTGCGCTGATTGAAAAACTGGGAATCAGAAAGTAATTTCTTATGGTAAGGGGTGGAAGGTATTCCACCCCTTACTAGTGTTAGTATCCCGGACGAGAATATTGTGCCGAGACCACTGAAAAGCATATTGTGGCAGCAGAATGTGTTTTTCAGTTGTTTCGGAGAATTTCTGCCGGGAAATAGCCGGAAGGCAGAATAGGAGAGTAAAGTCTATGTACAAAAGTTATTCCATGGAACTGGCAGGAAGAACTCTGACAGTTGATGTTGACCGTGTGGCTAAACAGGCTAACGGTGCAGCTTTTATGCATTACGGAGATACTGTTGTTCTTTCTACCGCAACAGCATCTGAAAAACCGCGGGAAGGAATTGATTTCTTCCCACTGAGTGTAGAATATGAAGAAAAAATGTACGCAGTTGGAAAGATTCCGGGAGGATTCAACAAGAGAGAGGGTAAGGCTTCCGAGCATGCCATTCTGACTTCCCGTGTGATTGACCGTCCAATGCGTCCTCTGTTCCCGAAAGATTACAGAAATGATGTTACCCTGAACAACATGGTAATGTCTGTGGATCCGCAGTGTAATCCGGAAGTAGTGGCCATGCTGGGCTCTTCCATTGCAACCTGCATCTCTGATATTCCGTTTGACGGACCTTGTGCCGCTACCCAGATGGGTATGATCAACGGAGAACTGATTGTAAACCCCACGCTGGATCAGAATGCTGTGTCTGATCTGAAGCTGACCGTAGCATCCACAAGAGAAAAAGTAATCATGATTGAAGCCGGTGCCAATGAGATTCCGGAAGATAAGATGATTGAAGCCATTTTCAAGGCTCATGAAGTGAACCAGGAAATCATTGCATTTATCGATAAAATCGTGGCTGACTGTGGAAAAGAAAAGCATGCTTATGAATCCTGTGCAGTTCCGGAAGAACTGTTCGCAGCTATGAAAGAAATCGTAACACCGGAAGAGATGGAAGTTGCCGTATTCTCTGATGACAAACAGACGAGAGAAGAAAACATCCGTCAGGTGACAGCAAAACTGGAAGAAGCTTTTGCTGACAAAGAAGAATGGCTGGCTGTTCTGGGTGAAGCTGTATATCAGTACCAGAAAAAGACAGTCCGCAAGATGATTCTGAAAGACCACAAGCGTCCGGATGGCCGTGCCATCACACAGATTCGTCCGCTGGCTGCAGAAACCGATATCGTACCGCGTGTACATGGTTCTGCCATGTTCACCAGAGGACAGACACAGATCTGTACCATTACCACTCTGGCTCCGCTTTCTGAGGGACAGCGTCTGGATGGACTGGATGAAACAGAAGTTGTAAAACGCTATATGCACCACTATAATTTCCCGTCCTACTCTGTAGGCGAGACAAAACCAAGCCGTGGACCGGGACGCCGTGAGATTGGTCACGGAGCACTGGCAGAAAAGGCTCTGGTGCCGGTACTTCCTTCTGAGGAAGAATTCCCGTATGCGATCCGTACCGTATCCGAGACCTTTGAATCTAACGGTTCTACTTCTCAGGCAAGTATCTGTGCATCTACCATGTCTCTGATGGCAGCAGGTGTACCAATCAAAAAACCGGTTGCAGGTATTTCCTGTGGTCTGGTAACCGGAGAAACGGATGATGATTATATTGTTCTGACTGATATCCAGGGTCTGGAAGACTTCTTCGGAGATATGGACTTCAAAGTTGCCGGAACACATGACGGAATCACTGCTATTCAGATGGATATCAAGATTCATGGTCTGACCCGTCCGATTATCGAGGAGGCGATTGCCAGAACAAAACAGGCAAGAGAATACATTTTGACAGAAGTAATGGAGAAATGCATTGCAGAGCCGAGAAAACAGGTCAGCAAATATGCACCGAAAATCATCCAGATTACTATTGATCCGGAAAAGATCGGTGAGGTGGTTGGACAGAGAGGAAAGACCATCAATGCCATCATTGATGAGACCGGTGTGAAAATAGATATTACAGATGACGGAGCAGTATCCATCTGCGGAACCGATCAGAAAATGATGGATAAAGCACTGAATTATGTTAAGACAATCGTTACAGACTTTGAAGCCGGACAGATTTTCACCGGTAAAGTCGTAAGCATTAAAGAATTTGGAGCATTCGTTGAATTTGCACCTGGAAAAGAGGGAATGGTTCACATCTCCAAAATCTCAAAACAGAGAATCAACCGTGTGGAAGATGTTCTGACACTGGGAGATATTGTAAAAGTAGTCTGCATGGGTAAAGACAAGATGGGAAGAATGAGCTTCAGCATCAAGGATGTACCGGCAGAAGCATAATAAGTATCAGGCGAAAGGTTCCGAGGATAGAATGGATACCCCCGGAACCTTTCCATATATTATTATTTTAAGGCAGCAATTCCGTTTATTGCCATTGTTTTTTTATAAAAAATGGTTTGACGGAAATTGTTATAGATAATATAATAAGTGCATTAGTGAAGCAACAAGGGGAAAAGATGTGGTTATTTAGTGTCAATGTTCACAACTGCGAACTTCGTCCACAGATTAGATTGAGTATCAGGTGACGAATCCAAATGCTCTTTGGATTTTTTTTCTGGGCGAAATGTCTTTCGTGTGAAGACAGTTGTTTGTATCGATGTGATATTGATACTGACGGTTCTTTATGTAAAGGATTCGTAATAAAAAGAAAAAAGAAAAGGAGAGTAACAAATGGCAAAGTATATAGGAAAACGAATTGTCCTCGCACTGGTTACCGTATTTATCGTATGTGCTATTACGTTTTTTGCGATGAATGCGATTCCGGGAGGACCATTCAACGGTGAAAAAGCTACTTCACCGGAAGTAAAGGCAGTTATGGAACGCCGGTTTAATCTGGACAAACCGGTTCCGGAACAGTTTGTAATTTATATGAAGAATGTATTGCACGGAGATTTTGGTGTATCTGCAAAGACAGGACGAGATATTGGAAAAACCATATCTTCTTCCTTTAAAGTCTCTGCAAAACTTGGTGGAATGGCTGTCGTTGTGGCAATTATTCTGGGATTGATTCTGGGAAGTATTGCTGCATTGACAAGAAATAAACTTCCGGATCGACTGATTATTTTCCTGTCAACCTTATTTACATCTTTACCGAGTTTTGTATTTGCAACATTACTGTTGATGGTATTCTGTGTGAAGTTAAAATGGATTCCGGTATATAATCCGGAAAACAGAAACTACATTCTTCCGGTAATTTCACTGGCAGCTTATCCGATGGCGTATATTACCCGATTGACAAAGACCAGTATGCTGGATGCCATGGGACAGGATTATGTACGTACTGCAAGAGCAAAAGGTGTGGCAAGCTGGAAGGTTCTGTTCAAACATACCCTGAGAAACGCACTGATTCCTGTAGTTACCTATGTGGGACCGATGATCGCCTCCATCCTGACAGGAAGTCTGGTTGTGGAGAGTATCTTTAACTTTGGCGGTCTTGGTGCAAAGTTCGTTGACAGTATCACCAACCGTGATTACCCGTTGATTATGGGTGTGACCATTTTCCTGGCGGTTCTGATGGTAACCATGAACCTGATCACGGATATTGTTTACAAGATTATCGACCCGAGAATTAAGCTGGATTAGGAGGAACGCATTCATGGGAAATACAAATGCTAATTTAGACCAGATGCCAAAGAAGAATCCTTTGAGTTTTCAGATTGACTTGAACAAGTTCGAAAAGGCTACTGATGAAGAAAAACGTCAGCAGGAGGTCATGAGTGAATCATCTACTTTCTTCAAGGATGGTATGAGAAAACTGATGAAGAATCCGCTGGCTGTTGCAAGTATCATTGCTCTGATTCTGATTATTCTGATGATTATTATTACACCAAAAGTAGTACCGTACAGTTACTCACAGATTATTACAGTCAATGGTAAGCGTGATAAAACCGCTGCCAATATGGCTCCGTTCCAATATTCCGATATGGAAAAGGCCTATATGGAAGAAGGGGGAGAGGTATTCCCTCATATTATGGGTACCGATGAGATGGGCCGTGATTACTTTGTACGTGTTGTCTACGGAACCAGAATTTCTCTGCTGGTAGGTTTATTTGCAAGTATTATCGTTGTAATCATTGGCGTCCTGTACGGAAGTATATCGGGATACTTTGGAGGTAAAGTCGACCTGGTGATGATGCGTATCGTTGATATCATATATTCTCTGCCGGATCTGCTGATGATCATTCTTCTGTCTGTGGTATTGAACGAAGTTCTGAATCTGGAAGGAATTGCCTGGCTGCAGAAAATAGGAACCAATATGATTTCTCTGTTTATTGTATTCGGACTTCTGTACTGGGTAGGTATGGCGCGACTGGTCCGCGGACAGATTCTTACGATCAAGCAAAATGAATATGTACTTGCTGCTAAAGTCAGCGGGGCAAAACCGGGGCGTATTATAAGAAAGCACATTCTGCCCAACTGTATCAGTGTTATCATTATTTCCGGTGCTCTGCAGATTCCGTCTGCTATCTTTACGGAGAGTTTCCTGAGCTTTATCGGTCTGGGTGTAAAAGCTCCGATGCCGTCTCTGGGTTCTCTGGCCAATATGGCAAGATCCGGTATTACAACTTATTCTTATAAGCTGATCTTTCCGGCAGTTATGATTGGTCTGATCACACTGGCATTTAACTTACTGGGTGATGGTCTCCGCGACGCATTCGACCCGAAACTTAGGAGGTAAAAATCATGAGTGAGTATATTTTATCCGTAAAGGACCTGCATACCTCCTTTTCCACAGATAAGGGAGAGGTTATGTCGGTGAATGGAGTGTCATTTAACCTGGCTCCCGGGAAAATTCTGGGTATCGTTGGTGAGTCCGGTTCTGGAAAAAGTGTTACTGCATATTCTATTATGCAGATACTGGAAAAGAACGGAAGCATTAAAAGCGGTGAAGTTCTTTATAAAGGTGAAAACATTGTTAATTATACAGAAAAACAGATGCGTGATTTCCGTGGAAAATGCTGCTCGATTATTTTCCAGGATCCAATGACCAGTCTGAATCCTGTATTTACCATAGGAAACCAGCTGAAAGAAGCGATTGAGCTGCATACCTCGAGAAAAGGGAAAGAGGCAGTTGCCCGTGCTGTGGAGATGCTGACCCTGGTAGGTGTCAATGAACCGGAAAAACGTATCAAACAGTATCCTCATGAGCTGTCCGGCGGTATGCGTCAGCGTGTGATGATCGCCATGGCACTGGCCTGTGAACCGGATATTCTGATTGCCGATGAACCGACCACCGCACTGGACGTGACCATTCAGGCACAGATTCTGGAATTGATGCAGAGCCTGCAGAAAAAACTGGGAATGGCAATTATTATGGTTACCCATGATCTTGGTGTTATTGCAGAAATGTGCGATGAGATTATCGTTATGTACGGTGGACGTGTCTGTGAGCGGGGAACAGCGGAAGATATCTTCTATCGTCCGTCTCATGAGTACACGAAAGGACTTCTTCGTTCTATTCCGAACGTGGACAGAATCGGTGAAAAACTGATGCCGATTCCGGGAACACCAATCAACCTGCTGAATATGCCGAAAGGATGTGCATTCTGCCCAAGATGCGAGAATGCAATGAAAATCTGTCTGGAAGAAAATGCACCTGAGATGCAGATGCCGGATGGACATTTTGCTTCCTGCTGGCTGAATGTGAAGGCAGCGATGGAAGCAGAGGGAGGAGCTGGTAAAAGATGAATAAAGACTATGTACCCAATACAGAAAATCTGATTGAAGTCAATCAGTTGAAACAGTATTTTCCGATTAAAGTAGGGTTTGGTAAAACCATTCCGCTGAAAGCCGTTGATGGTGTGTCTTTCTCTATTAAACCAGGTGAGACACTGGGACTGGTAGGGGAGTCAGGATGTGGTAAAACGACCGTTGGACGTTCTCTTCTCAGACTTTATACACCTACAGACGGAGATGTGTTTTTTGACGGTCAGAGAGTGGATGCAAAAAGCATTGCCGGTATGAGAAAAGACATGCAGATGGTATTCCAGGATCCCTATTCTTCTCTGAATCCCCGTATGACGGTTGAAGATATTATCGGTGAACCCCTGGATGTACACAAGCTGTATGATTCAAAAGGAGACCGCCGTGACAAGATTCTGGAACTGATGTCTCTGGTAGGACTGAATGCTGAACATGCTACCCGTTATGCCCATGAGTTTTCCGGTGGACAGCGTCAGCGTATCGGAATTGCCCGCGCTCTGGCAACTAATCCTAGATTTATCGTCTGTGATGAGGCTGTCAGTGCTCTGGACGTATCCATTCAGGCACAGGTGATCAATATGTTTGAAGAACTACAGGAAAAACTGGGCGTGGCCTATCTGTTTATTGCCCATGACCTGTTGGTAGTACACCATATTTCCGATAGAATCGCCGTAATGTACCTGGGACGTGTGGTGGAAATCGCCGATGCGGATGAATTGAATAATAATCCGCTGCATCCATATACACAATCTCTGCTCAGTGCAGTTCCTTATCCGGATCCCAAGATGGCAAAAGAACGCCAGAGAATTATCCTGGAAGGCGATGTGCCGAGTCCACTGAATATGCCGACAGGCTGTGCATTCCGTACCAGATGTAAATACGCCACCGAGCAGTGTGCGATGGAATGTCCTCAGCTTACTGACAGAGGAGACGGCCATTTGGTGGCATGCTGGAATAAATAATAAATATTTGACTTTTAGAAAAAAGCATGTATAATGGGATATATATTTGCCGGAATGTATACTGGTATACAATCTGTATATCAGTAGCCTGACGGCAACATATATAAATATCGCAGGTATTATAAAAAATATGATACTGCGGGCAAGTATAAAGGAGGAGATACAATGAAAAAGCGTTTAGTAGCAGCACTGCTTGCATCTACGATGGTTCTGGGCTCTCTTGCAGGATGTGGCTCCAGCAGCAAAGATGACAGTGCAAAAACAGATGAAACTACTGAAACAGAAGCAACAGATGATGCTGAAACAACAGATGACGCTGAGGGTGAAACAGAAGAGACGACAGAAGCTCACGGACCATCCAGCGAAGCAGCACCGGCATGGGAAGCTTATGATGAACTGATTGCAAGCATCAAAGCAGAAACTGATCTTGCAAAACGTGAGGCTATGATGCATGAGGCAGAGGATATGCTGATGGACACATGGGCAGTTATCCCGCTGTACTATTACAATGATTCCTATATGCAGAACAAAGACGTAGATGGAATCTATGCGAACCTGTTCGGATTCAAATATTTCGCTTTCGCAACTGCACCAAATAATAAACTGGCTCTGCAGATTGCTTCTGAACCGAACAAACTGGATCCGGCTTTGAACTCAACCGTAGACGGTGCCTGCCTGGCAATCCTGTCATTCTCCGGTCTGTATATGTACAATGAGAACGGTGAACTGGTTCCGGACCTGGCAGAAAGCTATGAGATGAGCGAAGACGGTCTGACCTATACCTTCACCATGAAAGATGGTCTGAAATGGTCTGACGGTGAAGAACTGAATGCTGAAGACGTAGCATATAGCTGGCAGCGTATGGCTGATCCGAACACTGGAGCAGACTACTCTTATCTGGCAGATGGTATTGCAAGAAAAGACGATGAAACACTGGATGTGGAAGCTTCTGAAGATGGAAAGACCTTTACTGTACATCTGACAGCTCCATGTGCATACTTCCTGGATCTGTGTGCATTCCCGGCATTCTATCCGGTACCGCAGCAGAGCGTAGAATCAGCGGAAGGTGCAGATGAAAATCCTGGAGCATGGGCTCTGGAAGCTGGATTCGTTACCTCCGGTCCTTTCGTATGTACCGAGTGGAAACACAACGAGTCTATGACTTATGAGAAAAACCCGAACTACTACAATGCAGATGCAGTATCTCTGGAAAAAATCCAGTTCATGTTGAGCGATGATGACGCAGCTATCTTCAATGCTTACAAAGATGGATCTCTGCAGTTTATTGATACCATCCCGACAGATGAGATGAAAAACGTATCTACTCAGGAAGATTACCACAAGATTCCTACTCTGGGAACCTACTACTGTGGATTCAATGTAAACAGCGATCTGTTCAAAGGCAAGACTGTTGAGCAGGCAAAAGCTATGAGACAGGCATTCAGCCTTCTGATCGACCGTCAGTATATTGTTGATACTATTGCTCAGGCCGGACAGGAACCTGCTGCTACTTTCATTCCTACCGGAATGGCTGATGGCAATGGCGGAGAATTCAGAGCAAACGACGGCGATTATACTTATCCGGTAGAAGAATCTGTTGGATACTATGACGCAACAGCTGTTGATACAGAAAAAGCAATCGAGCTGCTGAAGAGCGCAGGATATGAATTTGATGAAAATGGTATGCTGTCTGCAGACACACCAATTACTATGACATACCTGACCAATGATTCCGAAGGTAACGTTAAGATTGGTGAATCCATTCAGCAGGATTTCGCAGCAATCGGTATTACACTGGATGTTGAGACCCGTGAGTGGTCCGTATTCCTGGATGAGAGAAAGAACGGACAGTTCGACTTCGCTCGTGAAGGATGGCTGGCAGACTACAACGACCCGATCAACATGCTTGAAATGTGGACAACCGATTCCGGTAACAACGACATGCAGTTTGGTAGATAATAATGAATAAAAAAATTACCCCGGGGAGTTTGAAAAACTCCCCGGGGTAATTTTTTTATCAGATTCTGTTTTCCATCCAGTGAATCATATCTGCGATTACTTCATCTTTACAGTACTCATTCAGAATTTCATGGAACAAACCGCCATAAATCTTCATCTGTTTGTCTTTTGAAGCTGCGGAGGCAAAGAAATTGTAGGTATCCTGAACACTTACCAGACCATCAGCTTCTCCATGAGTCATCAGAACAGGGTAAGAGAAGCCCTTTATTTTATCCTGGAACCAGTTAAGTCCATCACAGAGTGCGTAGCAAAGACCGGCCGTGAAAGTCTTGCGGTTATAGGGATCTTTTCCATACCAGTCTACGACTTCCTGAACGGAACAAACACCGGAACCCAGTTGATTGGGCAGGCAGGTGTGAGGATCCATACCAGAAGGAACACTCTTAATCGTCCCTTTATAATCTGCGGTCAGAGCACCGCTGGTTATAATACCTCTCAGCTTCTTGTCCGGATATTTCACTCCATAGAGAGAAACTGTAAAGCCTCCCATACTGTGTCCCAGAAGAAATACCGGAATATCCGGATTTTCCTCAATGGCCATATCAACCACTACATTCGTGTCATCCAACAGTTCATTAAAGTCTGTGTAATGAGCACTTTCGCCCTCAGACCGGCCATGTCCCCGGTGATCAAAACGGTACGTACCGATACCGGCTTCATGAAGCTTCCCGGCAAAATAATCATAACGTCCCTGGTGTTCACACAAACCGTGAACAATCACAATGACAGCCTTATCATTCGGCAAAGTTTCCTTCTTAAAATACAACTTCGTGCCGTCAAATGAAGAAATCATCATATCCACCATAAAAACCCTCCTTTATAAAAATACAAGTACGATATTGTTGTATATAGTATAACGCTAATGGGCGGGAATTTCCAGAAAATGTTTCACCATAATGACACAATAAATCAGTGCCAACCCCCATGCCAGTGGATTAGCCAGTGCAATTCCCACAAATCCTATCCAGGATATTGCAAGGAATCCACCCAGTGAGCGTCCAATTAATTCGCCGACACCGCTCAGTACAGCATGAATACTATATCCCATTCCCTGAAGGGTATTGCGGAAGATCATTAGTGCTCCGTGAAGAAAGAAGAAGATACTGATGATAGTCAGATACTGAATCGATAATCCTGCGGTTTCTCCCTGTGTGGTACCCAGAACAAGAGCAGTAAACTGCTTTTTGCCGATGAAGATTAGAAGCCAGGCAATCAGGCAATAACTCCATTGTATAGTAAGACCTGCCCTGATGCCGGAACGGATTCTGTCATACCGTTTGGCGCCATCGTTTTGTCCAACATAAGTAGCCATTCCCATCCCCACACTTTCCATGGGAAGAGTAAACATCTGGCGAATCTTTTCCCCTGCTGTCTGGCCAGCCACGGCAATACTTCCCAGTGAATTGATGGCTCCCTGCATAATGACTGCACCAATAGCAGAGACGGAATATTCAAATCCCATTGGAAATCCCACAATACATAAACGTTTGACGTGGAAAATGGAGAAATGGCGAAGCCCAAAACTGTTCTTCAGCAAATCTGTTTGAAAGACAATCCATCCCAGATTCAGAAGACCACTGATCAGCTGGCTGAGTACCGTGGCTAATGCAGCTCCGGCTACCTTCATATCAAGTGGCCCGATGAACAGGTAGTCCAGTCCAATATTCAGAAAACTGGAGAACAGAAGGAAATAAAATGGGTGGCGGGAATCGCCGGCTGCCCTGAGTGCTCCGGATGAAAAATTATACAGAATAGAGGCAGGTATTCCAAGAAATAAAATCCGTATGTAAATACAGGCATCAGAGAGGATATCCTGTGGTGTCTGAATCAGCACCAGAAGCGGCTGTGCCAGCAGCGTAGTGCAGACAGTGAGAATCAGAGCTGTACCAGTACAAAGCCACACACCATTCCAGAAATACCGGCGAAATTCCCCCATCTGTGAACCACCAATCGACTGTGCCAGAGGGATGGCAAAACCTACACAGGCCCCCTGTACGAACCCCAGAATCAGAAAGTGAAGTGAATACGTGGATCCCACAGCGCCCAGTGCCGATGTTCCAATCATCCGTCCGACCATCATGGTATCCACAAAACTATAAAGCTGCTGAAATAACGTTCCCAAAACCAGGGGGATAGAAAATAATAAGATTCTGCTGAGTGGATGACCTGTTGTCAGATCCATCGTGCCATTTTTCTTGTCCATAATAACGCTCCTTTATCGTTGTATGAAATAGTACTGTGAGAAACTGTTTCTTACATGTATCAGTATAGCATTGACAGAATAAAATGTGAAATATATAATAACAATATTAATATAGATAAAAACTATAAAGAGGTGACATATGACTCTGGATCAGATTCGGTATTTTTGCGTGGCCGCACAGTTAGGAAGTTTCAGTAAAGCAGCTCAAACTGTGCATATTTCTCAGCCCAGTTTATGTATTGCAATAAAAAAACTTGAACAGGAACTGGATGTTCACTTATTTCAGGAAAATCGGAAAAGTGCTATGCTGACAGAAGCTGGTCGGCTGTTCCTTCAGGATACACAAAACATCCTGCGCCAAGTGGATATTGCTGTCACTCATATGAAACAGTTTTCTCAAAAAGACAGAGCTGAGATACGGATTGCTTATACGGCAACGATGGCGGATAACTACATTCCGCGGCTGTTGAAGGAATTTCTTGCGGATGAAGGAAAGGGCTGCTGTATTTATTCTGATGAGATGCCCACGGATCAGATTGCTCAGGGAATCAGGGAAGGGAGGTTTGATTTTGGCATAGGCTCACAGATGCCGCCGGATTCTGAACTGGAACAGATTCCGATTATGTATCAGAGGCTGTGCCTGCTTCTTCCTGTTGAGGAATCAGATCCGTCGGTTTACCAGTCTGTACATGCCCTGGAAAACATGCCGTTCATCTGTTACAGGAAAGATTATCCCATGTACCGGTTATTAGACGGATTATTTGCAGAATGGAAGATCAGTCCTCACATGACTCATTATGCGTACAGCGAAAAGGCAATTGCTCATCTGGTGGAGCAGAATCTGGGAATTGCGATCGTGGCAGATGTGGAAGGTCTGGAATCCTTCCGTGTACAAAAATTATATCCGGCATGGCTGACAGGCGGAAGATATTTATATTTGATCAGACACAGAACCCATATGATTACCCAGGCTGCCCAGCAGCTGCAGGAAAGAGTCCTGAAAAACAGTGAAAAATTCAAAAAGATCACATTAAAATGAGTAAGAAAAAGGAGTGTTATGATTATGGCAGTACGGATGAGCACACTTTGTTATATAGAAAAAGATGGTAAATACTTAATGCTTCACCGGACGGTGAAGAAAAACGATGTAAATAAAGACAAGTGGATCGGTGTTGGAGGGCATTTTGAACATCAGGAAAGTCCGGAAGAGTGCCTGCTCCGGGAAGTCTGGGAGGAGACAGGATATCATCTGACTTCCTATCGTTACCGTGGCCTGGTGACTTTCGTTTATGGAGAAGACGTTGTGGAATACATGTCTCTGTATACCGCCGATGGATTTGAAGGGGAACCCCATGAGTGCGATGAAGGCGTACTGGAGTGGGTGGATAAGAAAGAAGTACTGCATTTGAATCTGTGGGAAGGGGATAAAATCTTTTTCCGTCTTCTGGATGAGGAAGAAAACTTCTTTTCATTGAAACTGGTATATAATATGGAAGATGTACTGTCGTACGCAGCACTGAATGGAACACCGATGGAACTGTTTGATGTGCTCAATCCGGATGGAAGTAAAACCGGTATCGTCCGGGAGCGCGGCGTGGCACATCGTGACGGGAGTCCTCACGCCACCGTACATACCTGGATCGTAAGAAAAAATGCTTCCGGAGGTGTAGACCTTCTTCTGCAGAAAAGAAGTGCCGAAAAGGATTCCAATCCCGGCTGTTATGATATTTCTTCTGCCGGTCATGTGGCGGCCGGAGATGAGTACCTGCCGGCAGCAGTGAGAGAACTGCAAGAGGAACTGGGCATTCAGGCAAAACCGGAACAATTGCATTTTGCAGGTTATCATCAGGGAGGATTTCAGGGGAATTTCCACGGAAAACCATTTCATGATTATGAAATCAGCTCGGTATATATTTATCAGGAACCGGTACAGATCGAACAGCTCTGTCTGCAGAAAAGTGAAGTCGAAGAAGTTCGCTGGATGGATCTGCAGGAATGCCGAAGACGGATCGCGGACGGAAGCCTTCCCAACTGTATTTATCCGGATGAACTGGATCTTATCGAAAAATTCATGGACAATTACTGCTGATTCAAGTATAATAGATGGACATGCTATAATACTTGAAGGGAAAGGACGCTGAACAAGTGATGAGATATCATAATATTACAAAGGATGACATGTTGAATGGTGATGGGCTGAGAGTTGTTTTGTGGGTGGCTGGATGCAGTCATCACTGTAAAGGCTGTCAGAATCCTATTACATGGGATCCGGATGGAGGGATTCCTTTTGAACAGAAAGACAAGGAAGAAATTTTTGAACAGCTGGATCAATCTTATATAGAAGGAATAACATTCAGCGGTGGAGATCCGCTGCATGAGAGGAACGTACAGGACGTGACCGAACTGGCAAAAGAGATCAAGAAAAAGTATCCTGACAAGACAATCTGGCTTTATACCGGATACACCTGGGAGAAAATCCGCAATCTGGAAATCATTCCTTACCTGGATGTGGTGGTAGACGGCAGATTTGACCTGGCATCCCGGGATGTCAATCTGATGTGGAAAGGAAGTCCCAACCAGAGAGTCATCGATGTGCCAAAGACACTGGAACTGGGCCTGATCGTACTTCATGCATAAAACAGGAGGAAAAAATGAAAAGAATAGCAAAGTTTCATAAAGTAAGCTTTCAGCAATTTCTGGAAGGATGGACAGATACTTTTGGAGAACAGAAAGAAACAGAAGTCTGTAAAATATACGAATCCATCCGTATGCCCAGAAGAGCAACAACCGGGAGCGCCGGATATGACTTTTTCACTCCGGTGGATGTGACCTTACAGCCCGGTGAGACCATTAAAATCCCTACCGGTATCCGTGCGGAAATGCAGGAAGACTGGGTCTTAAAACTATATCCACGAAGCGGACTGGGATTCAAATACCGTCTGCAGCTGAATAACACCGTAGGAATCATCGACAGCGACTACTTTTATTCGGACAACGAAGGTCATATCTTTGCCAAAATCACCAATGACAGCAAAGAAGGCAAAACAGTTGTACTGAAAGCCGGTGAAGGCTTCATGCAGGGAATTTTCCTGGAATACGGAATCACCGTAGACGATGAAGCCACAGAAAAAAGAAACGGCGGGCTGGGAAGCACCACCGGTAAATAAAAGATTGAAGGAATTGCCCCGGGGAGTTTGAAAAACTCCCCGGGGCAATTCCTTTTTTGACGCAAATTTAACAGAAATGTGATTGGGAGTTTTACATTTATTCCGTATACTGATTTTTGTCAGATGAAGCAAATATGACAAAGATGACAAATTTCAGGAGGAATTGATATTATGAAAAGAAGATTGTTGACATTAGGAACCGTACTGGCAGTTTCTGCCATGATGATGGCCGGCTGCGGAGCAAAAGACAATGCAGCTGATACGGCAGAGACAACTCAGAAAGAAGAGACTACAGCTGATGATGGAGCAGCAGAAGAAAATAAAGTTGAGGAGAATGCAGACTTCTCCGGCATGATCAGCCCTGTATCCAGAGAGGATGGTTCCGGTACGAGAGGTGCATTCATTGAACTTTTTGGTATTGAAACAAAAGATGCAGATGGTAATAAAATTGACAATACCACAGATCTGGCAGAAATCACCAACAGCACTTCCGTTATGATGACAACGGTACAGGGAAATGAATACGCTATCGGATATGTTTCACTTGGCTCTCTGAACGATTCTGTAAAGGCACTGAACATTGACGGTGCAGAAGCAACAGTTGACAATATCAAGAGCGGTACATACAAAATTTCCCGTCCGTTCAATATTGTTACCAAAGAAGGTCTGAGTGAAGTAGCAGCTGACTTTGTGAAATATATCATGAGCGAAGACGGACAGGCAGTTGTAGAAGATAATGGCTATATCAGCCAGGGAAATGAAGGATCGTATGAAGCTTCCGGTCTTTCAGGAAAGGTGACGGTTGCAGGTTCTTCATCCGTAACACCAGTGATGGAAAAACTGAAAGAAGCTTACATGGCTGTGAACCCGGATGTAGAAATTGAAGTTCAGCAGAGTGATTCTACCACAGGTGTCAATTCTGCAATCGAGGGAATCTGTGATATCGGTATGGCATCCAGAGAACTGAAAGATAGTGAAGCATCTGAAGGAATCACTGCTCAGGCAATCGCACTGGATGGAATCGCTGTTGTTGTCAATCTGAATAATCCGATCAGCGATATGACTTCTGAACAGGTACGCTCGATCTTCACCGGTGAGACACAGGACTGGTCAGATATCAAATAGAGGAGATCACATGAAAGAAGCAAAAGAAATTATCATGCAGGTTGTATTTTTATTGACAGCCTGCATGTCAATTCTGGCAGTTATTTTAATTTGTGTATTTATGTTTGCCAATGGAATTCCGGCTATCGCAGAAATTGGCCCGTTTAAATTCCTTCTGGGACAGAAATGGAAACCTAACAATAATATATTTGGTATCCTGCCCATGATCGTGGGAAGTATTTATGTGACAGCAGGCGCCATGATCGTGGGTGTGCCCATTGGATTTTTTGCAGCCGTATATCTGGCAAAATTCTGCAGCCCCCGGGTATATCGATTTGTAAAACCAGCGGTAGAGCTGATGGCAGGAATCCCTTCCATCGTATATGGATTCTTCGGACTGGTAGTCATCGTACCAATCATGCAGAAAACATTTGGCGGAAATGGTAAAAGCGTACTGACGGCATCCTTTCTTCTGGGAATTATGATTCTCCCCACAATTATTACTGTGGCGGAAAGCAACATCCGGGCGGTACCGGAATCTTACTATGAAGGTTCCCTTGCCCTTGGCGCCACTCCAGAGAGAAGCGTGTTCAGCGCTGTTCTTCCCGGAGCAAAGTCAGGTATCCTGGCGGGAATTGTACTTGGCATCGGAAGAGCAATCGGTGAGACCATGGCAGTAATTATGGTAGCAGGAAATCAGCCTGTGATACCCAACAGTCTCTTATCCGGAGTCCGTACATTGACAGCGAATATTGTTATGGAAATGGGATATGCCGCCGATCTGCACCGTGAGGCATTGATTGCCACAGCAGTCGTATTATTTGTATTGATTCTGCTTTTAAATACCTGTTGTTCAGCACTCCAGAGGAGGGATAAATAATGGATACCTATAAAGAAAGACTGGAAACATATAAATATCATCCATTTTCCCTGCTTCTGAGAATCCTGATGGTCATTTCAACGATATTTACAGTGGGAATCACTGTCTGTCTGGTAGGATATATTTTGATTAAGGGAATACCGAATCTGACACCGGATCAGTTTGCCTGGGAATACAACACAGAAAATGTTTCCATGCTGCCGGCAATTGTCAATACTCTGATGATGGTTCTTCTGGTTCTCTTGTTTGCAGTTCCGGTGGGCGTGGGAGCAGCGATTTATCTTGTAGAATATGCAAAAAAAGGAAATCTTCTGGTGAAAATTGTGCGTGTCACTACAGAAACTCTTCAGGGAATTCCTTCCATCGTATACGGTCTGTTCGGTTATCTGTTCTTTGCAGTATTCTTCGGCTGGGGATACACCTTCCTTGGCGGTGCACTGACGCTGGCAATCATGATACTGCCGCTGATCATGCGCACAACAGAGGAGGCACTCCTTTCCGTGCCCGATTCCTTCCGTGAAGGAAGCTTTGGACTGGGAGCAGGAAAACTGCGGACAATTTTCAGAATCATACTGCCGACGGCAGTTCCGGGCATTGTATCCGGTATCATACTGGGAATCGGAAGAGTGGTGGGCGAGACAGCCGCACTGATGTTTACGGCAGGAACCATTGCCAAAGTCCCCGGCAGCCTGATGGATTCAGGAAGAACCCTGGCTGTCCATATGTACGCACTGCTGTCTGAAGGTCTGTATATGGAACAGGCCTATGCATCAGCGGTTGTATTGATGGTATTGGTTCTTCTGATTAATGCATGTTCCGGATGGATAGCGAAAAAGCTGGTAAAGAGGTAAAAAAATGGACAAATTTACAATAAGAAATATGGATTTATATTACAGTGATTTCCATGCACTGAAAAATATCAATATGAATATCCCGGCAAAGGAAATCACAGCATTTATCGGTCCTTCCGGGTGCGGTAAATCCACACTGCTGAAATCTCTGAATCGCATGAATGATCTGGTGGAAGGCTGCAAAATCACCGGTGACCTGTTGCTGGACGGAGAACAAATCAATGAAGTGAAAAATGTGAATCTCCTGCGTAAACGGGTAGGAATGGTATTTCAGAAACCAAATCCATTTCCCATGAGTATCTACGATAATATTGCCTATGGTCCCCGTACCCACGGCATTTACAATAAGAGCAAACTGGATGAAATCGTGGAGGATTCTCTCAGAAAAGCAGCAATCTGGGACGAGACAAAAGATCGTCTGAAAAAAAGTGCACTTGGAATGTCCGGCGGACAGCAGCAGAGACTTTGCATCGCAAGAGCACTGGCCGTACAGCCGGAAGTCCTGCTGATGGATGAACCCACCAGCGCCCTGGATCCCATTTCCACAGCAAAAATTGAAGATCTGGCACTGGAACTGAAAGAACAGTACACCATCGTGATGGTTACCCATAACATGCAGCAGGCAGTCCGCATATCGGACAAAACGGCATTTTTCCTTCTGGGAGAGATGGTGGAAATGGGAGATACAGAACAATTATTCTCCACGCCGAAAGACCCCAGGACAGAAGATTATATCACAGGGAGGTTTGGCTGATGACAAGAGAAGCATACAAAGAGCAGCTGCGTAAACTAAGCGGCGAACTGATATTAATGGGAAATCTGTGTGAAGAGGCGATGTCCCTGGTGATGAAAGCTCTTCGTGAAAAAGACGAAAATGTAGCAGCCGGTGTCCATCGCGTGGAACAGGAAATCGACCAGAAAGAACGAGACATTGAGGCACTGTGCATGAAACTTCTGCTCCGCCAGCAGCCGGTAGCCGGAGACCTTCGCAACATCTCGGCCGCACTCCGGATGATCGCAGACATGGAGCGCATCGGTGACCAGACTGCAGACATCGCAGACATAACCAAAAACCTGACCGACTTCCAGCTGGAAGTCCATCCCTCCATCTTCAATATGGGAAAAATAGCAGCCAAAATGGTTAATGACAGTGTCAATGCCTACGTAAGAAAAGACGAAAAACTGGCTCAGCAGGTCATCGACATGGACAACGAAGTAGATAACTACTTCGAAAAAATACGAGATGAACTGGCAGAAGACATCCAGCAGAGCCACAACAAAACCGAAAGAGCCTACCAGCTGGATCTGCTGATGATCACCAAATACCTGGAACGCATCGGCGACCATGCTGTAAACCTCGGCGAGTGGGTACTATACTCCTGCCGGCGCTAAGATTAAATTACCCCGGGGACTTTTACATTATCCCCGGGGAAACTTTTTTGAAAATTCTACAAATCTTTTCCATCTACGATTTCATCATATTCTGCACTGTCTAGCAGTTCATCAAATGCGTCTGCGGCAATGTCATACTCATCATCGTCCAGAATATTTTCCAGAACCGGCTGCTGTCCGTCTTCCTGAGAGAAGCGGTACAGATAAACTTCGCCGTCATGGTTCTCTCCGTTTTCATCCAGAGGAAGCAGTGCGATATACTTATGGTCGCCGGCAGGATAGATGGTCAGAACTGCACATTCCAGTTCTGTATCGTCATCCAGGGTCAGGGTAACGGTTGCGTTTGGATTTGAAAAATCCAGATTACAGTCGGAACTGCAGCTGTCGCAGTTGCCATTGCAGTTTACATTCTCAAGATCACTCATGGTAAAAACCTCTTTCTTTCTTCTCGAAATCTTTGGAAATATTTTTTATAAAGGAATAAGGGAAATCCCTTCTCTGTTACTTTAGCAGATATGCCGGACAAAAGCAACCGAAAACAATGATTTTCTATTGACGTGAGAAAAATGTAGTTTTATACTAGTAACATGGTGTAGGGGTAAAGAGAACCCTCGAATTTGTTGATACAGCAGGAGGAAATTATTATGGATATCAAATTTATAAAAAGAGAAGAACTGCAGGAAAAACCAGATGAGAAAAAACTGGGATTTGGTAAATATTTTACTGATTATATGTTCGTGATGGATTATGATGAAGGCATTGGCTGGCATGATGCGACCATTATGCCGTATGGTCCGATCCCGATGAGCCCGGCTACTGTAGTACTTCATTATGCACAGGAGACTTTCGAAGGTCTGAAAGCATACAGAAGAGCAGATGGTCAGATTCAGCTGTTCCGTCCGGAGATGAATGCAAGACGTATGATCAATTCCAATGAACGTCTCTGCATGGCTACTATTCCGGAAGAAATGTTTATTGAGGCTGTTGAGGCACTGGTAAATGTGGAAAGAGACTGGGTACCGTCTGAACCGGAAACATCCCTGTACATCCGTCCGTTTGTATTTGCGACAGAATCTTCTCTGGGTGTTCATAAAGCAAAAGCTTACAAGTTTATGATCATCCTCTCACCGGTAGGTGCCTATTACGCAGAAGGTCTTGCACCTGTAAAAATCATGGTAGAAGATGAATACGTTCGTGCAGTAAAAGGCGGAACAGGCTTCACAAAATGCGGTGGTAACTATGCAGGTTCCATCATTGGCCAGGTAAAAGCTGAGAAATACGGATGTTCTCAGGTCCTGTGGCTGGATGGTCAGGAAAGAAAATACGTAGAAGAAGTAGGTGCCATGAACATCATGTTCAAAATCGATGGTGAAATCTACACCGCTCCGATCGAGGGAACCGTTCTTCCAGGTGTAACAAGAGATTCCATTATCCATATCCTCAAAGACTGGGGTTACAAAGTAAATGAAACACATCTGGCAGTTGATGATCTGATGCAGGCCGGAAGAGAAGGAAGACTGGAAGAAGTTTACGGTACAGGTACTGCTGCTGTCATCTCACCGGTAGGTGCTCTGGTATACAAAGGAGAAGAAATCACCATCAATAACTTCCAGATCGGTGACCTGACCCAGAAACTGTATGACTACCTGACAGGAATCCAGTGGGGCAAAGAAGAAGACAAATACGGATGGACAAGAATCGTAAAATAATAGTAAACGGATAAAATAACGAAGGGCTGCGGCACGGACAAACATAGCTGCAGCCCATTTTTTTCGGAACATACATTGAGTAGTCTAAGTCAATAAACCTCAGGTTCACAAAAATGCAGGTAAGCTGGGGTGTATTTGAACATTCGTATGGAGTAAATTGGTATGGTTGATAATGGTAAGAAAACTGATAGTAAAAACGGCTTGGATCAGAACAGAACACCGCTTCTTGATGCGATAGTAGAGTACACACAGGAACGACCAGTGTATTTTAAAATTCCAGGACACCGCTATGAAAAAGGAATCAGCCCCCGCTGGAGACAGTGGACCGGAGATGGTATTTTTCGCTTTGATCTGACAGAGGCAGAGGGTCTGGATGATCTGCATTGCCCGGAAGGTGTGATAAAAGAAGCCCAGGAACTGGCAGCCCAGGTATTTGGGGCGAAAACCACGTATTTTCTTGTAAATGGAACTACCTGCGGCAACGAGGCCATGGTTCTGGCGTGTGCGGGAGAAGGGGATAAAATCATGATTCCCCGCAATGCCCACAAATCTGTCCTGATGGGACTGATCATGAGCGGGGCAACGCCGATTTACCTTATGCCCCGCTATGATGAAAAGACAGGATTGTGTGGCTGTATCAGCCCGGAGGATGTGGAAGAAGGATTTCGCCGATATCCGGACTGCAAAGGTGTGTTTCTGGTGAGTCCCACCTATTATGGGGTGTGCAGCGACATTAAGACTATCAGTGAAATCTGTCATCGCCATCGTGCTGTTTTACTGGTAGATGAAGCTCATGGAGGACACCTGTATTTTGGAGCAGAGGAGTATGACACGGGACATTTGCCCCAGGGAGCCATTCAGCAGGGTGCCGACCTTTGTGCACAGAGCATGCACAAAGTAACCGGATCTCTGACACAAAGTTCCCTGCTTCACGTGGGAAGTGACCGGATCGACCGGGGAAAACTGGAATCCGCCCTACATATGGTCCAAAGCACCAGCCCTTCCTATCTGCTGATGACCTCCTTGGATGCCGCCCGCTATGAACTTGCTCAGCATGGACCCGAGATGCTTCAAAAAGCAGATAGGCTGGCGTCGGACGCAAGAAAAAGAATTCAGCAAATTCCCGGTATCAACTGTTACGGGCAGGAAATAAAAAATCAGGCGATTTTTGATCTGGATACTTCCCGGCTGGTAATCGAAGCAGAGGGAATGACAGGATTTGAACTGGCAGACCTGCTGTACGAAGAATATCGGGTTGGCATGGAACTGGCAGACGAACAGCACGTGGTAGCCGTAGTGACCTATGCCAATGAACAGGAAGATATGGATCGGCTTGTGGAAGCACTGAGACAGATTGCGTCTGCTTCTGATGTAGCGAAAACAGATAATCGTATAGAAAATCATAAAAAAATAGCTGATATAAAAATGACTTTGCCGGCATATGTGATGAGCCCACGGCAGGCATACTTTGCAGAAAAAAAAGAAATTGCCTGGGAGGATGCCCATGGAAAAATCGCCGGGGAAGCCCTGATACCTTATCCCCCCGGAATCCCCCTGGTCAACCCCGGGGAAAGAATCAGCAAGGAAATATGGGAATACATGGAAAGTTACCGGAAAAACCATCTCCACTTCCATGGTACGGCAGACAAAACACTGCAGCGGTACAAAATCATACCTGAGTGAAAAAATGATAAAAATTTTCCGTACCTTTTCAAAAAGTATGCTATAATAAACTGAACGCTTTCACAAGGAGGACAATTGTTTGAAACTGATATCATGGAATGTGAATGGTCTTCGGGCCTGTGTGAATAAAGGTTTCCTGGATTTTTTTAAGGAGATTGATGCAGATATTTTCTGTATTCAGGAGAGTAAGCTGCAGGAAGGGCAGATTACGCTTGATCTGGATGGCTACCATCAGTACTGGAATTATGCAGAGAAAAAGGGATATTCGGGTACGGCTGTTTTTACCAGGGAGGAACCGATCAGTGTAGCTTATGGAATCGGAAGGGAGGAGCATGATCGGGAAGGGCGCGTGATCACCCTGGAGTATCCGGAGTTTTATCTGGTGACAGTCTATACACCGAATTCACAGAATGAGCTGGCCCGTCTGCCTTATCGGATGCAGTGGGAAGAGGATTTCCTGGCTTATCTGAAAAGACTGGAGGAGAAAAAACCAGTCATTTTCTGCGGCGATCTGAATGTGGCTCACAAAGAGATTGATTTGAAAAATCCGAAGACCAACCGGAAAAATGCAGGATTTACCGACGAGGAGAGAGAAAAATTCTCACAGCTTCTTGACGCGGGATTTATTGATACGTTCCGGTATTTCTATCCGGAACAGGAAGGTATTTATTCCTGGTGGTCTTACAGATTTAAGGCCAGAGAGAAAAATGCGGGATGGCGTATTGATTATTTCTGCGTATCTGAATGCTTAAAAGAAAAGCTGTTGGATGCGAAAATTCACACAGAAATTATGGGATCAGACCACTGCCCTGTTGAACTTGATATCAGATGACGCCCAGACGTATTAAAAACAAGGAACAGCTTTAAACAAAGCATACGAATATGATGGAGGAACTGAGATGACTGAAGAAAAAAAGCTTTGGAGTATAAGGCCGGGAGACCCTACCAGGATTGGAACATACAGGACAGCAGACGGGTATAATTTTTGCGTACACGCTGTCAGGGAACAGCCGGTTGATTTGCTGTTTTATAAAAAAGGAGAAGAACAACCGGAACAGGTGATACGTATGTCTGAGTCCTGTCGTACCGGCAATCGTTATGCAGTAGTAGTACAGAAGCATAATCTTTCTGTTTATGAATATGAATATCGTCAGGGTGATCAGGTTCTTATGGATATAGGGGCACGGGCTGTATGCAGAACCGGTTGCTTTGGTCAGAAACCGGAGGAATATGCCGCTCAGAAGAGCAGAGTTATAAAATCTTCAGCGGTTCTGCCGCTGGCCGAACCTGTGCCGTATGAAGAGATGATTTTATACAAAGTCCATGTGCGTGGCTATACCATGCAGAAGAATTCCAGAGTCCGCAGGAAAGGAACTTTTCAGGGACTTTGTGAGAAAATATCGTACTGGAAACAGTTGGGGGTTACATCCATCGAGCTGATGCCGGCTTATGATTTTGAGGAATTTCCTCTGCAGGAGAAAAAATCCAGATACCTGACTGTGGAAAATGAAGAAGCAAAGCTGAATTACTGGGGCTATACAAAAGGAAGATATTTTGCACCGAAGCCTTCGTACTGTGCTGGAAAATACCCGGAACTGGAAGTGAAAGAATTTATCACAAAATTACATGAAGCAGGAATGGAATGTCTGATGGATTTTTGTTTTCCGTCAGAAATTGAACCAGCTTTGGCGGTGGAAATCCTGCAGTTCTGGAAAATGGAATACCAGATTGACGGATTTTTCCTGATGGGTGAGGGTGCCTGGATAGAACTGATTGCCAGAGATGATGTGCTTGCTGATTGTAAGCTGATCTGTCCCGGTTATGATATGAACAGACTGTATCGGATGCAGCACAGTAAAAAGAGAAGACTGGGCGAATGCAATCCCGGATTTCAGAATACGATGCGCCGCTTCCTGAAAGGAGACGAAGGTCAGGTACAGGATGTCCTTGCTTTCAGCAAAAAGAATGCAGCTTCTCACGGGAATATTCAGTATATGGCCAATCACGATGGATTTACGCTGGCGGATCTGGTGTCTTACGATTATCGCCACAATGAAACGAATGGAGAAAACAATCAGGACGGCAGCAGCTGCAATTTCAGCTGGAATTGCGGTGCAGAAGGGGAGACCAGAAAAACAGCAATCCTGGAACTTCGCAAACAGCAGATGCGCAATGCCATGATGTTATTGATGCTCAGCCAGGGAACACCGCTGCTTTACGGCGGTGACGAGATGGGCAACAGTCAGAATGGAAATAATAATGCCTACTGCCAGGATAATGAAATTGGCTGGATTGACTGGAGCAAGGCCAGAAAATATGCAGACTTCACGACATTTGTACAGAATCTGATCGCATTTCGCAAGGCACATCCGATTCTGCATATGCCGTATGAACTACAGGCAACCGATTACAAGTCCCTGGGATGGCCGGAAGTTTCTTTCCATTCTGCGAAAGCATGGTTTACAGACAGAGAAACTACCTGCAGACAGGCAGGCATCCTGTATTGCGGCAGCTATGCGAAAAAACCGGATGAAACTGCGGATGATTTTATATACGTTATTTATAATATGTACTGGTCAGAGCGTGAAATGGCTCTTCCAGATTTGCCGGAAGGTATGAAATGGTATCTTGCAGCAGATTCCGGCAAAAAGTCAGAAGAAGCCATCAGCCGTCCGGGCGAGGAAACAAAAGTTGCCGGCAAAAAGTCACTGAAAGTGCCGGGAAGAACCGTTCTTATATTAATAGGAAAGTAGGGAAAATATGAACGTCTGGGGTCATTTTAAAACAATAACATCCCATAAACTTCTGGTCATGAAGTATTGTTTTCGTATCGGGCTTTATCGCCAGGGGTTGCTCCATGATATGTCCAAATACGCACCGACAGAATTTCTGAAAGGTGCCAGATACTATCAGGGAACACGAAGTCCCAACAATGCAGAGAGGGAGGCAACCGGGCTGTCTGTCTCCTGGCTGCATCACAAAGGAAGAAATAAACATCATTTTGAATACTGGGTGGATTATGGTATTGGTGCGGAACATGTACTGGCCGGTATGCCCATGCCCAGAAAATACATTGCGGAAATGATCATGGACCGCATCAGCGCCTCCAGGATTTATCATCCTGATAATTACACCGATGCATCTCCGCTGGAATATTATGAAAAGGGAAAAGACAGACTCTGGTTTATCCATGAGGATACGAAGGCACAGCTGGAATATTTGCTCCGGATGCTGGCTGTTAAGGGAGAAGCCTATACCCTGCATTATATTCGTTATGTATATTTAAAAAGAAAGGGGAAATTCGGGGGTGATACAGATACCTATCTGAGCAAGCCCTGGATTCCCAAAACTAAGACACAATGAGAGGACAGATAGAAACATGAAGTTTGCGAAACGAATGGACCGTTTTGGGACCAGTATCTTTACGGTTCTGCTGGAAATGAAAAAAGAGAAGCTGAAAAGAGGGGAGGAAGTGATTGACCTCAGTATCGGGACACCCAATATCCCTCCGGCGGATCATATTATCAGGGCAATGACGGAGGCTGTGCAGGACAAGAAGAATTATGTGTATGCGATTCAGGATACACGGGAACTGCACGAAGCGGTCAGTGCCTGGTATCGCCGCCGTTATCAGGTGGAAATCGATCCTGATACGGAAGTGGTTTCTCTCCTGGGAAGTCAGGAGGGACTTTCTCACATTGGCCTGACTCTGGTAGATCCGGGTGATATCGTTCTGGTTCCCGATCCCTGCTATCCGATTTTCGGGGACGGACCGGTCATCGCAGGAGCAGAGCTTCACTATATGCCGCTGAAAAAAGAAAATGACTATCTGATTGATTTTGATGCGATTCCTGAAGAAGTGGCAAAAGCTGCAAAACTGATGGTCGTTTCCTATCCCAATAACCCCACCACAGCCATGGCTCCGGGATGGTTTTACGAAAAACTGATTGCCTTTGCAAAAAAATACGACATTGCAGTATTACATGACAATGCCTACAGTGAGCTGGCCTTCGGCATGGAAACCAGCGGCAGCTTCCTCCAGTATGAAGGTGCCAAAGATGTGGGCGTAGAATTCAACTCCCTGTCCAAAACCTATGGACTGGCCGGGGCTCGAATCGGTTTCTGCATCGGCAACCGGGAAATCGTAGAAAAAATGACAACATTGAAGTCAAACACCGATTATGGAATGTTCCTTCCGGTGCAGCAGGCAGCCATTGCCGCCATAACCGGCGACCAGTCCTGCGTAAAAGCCACCCGGGAAGCCTACCAGAGAAGGAGAGACTGCTTCTGCGAAGGCATGACCTCCATCGGCTGGCCAATTGAAAAATGCCCGGCAACCATGTTTGTGTGGGCACCCATACCCGCAAAATATACATCATCCGAAGAATTTGTAAAAATCCTTCTGGAAAAAGCAGGTGTCATCGTCACCCCGGGAAGCGCCTTCGGCCCATCCGGGGAAGGTTATGTGCGCGTGGCACTGGTACAAGATGAAGACAACATCAGGAAGGCAGTACAAAACGTAAAAGAAAGTGGTATTCTATCTTGAAAAAAAGATTTCCCCGGGGAGTTTTACATTCTCCCCGGGGAAATCTTTGCATCTTGACAAAGTCATGTGTATGCCGTATACTTTGATGGAAAAATAATTTGATTATCAAAATAAATGAGGGTAAATACATGACTACAAGAATTATAGGTACCGGAAGTTGTCTTCCTTCTCAAGTGATTAGCAACAATCAGTTAGCCCAGTGGGTAGATACCAGCGATGAGTGGATTTCTTCCAGAACCGGAATCAGAAATCGACGGATTGTAAAGGACGAGACGGGAGCATGGATGGCAGCACAGGCAGCGAAGAAGGCTCTTGAGAATGCAAATACAGATGCAGAGGAGATTGATCTGATCGTGGTTGCTACCTGTAGTAATGATATGCAGTTTCCATCTACCGCCTGTCAGGTTCAGGAAGCAATCGGGGCTCGGCATGCGGTAGCTTTTGATATCAGCGCTGCCTGTTCTGGATTCTTATTCGGGTTAAATACAGTTCATGCTTATTTTTTGGCAGGAATCTATAAAAAAGCACTTGTGATTGGTACAGAGGTCCTTTCCAAGCTGGTGGACTGGACAGACCGTTCCACCTGTGTACTGTTTGGTGACGGTGCCGGTGCGGCAGTAGTGGAAGCTGCGGAGACTGGACTGGAAGGTTTTGTACAGTATTCTGACGGATCAAAAGGAAGTGTACTGACCTGTAGTGCCAGGAGGATTTCAAATCCTCTGAAGAAAACTGCTGAGGATTATATTCAGATGAATGGACAGGAAGTGTTTAAGTTTGCTGTAAAAAAAGTTCCCGAGTGCATCCTGCAGGTTATGGAGCAGACAGGAACGAAGAAAGAGGACATTCGCTGGTATGTGCTTCATCAGGCAAACAGCAGAATCATTCAGTCAGCTGCAAAACGTCTGGGTGTGCCGGAAGAAAAATTCCCTATGAATATGGAAAAATACGGTAATACTTCGGCAGCCAGTATACCGGTGCTTCTGGATGAGATGAACAGAAATGGAATGCTGACAAGAGGAGACCGTCTGATCCTGTCGGGATTTGGAGCTGGACTGACCTGGGGTGCGGCACAGATTGTGTGGTAAACGAATAATTTTTCTGTAATCAGGCATACTATTTCTGACGAAGGGAGTGACTGGGGGACAGATTCATGGTCACAACAGTGACCATGAACCTGTCCCCCAGTCACCACGCAGTTACCAGTATAAGCCAGGAGGTATGTCCATGAAACAAAATGATAAGAAACCAGAGACAGACAAGTATGGAGTGACTGATACCGATGATCTTGCCGCCTGTTCAGCAATGGACTGTACAGGCCTGATACCGGCAGGACCGGTAACGGAAGAGGAACGGGAGCGATATGAGGAGTTATATCCTTCTCTGACACCGCCGATTCTGCTTCATAAAGATGATGATAAGTGACTATGAACCCGCCCTGGTCACTCCTGAGGAACCGATCCAATCATACGCCTTGCCCGATCCGATTCTTCCGGATTCACCTTTACAAGCAGAAGTTCTTCCCGGCAGCCGCCCTCAGCCAGTTTTCGCCCCATGGGATCAAACGCACAGCTTTGTCCCAGGTAGGTGTCGGTAGTATACTGGGAGCAGCCGATGACGTACATGCTGTTTTCAATGGCTCTTGCCTGCAGCAGTGTTTTCCAGTGCACGTCTTTCAGATCACCTTTGACCCATGCAGCCGGGTAAATCATAAGCTGTGCACCGGCGATGGCCTGTGTTCGGGCCAGTTCGGGAAAACGCAGATCATAGCAGGTACCAAGCCCCAGTTTACCAAAAGGAGTATCTATTGGAGAAAAAATCTCATAACCGGGAATAGTATCATCGGATTCCTTCCAGTGAAATGCATCAAACAGATGATATTTTCGATAACGGGCATGAAAGACACCCTGTTCATCGAGGATTACCAGGGTGTTGCAGCACTTTTCAGTGAAGATGTCTGAAGCAGGTTCTTTGGGTCGCTCGCTCATACCAAAGATTACCCAGAGGTGATACTGGCGGGCCAGCTCACTCATGGACTGGACAAAAGAGCCCTGCAGCGATTGTGCTTCTCTCACATAACCATGGTCGCAAGCAAGATAAGAAATCATAAAATATTCAGGAAATACAATCAAAGAAGCCTGAGAACGGGATGCCATTTCCATAAAATGAGCAGCTGTTTTCAGGTTTTTTTCTATTTGATCAGATGAGCCGCATTGTGCCAGAGCAATGATAGATTCCATAAGAAACCTCCTCGTAGTGTTTTATAACATCATACTACCGCATATCGGGAAAAACAAGTGAAAGGAAAATATTTGCCTGTTTCGGTATAATAAGACGACCTTTCGTTTATAATATGGAATGTTCGAGGAGGTACTTATGGAAAATAGAAAAAATATAAAACCTTTCGGTATGCGAGATAAAATTGGATATATGTTCGGTGATTTCGGAAATGATTTTACTTTTCTGCTGTCTTCCATGTTCATGCTGAAATTTTACACAGATGTCATGGGAATTGCAGGAGGAGTGGTGGGAGCCCTGATGATGGCGGCACGTTTCATAGACGCATTTACAGATGTGACCATGGGGCAGATCGTTGACCGTTCCCGCCCTACCAAAGACGGCAAATTCAAACCATGGATCCGCAGAATGTGTGGTCCAGTAGCAATTGCTTCTTTCCTGATTTATCAGGCAGGAATTGCAAATCTGGGATATGGATATAGAGTAGTCTGGATGGTAGTGACTTATATCCTGTGGGGATCTATTTTTTATACATCCATCAATATTCCCTATGGTTCCATGGCATCAGCCATCACAGACAATCCCAAAGAACGGGCAGAATTGTCCACCTGGAGAACCATCGGTGCCACACTGGCCAGTCTGGTCATCGGTGTGGGAACCCCGATTTTCGCCTATGTGGTGGTCAATGGAAATACAGTACTTTCCGGTTCACGAATGACGGTCATAGCCGGAGTATTTACCGTGGGGGCGATTATCTGCTATCTGCTCTGTTACTATATGGTTCAGGAGCGGGTTCCGGTAAATGCCAATTTTGAGAAATTGAATATTGGAAAACTCCTGAAAAATCTCTTTACCAATCAGGCACTGATCGGAATCATTGTGGCAGCCATCCTTCTGCTTCTGGCCCAGCTGGGAATGCAGGGAATTGCCGGATATGTATTTCCCAATTATTACGGTTCTGCAGGAGCACAGTCCCTGTCTTCCCTGGCAGGAAGCATTGCCATCCTGATCATCTGTGCACCATTTGCCGCCCGATTGGCGGACCGGATCGGAAAAAAAGAACTGTCCGTGATATCCTGTATATTCAGCTCGCTGATTTATCTGGTCTGCCTGCTGGTAAAACCATCCAGTCCGTACGTATATGTCATCTTTTATACACTGGCCAACGTGGGAATGGGATTCTTCAATACCGTAATCTGGGCAATGATTACAGATGTGATAGATGACGCAGAGGTTCGAAATGGGGTGAGAGAGGACGGAACCATATACTCGGTCTACTCTTTCGCCCGGAAAATCGGGCAGGCCCTGTCTTCCGGACTGGTGGGAGGTCTGCTGACCATGATCGGCTATACCCAGACGACCGCCTTTGACCCGGAAGTCACAGCCAGCATCTTCCGCATGTCCTGCATCGTACCGATGATTGGATTTGCTGCAGTAGCGGCTGCACTGATTTTTATTTATCCGCTAAATAAAAGCCGGGTGGAAGCGAATACCAGAGAATTGAAAATACGAAGAAATAGTACTAAATAATAATGGGGAAAAGGACCTATACAGATTTTTTATAATACAAGTTCCATTTCTCCTTAATAAACCTGCTTTTTTAGAGAATTTCAGGGCATTTTTCAACTGAGAAAGGGTCTATATAAGAAAAATATCTTCCCAGACCACGAAGGCTAAATTGGCCAGGGTCTGGGAACACTTTTTTCTTGCATAGACCCTGTTGTCCTTTATTCAGTATTGCTATTCAGGTGTTTGTTGAGAAAAAGGAAACTTTTACAAACATTTATTTAGTCAGTTTCTCGCCTGTCAGCATTTCATAGCTCTGCAGGTATTTGTCAATGGTCTTGTCCACGATTTCCTGCGGCAATGTCCAATCGTTATCCGGGTTGGCTTTCAGCCAGTCACGGGCAAACTGTTTGTCGAAGGATGGCTGTCCATGACCAGGTTCATATCCATCTGCCGGCCAGAAACGGGAACTGTCCGGTGTCAGCATCTCATCACCGATAACAACATTTCCATTTTCATCCAGACCAAACTCAAACTTGGTATCTGCGATGATGATACCGCGGGTCAGAGCGTAATCAGCACATTTTTTGTACAGCGCGATGGTGCAGTCACGAAGTTTTGCAGCGTATTCCTCGCCTTTTCCCGGGAAATATTTCTCCAGATGAGCAATACTCTGTTCGTAGGAAATATTTTCATCGTGATCACCGATTTCTGCTTTTGTAGACGGAGTGTAAATGGGCTCCGGCAGTTTATCGGACTCTTTCAGACCTTCCGGCAGTTTGATACCGCATACAGTGCCGTCCTTCTGGTAACTTGCCCAGCCACTTCCGGTGATATAACCGCGAACGATACATTCGATAGGAAGCATATTCAGCTTCTTACACATCATACTGTTGCCGTCGAACTGTGGCTGCTGGAAAAACTCAGGCATATCCTTTACGTCAGCAGAAATCATATGGTTAGGAAGAATGTCTTTGGTCAGATCAAACCAGAACTTGGACATCTGAGTAAGAACAGTTCCTTTTTTTGTTACAACATTGTTCAAGATGACATCGAAGCAGCTGATACGGTCAGTTGCCACCATGATCAGGCTGTCGCCATTGTCATAAATCTCACGAACTTTACCTTCTTTAATTGGTTTCATTGTACATACCTCGCTTTTTAAAGATTATGAATGTCTCCACCTTATAGTGAAACAGATTTTGCAGAAAAATGCAACAATTTTTTTCAGTACAAAGCACAATTTCAGTATTCTTGTTATTGTTCACTTATATTCTATTGACAGAAAAGGGATATATCAATAAGATAGTGATAAAGAGTTTAGCAAAGTAAAGCAGGGGAATGATATGTTATACAAGATTACCAATGGCACAGTTTCTATAGGTGACCGTCAGATTCTGTCCCATATCGATTTTGAGATAAAAGGTAAAGAGAAAATAGCAGTGGTGGGGAGAAATGGTGCCGGAAAATCGACACTTCTTCGTCTGATTTCGGGGGAACTGGATCTGGACAGGGACGATAGGCGGCAGGGTCCGGGAATTGTGACATCAAGAAACGTGACCATCGGGATGCTTCGCCAGACACCATCGGCAGATCAGGATAAAACGGTGGAAGAATTGTTGTTGGAGGGCTGTCCGCAGAGTGATTTATTTTCCAGAGAGCGATTTTCCTATGAGATGGAATACGATCGGATTTTCACCGGATTTGGATTTGCCAAGGAGGACAAGAAACGGAAGCTTTTTTCATTTTCCGGAGGTGAGCAGACGAAGATTTCTCTGATCCGCCTTCTTTTGCAGAAGCCGGATATTCTTCTGTTGGATGAGCCCACCAACCATCTGGACATCCCCACGGTGGAATGGCTGGAAGAATATATGAAATCCTATGAACATGCCGTTGTTTTCGTATCCCATGACCGTTTCTTTCTGGATCAGGTGGTGGATGTGGTTTATGAACTGCATCGGGGAAAACTAAAACGATATCCGGGAAATTATACACATTTCCGGCAGCAGAAGCAAAAAGATCTGGCCTTGGGGCTGAAGGCTTATGAACGGCAGCAGCAGGAACTGCAGCGGCTGAATGAATTAATTGAGCGATTTAAACATAAGCCAAAGAAAGCTTCCTTCGCCCGTTCGAGAAAAACAATCATAGAGCGGATGGAAAAGATAGAAAAGCCGGAGCCGGATGATGTACACCTGTTTACCGGAGACATGGAACCTGCGGTTCTGGGGAGCAAATGGGTGCTGGAAGCAGAACACCTTAAAATAGGATATGATACACCCTTGCTGGAGTTGTCTCTCCGTGTGAAACGGGGACAGAAGATTGGCATTATCGGCAATAATGGAGCTGGTAAAACTACATTTTTAAAAACAGTGGCAGGAATTCTCAGTCCGCTGGAAGGAAAATGTACACTGGGAAACCGCACGGTGATGGGGTATTTTGACCAGCAGTCTGCAGCACTGGAATCAGAAAAGCAGGTGGCGGAACACTTTCATGAACATTTTCCTGCATTGACAGAAAAAGAAGTACGGCAGACCCTGGGAGCATACCTGTTCGTGGGAAAGGCTGCCTCCGTGAAAGTCAGTGCTTTGTCGGGAGGAGAAAAAGCCAGACTGGTACTGGCGGAGATGCTCACCGAACGCCCCAATTTTATTCTGCTGGACGAACCTACCAATCATATGGATATACCGGCCAAAGAAACACTGGAATCGGCATTTCAGGCTTATCGGGGAACCATGCTGTTCATTTCCCATGACAGATACTTTATCCGGCAGGTGGCCGATGCGATTCTTGTATTTGAAGAAGACGGGGTCAGCTACTATCCATTCGGTTACGAGCATTATCTGGAAAAAAGCAGAAAACAGCCGGAAAATGGCCTGGCGGCCCTGATACAGGCGGAAGATCAGGCTCTGATTGCCGGCATCCGGGCAGTGCCCAAAGGTGAACGCCATCGATTAAAGGAAATAGATACAGAAGACGCCTATCTGGACTGGAGATTTCGGCTGGCTGAGGAGCCCATGGAGGAGGCCCGCAGTCACGCGGAAAACCTGTGGGAACAGATGCAGGTGAAGACATCAGAATATGAAGAGTGGCTGCTTTCCGGTTTTGGTGAGAAAGAAAATCAGGAAAAAGAGGAAAGACTGAAGAAAGAACAGGAGCAGATGCAGGAAGAATGGGAAAAAGTCTGTGCGAAATGGACCGAGGCCTGCCTGCAGTGGTATGATGTGTATCAGATGGGGCAGGGGACAGTCCCATATCAGTAAGAGAGGAGCATGGAAAAGATGGGATATCAGCTAAAGATAACAATCAAAAACAGTCATCCGACGATATGGCGAAGGATTCTTGTACCGGATCGAATTACTTTTTTTAAGGTTCACCCATGCATGACAAACGTTACCCTCAGGTATTGAAATATAAAGGCCCCAATATGAAAAAGTAATTGCTTTCCCTGGAAAGAAAAAAGTATATCCCAATGACCCCTGTCCCTGCGGCAGCGGAAAGAAATACAAAAATTGCTGTGGAAAGAAGTGAGGAAACTTAAAATAAAAAATAATAGCATGATTCGCCCTGTGTGGCTTAAAATATGGTGGAGTTTAACCATATGATAAACCGCATGGGGCGATTTTTATTATCTTAAATCCTCTCTGCGGGAATGTGAACCGCTCTAGAGCGGAGAAGGAGGAGAGTGTTTATGGAACAGTATGGAGGAACGCTGCGGGTGGCGGCATACATCCGGGTGTCAACCGACAATAACAATCAGGAAGATTCCTATGAGATGCAGCAAAGGTATTTTATGAAATTATTATCAGGAAATCCACAATGGATTTCTGCAGGTATCTATTCAGATTATGGCATTTCAGGTACAACCAGTGAACAGCGCAAAGGTTTTAGGCGTCTGCTGAGACATTGCCAGGAAGGTCGTATTGATCGAATAGTGACGAAGTCTATTTCCCGTTTTTCAAGAAATACCAGAGATTTTTTGAAAGCAATGGAAATACTGAAAGAGAAAAACGTGACCATTTTATTTGAAAAAGAAAATTTTGATACGGCTATAGCACGAAATGATTTGTTTGTGACGATCCTGGGAGCCATTGCACAGTAAGAAAGCCAGAGCATTGCCGCTAATATGAGACAGGAAATACAGCAGAGATTTCCGAAAGGGGAGATGCGGAATGTGGCGGTATATGGTTACCGATATGCTGAAGGGGAAGATTCACTTGAAATTATGGAAAGTGGCTATCGCAGAAGAAAAGTGGAAATCATTGATGAGCAGGCTAAGGTTGTGCGGCGGGTGTTTGAGGAAGCAGAAAAAGGGTATCGTTATGTAGAAATAGCCAGAAGACTCAATTTTGATCACATTCCAAAGCCGGAAAGTGCTGTGACTGTCCAGAGAAATAAAATGAAACAAACACCGGTGGGGACATTGAATGCAGGAATTGATGAGGGGTGGACAGGGAGACACGTAAAACAGATGCTGGTTCTGGAGAGATACTGTGGGGACGCATTGCTGCAGAAGACATTTACACCGGATTACAAAACTCATAAATCGGTAAAAAACAGAGGGGAGCTGCCGCAATATTATATAGAAGAAAATCATCCCGCCATTGTAAGCCGGGAACAGTACCAAAATGTACAGGAAATCTGCTGTGCGAAAGACAATTTATATGGAAAGAAAATCAGATATCCTTTTTCAGGAAGAATTGTATGTACACAATGTGGAAGATTTTATGTAACCAGGAACAGAAATAGAAATCCCATATGGGTTTGTCCTTCCACGCGGGAAAATAATGGAAAAAATATCTGTCATGCGGAAAAACTGTACGAGAGGCAGCTGATTGCCGTTTGCCGCAAGGCCGTTATGGAACGTTTTGATCTTATAGATGAAAAATTGAAAAACAGCATCAGTGAAAATAAAACAGAAACTCCGGAAAATAGAAGCTATACAAAGATCGACTGGAATTTCACAGCAGGAAATCAGGGAATCATAAAAAGCATTCTCAAAAGAATGGAACAGATTCATCAGGCCGATGATATGGAGCACGACCTGACTTTTCTGCAGCAGCAGATTTCCCGAATGAAAGATCAGGTCGAGGAGAATCTTCAGTATCTGGAAACAGTGAAAGCAGCATTGGATGTCGCCTTGATGAGAAAAGAAACATTGGGAGAAAATATTGGAGCGGAAGAAATTGCTTTTTCAGCAATTGCAGTGCTATTGACTTTGTGGTTTATTTTATCTATAATATTTTGCATATATGTCTCAAGATTTTGGAATGATTCGTGCAAAACATATTGAAGGACAGTAACTGATGAAAAGTTAAATAGTCCACAGGTGAACAGAAAAGAATGATGTATAATATATTAAAAAAATTTAAAAATCCAAAAAAGAGAATCAGGGTATCTTTGCTTCTGTGTTATGATACAGGTGCGATTCTTATAGCAGAGTATTTGGCTTTGCTGATACGTTTTGAGTTTCGGCCATCTATGATTAAAGACGCGTTTTTACATAGCCTCATGAGTTACAGTTTTCTGAATCTGCTGTGTAGTATTTCTATTTTTGCATTTTTCAGCCTTTATGAGAGTCTATGGAGATACGCAAGTGTTACAGAATTACTGAATACAGTTTTGGCTTGTGTAGTTTCTTCTGTTATACAGCTGGTGGGAATGTATATGCTGCAGTATCCCATGCCAAGGTCTTACTTTATACTATATTTATTGATTTTACTTCCTTTGATGGTTGTTGGTAGATTTTCATATCGTTTCCTTCGGATTATGAAGCAGAGAATCTATACAGAACATTTGGAACAGCCTGTTTTAACGATGGTGATTGGGGCCGGGGATGCCGGTACTCTGATTATTAAGGAAATGCAGTCAAGCTATCATCTGAGAAATAAGGTTGTCTGTGTGATTGATGATAATCCGCAGAAAAAAGGTACCCGTATTTTGGGGATTCCCGTGGTGGGAGACAGGAAAAAAATCCCCTTAATGGTAAAAAAATACAAAGTACAGGAAATCATTATGGCCATACCGACCATTGAACCTAAAGATAAAAAAGAACTGTTAGAAATCTGTAAAGAAACAGGATGTAAATTACGGATTCTGCCCGGTGTGTATCAGATTATCAACGAAGAAGTCAGTATTTCCAGGTTACGAGAAGTTGAGATTGAGGATTTGCTGGGACGAGAACCGGTACAAACTGATCTGGATATGGTTTTAGGATATGTTCAGGGAAAGAAGGTCATGATTACCGGAGGAGGAGGGTCTATTGGAAGCGAAATTTGCAGGCAGATTGCTGCACACCATCCGGCACAGCTGATAATCTTTGATATTTATGAAAACTCTGCCTACGATATACAGCAGGAATTGATAAGAGAATACCCGAAATTAAATCTGGTTGTGCTGATTGGATCGGTGAGAAACACTCATCGAATCTATTCGGTTTTTCAAAAATACCAACCGGAGGTAGTTTATCATGCGGCTGCACATAAACATGTACCTTTGATGGAAACAAGTCCTAATGAGGCTATCAAAAACAATGTATTTGGCACTTTGAACACAGCCATGGCTGCGAAAGATAATCATTGTCAGCGTTTTATTTTGATTTCCACAGATAAAGCGGTCAATCCTACAAATATCATGGGAGCATCCAAGCGAATTTGTGAAATGATCATTCAGGCGCTGGACAAAACATCGGAAACAGAATTTGCTGCGGTACGTTTTGGAAATGTACTGGGAAGCAATGGAAGTGTTATTCCGCTCTTTAGAAAACAAATTGAGCAGGGAGGACCGGTAACTGTCACCGATAAAAATATTATTCGCTATTTTATGACAATTCCGGAAGCGGTATCTCTGGTTCTTCAGGCCGGGGCCTATGCAAAAGGTGGAGAGATTTTTGTTCTGGATATGGGTGAACCAGTTCGAATCGATGATCTGGCACGCAACCTTATCAAGTTATCCGGTTTCCGTCCTGATATAGATATAAAAATAACATATACAGGTCTTAGACCGGGAGAAAAGTTGTATGAAGAACTTTTGATGGATGAGGAAGGACTGAAAAAAACCGATCATGATAAAATTTTTATAGGAAAACCGATACAGTTTGATGTTGACAAATTCATGAATCAGCTCAGGCAGCTGAAAATACTGGCCTATGAGGATGAAGGACAGATTCGGAAAACAGTGCAGGAAATTGTGCCCACATATCAATATAACAATGAATGACCTGCCTATCGCACAGTCAGATAATTCAACACACCCGGATGAGTATCTGTTCCCCTTTCCAGAAGCTCAATCAGTCCGTGAATGGTTTCTTCGATACTCTGGGGTGTGGAGGGAACAAGGGTATTATCCAGTTTTACGGTGAGAATAATCAGTACAATTTCCGCCAGTGCTGCGGGATTGGAGAATCGGATCTCGCCGTTAACAATACCCTGTTGGATGATTTCCGTCAGTGCAGGCTTCAGCTCACTGATGAGGTGGGACATATATTTTTGATGTATGTAAGCATTCTCCTGGAGATTCTTCTGACCTTCTGCTGAACGATCACGCAGAAACTCCGTGGAAGAATTGCGGCATGCCTGAAAAATCATAGCCATCCTGGTAAAAATAGAAATATCCGTCTGCTGGGAAAGACTCTTTGCCGTCTCCAGCGGTTTTTTATAGTTTCGTTCAACCAATGCTTCAAAAATCGCATCTTTAGAAGGAAAGTAATAGTAAATACTTCCCTTGCCAATCCCTGCTGTCTGTGCAATCTCACTTACAGAAATCGTTTCCATATTCCTGGTCTCCAGTAAAGACTGGAGTGCATCTAAAATCAATTGATATTTCATAGAATCTGGCATGACAAATCCCTCTTCCCTTGTAACAAATCTATAAAAAGTATATCACAAATCGTTCATAAATAACAACCAGAAATCGGATTTACTTCTAATTTTGTCGAATTCTTGCGTATGAATCATATTGACCGACGGTCGAAAAAATGCTATCTTTATTTTGTAATATGTCGACCATCGGTCGGATAATAGAAATAATAAAGGGGGCATTTTCATGACTTACGCAGAATTTTTTGAGAAAATCCGAGACAAGTATATGCATGTGGATGTGAGTGATATTAAAGAGCATCTGGCTTATCAGTTTAATATTATCGGTGAGGCAGAGGGCATTTATTATGTTGAAGTCAAGGACGGAAAGCTTTATGTGGAACCGTATGAGTATTATGACAGAGATGTCATTTTTATCGCATCTGCGGATACTTTCATGAAGATTGCAGAGGGGAAACTTGACCCTATTCTTGCAGTAACCCTGCAGAAGATGAGATTTGAGGGAAGTATTGATAAAGCTTTGAAATTGAAAGATATGTTGGAGAAATGCCGATGAAGAAAAAAATAGTAGGAACTGTTGGCGCTGTTCTTGGCCTGCTGGCAATTACTGAAGCAGGTGCCTCTGCTTATTTTTACAGAATCGCATTGAAGAGGAATCAGGCGAAAGTAGAGCGGACGATGAAAATGTCAGGAACAGACTGGAGTCAGTACATACCAAAGCTTCAGCCGCGCAAGGAGCGTTTGCTGGAACAGCCCAAAGAGGATGTATATCTGGAATCAGAAGATGGATTAAAACTGCACGCCACCTGGATTCCCAATGAGGGAGCAAAGAAAGTTGTCGTCTGTTTCCATGGATATACCAGCGAAGGTATGCAGGATTACGTTGGATTGTCTGATTATTACCTGAATCATGGATTTGCCATGCTGCTTGTGGATGAGCGGGCTCATGGTAAGAGTGAAGGTCAGTACATTGGATTTGGCAGTAAGGACAGATTTGATGCATTGCTTTGGATGAAGTGGGTGGTTGATACCTGCGGAGACGATGTTCAGATTTTGCTTCACGGAACTTCCATGGGGGGAACTACTGTACTGATGAGTGCAGGTCTGAATCTTCCGGTACAGGTGAAGGGGATTGTATCTGACTGTGCATTTACCACTGCAAAAGCAGTATTTACCCATGTATTGCACAGCATGTATCATTTGCCGGCATTTCCGATTATTCAGATTGCGGATGTGGTCAATAAGCGAAAAGCAGGATATGGACTGGATGAATGTGATGCAGCCGTGGAGGCAGGAAATGCGAAGGTTCCGATTTTGCTGATTCATGGAGATGCAGATTTTTTCGTGCCATGTAAAATGTGTGAAGAGATTTATCAGCACTGTGCACCGGGTACACGGAAACTGATTGTAAAAGGTGCATCCCATGCGGAAAGTTATTATAAGGATACAGAACAGTATGAACAGGCTTTGGATGAATTCATAGGAGGAATTATAAAATGATGACATCGAGAAAAGGATATCCGGTATATCCGTTAACTGCAGCTCAGAAATTTCATTTGTTTTATCAGAATTTTTGCCCTAAAAAAGAAGTTGTAAATATTGGAACCAGTCTGACCATCGCTGTGGATCTGGACTGGGAAGTGCTGAGAAAGTCCATCTATCAGGCATATGACAGATGTGAGTCCATGCGTCTCAGATTTGCAGTTGATGAAGAGGGAAACTGGTATCAGTATGTGGTGGAAAAAGAGGAAAGAGAGATTGAGTTTGTAGATTTTTCCGGAAAGACCATGGAAGAAGCCGAGAAGGTAATGACAGCATGGACCCAGGTTCCTTTTGAAAATCAGGATTCCCCGATGAACCGTATCGTGATGATCCGGACACCGGATGGATATGACGGTATATATCTGCTGGTGGATCATCTGACCATGGATGCCCAGTCTTTAATCTGTTTTATGAAAGATATCGTAGAAATCTACTGCAGCACCCTCTATGAAGAAGTTGCTTTTCCGAAGGAAATGGCTTCCTATATTGAACAGCTGCAGAAGGATCTTGCCTATGAGGCAGGTTCTAAGGCAAAAGTAAGAGATGAAGAGTACTTCCGCAAGCTGGCAGAAGGTTCTGAGCCGATTTATAATGCCCTGGAAGGTGCCGGCCGTCTGGAAGCAGAACGGGAACGCTGCGGCAATCCTAATCTTCGTGCTGCATTGAATGTATCCGATTCTGTGGACTCCGCGCTGGATATTTTCCATCTGGAAGCAGAACCTACTAAGAGACTGATGGATTTCTGTGAAAAATATCATGTATCTCTGGTTTGTCTGCTGATCATGGGTCTTCGTACATATTTTCAGAAGATGAATGGAAATGAGGATGTTTCCATTAACACAGCGATTGCCAGAAGAGCAACCCTGAAAGAGAAAAAATGCGGCGGAACCAGAATTCATTCTTTCCCGTTTCGTACCATTATTTCAGAAGACCGTACCTTCCTGGAGGGAATCAAAGAAATCCGTGACCTTCAGAATGAGTATTTCCGTCATGCCAATTATGATCCGGTACAGTATTTTGCAGCCCGCGGACGCAAATATCCCAATCAGCCGGGCTATACGTATGAACCTATGTCACTGACTTATCAGCCGCTGACTCTGAAAGAAAAAGGACTTGATAAACTGGGAGATATCAAATACAAGACAAAGTGGTATCCCAATGGTGCGACCACCCAGGCTATGTATCTGACAGTTATGCATCGTCCGGATGATAATGGTCTTGATTTCAGCTTTGAACATCAGGTAAAAGCCGTATCTACCAAACAGCTGGAATACCTGTATTATTATCTTTGTAAAATCATGTTCAAGGGAATTGAGAATCCGAATCTCCCGATTGGAGATATTATCAAATTAGTATAGTGGTTGAAGTTCAGGAGGAGAAAACATGTTTGAAAGACTGAAAGAGATTATCTGTAATTATGTAGAAGTAGAGCAGGATGATATCCGTCCGGAGTCCAGGTTCATGGAAGATCTTGGATTTACATCCTTTGATTTTATGAGCATGCTGGGTGAACTGGAAGATGAGTTTGATGTAGAAATTGATCAGCAGGAAGTGGCAGAAATCCGTACCGTGCAGGAAGCCGTGGATTATCTGGAAAAGCTTTCCGCAGAATAATAGGAGAATGAATATGGTTTGCAGTACAATTAGACAGATTCTGGTACAGGCAGAGAAACAGTTTGGCAGTGAAGACGCCATCCGTTATAAAGTAAAAAAGGACGTAATTGAGGCAAAATCCTATACACAGCTGAAAGAAGACAGCGAGAGCTTCTCCCGTGCACTGGATGCACTGGGAGAGAAAGGTGCTCACGTTGCTGTCACAGGTATGACTTCCTATACCTGGATTGCAGCTTATCTTGGTATTGTAAACAGTGCAAGTGTGGCAGTTCCTCTGGACGTGTCTCTCCCGGCCGAGGAAATGTGCGAACTTATTGACCGTGCAGATGTGACCGTATTTGTACTGGATGAAATCCGGAAAGACGTGGCTGCCATTGTGAAGGAAAAATGTCCGAAGCTGAAATATCTGATTTCCATGCAGAAAACAGAACATGAAGATGGGGTTCTGTCATGGGCACAGCTTCTGGAAGAAAACAGAGGAAGCTATGAATGTGAGATTCAGCCGGATTCTCTCTGTACGATTATGTTTACCTCCGGAACCACAGGAAAGAGCAAGGGTGTTATGCTGACCCACAGAAATCTGGCAGAGAATGCTACCTGTCTGGACATGAGAATTCCGTCACGTACAGTCATTTTGTCAGTGCTGCCAGTCCATCACGCATATTGCCTTTCCATGGACATTTTGAAAGGAATTTCGCTGGGAAGCATTATCTGCATCAATGATTCTCTGCTTCGTGTGGCAAAGAATATCAAATTATTCCAGCCGAACATGATGCTGATGGTGCCGCTGATGATCGAAACTCTGGCAAAAAAACTGGAGGAGGCAGCAGGACTTCCGCCCCAGGCTGTGAAAATGGCGGTATTTGGAGAACAGTTCCATACCATCTGCAGCGGCGGAGCATACCTGCCCCCTGCCCTGATTGATTTGTTTGAAACCTATGGAATTACGATCCAGCAGGGTTACGGGATGACAGAATGTGCACCTGTAATCAGTACCAACAGAAGCTGGAATATCCGCAAAAACTCCGTGGGTCAGCTGATGCCGAACTGCGAAGCCAAAACCGTAGATGAAGAACTCTGGGTTCGCGGCAGCAGCGTGATGATGGGCTACTATAAGATGCCGGAAGAAACTGCCAGTACACTGGAAGACGGCTGGCTGAAAACGGGGGATCTGGGCTATGTGGACGAGGAAGGCTTTGTATACCTCACAGGTCGTAAGAAAAACCTCATTATCACCAAGAACGGAGAAAACGTTTCTCCGGAAGAACTGGAAAACAAGATCGGCGAGAATCGACTGGTCAGAGAAATACTGGTTCATGAAAGTGAGGGAGTCATCGAAGCAGAGATATTCCCCGATGAAGAATACGTACAGAAACAGGGAATCGAAGATATCCAGGCTGCCCTTCAGCAGGTAATTGATGAATACAACAAGAAAGCTCCGGCTTATAAAAAAGTATATCGCCTGAAAGTCAGAAATACCGAATTCCCGAAAACACCGTCTAAGAAAATCAAGAGATTTTAATAAAGTTTTCCCCGGGGAGTTTGAAAAACTCCCCGGGGAAATTTTGCCTTGTGTTTTAGATAAAAAATCAGTATACTGTTGATATAGATAAAGATTCTGTATAGAAAATGACGATCGGAAAGAGAGGATAGCTTATGAGAAAAAGAAAGCTGCCGGTTGGCATTGACAATTTTGAAAAATTGAGGAGAGAGGATTTTTATTATATCGACAAGAGTTTATGGATTCGAGATCTTCTCAATAACTGGGCGGAAGTGAATTTGTTTACCCGTCCCCGGCGTTTTGGAAAAACGTTGAATATGAGTATGCTCAAAAGTTTCTTTGAAATAGGTACAGATAAGACACTTTTTGAAGGACTGGCCATTTCAGAGGAAACAGTACTGTGTGAGAAGTATATGGGAAAGTTTCCAGTAGTGTTTATATCCTTGAAAAGTGTTGAGGGGCTGACCTTTGAAAGTGCAGTTGCACGTCTGAAAAGTGTGATACAGGAGGAAGTTGCACGTATTTACCAGAAATTGAGAGATACAGGATTAACTTCCTTTGAAACAGAAACCTTTAACCGATTCATGGATAGAACAGTTACGGAAACAGAGCTTCAGGATAGTTTGAAGTTTTTGTCAAAGATACTGTATCAAGCCTATGGTCAGAAAGTTATCCTGCTGATTGATGAGTATGATGTGCCGCTTGATAAGGCATTTCATCATGGATATTATAAAGAGATGGTTTCTCTTATCCGTGTACTGTTCGGACAGGCATTTAAGACAAATGATTTCTTGTATTTTGCTGTGCTGACGGGATGTCTGCGTGTGTCAAAAGAGAGTATTTTTACCGGATTGAATAATTTTGATGTCAATTCTATTGTGGATGCAGAGCATGATGAACAGTTTGGCTTTACGCAGAGTGAGGTAAATGCGCTTCTCAGAGATTATGAACTTGAACCATATACTGATACAATGAAGGAATGGTATGATGGGTATCATTTTGGTAAAGCGGATGTGTATTGCCCATGGGATGTGATCAATTATACGAAAAAACTGCTGGCAGACCCACAGGCAGAACCGCAGGCATTCTGGATTAATACCAGCAGCAATGATCTGGTCAGACGTTTTATTGATAAGGCGGATAAAACCACGCAGAATGAAATTGAGAATCTGGTTGCAGGAGAATCAATTGAAAAAGCAGTCCGCCTGGAATTAACGTATGGAGAACTTGACAAAAGCATTGATAATCTTTGGAGTGTTCTGTTCACAACCGGATATTTGACACAGATGGGAAAAACAGAAAATGGCAGGTATAAGCTGGCAATTCCTAATCGGGAGGTAAGAGAAGTTTTTCTCCTTCAGATTCAGGAATGGTTCAGAGAAAGCGTTATTCAGGATGAAAAGCCGATGCGTAATTTTTGCCAGGCGTTTATGGATGGAAAACCGGATGATATACAGAAACAGCTGAATATGATTCTTGGAAAGATGATCAGTATACTGGATACTAAGGCAAGAGATGATCAGAAGGAGAACTTTTATCATGGCCTGCTACTTGGTTTGCTGCGAAGTGACCCCAGTTGGTTGATTTTGTCGAATGCTGAGTCAGATGATGGATTCAGTGATATCCTGATAGAACCGGAGGATCCGGATGCGGGAATAATTATCGAAGTGAAGTATGCACCCAGTGTTGCACAGCTTGAAAAGGGCTGCCAAAAAGCAATGAGTCAGATCCGAAGTCATCGATATGATGAGAGACTGCGGAATGATGGGAGAGAGGATATTCTCGCTTATGGAATTGCGTTTCATAAAAAACGCTGTAAAGTCATATGCAGTAAATTATAAAAATTTTCCCCGGGGAGAATGTAAAACTCCCCGGGGAAAATTTTTAAACTTTTATTTTTTCTGGGCCCGTATCATCAACAGTTGTGCCGCAATACTGACTGCAATTTCCGCTGGAGTTTCTGCCAGAATACTCAGTCCGATGGGGGTGGTGATCCGGTCAATCTGTGTCCCAGTAAAACCATCGTCCAGAAGCTTTTGCCGGATAGCAGCACTTTTTTTTCGGCTGCCCATAACACCGATATAGTGTGCATCTGTCTGCAGCATCTGCTGCTGAAGGATATAGTCTGACTGGTGACCGCGGGTCATGATGCAGACGTAGTCCTGTGGCTGTATGGTTACATACTGTGAAATATCGGAAAAGTCACCGATGATGCACCGGGCAGCTTCCGGAAACAGGGAAGGATTGCTGAAAGCTTCTCTGTCATCGTATACGACACAGCGGAAATCCAGATGGGACAGGAGAGGTACCAGTTCCTGTGCTACATGACCGCCGCCGAATACATACACAATACCCTGACGGACGAGGGGCTCACTGTAATAGTGCCTTCCATTGATGGTTGCCTGTACAGCCTGTGTCTGCAGCAGAGGCTCTATATCTGTTAAGGAGAGTCCGATGAGACCATTTTCCCGACTATAGTAGCCTGCCGCCCAGGCGGTCTCATCCGTAATATCCATAATCAGCCAGCTGCTTTCATTTTTATCCCAGTCCTCCAGAAGCTGGCAGCATAATCGGTAGAATTCCTCATTTTCCCAGGAAATGTATTGGAAGTAAATCACCACATCTCCGCCGCAGATCATTCCCAGATCAGCCGTTTCACTGGCATGCAGATGGTATCCTTTTGAAAAAGATTTCTTTGAAACCAAAACTTCTTTTGCCTGCTGAATGGCATGATATTCCACATTTCCTCCGCCAACTGTGCCATGTGAAGTCCCGTCAGGCAGCACCAGCATACGGGAACCGGCACCCCGCGGGGAGGAGCCTGAGCTGGCAATAACAGTTACAAAAACAAAATCCTGATGGCATTCCATTGCCTGTTTTCCTATTACAAATAATTCTTTTAGTGATTTCATATCATTCTTTGCCCGGATTGGGTTCCTTTCTTTTCATTTCTATATTAATTTTGTCGCTTTTTACGAACCGAGGATGGCGTGCAGCCATATAGTTCTTTAAAAGTACGGTTAAATAGTTTCTGATTGGAAAAACCGTTATTTTCCATCAGTTCTGCAATCGGTATATCTGTTTCTGTCAGTCCCTGATAAATGTGGGACAGCCGTACCTCTGTCAGGTATTGAAGAAAAGATATCCCCATATTTTTTTTGAAAAAACGGCAAAAATATTCTTTGCCGATTCCCAGAAGTTCAGTGACATCCTGCAGAGATATGTTTTCTGCATAGTGTTCTTCCACGTAGGTGATGACTTTCCGGATTCGCTCGATGGTCTGAATATTGGCATCAGATACAAGCGGCGTGAGCGTCGATGAGAAGGAACGAAGCAGGCGTGACATCACCTGTAAAATGATTCCTTCCGCTTCCAGACGAAATCCGGGCACATCAAGAATATAAAGTCTTGTCAATTCTGCCAGGAGGTCACAGATATACAGATATTCCTCAAAAAGAGAATCTGGTACCAGTTCAGGAATACAATGAAACTGATACAGTGCAATCTCAGGTATATAATTTTGAAGATGAGATTTGGAAACATGAATACATAATAACATGGATGTCAGGTCATAGGTATACGTACTGTGAACCTGTCGTGAATCGATTACTGTCATATTCTTTTTGAGAAGGTGATATTTATTGCCATCTACTGTGATATCTGTTTCGCCGTTCAGTGGATATAATATTTCCAGTTCCTCATGCCAGTGGAGAGGGTGGTAACCACCTGGATTGGTGCGGAAACTCAGCTGAATGCCCAGCTGACTCATGGATAACTGTGACTTGTAATAGGGATACTCCATTCAGTTCCTCCTTATTTTCCCCGGGGGAAATGTAAAAATGCCAGGGGAAATTCAAAATAAACCTTAATAAATTCTAAAATATCAGTAAAATTATATATGATAATTATTTTTAAGTCAATATAGACTTAATATTGGTCAAAATGATATCTGGAATCCGGTAATTTCTCAGTATACAATAACATACGTAAACAGAAAAAAGAAACAGAAAAGGAGATAATCGTTATGGCAATTACAAGAAAAATCGCAGATTATTTTAATAAACACAGCTATGAAATTATGTGCAGTATGATGGCATTTACAGGAAATGTAAACGTTGATCTGTTATCTGACCTGAAAAACAGATAAACAGGAAATCCTATGTACATGAATGAAAATGAGAAGGTTAAGGTAAGAAGAGCGGAACCGTAAAGGTAGTTGAGAAACAATCTTTTAGGTTCCGTTTTTTCTTTTGTACTTATAACAACAAGATTTGCAATGTGTGCAACAAACCGCTCAATGGAATTTTCTGGAATTTGGTCTATAATAAGAATTATCAAATACAGGCAGACAGACACAGGAAAACAGTGGGTGAAAGGAGAACATGGGGATGTTGCATTTGACAGAGCAGGGAATTAGAGAAGAAAAAAAAGAATGGGAAAAGGCAGGGTATCACCTTCCGCAGTATGATCATGAGAAAATGGTGGAGGCTACCAGAGAGAATCCATTTTGGATACATTATGGTGCCGGCAATATTTTCCGGGCCTTTCAGGCAAATGTAGTGGAAACCCTCCTGAACGAAGGAATTCTGGATCGGGGGCTGATTGCTGTCGGCGGACATGAGGCAATTGAAAAACTGAATCAGCCTCACGATAATATGAATATACTGGTTACTTTGAAAGCTGATGGAACCATTGAGAAAACGGTTGTTGCCAGTGTGGCAGAATCATTGACTATGGATGCCGGTTATGAGGAAGACTTTCTTCGTATGAAGGAAATCTTTAGGAAAGATTCCCTGCAGATCGTAAGCTTTACTATTACAGAAAAAGGTTATCTGCTGGAGACGGCAGACGGAAAACTTCTTCCGGCAGTGGAAGAGGATCTGAAAAATGGTCCGGCACATCCGGATTCTTATATGGGAAAAATGACATCATTCTTATATGAACGTTTTCTCGCAGGGCAGAAACCAATCGCAATGGTGAGTATGGACAATTGTTCTCATAATGGAACAAAATTGTATCAGGCAATTTCCCGCTATGCAGTGAGTTGGTGCGATAACGGTCTGGCAGATCCGGAATTTAAAAACTATATCAATAATCCTGAGAAGGTTTCCTTCCCCTGGTCTATGATTGACAAGATTACTCCACGACCGGATGCCGGAGTGGAAGCCAGCCTTCATGCAGATGAGATTGAAGGGGTAAAACCGATTATTACATCCAGAAAAACTTTCATTGCTCCGTATGTGAATGCAGAAGAGTGCCAGTATCTTGTCATTGAGGATGCATTTCCCAATGGAAGACCGGAACTGGAAAAAGGTGGTCTGATTTTTACAGACAGAGAAACCGTTGACAAGGTGGAAACCATGAAAGTCTGTACATGCCTGAATCCTTTACATACCACACTGGCAGTATTTGGCTGTGTGCTGGGTTATAAACGAATTGCAGACGAAATGAAGAACCCGGCACTGCGTAAACTTGTAGAGGGAATCGGATACCATGAGGGACTTCCGGTGGTTATTAATCCGGGTGTCCTTGATCCGAAGGAATTTATAGACACAGTTCTGAATGTCCGCATTCCTAATCCATTTATGCCGGATACGCCCCAGCGAATTGCTACGGATACTTCACAGAAACTTGCCATCCGCTTTGGTGAGACAATCAAAGCATATCGCGATTCGGAAGAACTGGATGTGAAGAATCTGAAAATGATACCTCTGGTATTTGCCGGATGGCTGCGCTATCTGATGGGTGTGGATGATCAGGGTAATATATTTGAACTGAGCCCGGATCCACTGTTGGATACACTGCTCCCGGTGATAAAACAGATAAAAACGGGAGACAGTCGGGAGAGAGTGGAGAGAATTCTTCGTCCTATCCTGGAAAATGAACAGATCTTTGGTGTAAACCTTTATGATATTGGACTTGCAGAGCTTGTGTGCAAATATTTTGCTGCAATGCTCCAGGGTCCGGGAAGTGTAGAAAAGCTGCTGGTCACTTTGTGACCGGCAGCTTTTCTTATAAGTAGGAAATTCAAAAAATGTTTTAAGTATTGACCTTTCCGTGTTATAATACTATCAGTATTACGAACGGAGGTTACGTCTATGGGATTAATAAAAGCAATTAAGGGTGCAGCCGGTGGTGTTATGGCAGATCAGTGGAAGGAATATATTTACTGTAATTCTCTGGATGCGGATGTTTTGGCTGCAAGAGGTCAGAAAAAAATTTCAGGAAGGTCTTCCAACACAAAAGGAGCAGATAATATCATTAGTAACGGTTCCGTGATTGCCATCAATGAAGGCCAGTGTATGATGATCGTGGAGCAGGGAAAAGTAGTAGATGTTTGTGCGGAACCGGGAGAATATACGTATGATATGTCTTCAGAGCCATCGTTATTCTGTGGCAATCTGAGTGAAAGTATTGGAGAGATTTTTTCTAACATCGGAAAACGTTTTACTTTTGGCGGTGAGGCACCGAAGGATCAGAGAGTTTATTATTTCAACACCAAGGAACTGATTGGAAATAAATATGGAACGCCTAATCCGATTCCGTTCCGTGTGGTAGACTATAATATCGGTCTGGATATGGATATTTCTATCCGCTGTTTTGGTGAATACAGTTACCGGATTACCAATCCGATTCTGTTCTATACCAATGTATGTGGAAACGTAGATTATATTTTCACAAGAGATAAAATTGATATGCAGCTGAAAAGTGAACTGCTGACAGCCCTTCAGCCTGCCTTTGCCAGAATCTCCGGTATGGGCATCCGTTATAGTGCACTTCCGGGACATACCCAGGAACTGGCGCAGGCTCTGAATGAAGTCCTTTCTGCAAAATGGAGCAATCTGCGCGGTATCGAAATTGTATCTGTTGGTGTCTCCAGTGTGAAAGCTCTGGATGAAGATGAAGCTATGATTAAGGAACTGCAGAGAAATGCTGTATTCCGCAATCCCAATATGGCTGCTGCACATCTTACAGGGGCACAGGCATCTGCCATGCAGGCTGCAGCGTCCAATCCGAATGCAGGACCGGCCATGGCATTCATGGGCATGGGAATGGCTGGCAATATGGGAGGAGCAAATGCACAGAATCTCTATAGCATGGGACAGCAGCCGCAGTACCAGCAGCCGACACAGCCCGCTCCGGCGGCAGGTTCAGGAGCGGCCGCACAGGAGGGCTGGGTGTGTGCAGCCTGTGGTACGGTAAATAAAGGAAAGTTCTGTATGGAATGCGGAGCCAAAAAGCCTGCAGGCGCCCTGCAGTATCGCTGTGACAAATGCGGTTGGCAGCCGGCTGATCCGACAAAACCACCGAAGTTCTGTCCGGAATGTGGTGATCCTTTTGATTCCGGAGACATTTGTTCATAAGGAGGAATTTGGATGGATCAGTTATATGATTTTAAATGTCCCAACTGTGGAGGTACGGTAGAATTTGACGGCAGTCTGCAGAAAATGAAATGTCCCTATTGTGAGAGTGTTTTCAATGTGGATGATTTCAAAAAGTCGGAAGAGGCCGGAGAAGAGTGGAAAGAAGATACTGAAGCAAAACAGAAGGAAAGTACTTTTGACGGTGAGTGGGATTATACGGAAGGAAAAGCCTGGGACAAAAGAGAAGAACAGGAACTGGCCACATATACCTGCCAGTCCTGTGGTGGTCAGGTAATCGGTGAGGCTTCGGAGGGAGCAGGCCGATGCCCTTACTGCGGCAATAACATTGTAATGAAAAGCCAGTTCAGGGGAGAATTCAAACCGGATTATGTGATTCCATTTACAAAGACTAAGAAAGATGCCATAGAAAGTCTTCAAAAATACATAAAAAAATCAAAATTTGTTCCGATGGAATATAAAAGTCAGCGGAATATTCAGGAAATCAGAGGTGTCTATATCCCATTCTGGACATACAGTTCGACCACTGAATTTGATATGACTTATACGGCACACAGAGTTTCTGCCATCTGGCGTGAAGGGGATTATCAGTACGAAAAGCATGATGTATACCGGGTACAGCGTCAGGGAACGATACAGTTCGAAGATGTACCGGCAGATGCTTCCTCTCATATGCCGGATGAAATGATGGACAGGCTGGAACCCTATGATATGCATGGGGCCGTGGACTTTCAGCCGGCGTATCTGGCCGGTTATCTGGCAGAACGTTATGATCTGAAGGCGGACGAATGTGTGGACAGAGCAAACAGCCGCATGGAATATACGGCAAAAGCCCAGGTATCTGCGACTGTGGATGGCTATCACACTGTGACGTATAATAATGGAAGGTTCCGTATGAATGATCAGAAAATCAAATACGTGTTGATGCCGGTATGGATGCTGAGTAATCAGTGGAATGGAGAGACGTATACTTTTGCCATGAATGGCCAGACTGGTAAGGTGACAGGAAGGCTCCCCGTAGATAAAGGCGCATTCAGGAAAATATGGCTGCAGAACAGTTTGATTTCGTCTGTTATTGTCAGTTTGTTTCTGCTGATATTAACTTACTTTTTCTGAGGAGGGACACGTAAATGAAGATGAAAAAAGAAAATAAATCACATCGGATATTTATCGCGTTTCTTGCAGTTTTTTTGCTGAGTTCAGCGGTAACAGTATCGGCAGCAGGCCAGATTCCTGAAGAGCGTCAGCTAAATAGGCTGGAGGATGAGGCAGATATTCTGACAGATGCACAGGAGCAGGTATTGATGCAGACATTGGATGAAATCAGTGAACGACAGCAGTGTGATGTGGCTGTTGTTACTGTTGATTCTCTGATGGGAAAATCAGCGCAGGATTTTGCAGATGATTTTTACGATTATAATGGTTATGGAATGGGTACAGAGGACAGTGGAATTCTTTTGCTGATTAGTATGGAAGACAGAGACTGGGCCATCTCTACGTATGGATTTGGTATTTATGCATTTACAGATGTGGGAATTCAGTACCTGAAAGATGCATTTCTTCCGGAGCTGAGTGATGATAATTACAGCGAAGCTTTTGCAATTTATGCCGAGATGGCAGATGATCTGCTGACCTGTGCCAGAAATGGCAATCCCTTTGATGTGGATGATATCCGGGAAATCCAGAAACAGGAATGGAAAAGCCGGGTGCCGGGTATGATAGGGATTGGAGTTATCCTGGGAATTTTGCTTGCCTACATCATTACCAGGGGTTCTATGAAAAAGGCTAATGGGCTGATCGGTGGAACTGCCTATGAAGCAGGGATGTATATGGTACCCGGCAGTATGAAAATTACCAGAGCGGGAGAGTTTCGGATTGGTACGCGGGTGAATCGGATCTACTCACCCCGCCAGGAAAAACAGAGCGGCGGAAGCAGTACTCACATCAGCTCTTCAGGAAGAAGTCATGGAGGTGCCAGTGGTAAGTTTTAGGATGGATAAAGCAAAGAAAAAGTTATTGTTCAGAACACTGAAACTTGCAGTGGGAAGCAGTGCTGCCATATGGGTAGCAGAGATGCTCCATCTGGATTATGCGGCTTCCGCAGGCAGTATTGCCTTTCTGACAGTAGTTACAACGAAATGGGAAACATTAAAATTATCCCTGTTCCGGGTTATTACATTTGCAATATCTGTCGTATTGGCATGGATACTGTTCCATCATGTGGGCAGTGAGTGGATCGTATATGGAGTCTACGTTTTTGCAATTTCATTAATTTCAGAATTATTGGGATGGAAGGCTACCGTATCGGTAAATATAGTCATAGGAACTCATTTTCTGACCACAATGGATTTTACCGGACACTTTATCATGAATGAATTGATGCTGGTACTGATCGGAATTACGATCGCGATCATTCTGAATCTCTTTCATGGGAACGACAGCCAGGAGCAGGCAATCGTATCCCATATGAGACTTACAGAGCAGAAAATGCAGGATATTCTTACGGAACTGGCTGCCTTTCTTATGGAGGAGCCTTCCGGAAAAAATGTATGGGACGATATCATAGGGCTTGAAAAAGAGATGCAGACTTATATTCATGAAGCATATGAATACCAGGACAATACGTTTCAGTCTCACCCGGGATATTACATTGATTATTTTGAAATGAGGAGTAATCAGTGTAAGGTGCTGCACAATCTGCATTATGAGATGCGGCGGCTGCGGTCCATGCCTGTGCAGGCAAAGGTAATTTCACAATATATTTTTTATCTGAAAGATTACGTGATTGAGAGAAATGTACCATCCCGTCAGATAGAAGCTTTGAAACAGATTTTCATTGATATGGAGCAGCAGCCTCTCCCGGTGACAAGACCGGAATTTGAGAGTCGTGCTCTGCTTTACCATATTTTGATGGACTTGGAGGATTTTTTGGTATTTAAGCGACGATTTGTTGAAGAAATGGATACTGATATTAGAAAAAGATACTGGAATGGAGAATGAGTAATGAGAATACTGATGATCAGACATGGTGACCCGGATTATGTGAATGACACACTGACAGAAAAAGGATGGAGAGAAGCCGCACTGCTGGCTGATACGGCAAAAGACCTCAGTCTGGGTGACTGCTATGTATCTCCCCTTGGCAGGGCTGCTGATACAGCATCCTGTTCCCTGAAGATAACGGGAAAAACAGCGGAGACGATGGACTGGCTGCAGGAATTTCCTGTAAAAGTTGACATTAATGCTTGTCCAGAACTGCAGAAAGCCTATCCGGATACCCCCATGAAGGATGGAAAATACCTTTCCCGCATTGCCTGGGATATGCTTCCCGGGTACTGGGCAGAACATCCGGAATATATGGACAGCAAAAAGTGGCGGGAAACACTGGTCTGTCAGAATAGTAACATGATTGCATTGTATGATGAAGTGACAGAGAGTTTTGACCGCCTTCTGGAAACATACGGTTATGAACGTAAGGGAATGGTGTATCGTGTGAATAAAGAATCAGAGGAGACGATTACTCTGTTCTGTCATTTTGGAGTTGCCTGTGTACTGATGTCACATCTCTGGAATGTATCTCCGTTTGTGTTGTGGCACAGCTTTGTTCTGGCACCCACTTCTGTAACTGAGATACACACTGAGGAAAGAGAAAAGGGCATTGCATCTTTTCGTGCAGCCCGTATCGGCGACCAGTCTCACTTATACAGAGGAGGAGAGAAACCTTCTTTTGCTGCAAGATTCTGTGAAACTTTTGGGAATGAAGAACAGCGTCATTGAACAACCTTTGAAATGTTACAAATTATTTAAATAGTAATTAAAAAATATGCAAAAAAGGGTTGCATTTTTCTATGGAGTTGTGGTAATATTAGAGCGGAAAAGCTGAAATTATTACATAAACATTACGGATACGAATGTTTGAAGTTGGGAGAATTGCAATGAAGAAAAGAATTGTATGTTTAGTGCTTGGTCTTGTTATGATGTTTTCTCAGACAATGTCAGTATTCGCAACGACAGAACAGCAGCTGAAGCAGCAGAAAAGTCAGGCGCAGAGCCAGTTAAACGCAACCAATGATGAGATTGATGAGCTGTCCCGGAAACAGATGCAGGTACAGTCTGAGATTAATTCTATGGATGCTGAGATGGTAGATCTGATGATTCAGATTGATGCCACAAAAGAAGATATTGCGAGTACGGAAAACAGTATAACCGAGACTCAGAATAACATTACAGCAAAAGAACAGGATATCACTGTGAAAGAGTCTGATATTCAGACAAAGACAGGTGAGATTGAGCAGACAAAAGAAGAACTGGTACAGGCTGAGGCCGATCGTGATCAGCAATATGAGGATATGAAAAAACGTATCAAGTATATCTATGAGAACGGCGGAGAGTCTGCCTGGGTTAACATGATATTTGGAACCGACAGTTTTACTTCCATGCTGAACCGTGCAGAATATGCACAGAGTATGCATGACTATGACAGAAACAGTCTGGAAAAATACAGAGAAGTTGTCGATCAGGTGACCCAGCTGAAAGAAACACTTGAGACACAGAAGACAGAGCTGGAGAATCAGAAGACTGAACTGGAGAATCAAAAGGCTGAACTGGAATCTCAGAAAAGTGAACTGGAAAATCAGAAAGCTTCACTGGAATCCCAGAAAAATGACCTTCAGAATCAGCAGAATAGTCTGCAGGCAAGTATTGATCAGAAAAAGGCAGCCAACAGTGATTATGCAAGCCAGATTGAAGCCGCTCGTCAGCAGGCTCGCGAGATTACCAATCTGATTGCACAGCAGAATGCGGAACTGAATCGTCTTGCAGAAGAGAGAAGAGCAGAGGAAGCCCGTCGGGCAGCCGCAGCCGCAGAAGCCGCTCGTCAGGAAGCAGCCCGTCAGGAAGAAGCCCGTCGTCAGCAGGCTGCCAGCCAGAACTCTTCAAACAGTAGTTCTTCAGGAAGCAGTACCTCTTCTTCTTCATCGTCATCCAGTTCTAACAAGCAGGAGACAGTGAAGCCAAGCGGTGTGAGCGGTGCAGCTATCGTAGCATATGCGGATCAGTTTGTAGGCAACCCATATGTATGGGGTGGAAACTCCCTGACTAATGGAATTGACTGTTCTCACTTCGTTTATCAGGTATTGAAAAACTGTGGCGTATACAGCGGCGGATATGTGACATCTGCAGGATGGAGATCACAGGGAAGAGCAGTTACCGGAGGTATCTCAAACGCACAGGCCGGTGATGTCATCTGCTATTCCGGACATGTTGCCATTTATGACGGTTATGGCGGAATTGTAGAAGCTAAAGGAAGCAAATGGGGAATCACACACGACAGAAGTGCTACTCACACAACGATTCTTGCTATTCGCAGATTTATCTAAGTGCAGAGTTATTTGCAAATAATAAAGAGAGAACTTACATCCCCCCTAGGGGCTTGTAAGTTCTTTTTTTCTTCCTGTCTGCTATTTCATCCACCGGTTGCTCTTATAATAAAGGAACAGACAAAACGCAGTACATACCCATGTAATTGGATACACAATAGCAACGCCAGTTACTGTAGGGTTCATATGCATCATCAGAATCAAAACAGCAGTTCGCACCAGGCACATATTAATGACGATAATAATCATGGCAGGCAAAGCCTTTCCAGCTCCTCGTATTGTAGATGCAAAAATCTCTAAAAATACATATATAAAATAGAAGGGGAATGTGACCCATCCGATCTTCACACCTAAAATAACTACTTCTGAGTCTGTAACGAATAGTCCAAACAGTTGTTTTGCCAAAAGTAAGGTAGTCCAGGAAGTTGCCAATGTAGTAGTAATTCCCATGATTAACGCTATTCGGGTACCCTGCTGCATTCGTTCTGGCTTCGATGCACCAAAATTTTGACTGATAAAAGTAGAACATGCAGAACCAAATGCCATAATAGGAAGATAAATAAAGTTTTCAACTTTAAAATAAGCAGTAAATGCAGCAATACTGTTTACCCCCAGGCGATTAATATTGGTCTGCACAATCAGGTTGGATAATGTAATAACGATGGACTGTACTGCCGCCGGAATTCCAAGAGCAAGAATCTGCTTACAGATAGCTGATTCCAGATGTATTTTTTTAAACCGGAGTCTGGTTTCTCCTTCCATTCTACACAGATGTATGACGATCAGTGAAGCTGCTAAAGTCTGTGAACATACTGTTGACAAAGCAGCTCCATGTATACCCCATTGCAGTACGCAGATGAACAGAACATTTCCCAGGACGTTGACAATACCACCGAATAACTGGTAACGCATTGGCGCACGGGAATTCCCAAGTGCTCTCAGAATACCAGATCCAATATTATAACTGACGATTGAGAAAAGACTTAACAGGTACATTCTCAGATATATGCAGGCATTTTTTATAATGTCTTTTGGAGTATCCATCCAGGACAGAAAAACCGGAGTTAACAAAAGACCGACTGTCATAAAGATAACAGTAAATAAAATCGTCATACCTGCCGCTGTATGGATTGTCTGATCAAGTTTGTTCTGATTTCGTTCCCCTGCCGCCTTACCAATAATCACACCGACACCTATTCCCATACCAGTAAAAAAACCCAACATGCAGGTAACAATCAGACTGCTTGCTCCTACAGCAGCTGACGCTTCCTTTCCCAGAAACTGTCCTACAAATATCAAGTCAACCGTATTATACAATTGTTGAATTAAACTGCCAAAGAATAAAGGAAGAGCAAAATGAAACATCTGTTTCCCGATCGGACCCTTTGTTAAATCCATGTTTTCGCGATTTCGCATCGTTCAGTGCTCCTCCTTAAACAAATGGCAGGCAATTTCATGATTTGTACCAATTGTTTTCAACAAGGGAGATTCTTTACGACAAATTTCCATACAATGCTCACAACGGGTCTGAAAGGGGCATCCCACAGGCACATCCAGAGGACTGGGAATTTCACTGTCGATGCTCTCTATTTTTTTATGAAAATCCATTCTGGTGTCAAAAATGGCACTTAGAAGAGCCTGTGTATAAGGATGCTGTGCTTTTTGAACATTTTCTCCCGGTATAATCTCAACAATATTTCCCAGATACATAACTGCCACCTGATGAGCAAAAGACTGAATCAATCCCAGGTCGTGAGCAATAAAACCGATAGCGATATGTTTCTCTTTCTGCAGCCGGCAGACAAGTTCGATAATTGTCTTCTGTACAGAAACATCCAATGCGCAGGTGGCTTCATCCATGACAATCATTTCCGGTTCCAGAGCAATTGCCCGCGCAATTGCCACTCGTTGCCGCTGTCCGCCAGACATGTTATGAGGAAAGCGATCGGCAAAATCTCCGGACAATTCAACCATTTCCAGATATTTTCGTGCAACAGCGTCTTTTTCAGATTTCTTAATTCGTCCAAAATTCAAAAGTGGTTCGCAAATGATGTCTCGAACCTTCATTTTGGGATTAAAAGAGCTGCCAGGATCCTGAAAGACCATTTGGATATGCTGCCGCATCTGACGCAGCTCTTCGCCTTTTAGTTTTGTCAAATCCTTTCCTTTGAAAAGAATCTGTCCTTCATCAGGCGAGTCCAGGCTGACCAGGAAACGCATGAACGTTGACTTTCCGCAGCCGGATTCTCCAATTAACCCAAGGGTCTTACCTTTATAAAATTTCAAACTGACATCATTGCAGGCGGTCAGCTTTCTGCCTCCTGAAGCAGGAAATCTTCGCGTAATGTGTTTTGCCTCAAGAATCAATTCTTTATCATCAAACATATCGTACACCTCCTACAGAAGGAACAGCATCCAAAAGCTGCTGAGTATAGGCACTGTGTTCTCCGTGGAGAATCATCTGTCTGTCCCCCATATCGGTAATCTCACCATTCTTCATAACAACAATAAGATCAGACATATACGCAGCAACTCCCAGATTATGTGTTACCATAATAATACTGGTACCATATTCTTCCCGTAATTCCATCATCTGGCGAATGATCTGTGCCTGTGTCGTAACATCCAGTGCGGATGTAGGTTCATCTGCAAGCAATAATTTGGGCTGGAATGTCATTGCCATGGCAATCCCCACACGCTGACGCATTCCACCGGAGAGTTGAAAGGGATATGCGTTCATGGTATTGTCTGCATCGGCCAGGCGCATGCGTTCGAGCATCAAGGTCCCTTTTTTCCATGCCTCTTTTTTACTGATCTTTTCATGGGTACGTATGTATTCTACAAAAACATCACCAATTTTTCTTGTGGGATTCAGCATAGCGCCGGAGTCCTGAAAAATCATAGAAATTTCAGTTCCGCGAAGTTTGCGCCACTGATCGGGTGTATTTTTCAGCAATGACTTTCCTTCAAACAGAATATCCCCTTCCGTAACTTTACCGCCGCCTGCAAGTAATCCCAGAACGGCACGGATCACTGTTGTTTTTCCGGAACCGGATTCTCCTACCAGAGATGCAATCTTTCCTGTTTCCAGGGTCATACTGAAATTTTTTAATGAAGGCCGTTCCTTGTAACAAACGGTAATATTATTTATCTCTAACATAGGTATCTCCTTATTCATCTCTCGGATCCAGATAATCCCGAAAAGCATCACCCAGCAAATTAAATACCATCACAACAACAAAAATTGCAGCTCCTGGAAAAATTGTCATCCATGGAGCATTCTGAATATACTGTCTGCCCTCATTGAGCATAAGGCCCCATTCAGGAGCAGGAGCTTTGGCACCAAAGCCAAGGAAAGACAAACCTGCCAGCTCCAGCATCATTCCTCCGATATCGGTTGCTGCTGTGATGATCAGTGTTGGAATGACATTGGGAATCATATAGTTTATCAGAATATAGAATGTTTTTGAACCGGTAACGATTGCGGCTGCCACATAATCTTCGTGACGGATTTTCAAAACCAGACTGCGTGCCAGCCTGGCATATTTCGGCCAGCTTACCATGGATACTGCAATGATGGCGTTTTTCACACTGGCTCCCATAACGCCGGCAATTGCCATAGCAAAAATCATTCCCGGAAAAGATACCATCATATCAGCTATCCGCATAATAATCGTATCCAGCCAGCCGCCAAAGTATCCGGCCAGTATTCCCAGTACAGATCCAACCAAAAAAATGACTCCCACCACGGTAAATGTGGCAGCCAGACTGATGCGTGCTCCATAAATCACACGGGCAAAAATATCTCTTCCCAGCTTATCTGTGCCGAAAATATGTGCAGCACTTGGCGGTTGAAGGGAATCTTTCAGTACAGCTTCAGAATAGCTGATTCCACCGGTAACAACCGGTGCACAGACAGCCGTAAGAATAATCAGCAATGCTGCTATTGAAAAGAAGCATAAAGATTTATTTTTCTTTGCAAAATTCATTACATTCATCTCTTTTTACCTCCTCTCCGCATGCGAGGATCAATATAGTTATAGGAAATATCCACAGCAATATTAATCAGCATATAAATCATAGAAATCCATAAAACATATCCCTGAATCAAAGGATAATCATACGCCGTGATAGCTGTTACCGCCAGATTGCCAAGACCTGGGTATGTGAAAATAACCTCTACGACAGCGGTACCCCCAAGAAGGGAGCCTATGGATAAACCTAACATCGTAATTAGTGGCAATAAAGAGTTGGGAAATACATTCAGCCACAAGATTTTCCACTCTTTTACTCCTCTGGCTCTTGCACCAACCACATAATCCTGACTTAGTTCTTCTAAAATGGCAGTACGTACCTGTCGGGTATATTTGGCAGACATGGCAAAGGCCAGTGTGATAGAAGGCATAATCAGGCTTTTAAAATCACCGGCAGTGCAGACAACGGGAAGAAGCTTAAGTTTTACACAAAAAAATAACATCAAAAGAAGACCAAACCAGAAATTTGGCATGGATACACCAAAAAAGGTTATTCCTCGAAGACCATAATCCAGAAAACTGTTCTTATGCGTGGCCTGGAGCATGCCCAGTGGTACCGATATCAAAAGCATCAGAACCATCGCAGAAAGAGACAACTTCAAGGTGGGCCAAAGTCTGCTGAGAAGCAAATCGGTCACTGGCTTATGATATGCATAAGATATGCCAAAATCGCCTTGCACACAATGGCTTAGCCAGTCAATATACTGTATAATAATTTCACGGTTCAGGCCCAGTTCCTCTCGAGTCTGAAAAATCACTTCTTCACTTGGTATAATACCGGAAGCAGAGTACATAATCCGGACAGGGTCTCCTGGTGCAAGATAAATAATATAAAATGACAGAAGACTAATACCTAAAGCTACAATAATTACCTGAATCAACCGTTTTCCCAATTGTTTTACGCTCAAAGATTTTCCTCCTTCCTATACTGCAGATCATCTCCGGAGGAGAGGAAAACTCCGCCGGAGACAGATCAAAAATTCTGAGTAATCAATCAGCAGGATAAATCTCTGTGGTAATCCAGTAATAATCAGCAGTATGAATCGCAGCACCACCGATCGTGGCATTTTTTGCAATCATTGAACTGTTGTAATATCCATGGACGATGGCGACTGCATCGTCGATCAGAATCTGCTGCATCTGCTGAATAATATCACGGCGTTCATCATTGTCAAACGTAGCAGTGAGTTTCTCATACAGAGCATCATATTCTTCATTCACATAACCACAATAATCAGCACCGGATTTGGAATACCAGGAAGCCAGATAATCGGTAGGATCACCTGTACCTACTGTTGTCCAGTTGGATCCGTTAAGGTCAAAATCACCAGACTGATAACTGTCCCACTGACGTGTCGAATCACCAATCTCCAGATCCACACCAATACCAATACCGGCCAGCTGCTGCTGAATAGCTTCTGCGAAATCATTCAGACAACGGTTTGGGTAAGTAACGTAATGCAAAACAATTTCCTGACCATCCAGTTCACGAGTTCCATCACCATTGGTATCGATGATACCTGCCTCATCCAATAACTTTACAGCGGCATCTGTGTTATAAGCATAGGGGTCTGTTAAGTTATCATAACCGTAATCCAGATTGGACGGCAAAACAGAAAAACCGGAGGTATATAAACCACCAACAGTAACAGAGCACATGGTTTCATCATCCAGTGCCATCAAAACAGCCTGGCGCAGGATATCGTTGGACAGCAGTTTTCCTTCACTCATGTTCATATGAGCCAGACCGGTTCGTACACCGCTGGCAATCGTAACGGTAAAATTAGAATCTTCCTGCAGTGTCTGCAAATCACTGATGTTGGTAACATTTTCAGCCAGATCCAGCTGACCTGCCTGCAATGCCATTGCTTTTGCAGAGGCATCCCCCATATACATTAACTCAATGGAGTTATAGGGAACTTCCCCATCCCAATAGTTGTCATTGGCAACCATGGTGTATCCAACTTCTTCGCGGAAATTGGTAGCAACATACGGGCCGGTGCCGATGGCGGCATGGTCGTAGTCTTCCGTATGTTCTACGTCAAGAATCACAAAAACAGGATAAGCCAGATTCTTAGTCAGATCCACATAAGGTTTCGTTGTCTTGATGGTCACAGTACCGGCATCATTATCAGCAATAATCTCAGCTTCAGCCTCCAAAAACTTTTCCGGGTCGGAGGAACCGCTGGCACCAGCTTCAAACAGACGCTCATAACTGGCTTTTACAGCCTCTGCAGTCAGATCACATCCATCGGAGAACTTCACACCGTCACGGATGTGGAATACCCATTCGGTATGTTCCTCATTGACGGTATAGTTATCACAAAGAGTATTGACAACATTCATAGCATCATCAAACTTAAACAGACATTCACCAACACCATAACGGCTATTATTCCAGGCTGTGTTAACCTCTTTGGCAGGGTCGATACCTCCGCCTCCATAGTTTTGAATACCGAAGGTCATTGTGTGTGAAGCAGAATCATTTGATTCCGCCTGGCTGGATTGCTGATCCATTTGGTTGCCGGATGTTTCTTCTGTAGAAGTGCTGTCTGCCGAACTGCCGCAGCCGGCCATGACACCAGCCATCAACAAAGCAGACATCGACAATGCAGTAAATTTCTTGTACTTTCTCATACGCTTTTATCTTCCTTTGCTTTTTATTTGTTCTATCCAGCACAGTGCGATCCTGCCCGGAGGACTTTCTTATGATAAAAAAAACCGGCTGTAATGATTATTACAGTCGGTTAAACGTAACAAAAACAGAGCATCATTCATCTGAAAAAAGACACAATGATACTATAAGCTGTTAAGATTTCTTAATCACCCGTAAGAATCTCAAAATACAAGAATAAGCAGGTCTCCTGACTTATGTTCATCACTTGCTGCGCCTTCCCGAGTGTCATGCCTCAGTGACATCATGCAGCTTGCTCACAATTACAGTAACGGGATTGTCCCAGACTCTCACTGGCTTCCCTATTAATCCATTGCTGGAACTTATTCTGTTGGCGAATATGGCCGGATATGAACTTGTTTTTATCATAAAGCAAATTATTTTGGTTGTCAATAAAATTATCAATGTTCCTTCTTTTCGGTCTGACTCAATGTTGTATTTCAGGTGGCCATTATTCTGTGCCGAGCTATTCATTATAGGCTCAAATGATTGTTATATGTGTTTCCGTCCTGCTTAAGTGGTCTCAGGATAGGCTTCATTTCTTGGTTTTTCACATTTTCATCCTACTAAATAAGGAGAAACGTAGGCTGATAGGACCATAAATAACTTTCTGAGCCTACTAAAATTGCTTAATGTGTAGGCTAAAAATATCAGAAACAAATGATATAGCCTATAAAAATAAAAAAAAGATAGGATGGAATTCATCAAAATAACCATTAGAGCCTATCAAAAGCGAAAAAAGATAGGAAGAAAATCAGAAAACTAATCAATGAAGCCTACCAAGAAACAAAATAGGCAGGACGAAAGTCACAGCTACAACCATCTGAGCCTACCAGGATCAGTGAAGTAATTACCGTGGATAATACTCTCTCCTGAATGGTAACAAATTTTAATCCCCCCAGGGGGCTTGTAAGTTCGTTATTCTGTTGTTAATATTTTCATTAATAACACTCAAAGGAGAAAAAAAGTGGCAGAGTTACTACAAGAGATAGAAGCGTATTGGAATACCCGAACGGAAGGATATTCCGAGGTAAATGATAAAGAATTGGAAGGTATGCAGAAGAACGCCTGGCTGAAGGTGTTGGAAGATCACTTTCCATCAATAGAAAAGGACAGATTACGGATTCTGGATATCGGGACGGGTCCGGGCTTTTTCCCGGTGATTCTATCCCAGGCAGGTTACCATGTGACGGCAGTAGATTACACGACCGGGATGCTGGAGAAGGCCAGGGAGAATGCAGTGATCCGGGGAAAGGAATGCGGAAAAAATCTGCTGGAGAAGATTGACTTTCACAGAATGGATGCCCAGAATCTGGATTTTCCGGATGAAAGCTTTGATGTGGTTATCTCCCGCAATCTTACCTGGAATCTGGAACATCCCAGTAAGGCTTACCATGAATGGTGCAGGGTGCTGGCTCCGGGCGGAGTTTTATTGAATTTTGATGCCAACTGGTATGGGTATCTGTATGATGAAGAAAAGAAAAAAGCATATGAGGAGGATCGGCGGAATGTAGAGAGTCAGTGTCTGGATGATCATTATCTTTGTACAGATATTGACCGTATGGAAGAGATTGCCCGCCAGGTTCCCCTGTCAGGAATCAGTCGTCCGGCATGGGATCTGGAAGTCCTGAAAAACCAAGGTTTATCCGGTGTAGCGGCAGATGAAACTGTCTGGAAGAGAGTATGGAGTGAAGAAGAAAAGTTGAACTATGGCTCTACACCTATGTTTATGATTTGTGGAACAAAAGAATCTGAGAATTCCCCGTTCAAATTGGGAAATCTCTGTGCACAGCCTGGGGAGAAGGTCAGCGGTTATCTGGAACTGGGTGAATTTCATCTTCCGGTGACCATCCTGCATGGAAAGAAAAAGGGGAAAACCGTTTTAATCACAGCTGGTATTCATGCAGGAGAATATGTAGGGATTCAGGCAGCCATAGAACTGTCCTACAAGTTAAAGATTGAGAAGGTTGAGGGTACAATTGTCATTGTGAAAGTAGTGAATCGTCCAGCCTTTGAAGCACGCAGCGGAAGTATGGGGCTGACGGACGGTAAAAACCTGAATCGGGAATTTCCGGGAAATCCGGAAGGAACAGAGATGGAGCGTCTGGCCTGGGCCGTGGAACAGAATCTTCATAAAATTGCTGATTACTACATTGATCTGCACAGCGGAGATGATTACGAAGAACTGACCCCATACGTATACTATGCAGGTGAAGCCGATGAAGAAGTGGTTCAACAGTCCCGGAAAATGGCGGAGCAGGTAGATGTGCCGTATATGGTGAAGTCTGGTGTGGCTTCCGGTGGCTCGTATAATCATGCAGCTGCCTGTGGTATTCCCAGTATCCTGATTGAACGTGGTTGTATGGGAAAGTGGAATCAGGAAGAGTCCCGTTCCACCCGCAGAGATGTGAGAAATATTCTGTGCAGCCTGGGAGTTTATCATGGAGTAAAAGATAACCGGACGTATTATCCGTTGGATGTGGTGGATGTTCGATACCAGGATGCTGCACACACTGGATGCTGGTATCCGTTAAAATCTGCCGGTGACCTGTTTCGCAGAGATGAAATTCTCGGTGAGGTAAGGGATTATGAGGGAAATGTACAGGAAATTATCCGTGCAGAATATGATGGGGTAATCCTGTATCAGACGGGCACTCTGCAGGTGGTTGCCGATGGACCGATGATTACTTATGGACGAATTGTAAAAAAATACGATGACCGGAAGGAAAGGATTGTCCAGTACTGGGGAAAACGCAGTGAGAGTTTTATGGAACAGAGAAAGGCCGAACTGCACAGTGAAATGGCAGCTCGATGGAAAAAGGAAATATATGCGAGAATTCCTGCTGACAGAAAACTGAAAATTCTGGATGTGGGATGCGGAAGTGGATTTTTCACGATTCTTCTGGCAAAAGATGGCCATGAAGTGACAGGAACAGATCTGACACCGGAGATGATTGAACATTCACGGCTGTTGGCGAAAGATGAAGGAGCTTCCTGTCAATTCCTTGTCATGGATGCAGAAAACCTGGAATTTGAGGATGAAACTTTTGATGTAGTCATTTCGAGAAATCTGACATGGACACTGCCGGATGTGGAACAGGCTTACCGGGAGTGGAAACGAGTATTGAAAAAAGATGGAATTCTGCTGAATTTTGATGCCAATTACGGTGCCAGTAACTTTGCAGATACAACCCATTTGCCGGAGCACCACGCCCACAACACTTTGGGAGATGCCATGATGCAGGAATGTGAGGAAATCAAGCGTCAGCTTCCCATCAGTTCATTCCTTCGACCGGCATGGGATGTGGATACACTGGGAAGATTAGGAATGGAAGAGATGGGTCTCGATTTGGGAATCAGCAGAAGGTTATATCCGGTAAAAGATGAGTTTTATAATCCGACTCCGCTGTTTATGCTGCGGGTACGCAAAGGCGGCAGTGAGGATTAGAGTAAGAGAGAATATATGTTAGATTTGAAGCAATTACAATATTTTATCGTATCAGCTGAAACAGGGTCTTTCAGTGAGACAGCAGGGATACTGTATACAACCCAGTCTAATGTGAGCAAAGCTATAAAAACATTGGAAAAATCGGTTGGCGCGACACTTTTTGTTCGCCAGCCCAGAGGAATAGTGTTAACAGCTCATGGGAAACACGTATATAAGTATGCCTGTAAAATAATGGATGATGTGGGAATGTTAAAAGATTTTTCACGGACAGGTGAAGTGGAATGGCTGAATATCTCCTGTAATCCCAGCTCCTGGTTTGCTAATCGATTTGTAGAATTTTACAATCAACACTATGATGAGAACATTCACTGTCAGATATATAATGCCAGTGTGGCGAATATTATGAAGCGGGTAAGAGATTTCAAAGATGATCTGGGTTTTGTATACGTGATGGATAGTCAAAAAGCGGCGTTTCAGTATGCACTTGCGAGAAATAACCTGGAATTTGTTGCTTTGATTCATGTGGATGCAATTTTATATCTCGGCCAGTCCCATCCTCTTTATAAAGAAAAGATTATCAATCAGGCAGAACTGAGAAAACTGCGGTATATCCAAAGTTATCAGGATGAATTTACTGAAAATAATTACTGGGCTGTGAAAGATGGATCCGGTCAGATATTAACGAAAATGGATGTGGCTGTTGTGACAAACAGCGATTATATTATGGAAAGAATGTTGACCAAAAGCCGACTGGCTAATATCAGTGGAAATTATCTCTCTTATGATGAACAGCAGGCGGTAGACGGAGGAATTCCTCTGGAACAGGAAGACAGTCAGGTAATATTTGGTTATCTGAAGCGGGAAGGAGAAGCTCTGGCAGCGACTGCTGCAGTATTTGCGGAATTTATTGAGAAATCCCTGGAAAATCAACCTGGCTATATCAGATAAGAGAAAATTCCTGGTTTTTGTAAAATGTGGAAGGAAATTCAAGTCTGATATGAAAAAATGGAATAGCTAAAGGCTTAAAAATGACTGGCTGCATAACCCCTCCCCCGGGTTGTGCAGCTGTTTTTATTCTGCTATCATATGTAGCGTGAAAATAACTGATGATTCAAGAGTATGACAAATGAAAAGGAATGATGAAATGAAAAAGTATATCATAAAAAGATTTCTGCAATTAATTCCCATACTGATCGGAATTACATTGCTGTCATTTATTTTGATGCAGTCTTCAGCGATGGATGCGGTAGATGTTATGGAACAGAACACCGGAGGATCCATGTCGGATGAAGAAAAAGCTGCTATCAGAGAAGAACTGGGGCTTGATAAACCTATTCCGGAACAGTATATCGTATGGCTAGGTGGTGTATTATCAGGTGACATGGGGATATCCTATGTATCGGGACAGCCTGTATTTACTACCTTTATTTCCAAATTGCCGGCTACTATAGCACTTGCGATTACCTCTGTGTTGCTGACGGTAATTATCTCCATTCCACTTGGTATCATTTCTGCGGTAAAGCAGAATCGGCTTTTAGACTACCTGATACGGTTTTTGAGCTTTATTGGTAACTCTCTGCCGAATTTCTTTGTTTCTTTGCTGCTTATATATTTCTTTTCTTTAAAACTTCAGTGGTTTCCGGTTATGGGAAATGCCCAGGGTTGGAAAAGTATTATTCTGCCGACTTTGACACTTGCCCTTGCGATGGCGTCCAAATATACAAGGCAGGTGCGTGCAACAGTGCTGGAAGAATTGAATAAAGATTATGTGCAGGGTGCCAGGGCACGGGGGATTCAGGAGAATAAAATATTGTACTTTAGTGTGCTGAAGGCATCCATGCTGACAATCGTTACTCTGCTTGCACTGTCGATTGGTTCTCTTCTGGGTGGAACTGCTATTGTAGAGTCTATTTTCATGTGGGACGGTGTAGGAAAGATGGCGGTAGATGCGATTACCATGAGAGATTATCCTGTGATTCAGGCATATGTGATCTGGATGGCAGTCATCTATGTAATGGTAAATCTTGTCACAGATATCGTTTATTGTTATCTGGATCCAAGAATCCGTATCGGTCAGGAGGAAGCCTAATGGAAAGATCGAAGATTACGATAAGACGGCAGAAAATAAAAAAAGACTATACAAAGCAAAAGTGTATCATTTTATGCATTCTGGTGGGTCTGGTGCTTTTGACGGCAATTTTTGCGGAGTATATCGTGCCTTATGACCCGTATGCACAGGATTTGTCGAATGCACTTTTGCCTCCCGGAGGAAAGCATCTTCTGGGAACTGACCGTTATGGCAGAGATATGCTTTCCCGGGTGATTATGGGAGGACAGACGACAATCTTTTCATCGTTGCTTCTGGTGCTGATCATTATGGTGGTTGGAACAATGATAGGCATTATCTGTGGATATCATGGCGGAAAAATTGATACATTGCTCATGAGAATTTCCGATGTATTTCTTGCATTTCCGGGTATGGTTTTTGCCATTGCTGTTGCGGGAGTTACCGGCGGTGGTGTTATCAATGCGGTAGTTGCATTGGCGTGTATTTCGTGGCCGAAGTTTGCCAGAATAGCCAGAAGTCAGGTCATGACACTAAAACAGTCATCTTTTATAGCTGCTGCCAGACTGTCGGGATCCGGTACATGGAAAATAATCTTTAAACATATGCTGCCGAATATTGCAGGTCCCATATTGATTACGGGTGTTCTTGATATTGGTACGATGATGATGGAAATTGCGGGATTGTCATTTCTGGGTCTGGGAGCTGTGCCTCCTATTGCGGAATGGGGATCTATGATGAGTAATGGAAGAAGTATGCTTCAGACATCTCCGTGGGTAATCCTGGCACCGGGTTTTGCGATTTTTATAACAGTTATGCTGTTTAATCTGCTGGGTGATACGGTGCGTGATGTGATGGATCCACGTAGAAAAAAATAAAGGAAGAGGAGATACCATATGTGTAAAAGAAACTTATTGAAAAAAACAAGTGTTGTTCTGCTGTCTCTTTGTATGACAGCCGGTCTTTTGACAGGATGCGGCGGATCCGGGGAATCATCTGCCGCAGAAGGAACTGAAACGGAATCTGAGAAAGCAGCTGAGCCAACAGCCGCTGAAAAAGTTTTTTATTATGGAGATACCACATTTAACGCAGAAAATGACGAGTCCGATGTCAATCCACATAACGGATATTCCGGATGGGCATGTATTCGTTACGGAATCGGAGAAACTTTATTCAAGTATTCTGATACAATGGAACTGGAACCGTGGCTTGCTACCGGGTACGAGCTTGTTGATGAGAATACATGGAAAATTACACTGAGAGATGGCGTTACTTTTTCAAGTGGACGTAACATGGATGCACAGGCAGTCAAAGAATGTCTGGATGATCTGGTAACAGTGCATGAAAGAGCAAAAGGGGATCTGAAGATTAAGGAAATAACTGCTGATGGACAGATTCTGACTGTTGTTACGGAGGAGCCGGTTCCAGCACTTCTTAACTATTTGTCAGATCCTTATGGCTGTATTATTGATATGGAAGCCGGTATTACATCAGATGGAAATGTATCTGCAACGGGACCATATATTGCCACTGAGGTGAAGACAGACCAGGGACTTACCCTCGTGAAAAATGAAAATTACTGGGACGGAATGCCAAATCTGGATATCATCTATGTGAAAACAATTTCTGATGGTGATACGATGACAATGGCCATGCAGTCAGGAGAGCTTGACGGAGCGTATGGTCTTCCTTATGCCAGCCTTCCGCTGTTTCAGGAGGATCCGTATACGATTTCTTCTGTAGAGACTTCCCGTTCTTTCTTCGGACAGGTAAATTATGAAACACCGGCATTGCAGGATGATAAAGTCAGAGAAGCTATCAGTATGGGAATCGATAAGGAGAATTTTACCAAAACACTTCTTCAGGGAAATGGTACAGCAGCAGTTGGTCCGTTCCCATCCAGTTTTGTATTTGGCGATGATGTGGTTACTGCCCCGGAATATGATCCCGAAGGAGCCAGAAAATTATTGGAAGAAGCAGGCTGGACGGATACAGATGGAGATGGCTATGTAGATAAAGATGGACAGAAACTGACAATCCGCTGGCTGACTTATCCCAGTCGTCAGGAACTGCCGCTGCTTGCTGAATCGGTGCAGGCAACATTAAAAGATATAGGTATCGATGTGCAGATTAACTGTACTGCGGATCATCTGAGCTTTATAGAAAAAGGTGAGTGGGATATTTACGCAAGTGCTTTTGTATGTGCACCTACCGGTGACCCGGAATACTTCTTTACTACCCATTGTCTGGATGAATCCTCCAAAAACCGCGGCGGATATCACAGCGATCTGCTCCAGGAACTGGAAACAGAGATGAAGAGCACTTTCGATACTGAGAAAAGATCGGAACTGGCCGTTAAAATGACCCAGACGATTCTTGATGATCACGCTTTCTTTTTCGCCTCCCATCTGAAAATGTCGATGGTATCCGGAAAGGGAGTTACAGGGCTGATTGCTCATCCCTGCGATTATTATGAAATTACTGTAAATCTGGATAAGAATTAATGTGGAAAGGAAAGTACTATGGTTGAGCCTATATTGGCAGTAGAGCATCTTCAGGTGTGTTATTCGGGCAGGCCTGTGCTGGAAGATATTAATCTCACAATGGAACCGGGACAGATTCTCGGTATTGTGGGAGAAAGCGGCAGCGGCAAAAGTACCTTAATTAAAGCTGCCATGGGGCTTCTGGGCAACGATGGAGCAGTGACCCGGGGAGATATTCTATATAAAAATCAAAATGTGACAGACGTCAGAGGGGAAGAACTGCGTAAGCTGCGGGGACCAGAAATGGGTATGATTTTTCAGAATACAGGTGCGTCTCTGTGTCCGATTCGAACGATTGAAGACCAGCTATATGAATCTGTACTTCAGCATGAAAAAACTTCGAAACAGGAAATCAAAGAGAGGGCAATGGATTTATTTGAAAAAATGAAATTGTCTGATGGCGAGCGGATTCTTAAAAGTTATCCCTTTGAACTGTCCGGCGGTATGAACCAGCGGGTAGGAATTATGATGGCCATGATCCTGCAGCCGTCACTTCTCTTTGCTGATGAACCTACCAGTGCACTGGATGTTACTGTTCAGGCACAGGTTGTGCGGGAAATGATGAAAATGCGGGAATTGTTTGGCACAGCGATTGCAATTGTTACACATAATATCGGTGTAGTGGAATATATGGCAGATAAAGTGGCGGTCATGTATCAGGGAAGACTGGTAGAATACGGGGATACAAAGCAGGTAATCCAACATCCGGAAGAAGAATATACCAGAAAGCTGATCAACGCAGTGCTGAGAATTCACAGAGGTTAGTATATGGCAAAAATACTGGAAGTAAAAAATCTGAAGAAAACATTTTATAAGAACAAAATTCCCTTCACAGCCGTGGACTCTATTAGCTTTTCTATGGAAAAAGGTGAGTGCCTGGGATTGGTGGGTGAGAGCGGCTGTGGAAAAAGTACAACCGCCAGACTGATTACCCATCTGGCAAAACCAGATTCCGGAAGTATGATACTGAATGGTGAGGATATTACTGATGCAGCAGGCAAAAAACTGAAACAGCTTTATGCAGACGTACAGATGGTTTTTCAGACTCCACAGGATTCTTTTGATCCGAGATGTACCCTTGGTGATGGAATCATGGAGAGCATGATCAATCACGGGATGAAGAAAAAAGAAGCAAAGCAGAGGATGCTGGAACTTCTTGAAATGGTGGAACTGCCGTCAGAATTTGCAGGAAGATATCCCCATCAGGTAAGTGGAGGTCAATGCCAGAGGGCAGCAATTGCCAGAGCTCTTGCCATTGAACCCAGGCTAATCATCTGTGATGAAGCAACCAGTGCCCTGGATGTGACAGTACAGGCTCAGATTGTAGAACTGCTCAGAAAACTACAGCGGGAAATGGGTCTTTCCCTCCTTCTGATCTGTCACGATCTGGCACTTGTTCAGGAAATGTGTGACAGGGTGCTGGTCATGTATCAGGGAAGGATTGTTGAAGAAGGTACGCCGGATGAAGTGATTCAAAATCCACAGCAGGAATATACAAAAATACTGATTGATTCTGTATTTTAAAAATAATGTAGTATTATCCCCCCATGGGGCTTGTGCTAATCTGTTAAAGTGGTATAGTAAAATTATCGATATCGAGAGTACTTACAAATTCTTCCTGGCAGTTTTTAGGACTGTGCGGAAACAATGAAAACTTAGTAAGGAGGGATGCTCTATGCATATGGCTGATGCTTTGGTTGCACCGGCAGTTGCGGGAACCATGTATGTTCTTTCGGCGGCGGCAGCAGGTTATTCAGTAAAAAAAGTACGTTTGGAAAGTAATCCGAAGAAAATACCGGTGATGGGAATTATGGGAGCGTTTGTGTTCGCTACTCAGATGATTAACTTTACGATTCCGGGAACCGGATCCAGCGGACATCTTTGCGGTGGTATGCTGTTATCAGCATTGTTGGGACCATACGCCGGATTCCTGACAATGATTGGCGTATTATTGATACAATGTCTCTTATTTGCCGATGGTGGTATCCTGGCTCTGGGATGTAATATCTGGAATATGGCGTTCTATGGCTGTTTTATCGGTTCTCTTCTAATCTGGAAACCGATTATGAGTAAGGGAATGTCAAGGGTAAAAATTATTGTGGCTTCCATTCTTGGCTGTATGATTACTTTGCAGTTTGGAGCTTTCAGTGTTACCTTGCAGACAATGTTGTCGGGAATTACAGAACTGCCATTTACTACTTTTGTTGCTACCATGCAGCCGATTCATCTTGCAATCGGTTTTGTGGAAGGTCTGATTACAGCGGCTGTTCTGGTCTTTGTTCATGAAGCCAGACCGGAACTGTTATACTGCAGTACAGAGGCTGAGACAAAAGAAGGAAAGTTCTCCTTTAAAAATACACTGGTTGTTTTAGCTGTGCTGACAGTTTTCATCGGCGGTGGACTGTCACTGGTTGCTTCGTCGAATCCGGATGGACTGGAATGGTCTATTGAAAAACTTACCGGTTCTACAGAAGTTGAAGCTGACGGCGGAATCTATGAGACTGCAGGTTCTGTTCAGGAAACTACCGCATTGCTTCCTGATTATGCATTTAAGGATTCGGAATCCTCTTTTGGAACAACATTTTCAGGAATTGTTGGAAGTGTGATTGTTGTAGGTGTATGCGTGGGTGCATGCTACATATTTAAATTTTTCAGAAAGAAACAGACATCATGAGTAAAATAGGAAATGCAATTTATGAAATACATCATATGGATACGATTGCATCGAGAGACCAGTGGGTGAACAGAATTCACCCACTGGTTAAATTCGTTTTAACGATTGTTTATATTACGACGGTTGTATCTTTTAATAAATACGATATCATCGGTCTGGCAGGCATGGTCGTTTATCCGCTTGTCCTGTTTAGTCTGGCCGAATTGTCCTTTAAGGATAGCTTGAAAAGGCTTCGAGTGGTATTGCCATTGGTTTGTATTATTGGAATTTTCAACCCTTTTTTTGACAGAATACCTGTTGAAATAGGAGGATTGCGAATCAATGCTGGAGTAATCTCCATGCTGAGCCTGATGATCAAAGGAGTATTTACAGTACTGGCATCGTATCTGCTAATCGCTACTACAACTATTGAAAAACTTTGCTATGCATTTCGATTGGTTCACATTCCGAAAATTCTGGTAACACAGATTCTTCTTACCTATCGATATATAACGGTTCTTCTTGAGGAGGTAAATCGTATCACGCAGGCATATGCTTTGCGGGCGCCTAACCAGAAAGGCATCCATTTTAAAGTGTGGGGTTCCCTGACTGGACAATTACTGCTTCGGAGTATGGATCGTGCCGGTATAGTTTACGAGAGCATGACACTTAGGGGATATAATGGTAATTTTGATTATCTGAGTTCAAAAATCAGATGGAGATGGCAGGATGTACTGTTTTTAGTTGTCTGGCTGGGTGTATTTTTCTTATTTCGGAAGGTACCGATCATTATTGTGATTGGTAATTTTGTAGGAGGTTTATTTGGATGAGCCATATACATATTGATGTAGAACATGTAAGCTTTGGATATGATAAAAATCATAGAGTATTGGAGGATATTTGCCTTCATGCAGGAGAGACGGATTCCATCGGACTTGTGGGAGCAAACGGGGTTGGAAAATCCACATTCCTGAAACTGCTGGTCGGATTAAGTCTGGACTTTACAGGTGATATCCGTGTGGAAGAGATTCCGGTACAGAGGGAAACGCTGCCTCAGATAAGAGAAAAAATCGGTTATGTATTTCAGGATTCGGACAGTCAGCTTTTTATGTCCACAGCTTTTGAAGATATCGCCTTTGCTCCGAGAAACTATGGACTGCCGGAAGCGGAAGTGGAGCATAGAGTTGCGAAAGCTCTGGAGATGACGGGAATCACCCATCTCAGGGATAAACAGATCTACAAGATGTCCGGAGGAGAGAAAAAACTGGTGTCTATCGCAACCATTCTTTCCATGACGCCGGATATCATTCTGATGGATGAACCGTCCATTGCCCTGGATCCCAGAAATCGCCGCAATTTGATCCGGATATTGAATTCTTTTGAACATCTGAAAATCATTGCGTCTCATGATCTGGATATGATCTGGGATACCTGCGAGAGAACCATCCTGATGGCAGAGGGAAAAATCATTTCAGATGGCCCTACAAAAGAGATTTTGTCAGATAAGGAACTGCTGGAAGCTAATGGGTTGGAATTGCCTTTATTTATGCAAAAATAACCCCCGGATGGGGATAAAACGTTTAAAATAATCAGAGTTTTCGTCGGAAAAGCAGGTTAAAATTTTTATGAAAAAATATCCCCCGGGGTGGCTTGCGAAACCCATGTGCAGCGTTTATGATAAAATATGTAAATAATGTCAATGCTTTTTACATACCTCCGAATATCATGTGAAAAGTAAAACATAACATCCTTAAAGTTTAAAATAAAAGAAAAACAGCTTTTCCCCGGAAGCTGTTTTTCTTTTGCCTGGATTAACCGGATCTATAGTTAAATAGTCACACAACATCAAAAACAGGTCTTGCATTCTGTAAGATTCGTGGTACAATAGAGAAAACTGGCACTCGATACAAGAGAGTGCTAATAATTATCTGCGTAAGCGGATATGATAGCAGGAGGAAACATGTATGATCATTATGCCAATTATTGATCTTCTAGTCTTGCCGGAAGTTACATTCTATTTTAAAAAAGATATGTTTCCCGGTAAGGTGCTTACTTCTGAGAATGAAGGAGAAGATTTACTTTTTTTGATGCTGAAAACGGAGAAAGATAAGTCTTTGCTGGAGTCAGCAGATATATACCCGGTCGGTGCCAGCGGTGTAATCGAGAGCATTGACGGAGAGGGGAATGTCCGTATCCGGGTGAAGGAGCGTGTGGCAATTTCGGATTTCGAGAACCATGAGGGAGAACTGAGTGCTACTGCCAGTATTTTGCCGGAAGTTACCGATATAGAGGCAGAGGAAGAGAAGAAGCTGTTTGATAAACTGAAAAAGGATATGATGCGTTTTGCACAGGGATTCCAGTGGGGTATGTGGGCAAGAGGCTATATTCTGCACTGGAAGAATCTGAATGAAGTGGGCTGTGCTGTGGCAGGTTATTTTAATATGACCTGGGAAGAAAAGTACGCAGTGATGGAGACAACTTCACGCAGGCAGCGGTGTGAGATGATTATATCAGCTGTCTATGAAATGATGGAGATGCATAAGGTCGGAGAGGAAGCCGAAAGTGCACAGAAAGAGAATTATGAGTCGGCATACCGTGAGTCTGCATTGAAAAAACAGATTGATTTTCTGCAGAAACAGTTGGATGAAATGCACCCGGAAAATATTTCTGATGTGAGACGCTTTGAGAAAAAACTGGAAGAGTCCGGCATGAATGAAGAGGCCAGAAAAGAAGCGGATAAAGTACTGAACCGGATGAAGCAGGAAGGAAAAGACGGTCATGAGTATGGCCTTCTATATGATTACCTGGACTTTGTTACAAGTCTTTCCTGGAAGACAGAGGAGACGGAACCGGTAGATCTGGCAGAAGCCGAGGCGATTCTGGATGAGGATCATTATGGTCTTAAGAAAGTAAAAGAGAGAATTATACAGCAGATTGCTGTTATGATGCTCAATAAAAAACAGACAGGTTCTATTCTGCTTTTCGTCGGAGCTCCCGGAACAGGAAAAACCAGTATCGGGCAAAGTATTGCCCGGGCTTTAAAGCGTTCTTATGTAAGAATCAGTCTGGGCGGTATCCGCGATGAGGCAGAGATTCGTGGACACAGAAGAACATATGTGGGGGCTATGCCCGGAAGAATTATGGAAGGAATGAAACGGAGCGGTACCATGAATCCGGTAATGGTTCTGGATGAGGTGGATAAACTGGCAAAAGACTATGGCGGAGATCCTGCCAGTGCTTTACTGGAAGTGCTTGATCCGGAGCAGAATCATACCTTTACCGACCATTATATGAATGTACCTTATGATTTGTCTAATGTATTTTTTGTATGTACGGCCAACACCACTGACACCATTCCGGAACCTCTTCTGAACCGTATGGAAGTAATTAATTTTCCGGGCTATACGCCAATAGAAAAGATGCAGATTGCCAGAAAACATCTGCTTCCCGGGGCTATGAGTGCCATGGGATTAAAAGCACAGAATCTGAAAGTGACGGACAGTGCATTGGAGAAAATCATTGAAGAGTATACGGCCGAATCCGGGGTGCGCGGGCTGAAAAAACAGGTGGATACACTTTGCAGAACTGCTGCAGTAAAACTGGTCAAAGGGGAACAGAAAAGTCTTACCGTCAGTGAGAGAAAAGTACAGGAATTTCTGGGGAATCCGACGATATATCATGATAAAGTCCCTAAAACCACGGTGCCCGGAATTGTAACCGGTCTGGCATGGACATCTGCCGGCGGAGAGGTTCTTTTTGTTGAAACATCTTTGATCAAAGGAAATGGAGATGTGCAGGTAACAGGGCAGTTGGGCGATGTGATGAAAGAATCTGTTCAGATAGCGATCACACTGGTTAAATCATTATATCCGAAGGAAACAGCGAAGATGGATAAACAGGATCTTCATATCCACGTTCCGGCGGGAGCAGTTCCCAAAGACGGTCCGTCTGCGGGGATTACGATGGTGACTGCACTGGCCTCTCTGGTAACAGGAAAGAAAGTACGGCCGGATATTGCCATGACGGGAGAAGTATCCCTGCGGGGTAATGTAATGCCCATCGGTGGTCTGCCGGAAAAACTAATGGCAGCACAGCGGGCCGGGGTTCATACTGTTCTGATTCCACGGGAGAATGTAAAGGATCTTGAAGATGTGGCAGAGGAAGTAAAGGAAAAGCTTGAAATCGTACCAGTAAAGAAGATTACTCAGGTGCTGAATTTTGTTTTTGAACAGGCACCGGAAAAACACGAACAGAATCAAATTGAATAATGTGATGATGTGTGATATATTTGTGATACAAGGGTCAAAAGGTCATGTTTTTCATGCTTGCATGAAAAAACATGGAAAAGTATAAGCAGGTGATTGATTGGATGGAGACAAGAGAAGTACTTGAGAGATATAAAAACGGGGATATAACGCTGGAAGAGGCAGAAAACTATTTCCGGCGGGCACCGTTTGATGAGATGGGCTACGCAAAGCTGGATATGCACAGAAAACTGCGTTCCGGTTTTCCGGAAGTGATTTTCTGCAGCAGAAAGGCCGATGAACATCTGATACCGATTGTGGAAAGATTATACCGGGAAAATGGCGAAGTGTTTGGAACAAGGGCATCTGAGCATCAGTATCAGATCCTGAAAGAAAAGTTCCCCCAGATTCAGTACGACCCGATTTCTCATATCATTAAGATTCAGGATAAGGAAAGACCCCGTGAGGGAAAGATTGCAGTGTGTACGGCGGGGACTGCCGATATATCAGTTGCAGAGGAAGCTGCACAGACGGCAGAGTATTTTGGATCTTGTGTGGAGAGAATCTATGATGTGGGTGTAGCTGGAATTCATCGCCTGTTTTCCAGGCTGGATGTGATTCAGGAGGCAAATTGTATTATAGCGGTTGCCGGTATGGAAGGGGCACTGGCCAGTGTACTTGGCGGACTGGTGGATAAGCCGGTGATTGCGGTACCTACTTCCGTGGGATATGGAGCCAGCATGAACGGGCTTTCAGCCCTTCTGACCATGATTAATTCCTGTGCCAACGGCATTGCGGTGGTGAATATTGACAATGGATATGGAGCCGGTTATATCGCTACACAGATTAACCGGATGGGAGTACATGAAAAATAGCCGGCTGGATTGGAAAAACGGCCGGCAGAAGATGAGGTGCAGCTTATGAAAATTTCAACAAAAGGAAGATATGCGCTGCGGATTATGGCAGACCTTGCTTCTCACAATAACGGCGAATATATTCGTCTCAAAGATATTTCGGAACGGCAGGCTGTGACAGTAAAGTACATGGAACAGATCATGCCGCTGCTGACAAAAGCGGGATATGTAAAAAGTTACAGAGGAAATAACGGCGGCTATATGCTGGCCAGGAATCCGGAGGAGTATACCGCAGGGGAGATACTGCGCACGGTAGAAGGCAGTCTTGCACCCATTCCCTGTATCGAAGATCATCCCAACCGCTGCCCCAGAAAGGAAATCTGCTCTACGCTGAGTTTCTGGGAAGGATTGGGGAAAGTAGTTGATCAGTATGTGGACAGTGTGACACTGGCAGATTTTATCAGGGAAGAAAAACCATCTGAAAAATGATGACATTAAAGATAATTTTTTGACTTTTAATCCTATTTGACAGATAGGATACAGGGGATATCAGATGAGAAATAACTTCCGTAAGGAAAGTGTGGAAGATATGAGTGTGGATTTTACGAATCCTGAAGTTAAGAAATATATGCTGGACGGAAAGTTCGGCCTGGAGAAAGAAAGTCTCAGGGTGACTGCAGAAGGTTTTCTTTCCCATACGCCGCATCCGTTTCCGGATAATCCCAACATGGAACGTGATTTTTGTGAAAATCAGACAGAATTGATTACTGACGTACAGGACAGTGTGGATGCGGCATGGAAACAATTGAAGGAGCTTCATGAGAAAGCTGTAGGAACTCTTCTCAAACAGAAATCTGGTCCGGAATATCTCTGGCCTTTTTCCAATCCGCCCTACGTCAAAGGGGAGGAGGATATTCCGATTGCGGTCTATCAGGGAAAATTGAAAAGAAAAGAAGAATACCGCAAATATCTGGCTGCCAAATACGGCAAGAAGAAAATGTTGTTTTCCGGTATTCATTTTAATTTTTCTTTTTCGGATGAATTTCTGCGTGAAAGTTATAAAAATGCAGGTTGTGACTCTTTTCAGGAATATAAAAATCAAATATATCTGGAGCTGGCAGCGAAGGTGACAAGGTATGGCTGGCTGATTGTTTACCTGACAGCGGCCAGTCCGGTGATGGACGGTTCGTATTTTCAGGATGATGAACTGGGGAAAACCGTTATAAAGAATTATGCATCGCCCAGATGCAGTGAAATCGGGTATTGGAATTCTTTTATTCCTGCTCTGGATTATGGAAATATGGATGATTATGTTGGCAGTATTCAATCCTATATTGAAAAAGGCTGCCTTCGTGAAGCTGCAGAATTATACTATCCTGTCCGGCTGAAACCGGCCGGAGAGAATACACTGGAACACCTGAAAGAGTCAGGCGTCAATCACATCGAGCTTCGCATGCTGGATTTGAATCCACTGTCACCGGTAGGCGTGATGAAAGAGGATCTTGTGTTTATACATTTGCTTCTTTTATACCTGCTGGCTCAGGAAAGCAGCGATTTTGAACGTTTTGAGCAGCTGATGGCGATTAAAAATGAAAAGCGTGCGGCAAAATATGAAGAAAGGGATATATGGATTGAAACAGGATGGAATCAGGCTGTTTCTGTCCGTGATGCAGCCCTGGACGTACTTTTTGGAATGGAGAATTTTTTTGAAGAATGTGGCCACCCGGAAGTGCTGGACGCTATTTATTTCCAGGAAGAGAAAGTTCTTTGCGGAGAAGAACGCTATGCAGTCAGAATAAAAAAAGAATTTTGCCGGGATTATGTAAAAAAAGGTATGCTTCTGGCAAAAGAATATGCTGAGAAGTTATAGAAAGAGGGAAAAATGATCAATCAGTTTTCAAGAACGGAATTACTGATCGGAACAGAAAACATGACCAAACTTTACAACGCCAGGGTGGCGGTTTTTGGAATTGGCGGTGTGGGAGGCTATGTGGTGGAAGCACTGGCCAGAAGTGGCGTGGGAACACTGGATTTGGTTGATAATGATCAGGTATGTCTGACCAATCTGAACCGCCAGATTATAGCTACCACGAAAACCATCGGTCAGTACAAAGTTGACGCTGCAAAAGAGCGGATTCTGGAAATCAACCCGGATGCAGTGGTTCATGTATACAAAACATTTTACCTGCCGGAAAACAAAGACCAGTTTGATTTCCGACAGTATGATTACGTGGTGGATGCCATCGATACAGTAAGCGGCAAGCTGGCCCTGGCAGAACAGGCACATGCAGCCGGAGTGCCGATCATCAGCTCCATGGGAGCCGGCAACAAGATGGATCCCACGGCATTTCGGGTGGCAGATATCAACCAGACATCTGTCTGCCCTCTGGCCAAAGTGATGCGGCGGGAACTAAAGAAAAGAGGAATCTCCAGACTGAAAGTAGTTTATTCAGAAGAAAAACCACTTTCCCCATATCCCGGTGTGGAGATCGATTCACAGGAGCAAAGAAGACAGACACCGGGGAGCAACGCTTTCGTACCGTCGGTAGTGGGACTGATCATTGCCGGGGAAGTAATAAAAGATTTGATTTCTTCAGAAAAAAGTATACAAAAGAAACCGGAGATGACGACATGATGGATAGATATGAAAAACTGGAGCGTTTGAAGAGGATTTTGGAGGATATGCAGTCGGTGGCTGTGGCATTTTCCGGTGGGGTGGATTCTACTTTCCTTTTGAAGGTTGCTCATCAGGTTCTGGGTGACCGGGTGTTGGCTGTCACTGCATATTCCGGTTCTTTTCCTCAACGAGAGAAGCAGGAAACGATTGTTTTCTGTGAAAAAGAGGGAATACGCCAGATTCTTTTCGATGCTTCTGAGGTACAGAAAGAAGGATTTTTGAAGAATCCGGAGAATCGCTGTTACATTTGTAAAAAGGGATTATTTACCGGCATCCGGAACATCGCCTTTGAAAATGAGATGATCTATGTGGCGGAAGGTTCCAATCTGGATGATCTGGGGGATTATCGGCCGGGTCTGAAAGCAATAGAGGAACTGCAGATTCGCAGCCCATTGAAAGAAGCAGGGATGACAAAAGAGGATATCCGGCAGCTTTCCCGTGAAATGAATCTTCCTTCATGGAATAAACCGTCCTTTGCATGTCTGGCTTCCCGGTTTGTGTATGGGGAACCCATTACAGAGGAAAAGCTGCAGATGGTGGAAGAGGCGGAAGAGTATCTGAGAGACATGGGCTTTCAGCAGTTTCGCGTGCGGGTGCATGGCAATTTAGCCAGGATTGAAGTGTTACCGAAAGACATGGATTGTCTGTTTGAAAATAGAGAAAATATTAATAAAAAACTGAAAATGCTTGGTTTTTCTTATGTGGCGGCTGACCTGATGGGTTATCGGACCGGCAGTATGAATGAGCCGCTGGCACAGGAAAACAAGAATCAGAAGATAAAATAGATGGAAGGAGTCAGTTTGATGAAGAAAAAAGCGGTAATTGCTATGAGCGGAGGTGTGGATTCCAGCGTGGCGGCTTATCTGATGAAAGAGCAGGGATATGAATGTATCGGAGCTACCATGAAGTTATACCAAAATGATGATGTGGGCATTCCGAAAGAACAGAGCTGCTGTTCCCTTGATGATGTGGAAGATGCCAGACAGGTGGCACAGACGCTGGATATGCCATTTTATGTATTGAACTTTTCTGACAGATTTCGGGAAGATGTGATAGACCGGTTTGTCAGTGCCTATGAAAATGGACGCACGCCCAATCCCTGTGTGGACTGCAACCGATATCTGAAATTCGAAAAACTGTTTACCAGGGCAAAGGAACTGGATTTTGATTATGTGGTGACAGGACATTATGCACAGATTGTATACGATGAGGAGAAACAAAGATACCTGCTGAAAAAAGCTGTGGATCCTGCAAAAGATCAGAGTTATGTACTATATTCTCTGACCCAGGAACAACTTGCCCATACCATGTTCCCTCTGGGAGGATATACCAAACCGGAAGTACGTGCTATAGCTGAAGAACATGGATTTATCAATGCCAGAAAACATGACAGCCAGGATATCTGCTTTGTACAGGAAGGCAGTTATGCAGATTTTATTGAACAATATACCGGTAAAAAATATCCGGAAGGTCTGTTTGTAGACAGGGAAGGCAAAGAACTGGGCAGACATAAAGGAATCATCCGTTATACCATAGGGCAGCGAAAAGGACTGGGAATCTCATTTTCACAGCCTATGTTTGTATCCCGCGTCAATCCGGAAGACAATACCGTTGTACTTGGACCAAGCGAAGAACTGTTTTCCAAAAGCTTCGATGCCGCAGATATCAACCTGATCTCCGTTGACCGGATAGAAGGCAGCCTGCGTGTGAAAGCAAAAGTGCGCTACCGCCAGCCCGAACAGTGGGCCACCGTCACCCAGACCGGAGAAGATACTCTTCATATAGAATTCGATGAACCTCAAAGAGCCATCACCAAAGGACAGGCAGTGGTACTGTATGATGGAGATGTAGTTGTTGGTGGAGGGACTATCCAATAAATAGTTTTATGGAATCACAAATAAACCCCTCTGCCCAGTTTTTCTTTATATTTCCCCGGTGTCATCCCCAGCTGCTGCCGAAACGTTGTGCAGAAAGATGTGACATCACGAAATCCGCAGGAGTATGCGGTCTCTGTTATGGAGTATTGTTGGCTTTGCAGTAGTTCGATGGATGCGTGAATACGATATTGCTGTAGGTATTGTTTTGGCGAGATTCCAGACTGTTTGATGAATATTTTATATAGGTAGGTGCGGTCGATACCCACATAGTCTGCAATTTCCTGGATTTTCAGGTCATAGGTATAATTATTCTTGATATAGCCAAGGGCTGACTGGTAATACTCCTCCTCGTAAGAAAGTGTTCTGGACTGTTGTGCGGGCATTTTTGAAAAGACGGTGAGAAGTCTGGCACTCAAATCCAGTGTATTATGCTCCTGCTGGAGAAAGGCATCTGTCAGTGCTGCCATCGGTTGACAGCATTCTTTATGTTCAGAAAGAAATACCGGTGAGTGGTACAGGGCAGTATTTTTCAGGATTTCTTCTACCGCTGAACCGTCAAAACCCACCCAGGCATATTCCCAGGGATTTGAATGATCAGCCTGATAAAAATGAGATTTCATAGGTTCAATCAAAAATGCATTACCTGCATGTAGAGTCCAGACTTGCTGGTTATAGCGGAAACTGCCGCTTCCCTGCAGTACCACATGAAGAAGATAATGTGGACGGATAGCGGGTCCCCAGGAATGACCGGGGCTGCATTGTTCCCGTCCGCAGTAATAGATTCGTAGAAAGTCAGGATGCAGGTTGTTCATACATATTCTCCTTATGCGTTGCTGTCCACGGAGTGAACAGTAACCCTTATGCAACATTTTATATATTTCTGGAAACAAAGTCGATAGGCTTATCTTATCAGCTATTATATAATATAACCACAAAAAAGAAAAGCAGAGAAGATCATATATGCAACAAAAGGAGGATATATTGTGAGTATCATATTTCATGAAAAATCAGGGGAATTTCATCTTACCAACGGAAAAATCAGCTATATTATGGAAATTATGGAAAATGGGCAGATGGGACAATTATATTACGGTAAGGCAATCCGTGATCGGGAATCTTTCAGTCATCTTCATGAAGAAATGCCAAGATCGCTGATGGCCGGAGCTGTGGAAAGTAATGATGTACTGTCCATGCAGTACATGAGCCAGGAGTATCCGTCTTATGGAACCAGTGATTATCGGATGCCGGCTTTTACAATCCTGCAGAAAAATGGAAGCAGAATCAGTAATTTCACGTATCATTGTCACAATATATATCGGGGAAAGAAAGGTATAGAACCGCTTCCCTCTACTTATGTGGAAGACAAGAACGAGGCAGATACGCTGGAAATTTTTCTGTCGGATGATGTGACGGGAGTAGAACTGGTACTGACGTACACGATTTATGCAAATGAAGCCGTGATAACCAGACATGCCAGATTTCAGAATAAAGGAGAAGAGCCGGTGGTGCTGGATCGGGCTCTCAGTGCATGCGTAGAATTTAAAGACAGTGATTTTGAAATGATTCATCTGGCAGGAGCATGGGCGAGAGAACGGTATGTGAAGACGAGAAAACTGGAAATGGGTATTCAGGCGATTCAGAGTCTTCGTGGTGCCAGCAGTTCGGAGCATAATCCATTTCTGGCACTGAAACGTCCGGATGCCAATGAAAAACAGGGCGAAGTTTATGGTTTTAGTTTTGTGTACAGTGGCAACTTTATTGCACAGGTGGAGGTTAATACTCATGATATGACGAGAGTGACTATGGGAATTCATCCGGAAATGTTTTCCTGGCAGCTGGAAACAGGTGAAACCTTCCAGACCCCCGAAGTTGTTATGGTATACAGCAATCAGGGATTGAATCAGATGAGTCAGACATTTCACCGTCTGTATAAAACCCGGCTGGTGCGTGGAGAATGGAGAGATCAGCCCCGCCCGATTCTTTTAAATAACTGGGAAGCTACCTATTTTGATTTCACAGAAGAAAAAATATTGAAAATTGCCCGGAAAGCCAAAGATGCAGGTGCTGAATTATTTGTTCTGGATGATGGCTGGTTTGGTGCAAGAAATGATGATTATCGAGGACTGGGTGACTGGTATGTTAACCTGCAAAAACTTCCTTCCGGAATAAAAGGGCTTTCTGAAAAAATAGAAGCGATGGGGCTCAAGTTTGGCTTGTGGGTGGAACTTGAGATGGTGAATAAGGACAGTGATCTGTACCGGGCACATCCTGATTGGGTGATCGGGGCTCCGGGAAGATATGAGAGCCCTGCAAGACATCAGCATATACTGGATTTTTCCCGTAAAGAAGTGGTCGATGGTATTTATGAAATGATATCCAAAATCATCCGGGAATCAAAAATCTCCTACATCAAATGGGATATGAACCGTTATATGACAGAACCATTTTCCAAAGGTGGAACTCCGGAAGACCAGGGAAAACTGATGCATCGTTATATTCTGGGCGTATATGATCTGTACACCAGACTGACTCGTGAGTTTCCACATATCCTTTTTGAATCCTGTGCCAGCGGCGGTGCAAGATTTGACCCGGCCATGTTGGCTTTCGCTCCACAAACCTGGACCAGTGATGATACCGATGCCGGGGAAAGAATGAAGATTCAGTATGGAACATCCTATGTATACCCACTGGTATCCATGGGTTCCCATGTGTCCGCTGTTCCGAACCACCAGATGTTAAGAAACACACCTCTGGCAACCAGAGCAAATGTAGCTTATTTTGGAACCTTTGGATACGAGCTGGATTTGAATCTGCTGGAAGATGAAGAGATAAAACAGGTAAAAGCCCAGATAGAATTTATGAAAAAATATCGCCGTCTGATTCAGATTGATGGGGACTTCTACCGCCTTGTGAATCCTTTTGAAGAAAATGACACCGCATGGATGGTAGTATCCAAAGACAAAAAAGAAGCCATCGCAGCCTTCTATCAGCGGCTTAACAAAGTCAATGCCTCCTGGCTGCGCCTGCGTCTGGATGGACTGGATGAAGAAAAACTCTACCAGGTAACCTACCATTCCGGTCATGCCAATGAAGAACCGAAAGTGGTACTTAAAGCCTATGGGGACGAACTCATGCAGGCAGGACTGGTAATCGACAGAAATGAACTAAACCGCAACGGAGGGGACTTTGCATCCGTGTTATACACACTGAAAGAAATATAGGATTTGTTTGATTTGGAGAGGGAACGGCCTGCTTCTGAAAAAATGAGAAGAAGTTTCCGTCCCTCCTCCAACAACAAACATTATTTATTCCGATGCCCTCTATACTTCTCTTCACAGTACTTGCATCGATACACTTCTTTTTCTTTATCTGTCAGGATGAACACCTGATCCAGTTCCTGTTCAATGGAAGTGATGCATCTTGGATTCTTGCATTTGATCACGTTGACAACCTGTTTTGGAAGATGCAGTTCTTTTTTCTCTGTAATCTCCCCGTTTTTGATTACATTGACAGTAATGTTATGGTCAATAAATCCGAGAATATCCAGATCCAGCATGTCTACAGAACATTCTACTTTGATGATGTCTTTTTTCTGCATTTTGTTGCTTCGTGCATTTTTGATGATGGCAACGCAGCAGTCCAGTTTGTCCAGCTTCAGGTCATGATAGATTGTCATGGCTTTGCCGGCTTTTATATGGTCGAGTACAAAGCCTTCTTCAATACGTCCTACATTTAACATACTTCCACCTCCAGTAAGGTCAGAATCAATGCCATACGCACATACACGCCGTACTGAACCTGGCGGAAATACGCCGCTCTTGGATCAGAATCCACTTCAACAGAAATTTCGTTGACACGGGGAAGTGGATGAAGAACCAGCATATCAGGACGGGCAAGCTGCATTTTTTCCTTGTCCAAAATATAAAAATCTTTCATGCGAACATAGTCATCTTCGTTAAAGAAACGTTCTTTCTGAACACGGGTCATATAAAGAAGATCAAGTTCCGGCAGAGCATCTTCCAGACGAATCACCTCTTTGAATTCATGTCCGCTTGCCTTCAGAACATCATCGCGAATATAATCCGGAATACGGAGTTCTTCCGGAGAAATCAGAACAAATTTGACACCTTCGTATCGTACCAGTGCTTCAATCAGAGAGTGAACCGTACGACCAAACTTCAGGTCTCCGCAAAGTCCGATGGTGATATTATCAAGACGTCCTTTCAGAGAACGGATGGTCAGAAGGTCAGTAAGTGTCTGTGTGGGATGCTGATGTCCGCCGTCACCGGCATTGATAACCGGGATAGATGAAGCGAGGGATGCAACCAGCGGTGCACCTTCTTTCGGATGACGCATCGCACAAATATCTGCAAAACAGGAGACAACACGGATGGTATCTGCTACGCTTTCGCCTTTTGCAGCAGAACTGGAATCAGCAGAAGAAAAACCAAGGGCTTTACCTCCAAGATTCATCATAGCGGCTTCGAAACTGAGACGGGTTCTGGTACTCGGCTCATAAAATAAAGTCGCAATTTTTTTGCCATCGCATGCATGTGCATATTTTTCCGGATTTTTTTCAATATCATTGGCCAGGTCAAGAAGCTGATCAAGCTCTTCTACTGAAAAATCCAGAGGACTCATAAGATGTCTCATGTGATACCTCCTTAGTGGTTCGAAATTATACGGCAAGATAAATATCTCAGACCGTTATCTATCATATGATATACTAAAATGGGTCTGATTTCAAGATAAAATAGGAATTTTGTCGTTATAGTTAAGATAATAATGAGTAAAATTCCACCTCTTGTTCCTTGTAAATTTAAAAAGAGTGTACTATAATAAGAAGAAAATCTGTAAAGGATTGTATATTTATGGAATATGAAAAAGCAAGAAGTTATATTGACGAGAGCCATCGATTTGGTGGAGAAGTAAGTCTGAAAGCAATTACGGGTTTTCTGGCACGGCTGGGGAATCCACAGGACGATCTTCAGTTTATACATATTGCAGGAACCAATGGAAAGGGGAGTGTAGGTGCTTATCTGGCATCGATTCTACAGGAAGCCGGTTATAAGATTGGGAGATTTGTATCCCCCACTCTCTATGCTTACCGGGAACGGATTCAGATCAATGGTAATTATATTACCCGCGAAGATTTTGGAAGACTGATGGATTCCATTGCCGGTGCCATTGAGGAGATAAAAAAGAATCAGGAGCCGCTGCCATCTCCCTTTGAGATTGAGACTGCGCTGTCTTTCTTATATTTCCGGGAGCAGAAGTGTGATCTTGTTCTTCTGGAATGCGGCATGGGCGGACTGAATGATGCAACGAATGTGATAAAAAATACACAGTTGGCAGTGATTACGTCAATCAGTATGGATCACATGGAATATCTGGGAGAAAGCATCGGAGAAATTGCCCGACAAAAAGCAGGAATCATCAAACCGGGAGCCACCGTGGTGACCTGTCTGCAGAGACCGGAGGCGGCTGCGGTTATTTCATCTGTCTGCAGAGAGGGGCGAAACCTTCTGGCGGTAGGTAAGGCATATGATGCCAGGGTTCTGAAGTCCGATCTGGAACATATGACATTTTCTTATCGGGGCGAGACATGGACCATTCATATGGCCGGTGCTCATCAGTTGGAGAATGCTGTACTGGCACTGACAGGGATTCAGGCACTGATTGACAGAGGATATGAGATTTCCGTGCAGCAGATAAAAGATGGACTGGAAAAAACAAGGTGGAACGGAAGATTTACTGTTTTAAGGGAGAATCCTTATTTTATCGTTGACGGTGCACATAATCCGGATGCAGCTTTGAAATTGAAAAAATCATTGGACATGTATTTCCCGGGGAAAAGAAAGATTTTTCTGATGGGGGTATTTAAAGATAAACAATATGATAAAATCGCTGAGATTCTGGCTCCTGTGGCAGATACGGTGATTACCATGGAAACTCCGGATAATCCGAGAGCACTTCCTGCCAGACAACTGGCAGATACGGTGTTATCATATAATGACAGAGTTTTAGTCGCAAAAAGTCTGGAGCAGGCAGTGAAACTGGGATTTCAGACAGCAGAACCAGAGGATGTGATCGTAGCCTTTGGCTCGCTTTCTTTTATTGGAGATCTGACAAAAATCGTCAGTAAAGAGGATAACAGAAAAGATATATAGAACAGGAGATTATAATGTTGGATTTACTGGAAATCAGGGAGAAGATTGATGCAATTGACAGTCAGATAGTAAAACTGTTTGAGGAAAGAATGCAGCTCTGTTCAGATGTTGCGGCGTACAAGATTGAGAATGGCAAAGAAGTGATGGACCGCAAAAGAGAGAGGGAAAAGCTGGATGCCCTTGGAAAGCTGGCGTCTAATTCATTTAATCAGGTGGGTGTGGAAGAACTTTTCAGACAGATTATGGCGATGAGCAGGAAACTGCAGTATCGTCTGCTGCAGGAAAAAGGTGTCGGGGAGCCAATTTCGTTTAAAAAAGTAAGCTCTGTGCCCATGCAGAAAGCCCGTGTGGTATTTCAGGGAGTAGAAGGTGCCTATAGCTTTACTGCTATGCACAGCTTTTTTGGTGAATCCATTGAAAACTTCAATGTGGAGACCTGGCGGGAAGCCATGGAGGCCATTAAAAACGGGGAAGCAGATTATGCGGTACTTCCCATTGAGAATTCAACTGCCGGTATTGTGGCAGATATCTATGATCTTCTGGTAGAATACCATCACAGTATTGTGGGTGAGCAGATCATACAGGTGGATCACGCTCTGATGGGTCTGAAGAACAGCAGATTATCAGATATTAAGACCGTATATTCTCATCCGCAGGCACTGGCTCAGTGTAAAAAGTTTTTGGAGCGCCATCCGGAATGGAAAGCAGAAACTTATATCAATACCGCTATGGCGGCAAAAAAGGTGAAGGATGATGGGGATATGACCCAGGCAGCAATTGCCAGTCCTTATGCAGCTCAGTGCTTTGGACTTCAGATCCTGAAGCCACATGTATTCTCCAGCAAGCATAATTCCACAAGATTTATTATTGTCTCAAAATATGAGATGTATGCGGAGGATGCCGGTAAGATCAGCATATGCTTTGAAATCCCACATGAGAGTGGAAGTCTCTATAATATTCTGTCTCATTTTATTTATAATAATCTGAATATGACAAAGATTGAATCCCGGCCGATTCAGGGAAGAAACTGGGAATACCGTTTCTTCGTGGATTTCGAGGGAAATCTGGGAGACAGTGCAGTGAAAAATGCATTGAGGGGAATCAGAGAAGAAGCAAATGAGCTTCGTATTCTTGGCAACTATTAATAGGAAAGGTGGTAACTGTTGGAACAGGTACAGTTACGAAGGTAATACAAATGACAGGAATCAGAGAATGTATTTTGTACAGAGATTTTGAACAGGGAGAGCTTCTGGAACAGATGACAGAACTGATGGAAGATGTGAATCATCCCAAGGTCCTTTACGGTAAGTCCGGAACGTATTTTTCCTGTATTCATCAGCTGGTGGAGATGGCGGGAAGTTACGGATTCTCAGGAAATCTGTGGCATAACTACCTGACATTTCTGCTGGTAAACAAGGAAAATGCATTCAGCATGGCGTGTGAAATTGTAGGACCTGTGGAAGGCAGCATCAATGCATTTGCCAGACATGATTTTGCTATTTTTAAGGAATTATTTGACTTTGATCTGAAGCGTTTTGAGGCGCTGTATCCTTCTCTGGACAGCAGCCTGGTGACTGATTACAAGAATATCAATGAACACAGCAAGCTGTTTAATAAAAGAATCCGTGACAGAATCTGTCATCTGGCCATTCGTCTGGCTGAAGCAGAAGATGTGGATGCTTTTATGGCGGAGATGGTTCAGTTTTACAAAGAGTTTGGTGTGGGCAAGCTGGGACTTCACAAGGCATTCCGCATCGACGGTGATGTGAAACCGGCGAGAATTGTACCGATCACCAATATTGCCCATGTTCATCTGGATGATCTGGTGGGTTATGAAATTGCAAAACAAAAGCTGATTGATAATACGGAAGCCTTTGTGGAGGGAAGACGTGCCAACAACTGTCTGTTGTTCGGAGATGCCGGAACCGGAAAGTCTTCCAGTATTAAAGGAATATTAAACCAGTATTATGATCAGGGACTGCGAATTATTGAAGTGTATAAACATCAGTTCAAAGACCTGAATGATGTAATTGCACAGATTAAAAACAGAAACTATAAGTTTATCATATATATGGATGATCTCTCATTTGAAGAATTTGAGATAGAATACAAATATCTGAAAGCGGTGATAGAAGGTGGTCTGGAGAAGAAACCGGACAATATTCTGATCTATGCCACATCGAACCGCCGTCATTTGGTAAGGGAGAAATTTTCAGATAAAGAAGAGAGACGGGATGATCTTCATGCATCGGACACCGTTCAGGAAAAACTCTCTCTGGTCTCTCGTTTTGGCGTATCGATTTTCTTCTGTGCGCCGGATAAAAAACAGTTCCAGAATATTGTAAAAGTACTGGCAGAGCGCTATCACGTACAGATGCCGGAAGAGGAACTTCTCCTGGAGGCAAATAAATGGGAACTGCAGCATGGAGGACTCTCCGGAAGAACAGCACAGCAGTTTATTGATTATCTGTGCGGAAAGATGAAAAAATAAGAAGTACATGTTACAGTAAACAGTAACGAAGAGGGAGGCAGGTGGAACTATGGCAGTATTAACGTTTGCGGCTGTCGATATCGGATCTTATAATGTCATTATGGAGGTCTTTGAGATTTCAAAAAAGCAGGGGATGAAGTCCCTGGATTATGTGGAACAGAGGATTGATCTGGGGCGTGATACTTATACGAAAGGGAGAATCAGTAATGCACGTGTGCAGGAACTCTGCACTGTTCTGAATGATTTTAAACGGATTATGAAAGAGTATCAGGTGGCGGATTATCGTGTCTGTGCCACCAGTGCCCTGAGAGAAGCGGAGAACGTTGAAATTATCCTTGGAAAAATACAGTTGATTACCGGTATGAGGGTGGAAGTTCTCAGCAACTCGGAGCAGCGGTTCCTGGGCTACAAATCCATCGCCTGCACGGAGGCTGATTTCCCTAAAATTATTGCCAGAGGTACAGCTGTCCTGGATATCGGGGGAGGAAGTCTTCAGATTTCCCTGTTTGATAAAGACATGCTGATTACCACACAGAATATCCGTCTGGGAAATCTGAGAATCCGTCAGAGATTGCGGGATCTGGAATCCTCCACCCTGCATTATGAAACACTGGTAGAAGAATTTATTCGAAATGAAATCATCAGCTTCAAGAAAATCCACCTGAAAGACAGAAAAATTGAAAATGTGATTTTGCTGGGAGATGACATTCCCAATGTCCTGGTGAACCATGTGGGTGAACAGCGGGTGATCCGGAAAGAGCAGTTTATGGAACTGTATCAGAAGATCATCAGCCATTCTCCCATTGAACTGGCAATGATGCTGAACATTCCTCTTGAAAATGCAGCACTTCTTCTGCCAACGGTGATTATTTACCGACGATTTATGGATGAGTTTGGCGCAGATACCATCTGGGCACCGGGTACGCAGCTGACAGATGGTATGGCATACGATTACGCGGAAAAGATGAAGCTGATCAAATCCACCCATCATTTTGATAATGATATTGTCATGGCTGCAAAAAATATTGGTAAGCGTTATGGAGTCAGCAAACCTCATATGCAGAGCGTAGCTAAAATCGCACTTGCTATCTTTGACGGCACGAAAAAACTGCATGGACTGGGGCAGAGAGAACGCCTGCTTCTGGAATGTGCGGTATATCTCCACGACTGCGGAAAGTATGTCAGTCTGATTGACACTGCGGAATGTAATTATCAGATCATCATGGCAACGGAGATTATCGGTCTGTCTGCTATGGAGAGAGAAATTATAGCCCAGATCGTCCGATTCAATACCTTAAAAATGGAGTCGTACGATTCTTTGAGTAAGACATCCGATCTTGGACTGAGTGAGTATCTTACAGTCAATAAACTGGCAGCCATTCTCCGTATATCCAATGCTATGGACCGCAGCCATCTGCAGAAGGTAGAACAGATTCAGGTGTCGGTGCGCGAGAGTAAAATGCTGATACATCTGGTGACAAACAGGGATTATACACTGGAACAGGGACTTCTGGGCGAGAAACTGGACTTTTTTGAAGATGTTTTCGGAATCCGACCGATTCTGAAAGTAAAACGTTCTTAACGGGGGTATGAGATATGGACTATACAGAATATACAAAGCCGGAATATTTCTGGAATCGGGAGCTGAGCTGGCTTGGATTTGACGAGCGAATTCTGAATGAAGCAAAGGACAAACATATTCCTTTGTTTGAACGGCTCAAATTTGCCAGCATCACATCTTCCAATCTGGATGAGTTTTATATGGTAAGGGTGGCGTCTCTGAAAGATATGGTGCACGCAGGATATGAGAAACCGGATATCGCCGGTATGTCTCCCAAGGTTCAGCTTCATCATATCAGCATTCAGACACACAGGCTGGTGGAGGAACAGTATCAGACGTATAACAAATCACTGATACCGGAATTGAAAAAAATCGGACTTACGATCATCAGCAATCATGAGGATCTGACGGCAGAACAGGCTTCTTTTGTGGATCAGTATTTTGAGGAGGAAATCTATCCGGTTCTCACACCTATGGCAATGGACTCTTCCCGGCCGTTTCCTCTGATCCGGAATAAGACTCTGAATCTGGGTTCTCTGATTCGAAGAAAAGACAGAAAAAAGAATAAAGAAGCACTGGAGTTTGCAACGGTGCAGGTTCCCTCTGTTCTTCCGCGGTTTGTAGAACTGCCCCGGGGAGAAAAAGGGGAACGCTATGTGATTCTGCTGGAGGAAGTAATCGAGCGGAATATCGGTAAGTTGTTTTTGAGTTACGATGTGGTTTGTACACATCCTTACCGGATCATGAGAAATGCGGATCTGACCATCGATGAGGATGAAGCGGCAGACCTTCTGAAAGAAATTCAGAAACAGCTGAAAAAGCGTCAGTGGGGTGAGGTTATCCGTCTGGAGGCCGAGGCAGATATGGATCCGCGGCTGCTGAACATATTGAAGACAGAATTTAACAGCCGGGAGGAGGATATTTTCTCTATTAATGGTCCTCTTGACCTGACATTTCTGATGAAAATGTATGGATTGTCCGGCTTTGATGAGTATAAGATTCCGGGATACACACCGCAGCCGGTGCCGGCTTTGAAAAATGATGATGATATATTTACAAATATCAGAAAAGGCGATATTTTGCTGCACCATCCGTATTATACCTTTGATCCGGTGGTACAGTTTGTCAAAGAGGCGGCGAAGGATCCTAATGTTCTGGCAATCAAGCAGACACTTTATCGTGTAAGCGGCAATTCGCCGATTATCGCAGCTCTTGCTCAGGCTGCAGAGAATGGAAAACAGGTTTCTGTTCTCGTAGAACTTAAGGCACGTTTCGATGAGGAACATAATATTGTCTGGGCAAAGATGCTGGAAAAAGCAGGATGTCACGTAATCTATGGTCTGTTGGGTCTGAAGACACACAGTAAGATTACTCTGGTGGTGCGCCGGGAAGAAGAAGGTATTCGCCGCTATGTGCATCTGGGAACAGGTAACTATAATGATTCCACTGCGAAATTATATACGGACTGCGGCCTTCTGACCTGTAATGAAAAAATCGGACAGGATGCCACCGCTGTATTTAATATGCTGTCCGGATACTCGGAGCCAAGTACCTGGAACAAACTGGTTGTAGCTCCGCTGTGGATGAGAAGCCGTTTCCTGCATCTGATCGAGATGGAAGCCGAGCATGCCCGCAAAGGACAGAAAGCACGGATTGTTGCCAAGATGAATTCTCTTTGTGACAGAGAGATTATAGCTGCATTATATGCAGCATCGGCTGCAGGCGTAAAGATTGAACTGATCGTCCGCGGAATCTGCTGTCTGAAAACCGGAATCCCGGGTATCAGTGAAAATATCACTGTGAGATCCATTGTCGGTAATTTCCTGGAACATGCGCGTATCTTTTATTTTTACAGCAATGGGCAGGAAGAAATCTATATGGGAAGTGCCGACTGGATGCCCCGAAATCTGGATAAACGAGTGGAAATCATTTTCCCGGTAGAAGATGAAAGTTTGAAAGAGGAGCTGAAACATATTCTGGATATCCAGCTTTCGGATAATACGAAAGCGCATCTGCTCCTTCCTGACGGAACTTACTGCAAACCTGACAGAAGGGGAAAATCAGTCATCTGTGCACAGGATTATTTCTGTAAAGAAGCAATAGAACGCAATAAGAATCCGGAGAGTATGAAAGAATATCGTGTATTTATTCCGGCAGAGCCTGCTGAGGAATAAAATGAATAATATAAGAGGTCTGTCTGCACCTTTATTGTCAGGTGCGGATAGACCTTTTTGTAAGCTTTTTTTAAAGACTTTTGACAGGGGACGTGCTACAATCAATAGTAATAATAAAACTTATGATGATGGAGGTAGTTATGAACGATATTAATATACTGGTAGTGGATGACGAAAAGGAAATTGCTGACCTTCTGGAATTATATCTGATCAGTGACGGGTATCAGGTAAAAAAAGCGTACGATGCGATTGAAGGATTGCAAATTATGAAAAAAGAAAAAATAGATTTGGTTCTTCTGGATATTATGATGCCAAGGATTGATGGATTGGAGATGTGCCGGAAAATCAGAGAACATAATAATGTGCCGATTATCATTGTGAGTGCCAAAACACAGGAGCTGGATAAGATTGTAGGGCTTACTACCGGAGCTGATGACTATGTGACAAAACCTTTCAATCCACTGGAACTGATGGCCAGAGTGAAATCCCAGCTTCGCCGCTATAAGGAATTGAATCCGGCACAGGAACAGAAAAATGAAAACAGTATGATTCACTTAAGAAATCTGAAAATTAACAAAGAAAATCATCAGGTATTTGTGGATGATGAAAGTATTAAGCTGACGCCTATTGAATTTGACATCCTTTATTTGTTGGCATCCAACCCGGGAAAAGTTTTCAGTACCGATGAAATCTTTGAAAAAGTATGGCATGAGAAAGTTTATGAAGCAAACAATACAGTAATGGTACATATCCGACGTCTGAGAGGAAAGATGAAAGAAGATCAGAGAAATGAAAAAATTATTACAACTGTCTGGGGGGTAGGATATAAAATTGAAAACTAGATGGATAAAAAGTTTTGAGATTCGTATTTCTTTCTATATACTAATCAGTTTGCTTATTACGGCGTTTGCGGAATTTGTTGTAGCAGCACTGATTTACCGGATATCCAGCCAACTCAGATATATGGGTTATCGAAGTTCCATCATGGGACCGGACGGACTGAATCCGGGTTTTCGTACCATGGTGCTGCTGGCCATTGGAATCGCAGTGTTTATTTTCTGTTTTTATTATCTGATCAGTGACTATATGAAATATATCAGAAAGCTGGCTAATGGCATGAAAAATATTGCACAGGGAGATTTTGAAACAGAGATTCCGGTGCAGGCAATGGATGAGTTTGGTCAGATAGCTGTTTACATGAATCAAATGCAGGAAACTGTCCGTGAAATTATGGAAAGAGAACGGGTGGCGGAGCGAACAAAAAATGACCTGATCACAAATGTGGCGCATGATCTGCGCACTCCTCTTACTTCTATCATTGGATATATCGGATGGGTCAAAGATCAGCCGTCGATGGATGCGAATATCCGGCAAAAGTATCTGGAGATTGCATGGAGAAAAGCGCTGCATCTGGAACAGATGACTAATGAACTGTTTGGTTTTGTGAAATTGGAACATAGAGAAATGACGCTTCATATGAGCAGAATTGACCTGAGACAATTGTTGGAGCAGCTTTTAGATGAGGAATATCCCGGGTTTGAGAAAGCAGGGCTTCGTGCTGAATTTATCTGCCGGGAAGACAGTGTTTTCCTTGTTGGTGATGGAAATCTTCTGGCTCGTCTGTTTGAAAATCTGTTGAATAATGCAGTTAAGTACGGAAAGGACGGTAAATTGATTCGACTGGAACTGGAATTGAGAAATCAAATGGCAGTGACCCGCGTAATCAATTACGGTTATGTGATTCCTGAATCGGAGTTATCCAATGTGTTCCGGAAGTTCTACAGGGTGGAGCAATCACGATCCCAGGATACCGGCGGGACAGGTCTGGGACTGGCAATCGTGGAACAGATCGTCCAGCTTCACAGTGGGAGCATTACAGTGAAAAGCGATTTGCAGGGGACTGTTTTTGAAGTGGTTCTTCCTGTGAATTTGAGTGCAGAGGAGAAAACTGATGAGTAAAAAGAAGGCAGGAATCGTACTGTTCCTGATTGTATTCCTCCTGTTCCCCGGAGTGGTCAGTGCACAGAGTCAGAAAATAGAAGAGCAGGTCCTGATGCATCTGGAATATGGGTTTAAGGATAATGCAAAATCAGGAAGTTGTTTTCCACTTAAAGTAATGATGCAGAATCAGGGGGAGGATTTTAAGGGAAGTCTGGAGATAACCATCCCTGTGCAGGGGGATTATCATGATATTTCCGAAAATCTCTGGCTGGGAAATAGCGAATGGGCAACGATGAATAATCGTGTATATTGTTATAAAAGAGAAGTTTCATTGCCAGCGGGAGAGGAAAAAACAGAAATATTTTATCTTGAACTACCCCAATTTGAAGCGGATCTGCATGTAGTCCTGAATGGAGAGAATGGAGTAGCAGCCAGTCAGGATCTGACATTAAATTTTTCTGAAAATAATTTGCGCATATTGATAGGTGTTCTTTCTTCAGATAGTGTTGGTGCAGAAAAACTGGATGGAATCATGGTAGAACCCAGAAGTACGTATGGAATGGAAGCCTTTGTAAAAACTATTTTGCTGGAAACGGAAGATATTTACCCGAATCCGGAAGCACTTTGCCAGCTGGATGTGCTGATTCTGGATAAAGGAACGGTATTTTCTCCGGAACAGCAGGCAGCATTGCTGAGATGGGAGAAAAATGGAGGATTTCTTCTGGAAAGAGATCAGGAGGACCTGGATGTTTTATTTGAACACTTTCTCAACGGTGAACAGAGAGAAGATTTCGAAAAACATCTGGAGAATATGTCATCGTATTCTTTTGGGGATGATGAAGGAGTCAGCGAAGTTCCCGTAAGACAGAGACCATCGATGGGTAAATACATGGTTATATTGTGTATTTATGTGGTTATTGCAGGACCTGGGCTTTATCTGTTTCTCAGACGGAAGAATAAATTAAAATATCTCTGGTCAGGTGTTTGTCTGGCATCTGTAATATTTCTGCTTATAATCTGGATGCTGGGAAAAGAAACAAATCTGTCTGCACCGGTGATCAGCAGCTGCGGTTTGTATGAGCAGCAGGGAAATGTGTGGGATGAGACGCAGCACATTGGTATACAGGCACCGTTTAATAATTCTTATTATTTATATCTGGACAATTCATACCGATTAATGCCCACCCATCAGGGTAGTGAAAGTCTGCGAAAGTATTCTCCAGATACTGTGGAGACAGTGACGATTGAAATGCAGGAGGAAAGTAATAAGATATTGATGGAACAGATGTCTGCATTTACACAGATTGGATTTTCTCTGAATAAAAGTCATGTGATGAAAGATGAAGAAACCATAAAAATAAATTTGGAAGGAAATGGAAAAAGTATATGGGGAGACTGGGAAAATCCTACCGGATATCAGATAAACAATGCCATACTTGTGATGAAAAACAGGGCTGCCATTCTGGGAACGCTTCCGTCACAGGAAAGTGGAACAGTCCGAGGTGAAATCTTGTATTCCTGCGGCAACGGAGGAACAGAAATATTGATGAACGAAAAAATGGATTTTTCAGAATATGAGTTCCCGGAATATGAAATAAACAATATGGTGGGAGAAATATGGAAAAAACTTCGCTACAGTGATGATTCGGAGGCGTGGCTGATCGGAATCGTTGATAATCCGGATCTGAGTTTTCAGTTGAACTCCGGTTATCAGATATATGGGACAACCTTGTTTGCGTCTCCTGTAACCATCAACTGGAATCAGGATGGAACTTTGTGGATTCCCAATCTGGAAGCTCGGGGAGTTTCTGTAAGTGGTGAATTCAGTTCGGACACAAATCTGATGTATGGGAATGCAGCGGTGGTAGAGTATTCTCTGAGTGAACTGGAGAATGTGAAATCCCTTACTTTGTTCGATGCGGAATATGATGAACAAAAGTACTATTTTGTATTTCGGGGGAATGTGGCATTTTATTGTTGGGAAACACAGTCTTTTGAGGAAATAGAAAACTGGGATATGACTTTAAGTGGTAAAGATATTACCCGTTATCTGTCTTCAGATCACACCATCAGGGTGCAGTATCTGCTGGATGATTCGCTGAAAAATATAGCGGATCGCTCGTGTATGCTTCCGTGTATATGTGCAGAAGGAAAGGCGAAAGAGTATGCTTCAGATCAGTAACTTGTATAAAAAATATAATACCGTTCTTGCATTGGCCGGACTGCAGATGGAAATACAAAAAGGTCAGCTGTACGGTTTTGTCGGACCGAACGGTGCAGGAAAGACGACCACAATCCGAATTATTTCCGGACTTTTGAAACCGACCAGAGGGGAGGTCTGGATTGACGGGATACGTGTGGAGAAAAATCTGAAAGTTCTGAAAGATAAAATTGGATATATTCCTGATTTCTTTGGTGTCTATGATAATCTGACCGTGATGGAGTATCTGGAATTTTATGCATCTGCTTATGGAATTTATGGAAAAGAGAGTACGGTGCGTGCGCGTCAGGTGCTCGAACAGGTGGAACTGGAAAGAATAGAGGATCATTTCGTAGATGAACTTTCCAGAGGGATGCAGCAGAGGCTTTGTCTTGCCCGGGCACTGATTCATAAACCTCAGCTTCTGGTTATGGATGAGCCGGCGTCCGGTATGGATCCCGGAGCAAGAAGAGTACTTAAAAATGTTTTGAGAAATCTTTGCAGAGATGGCTATACAGTGCTGATCAGTTCACACATTTTGTCGGAACTGGCCGACATGTGTTCCAATGTAGGCATTATTAATCAGGGAAAAATGATTCTTCAGGGCGATATGGACGAAATTATGTGTTCAATCGACAGTGCCAATCCGATTCTGATTACCATATACAGTGAACTTGAGAAAGCACTGCAGCTCCTGAAACGCCATCCGCTGGTGGATCGGATTTCCATTGACAGAAATCGGATTTCCATCCTTTTTTCAGGAAGTAAAGAAGAAGAGGCATTATTGATGCGGGAAATGATTGAACAGGGAATTTTAATATCCTCATTTACCAGAGAACACAACAGCCTGGAATCGGTATTTTTTCATCTGGTAGATTCTGAGACGGGAGGGAAAAATGAGAATTAATCCGGTACTGGAAAATGAAATGAAACGGGCAATGCGGTCAATGAAAGCATCATGGATTATTTTTGCTGTAAATCTGCTGCTGACAATCGTGGCAGTTACCACATACTTTGGAATCGGAGGGCCGAGAGGATATCTGACATCAGGTCAATTCCGGTTTCCTGTCCGTTGTTATATGATGATGGCATATGTATTGTTTGCAATGGTATGTCTGCTTGTGCCTGGAGTGGCCGGAGGTTCGATTGTGATCGAAAGAGAACGCAGAACTCTGGATATACTGCTCACTACACAGCTGAGTCCGTGGAAAATAATAATCGGTAAACTGGAATCTTCTTTGTGTATGATTTTTATAATCTCTTTTTCTGCTTTACCTGCGGTTTCTCTGATTTTAGTGTTCGGAGGAGTATCACTCTGGGATTTGCTGATGCTGGTATGCATTTTGGTTGTTTCGGGAATCTATGTGGGAAGTATCGGGATATTCTGTTCGGCAATTATGAAGAAGACTACTGTGGCCACTATTACTTCCTATATAATTGTGCTTGCATTGACAGCAGGTACGATTTTGATCATCATGGCGGCTGGTTATCTGATAGGAATTCGGGCAGAACAGATGGGAGATTATGGAGTGATAAACATTGGCAGCTGGATTTACATTATGTTGCTGAATCCGCTTGTTAGCTATTTTGGCCTTCTGACCGGACAGGTAGGAAGTGGATATGAGTTGTTGGAATTGTTCAGCAGAGTAGGTGAATATTCAGGTGATTATATTGTTGTTCATATGCTGCTAATCTCGATTGCAGTTCAGATGTTGATTTCCTGTATTCTGCTCATACTGGCGGGAATCAACATTAATCCCATTCGTAAATAGGATTTAATTTTATTTTTTATTTGTATATTATGGTAAATCGGGTTATAATGATTACAGATGCAGGCATACCTGATGCCTGTAGAATATGTGATACGGGGTACTTGATGATGATGTACGAAGTTTGGGAAAAAGAGGTGAGTGTATGAAATTTGATATGCACTGCCATACAAAAGAAGGTTCCATGGATGGAAAAGTAATGATTGAAGAGTATATTCGGGTTTTGAAGCAGAAAGGATTTGGCGGTATGCTGGTGTCGGATCATAACTCTTACGATGGTTACCGGGAATGGCGAGATTCAATTAAAGGGAAGACATATACGGACTTTGTCGTTTTAAAAGGGGTGGAATATGACACTATTGACTGTGGGCATATGCTGGTTATCATGCCGGAAGGAGTGAAGTTGAAGCTGCTGGAACTGCGGGGGCTTCCGGCTCAGATTCTGATCATGATTGTCCACAGGTACGGCGGTATTGTGGGACCTGCACATCCGTTTGGTGAAAAATATCTCAGTATGATGAAAACACAGGCACGGAAGAAGTTTCATATGGAACGTATCGAAAGTCTGATGCATCAGTTTGATTTTGTTGAGATTTTTAATGCCTGTGAGTCTGAGGAGGTCAATGATAAAGCAGCCCGTCTGGCTAGAAAGTTCCATAAGCCGGGATTTGGCGGAAGTGATGCACATCGTGTGGACTGTATCGGTATGGGATATACCAGTCTGCCGGATGACATCCGCTGTGAGTCAGATTTGATACGCTATGTAAAGCAGACCCCTTACATTAAGTGCGGTGGTACCCGATATAACAGAACAGCCAAGGACCGTCTGGGTAAGCTGCGAAATATATTGGTACATTCTTTCTTTGTCTATAATAAGAGCGGAGAATGGTTCAGGAGAAGAAAAAGAGAAAAAGAACTTGAAAACCTTTATTAGGTACTTGAGGAATCCGGAAGTTTAATACCGGATTTCTTTTTTTGTTTTATCAGACAAAAGTGAAAGCATGGAATCCCTTCTCCTTATGCAATGTCACAAAAATGAAAAATATCTGGAAACGTGAAAAAAATTGGTATATAATCAAATGCGTTGATAAAAACTGCATGACAGCGTGAAGTCTGCAGTGAATGAACGAAACGGAGGAATGTGAAAATGGAAGGAAATGTCTATGCGATTTTTCGTGATCTTGCTATTATTCTGATAGCAGCCAAACTTTGTGGAATTCTGGCTTCGAAGCTGCGAGCACCTCAGGTGGTGGGAGAAATCATCGCCGGACTTTTGATTGGCCCAAGCCTTCTGGGTCTGGTTTCAGAATCTACATTTCTGGTTGATATGGCGGAAATCGGTGTGGTTCTTCTTATGTTCTTTGCAGGACTGGAAACAAATCTGCAGGATCTGAAAAAAACAGGCTGGAAAGCATTTGTAATTGCAGTAGCCGGTGTGACAGTACCGCTGATAGGCGGTTCAGTTTTGTATTTCCTGTTTTATGGTATGCCGCCGATTGGTTCGGATGCATTCTATACAGGTATTTTTGTGGGCGTTATTATGACTGCCACATCCGTAAGCATCACGGTTGCAACACTGTTGGAGCTGGGTAAGCTGAAAGAATCGTTGGGAATTACGATTATGGGTGCAGCAATTATTGATGATGTCATTGGAATTATTGTTCTGACTCTTGTAATCGGATTTAAAAACCCGGATGTGTCACCGTTAAAAGTATTAACCAATACAGTGTTGTTTTTCGGATTGGCTCTGATTCTTGGTGTAGGGGGATATTATTTATTTAAAGCACTGGATGCCAGATATCCACATACCAGAAGAATTCCGATTTTTGGCCTGGTACTTTGCCTGCTTCTGGCATATATTGCGGAAGTGTATTTTGGAATTGCAGATATTACCGGTGCCTATGTGGCAGGTATCATTTTGTGTAACATCAAAGATTCCGAGTATATAGCAAGAAAAATTGACATCAGCTCATATATGTTTTTTGCACCGGTATTTTTTGCCAGCATCGGTATCAAAACGTCACTGCAGTCACTGAACCCTTCACTGTTGATTTTCTCTATCCTGTTTGTAGTGGTTGCTCTGGCTGGAAAAATCATCGGATGCGGTGGTGTGGCAAGATTGCTGGGCTATCGGGGGAAAGACACCCTGAAAATCGGTGTGGGAATGATGACCAGAGGAGAAGTTGCTCTCATTGTCATGCAGAAAGGAATTGATGTGGGTATGATTGATCCGTCATATTCTACTTCCGTTATTTTGTTGATTGTGGTATCATCAATTATAACACCGATTATTTTAAAAGTATTGTATCAGGAGAAAACTCCGGTGAAAAATGCCGGCTAATAAATAGGAGGAGATTATGAAAAAAGTAGTAAAATTTGGAGGAAGTTCACTGGCAAGTGCAGAACAGTTCAAAAAAGTGGGAGAAATCATTCGCTCTGATGAAGGACGCAGATACGTTGTTCCATCTGCACCGGGAAAACGTTACAGTGATGATATCAAAGTAACTGATATGCTGTATGACTGCTACCATGCAGCTGCTGCGGGTGAAGATTTTGGCAAGAAGATGGCAAGAATCAAAACCAGATACCAGGAAATAATTAATGGGCTGGGACTTCAGCTCTCCCTGGATGAGGAATTTACTGAAATTAGTGAAAACTTTAAGAATCAGGCTGGTAATGATTATGCGGCATCTCGCGGCGAGTTTCTGAACGGAAAAATTATGGCTGATTTCCTGGGATATGAATTTATCGATCCGGCAGGTTATATTTTCTTTGATGAAGAAGGTGTTCTGGATGCTGAGAAAACCAACACATGTCTGGCAGAAAGGCTGAAAGATGTGGAACGTGCCGTTATTCCGGGATTTTATGGAGCCAATTATGATGGTACTGTAAAGACATTTTCCCGCGGCGGCTCTGATGTGACAGGTTCTATCGTTGCAAAAGCAGTGCGTGCCGACATCTATGAGAACTGGACAGACGTATCCGGTTTCCTTGTAACCGATCCGAGAATTGTAGATAATCCGGAAGTTATTTCTACTATTACATATAAAGAACTTCGTGAGCTGGCTTACATGGGAGCAACCGTACTCCATGAAGATGCTATTTTCCCGCTTCGCCAGGAGGGAATCCCGATCAATATCCGCAACACCAATCGTCCGCTGGATAAGGGAACTATGATCGTAGAAAGCACTTGCAATAAACCGAAATTTACGATTACGGGAATTGCCGGTAAAAAAGGATTTGCTTCTATTAATATTGAAAAAGACATGATGAACACTGAGATTGGATTTGGAAGAAAAGTCCTGCAGGTATTTGAAGAAAACGGACTGTCTTTTGAACATGTACCATCAGGAATCGACACTATGACTGTGTATGTACACCAGGATGAATTTGCGGATAAAGAACAGAATGTCATTGCCGGACTTCACCGTGCCGTACAGCCTGACAGCATTGATCTGGAATCAGACCTTGCACTGATTGCAGTGGTAGGCCGCGGAATGAGAAGAAACCGCGGAACAGCAGCAAGAATCTTTGCAGCACTGGCTCACAGTCATGTCAACGTAAAAATGATCGACCAGGGATCCAGCGAACTGAATATCATTATTGGCGTGGAAAACAGAGACTTTGAGACTGCGATCCGGTCTATCTATGACATATTTGTGCTGGCTCAGGTATAAAAAAGACTGGTTTGTAATTCGGTTGGAAAGGGACGGAAACTTCATATCATTTTTTCAGAAGCAGGCCGTTCCTCCTCAGTTAGCGGCTAGCTGAGGAGGAACGGCCTGCTTCTGGATAAAAGGATTAAAATTTTCCGTACGTTTCTATTTTCTTCCAGTAGAAACATACTGATGGAGATTGACAGTTTTTTTGGGGTTTGTTATAATGTGAAACAAAGTTGAAAAATATTTGTAATATTTTAACTGATTAACAGGTAAGGGGTAATGGTTATGAAATCTTATAAGAAAGCATTGTTAGCAGGGATGATTCTGGGTTGTATGCCTATGATGACAGCCTGTTCATTTAAAGAAACTTTGGGTATTTTGTGGAATGGTGAGGATAAGGAGAAGGATGCAGAGCAATCTGCTTCTCCCAGTCTGGAGTCTGCCAGAATTGATGAGAATGTACAGGTTCCGGTATTAAATGATGAACCGGTTGAACCGGTTACTTATGGTCTTGGTGCAGAAGCTCAGCCGATGAGCATTGTGGCTTCTGTAGAGGATGGAGGTACACTTTCTTATCAGTGGTATCGAAACAATGTCGATTCTAACGGTGGAGGGACCGTTATTGAAGGGGCTGTAGAAAGCAGTTTTATACCGCCTACTTCTGAGGTGGGAACTACATATTACTATGTTGTGGTGACTAACACCATTGATAAAGGCATTCAAATGGCAGTCAGCACGACCAGATGTGTGATTGTTACAGAAGCAGCACCGGAAGTTCCGGCAGAAGTTCCTGCAGAGACACCGGCAGCGAATCCAATGCCTACAGAAGATGCACAGGGTACTTTTCAGCAAAATGAATATGGTATCTATTTTGTGTATCAGGACGGAACCATTGCTACCAACAAGTGGGAACGTATTAACGGCGAGTTGTATTCCTTTGATGAAAGTGGAATTATGAGAGTTGGCTGGTATCAGGAAGGTGATAGAACTTACTTCCTGAATTTTAATGGAACGATGGCACATGATACGGAAATTGATGGACATTATTTCGGATCAGATGGAGTAATGCAGCAATAGACGATCAGGACAGGGGACAATTCTGTGTCCGATTTAATTATCGGACACAGAATTGTTCCCTGTCCTATTTGTCTCCTTTTTTATTCTTGCTTTTTTTTCTGATGTCTAGTATCATAATGCTAGTGTAATTGATATAAAAATCATAGGGGGTCAAAATACCTTTTGACCCCTCATCATTATATAATAGAAGGAAGGTAACAAACGTGAGTGATATAGTTAAAGTAGCAGTAGATGCTATGGGTGGCGACTATGCACCGGAAGAACCTGTAAAAGGTGCAGTTGAAGCGGTTAATGCTAAGGACAATCTTTTTATTTACCTGGTAGGACAGGAGTCTGTTGTTAAAAAAGAACTGGCAAAGTATACCTATCCCGCAGAACGTGTTGAAATTGTTCCGGCATCGGAAATCATAGAAACAGGAGAGCCCCCAGTTCAGGCGATTCAGAAAAAGAGGGATTCTTCTCTGGTGAAAGCTCTGCGTCTCGTTCGGCAGGGAGAGGCGTCTGCTTTTGTTTCCTGTGGAAGCACAGGAGCCGTTCTTGTGGGTGGTCAGGTTTTGGTAGGTAAGATAAAAGGAGTGGAACGAGCTCCTCTGGCACCACTGATTCCTACTGCAGAGGGAGTATCATTGCTGATTGACTGTGGAGCCAACGTGGATGCACGTCCCTCTCATCTGATTCAGTTTGCAAAAATGGGTTCTGTCTACATGGAGAATGTCATGGGCGTAAAAAATCCCCGGGTGGGTCTGGTCAATATAGGTGTTGAGGAAGAAAAAGGAAATGCTCTGGTAAAAGAAACCTATCCATTATTAAAAGCGTGTAAAGATATCAACTTCGTTGGCAATGTTGAGGCAAGAGACATTCCGAAGGGTGTTTGTGATGTCATTGTCTGTGAAGCATTTGTAGGCAATGTAATCCTCAAATTATATGAGGGTGTGGGTGCTACTCTGATTAAAAAAATCAAAGGCGGTATGATGTCTTCACTGAGAAGCAAAATTGGAGCACTTTTGGTAAAACCTGCACTGAAAGAGACATTGAAAGCGTTTGATGCCAGTGAGTATGGCGGTGCACCGCTTCTTGGATTAAAAGGACTGGTAGTAAAGAGTCATGGAAGCTCAAAAGCAAATGAAATCCGTAATTCTATTTTCCAGTGTATGACATTTACACAGGAAGATATCTGCGGAAAAATTAAGGAACACATAACTACAGAAAAACAGGGGGAATAATGATGGAACTGGAAAAATTACAGCAGATTATCGTTGACGTTTTAAATGTCGACGCTTCAGAAATAACTATGGATACTACTTTTACAGATGATCTGGGCGCAGATTCTCTTGATGTTTTTCAGATACTGATGGGAGTAGAAGAAACGTTTGATATTGAGATACCTCAAGAAGATGCGGAGCGGATTGTGACAGTGGCAGATGCAGTGGACGCTATCCGTAATGCGATAGAATAGTACCGGAAGGTGAATGTAGATGAATCATTTAAAAAAGTTGGAAAGTATCATTAAATATGAGTTTCGGAATAAAGAGTATCTTGAGACAGCAATCAGACACAGTTCCTATGTGAATGAGCATCGTCAGAAACGTCTGAATTGCAATGAAAGACTGGAGTTTCTGGGTGATGCGGTTCTGGAACTGGTTAGCAGTGAGCATTTATTTCGCTTGTTTCCTGAAATGCCTGAAGGAGAATTGACAAGGCTTCGGGCCAGTCTTGTGTGTGAACCTACGCTGGCATTTTGTGCCAGGGAAATCGGTCTGGGCGATTTTCTTCTTCTGGGGCATGGTGAGGAACTGACCGGAGGACGTCACAGAGATTCTGTGATATCAGATGCGATGGAAGCAGTGATTGGTGCAATTTATCTGGATGGTGGATTTGCTAATGCAAAAGAGTTCATCCTTCGATTTGTATTGGATGATATAGATAATAAAAAGCTCTTTTTCGATAGCAAGACCATCTTTCAGGAGATGGTACAGGGGAAGATACCGGGTGAAATTTCTTATCATTTAACCGGAGAAACAGGACCTGATCATGATAAAACCTTTTCGGCGGAAGTGTGGATTGGGAAAAAATCCATGGGAAAGGGAACCGGGCGAACGAAAAAGGCCGCTGAGCAGATGGCGGCGTACCGGGCAATCTGCAGACTGAAACAACAGTAGGTGACATATGTATCTTAAAAGTATAGAAGTACAGGGATTCAAATCCTTTGCAAATAAAATCGTATTTGAATTTCATAACGGTATTACCGGAATTGTAGGACCTAATGGCAGCGGTAAAAGTAATGTAGGTGATGCTGTACGCTGGGTTCTTGGAGAACAGAGTGCCAAACAGCTGCGAGGCGGCAATATGCAGGACGTTATTTTTTCCGGTACAGAAACCAGAAAACCGTTGGGATTCGCCTCTGTTGCTATCACTCTGGATAATTCAGACCACAAACTGGATATTGATTATCAGGAAGTGACTGTGACAAGACGTCTGTATCGTTCCGGTGAGAGTGAGTATCTTCTGAATGGGACAAGTTGCCGACTGAAAGACATTAATGAACTTTTCTATGATACAGGTATCGGAAAAGAAGGGTATTCTATTATCGGGCAGGGGCAGATTGACAAGATACTGAGCGGCAAGCCGGAGGAGAGAAGAGAATTGTTCGATGAAGCTGCCGGTATTGTTAAGTTTAAAAGAAGAAAAGCCACAGCACTGAAAAAGCTGGATGAAGAACAGCAGAATCTGGTCCGTGTGACAGATATTTTGTCAGAACTTACTCGTCAGATCGGACCATTGGAAAAGCAGTCAGAGACTGCCAGGATATATCTGAAAAAGAAAGAAGAATTAAAGATTCTTGACGTGAATATGTTTCTGGTAGAGACAGCTTATATTCGTGAACAGTTAAAAGACCTGGATGATAAAATCAGGATTGCACAGGAAGAACTTTCGCAGAATCAGGAAGCATTTGCACAGACCCGGTCAGAGTATGAGAAGATTGAGCAGGAGCTGGAACAGCTGGATGAACAGATTCAACAGGCCCGCGATGAAGCAGGGAAAAATGCCCTGCAAAAGCAGCAGCTGGAAAATGATATCCAGATTTTAAAAGAACAGATTCGAGCTGCTCACCAAAGCGATCAGCATTATCAGGAGAGAATTGCTTTTATTGAACAGGAATTGTCGCGGAGAAATGAAGAAAAGAAAGTATGTCTGGAAGAAAAGGAAAAACTGGTACAGAATATCCGTGAGGTAGAATGTCGTAAAATAGAAAAACAGGAAGAACTGACAGAGATTCAGGAAAAAATTAAAAATTGTACACGGGATATTGAGGAAAGCAAAAATGAAATCATTGAAATCCTCAATCAGCGGGCATCAACGAAAGGTAAGATGCAGAGATATGATGCTATGCTGGAGCAAATCGGGATTCGTAAAGCTGCACTCAGCCAGCGTATTTTGAAACTGAAGAGTGAAGAATCAGAACAGTCGGAGATTATCCGTGAGCATCAGGAGAAATATCAGCAGATTAACGCCCGGATGGATGACCTGAGTCAGGAATATCGTAAAACGGAGCGGGAGATTGCTTCCATGCGAAAGCTTCTGGATGATCAGAATAAGCAGATAGAAGCAGGCCAGGCTTCCTATCACCGGGAAGCTTCCCGCCTGGAATCCCTGCGGAACCTCACGGAAAGATATGAAGGGTATGGCAACAGTATCCGCAGAGTCATGGAGCAGAAGGAAAAACAGCCCGGGATACATGGGGTGGTTGCTGATCTGATTAAGGTAAAGAAAAAATATGAGACAGCGATTGAGACAGCTCTTGGCGGAAGTATTCAGAATATTGTTACCGATAATGATCAGACGGCAAAATACCTGATTGAATTTCTGAAGAAAAATCGATTTGGAAGAGCCACTTTCCTTCCGCTTACCAATATGCGTAAAAGCAGTTTTACGAATATGGCTGTCTTGAAAGAACCGGGTGTGATAGGTATAGCTGACACCCTTGTAGAGGCAGAGCCGCTTTATCATACGTTGCTGTCCCAGCTGCTTGGAAGAACGCTGGTAGTTGATACGATTGATCATGCGATTTTCATTGCACGTAAATTTTCGCACAGCCTTCGGATTGTGACTCTGGAAGGAGAGTCATTGAGTCCCGGTGGTTCCATGACCGGTGGCGCTTTTAAAAACAGCAGTAATCTTCTGGGAAGAAGAAGGGAAATGGAAGAACTGGAAGCCAGTGTGGCTACATTACAAAGGGATGTGCAGAAACTCCAGACATCCATTACGAAAATTCGCGATGACAGAAATACACTGAGGGATAAGCTTTCGGAACTGTCAGAACAGCTGCAGAAATTGCAGATTTCCCAGAATACAGAAAAGATGAATATTACCCAGGCTGAGGCGAGAATCCGGGAAATCCGGGGCGGCTATGGGCAATTAAAGACGGAAGGAAGAGAGATTGAAGGACAGATTCGGGAGATTAAAGAAAGCAGTACCCGAATTCAGGCAGAAATGAATCTTTCCGGAGAACGAGAAAAAGAACAGGAAGAACTGGTAAATTCAACTCAGCTGATCCTTGATCAGCTGCTGGAAAAAGAAGCGGAAGCGTCCCGCCAGCTGAATGAAATCCAGATTGAATATGCTTCTATGGAGCAGAAGTATGGATTTGCCCAGGAGAATATTGATCGTCTTGTACAGGAAGAAAATGGTCTCACAGAGGAACAGGAACATATACGTGTATCCATGGAACAGGGAACGCAGGATATGGAGAAAAAAGAAGCTGATATTCTTGAGATTCAAAAGACCATTCTGGCAGCGGAGCAGGTACAGCTGGAAGATGAAAAGAAGATGAAAGACTATCTTGCACGCAAAGAAGAATTGAATGCACAGCACAAGAGTTTCTTCAATCGCCGGGATGAACTTTCAGCTCATATCAATCGAATGGATAAGGAGTGCTTCCGTCTGAACAGTCAGAAAGAAAAGCTTGATGAGAGACAGGAGTCTCAGGTTAATTATCTTTGGGAAGAATATGAGATAACACCCAGCCAGGCGGCTGCATATCGAATGGAAGAGATTCCCGACAGGATTGAGATTAAAAATCAGATCAGTGAGTTGAAAGACGCCATTCGGAAACTGGGTAATGTCAATGTGAATGCAATTGAGGAATTTAAGGAAGTATCTGAGCGCCATCGATTTCTGAGTGCTCAGCATGAGGATCTGGTGCAGGCTGCCCAGACCCTGAAAGGGATTATTGCAGAACTTGATGAAGGCATGCGCAGGCAGTTTGCTGAAAAATTTCAGCAGATACGTGTGGAGTTTGACAAGGCATTCAAGCAATTATTTGGAGGAGGAAAAGGTACACTGGAGCTTATGGAGGATGAAGATATTCTGGAGGCAGGCATCCGTATCGTTTCCCAGCCGCCCGGGAAAAAACTGCAGAACATGATGCAGCTTTCCGGTGGAGAGAAAGCATTGACGGCAATTGCACTGCTGTTTGCCATTCAGAATCTGAAGCCTTCTCCATTCTGTCTTCTGGATGAGATTGAGGCCGCCCTTGACGATTCTAATGTAACAAGGTTTGCTCAATACTTACATAAGTTGACAAAAAACACACAGTTTATTATTATAACACATAGAAGAGGCACAATGAATGCTGCTGACCGTTTATATGGTATTACGATGCAGGAAAAAGGTGTCTCTACTCTGGTATCGGTCAATCTGATTGAAAATCAGCTGGATGAATAGCGATTGCCCTGTACTGAGGCAGAAAAGTAAGATTGAGGAGGAAAAGTATGGCAGAGGAAAAGAAAGGTTTTTTCAGACGTCTGGTAGATGGTCTGACAAAAACGAGAAATAATATCGTGGCGGGAATCGATTCGATTTTCAGTGGATTTTCCAGCATCGATGATGATTTTTACGAAGAAATCGAAGAAATCCTTGTAATGGGTGATATGGGAATTAATACCACTACCGCAATTATTGAACATCTGAAAGAGGAAGTTGCAGTTAAGAAAATTAAAGATCCTTCGGAGTGTAAACAGCTTCTGATTGATGAAATCAAACGGCAGATGGATGTGGGAGATACCGCCTACGAGTTTGAAAACAGAAAGTCTGTGGTTCTTGTCATAGGTGTCAATGGAGTAGGTAAAACTACTTCCGTAGGAAAGCTGGCAGGAAAATTAAAGGATCAGGGGAAAAAAGTAATCGTTGCGGCGGCAGATACTTTCCGTGCGGCAGCAGGAGAGCAGTTGAGTGAGTGGGCACATCGTGCTCATGTAGATTTGATTGGTGGTCAGTCTGGTTCAGATCCGGCGGCAGTTATTTACGATGCAGTGGCTGCTGCAAAAGCAAGAAATGCAGATGTACTTCTCTGCGATACGGCGGGAAGACTTCACAATAAAAAGAATCTGATGGAAGAACTCCGTAAAATCTACCGGGTTCTGGAACGGGAATATCCGGAAGCATATCTGGAAACTCTGGTCGTACTGGACGGTACAACCGGTCAGAATGCACTGGCACAGGCGCGTCAGTTTAAAGAAGTTGCCAATGTAACAGGAATCATTCTGACCAAGCTGGATGGAACAGCCAAGGGAGGAATTGCCGTGGCAATTCAGTCCGAACTGGACATCCCGGTTAAATATATTGGTGTGGGTGAGACCATCGACGATCTGCAGAAATTTAATGCGGATCAGTTTGTGAATGCATTATTTAACATACAGGAAAAAGAATAGAAAGAAGGAACATACATGTTGACATTGGAGAAATTTGAAGAGGCATCAGAGGTTGTAAAACGGGTAGTACAGGAGACAAAGCTGATCCACAGTGACTATTTCAGCCAGATGACTGGTAATAAAGTATTTTTTAAGCCGGAAAATATGCAGAGGACCGGAGCTTATAAGCTGCGGGGAGCATATTATAAAATCAGTACCCTGAGTGATGAAGAAAGAGCGAAAGGACTGATTACTGCTTCGGCAGGTAACCATGCACAGGGTGTGGCTTATGCGGCAAAGGCATTCGGAGTTAAAGCGGTTATTGTTATGCCTACGACCACACCACTGATTAAAGTGGAGAGAACAAAAAGCTATGGTGCGGAAGTAGTTCTTTATGGAGATGTATATGACGAGGCCTGTGCCCATGCATACAAACTGGCTGAAGAGAATGGATATACGTTCATTCACCCCTTTGATGATCTGGCTGTTGCTACAGGTCAGGGAACTATAGCTATGGAGATTGTTAAAGAGCTTCCACTTGTAGACTATATTCTTGTTCCGGTAGGCGGCGGCGGACTGGCAACAGGTGTATCTACATTGGCAAAGTTGCTGAATCCCAATATTAAAGTGATTGGCGTAGAACCTGCAGGTGCAAATTGTCTGGAGGTGTCTTTGGAGAAGGGGGAAGTTACTACTCTTCCCGGAGTGAACACGATAGCTGATGGTACTGCTGTAAAAACACCGGGTGAGAAGATTTTTCCATATCTCCAGCAGAATCTGGATGGTATTATTACAGTGGAAGATGATGAACTTATCGTATGTTTCCTGGATATGGTAGAAAATCATAAGATGGTTGTTGAAAACTCAGGCCTACTCACTGTTGCGGCATTGAAACACCTGAATGTCAAAAACAAAAAAGTTGTATCCGTACTCAGCGGTGGTAATATGGACGTAATCACCATGGCATCTGTTGTCCAGTTGGGTCTGATTCAGAGAGACCGTATATTTACGATTTCTGTTCTGCTTCCGGATCGTCCGGGTGAACTTACCCGGGTTTCCCAGTTAATTGCAGAACAGCAGGGTAATATTATTAAGCTGGATCATAACCAGTTCTACAGCACGAACCGTAATGCAGCAGTGGAACTGAAAATCACCATGGAGGCATTTGGTACGGAACATAAGCAGCAGATTGTAGGAGAATTGGAACGTGCGGGATACCGCCCTAAATTGATTCGGCCAAATCTGTAAAACAGAGGTGACTAGGGGACGGGTTCGGGTCACAAAAGTGACCCCGAACCTGTCCCCTAGTCACCCTTTCAATCAAACGGTAATCAGTTCGTATTCTCTTGTTCCCAGTCCGATTTTTTCCGCATGTTCAATTCCTGACATCCAGTTGGTTTCCGGACTTACTTTATGGAAATAGTCTCCTTCATGGATATGCTGGTGATCTCCCAGCAGGCTGTTGGCAATGATTGGCTGTTTATTGACAGCATCTGCACAGGCAACATCCAGAGCTACCGGGTCAAAGGAAGCAAAGAATCCCACATCCGGTACGATAGCGGCATCATTTTCTCCATGGCAGTCACAATATGGAGAAACATCGATGACCATGTTAATATAGAAAGCCGGTCTTCCTGAAACGACAGCCTTGGAATATTCAGCAATCTTACGGTTCAGGATATCGTTGGATTCATCTGAAGCCGGAAGTACCGCATCCTGATGACAGACACCGATACATCTGCCGCAGCCTACACATTTGTTATGATCAATGGAAGCTTTTTTGTCAGTAACTATGATGGCACTGTGTGCGCAGATTTTGGTACATAACTTACAACCTACACAGCGTTTCTGGCTGACATGGGGTTTTCCGGAACTGTGCTGTTCCATCTTGCCGGCACGGGAACCACATCCCATACCGATATTTTTCAGAGTACCGCCGAAACCGGTGCCTTCATGTCCTTTAAAATGAGCCAGAGAAATAAAAATATCAGCATCCATAATCGCTTTTCCAATCTTAGCTTCTTTTACATATTCACCGCCTTCAACCGGAACCAGTTCTTCATCTGTACCTTTCAGACCGTCGGCAATGATTACATGACATCCGGTGGAAAAAGGAGAGAACCCGTTTTCATAAGCACTTTCCATGTGATCCAGAGCATTCTTTCTGCCGCCCACATAAAGAGTATTACAGTCAGTCAGGAAAGGCTTTCCGCCCAGCTCTTTTACCACGTCAGCAACAGCTTTTGCATAATTGGGACGAAGATAAGCCAGATTGCCAGGCTCTCCAAAATGAATTTTAATAGCAGCAAATTTTTTGTCAAAATCAATATCAGCAATTCCCGCTTTGCGAATCAACTTTTTCAGCTTCTCGGGAAGACTGATGGAATTATGAGTTCTAAGATCGGTAAAATAAACTTTTGATGGTGTCATATGTAACCTCCTGAAGTCAAAATAATTATAGTTTCATTGTAGCATTATGGAAGTATCTGGTCAATAAAACTTGCCAAATTATTCCTGGTAAGATCAAATGATTGTTCATTTGTTTTCCATCCTACCAAAAGGAAAAAGGCATGACTCACACCTAGCGGAATAGTGGTATATGAACAGTAACATATAAAGAAAACCAAGTGTACTTGAATATTTTTGTGGTTGTGAGAGTGATAAGAACAAGGTATAATAGGTGTGAGATATTTGTATAGGGGAGAGATTTTTATGCTGCATAGTTTATGGATTGCTTCAGCAGTTCCTGTGATAGCCGCAGGGTGTACACTGCATTGTAAAATGAAAGATCAGGACGAAAAGAAGTGGAGTATTCTGCCCAAGTGTATTGCTACCTGGATGGTGGTCTGTACGGCAGCTATTGGAATCATGCAACAAGGAAATATCAGTTATTCTGTATGGATTTTGTATGCAATGATATGTTTTTTGCTGGCAGATGGACTCCTTGTGGTGCATTTTCTGGCAGGCATGGGAGTGTTTGCGGTCGGTCATATTTTGCTGTTGGTCTGGCTGATAATGCAGGGACATTGGAATGTCTGGTATTTGTTGGTATGGCTGTTGGGAATGATTCTTGTATTGTTAATCTTTCGGGATGAAAGAAAGCATATTCATGAAAATCCTATGATATTGCTGATGATCCTGTATGCCGGAGTTTTAATGGCAATGGTGACTCTGGCGTTGATGCTTCCAATAGGAAGAGGAAGCCAATATATCGGGGTGGCTATCGGGGCAACGTTGTTTGCTGGTTCTGATATGATGGTGGGAAAAGGATTTTTTCACAAATTGTCAAAAAAGACAGATTTTTTTTGCCTGGCTCTGTATTACAGCGGGATTTTCTTTCTGTCGATGGGAACATGGTGATATGTACATCAGAATCATGGATAGAAATACAATGATGAAATGAGGAGATTGTTATGGATAAAATATTATATTTGGAAGGCTCTTCCGGTATCAGTGGTGATATGACAGTGAGTGCACTTCTGGATCTGGGAGTTTCCAGGGAGAAACTTGAAAATGAATTAAAAAAGCTGCCATTGGATGGATATCGTCTGGTGATCGGACGCACGGTCAAAAATGGTATTGATGCCTGTGCTTTTTATGTGGAGCTTGATGAGTCAAAATCACAGCCACTTCGGGATTTCAGGCAGATTCGGACCCTTTTGATGGAGTCAGAGCTGGAGGAAGAAGTGAAGCGATTGTCTCTCCAGATTTTTTCAGTTTTGGCAAAGGCAGAGGCAAATGTACACGGAACGGACCCGGAGCATGTACATTTTCATGAAGTAGGTGCAGTGGATTCCATCGTTGACATTGTTGCTGCTGCTGTCTGTTATCTGGATCTGGGCATCACCAAGGTGGCTGTGGGAACTTTGCGGGAAGGCACGGGGACAACCTGGTGTCAGCATGGCAGAATACCTGTTCCGGTTCCGGCAACCGCTGAACTGGTTCGGGCACATGGGCTTTCTATGAAAATTACAGATGTGCAGGGAGAAATGATCACTCCCACAGGAGCTGCTATTGCGGCTGTACTGCAGAACACTCTGCTTCCGGAAGTATTTTCTATAGAAAAAATCGGTATCGGTTCCGGAGAAAAGGATTTTCCACATGCCAATATTTTGAGGGCTATGATTATCAGAGAAGAAGATGTTTTGAGGGAGACCTTTCAGGATCAGGTGATGGTTCTGGAAACAAATGTAGACGATTGTTCCGGAGAAATCTTGGGCTATATACAGGAACTTTTGATGAGACAGGGTGCGCTGGATGCGATTTATCGTCCTGTTGTTATGAAAAAATCAAGACCAGCCTATCAACTGCAGGTTATCTGCAGAAAGGGAGATCAGGAAAAACTGGAACAACTTATTTTTAGAGAAACTACTACCATAGGAATCCGCAGTTATCCGGCTAATCGGAAGATTCTTGAAAGAAGAATCGAAGAAATCGAAACACCTTATGGAAAAATGAAGGTGAAAATCTGCAGAGTAGACGGAGAAGACCGGGTGTATCCGGAATATGAAGAAGTGAAACGGTATTGTATGGAAAATGGAGTGCCGATGCGGGAAGCATATCAGAGAGTGACTGGAAAATGATAAGTATGTCGTGAACATATGAAGGAGGAATATAATGAAGATTAGAAAATTGGAAAAGGCAGATTATGATACGGTGGATGTATGTATGAAGGAACTCCACACTCTTCATGTTACCGGGCGCCCTGATCTATATATACCTTTAGAGCATATATATACAGAGCAGGAATTTTTTAGTATTGTGGAAGATGAGCGTCATATTGCCATTGCAGCTGTTGATGAAAATGAAACCATTATGGGATTCTGTATTGCCCAATTGCGAGACAAAAGTGGTATGGTTGAGAATGTAAAGACGGTATATGTTGATGAAATATTTGTGAAAAAAGAACAACGCAGAAAAGGAATTGCAAAAGAACTTTTTTGCAGTCTGGAAGCTATTGCGAAAAGTTATGGAGTGGTTCGTATTGATCTGATGGTCTGGGAATTTAATAAAGAGGCACTGAAACTGTATGAGAAGATGGGAATGAAGCCTCAGAGATATATACTGGAAAAAAATATAGATAATGTTTGACAGTTGCAGATTTTGGTGAGAACGTTTATAATGATGATTGTTATGAATATAGACATAGGAAGGACAAACAAATGTTAAAGCAGGTTTCAATTTATACAGAAAACAAAAAAGGAGGTCTGCAGGCTCTGACTGGGATTCTGCAGAGAGAAAATATCAATATTCTTGGTTCCGTAACTAATGACAGTGCTGAATATGGAATTATCCGTATGGTAGTGTCCGATCCGAAAAAGACCGTAGAAGTATTTACAAAAGAAGGATATATCTGCAAGCTGACAAACGTGCTTGGGGTGGAAGTAGAAGATAAGGTAGGAAATCTGAATTCACTTCTGCTGATGCTGAAAGAAAGCAATATTAATGTGAATTACATCTACCTTTCTTTTAACCGTGATTCCGGAAAACCGATTATGGTATTCCATACAGAGGATATCTTTGAGGTGGAAGAATGCCTGCGTTTGAAAGGATTTGTTACGATATAAAGAGGTTTGATATGGACAAGAAAGAATCCTGCAAAGCAGGATTCTTTCTTGCTTGTTATTCAAATAAGTCCAGGCTGGCAAAGTCAATCTGTAAGTCCGGATAGATACCCGCCGGGATACAGTCCTGGAAGGTGTATGTCTCGACTTCAAAATGCTCCTGTTCCAAATGGTAAACAAAAATACGTTCTTTGAGAGGATCCACAATCCAATATTCACGGACACCTGCATTTGCATACAGGTTCAATTTGAGAATATAGTCATGGCTTGATGTACTGGGAGAGACGATTTCAATAATCCAGTCCGGCGCTCCTGTACACCCACGATCTGTGAGTTTGTTACGGTCACAGATCACGCTTATGTCCGGCTCAACGATGGTTTTCCTGTCTTCCCTCAGTTTGACAGCAAACGGGGCCGGATAGACACGGCAGGAACCGCGTTTGGTTTTGATATAGTTTCGGATTGTCCCAGAAAGCTCCATGAGTATGGTCTGATGGATTCTGGAGGGCGCAGCCTGGTTATAGATCAGGTTCCCTTCAATCAGTTCCGCCCGGACATCCTCCGGCAAATGATAATAATCTGCTTCTGTATAAACTTTGGTTTGGGCTAATGCCATGATGAAAACCCCCTTTTCCCTTTTGATATATTTATCATATAACACAAAAATAACCATTGCAATCCAAATAATACAAAAAAAGATATTTTGTCCCCTGTGATACACGGATTTCTCCGCACGTTGTGCTTCTGAAATCATAAAATTAAAAATGTCAAGAAAAAATACTTGACACATTTGCTTTCCTGATGTATGATAGCCAAGGTGATGGAAATGGATAAGCTTGCGAGACAGGCATTGCTCTTTGATTTTTACGGGGAGCTGCTGACAGAGCATCAGAGAAGTATATATGAAGAAGTTGTCCTGAATGATTATTCGTTAAGTGAAGTTGCACAGGATCAGGGAATCAGCCGTCAGGGTGTTCATGATATGGTGAAGCGGAGTACGAAGATTCTGGAGGGCTATGAAGAGAAGTTACATCTCGTGGAACGCTTTGTATCGATTCGTGAGAAAGTTCATGTGATTCACGGACTGACACAGAATTATGAGGGAAAAGAACTGAACGTTCTGATGGAACAGATCGGTTCCTTATCCAACAGCATTTTAGAGGAGTTATAGTAGATGGCATTTGAAAGTTTAACAGAAAAACTGCAGAATGTATTCAAGAACCTGAGAAGCAAAGGTCGTCTGACAGAGGCAGATGTAAAAACTGCACTGAAAGAAGTAAAGATGGCTCTCCTGGAAGCTGATGTCAGTTTCAAGGTGGTAAAACAGTTTATCAAATCTGTTCAGGAGAGAGCCATTGGTCAGGATGTGATGAACGGATTGAATCCGGGCCAGATGGTCATCAAGATTGTAAATGACGAACTGATTTCTCTGATGGGCAGTGAGACCACAGAGATTGCACTCCGTCCGGCAGGAGAGATTACCGTTATCATGATGGCAGGTCTTCAGGGTGCAGGTAAGACAACCACCACAGCAAAGATTGCAGGAAAGCTTAAGTCAAAAGGAAGAAAGCCGCTGCTGGCGGCCTGTGACGTTTATCGTCCGGCAGCTATTACACAGTTGCAGATTAATGGTGAGAAGCAGGGTGTTGAAGTATTCTCCATGGGAGATAAGCAAAAACCTGTAGATATTGCCAAAGCAGCCATTGAACATGCCAAAAGTCATGGATTTAATGTGGTGATTCTGGATACGGCGGGTCGTCTTCATGTAGATGAAAGCATGATGCAGGAGCTGATTGAAATCAAGGAAAAGGTTCAGGTGGATCAGACGATTCTGGTGGTTGACGCCATGACCGGTCAGGATGCAGTGAATGTTTCTGAGACATTTAATCAGAAAGTAGGTATTGACGGTGTGATACTGACCAAGATGGATGGTGATACCCGAGGCGGTGCAGCACTTTCCATTAAGGCAATCAGTGGAAAACCAATCCTCTATGTAGGTATGGGTGAGAAACTGTCAGATCTGGAACAGTTTTATCCGGAACGAATGGCTTCCCGTATTTTGGGTATGGGCGATGTGATGAGCCTTATTGAGAAAGCTCAGCAGAGTATCGATGAGGCGAAAGCCAAAGAGATGGAGCAGAAGATTAAAAAAGCCACCTTTGGTTTTGATGATTACCTGGAGAGTATGAACCAGATGAAAAATATGGGCGGTATCTCCAGTGTGCTGAATATGCTTCCGGGACTTGGCACAAAAGCCAAAGATATTGAGGGAATGATTGACGAGAAGGATATGGCGAGGAAAGAAGCAATTATTCTTTCCATGACTCCGAAGGAGAGAGCGAATCCTGATCTGCTCAATCCGTCCAGAAAGAAAAGAATCGCAAAGGGTGCCGGTGTGGAACTTGCGGAAGTAAACCGTATGGTGAAGCAGTTTGAGCAGACCCGAAAGATGATGAAACAGATGCCCGGTATGATGGGCGGTAAAATCGGCAAAAGAGGAGGCTTTAAACTTCCCTTTTAAATAAACAGACTGATATTTCAAGGAGGTGAAAGAAATGGCAGTAAAAATCAGATTGAGAAGAATGGGTCAGAAAAAGGCACCTTTCTATAGAATCGTTGTAGCAGATTCCAAATCCCCAAGAGATGGAAGATTCATCGAGGAGATCGGAACATATGATCCGACTCGTGATCCGAGCGTTTACAGTGTAAACGAAGAAGCAGCTAAAAAATGGCTGGCAAACGGAGCACAGCCTACAGAAGTAGTAAACAAAATCTTCAAACTGGCTGGTATTGAAAAATAATACGAATTGATCCGACTGCGGTATCGTTTTTGCCTGGTGCAATCTTCCATTTGGAAGATTGGCCTGACAAATTCGTGGAGGTGCGTAATGAAAGATTTAGTAGAAGTAATTGCAAAATCCCTCGTAGACCATCCGGAAGAAGTGGTTGTGACACAGACAGAAGAGAGCAATGCGATTTTAGTGGAATTGAAGGTAGCACCTTCCGACATGGGTAAGGTGATTGGACGTCAGGGCCGCATCGCAAAAGCAATCCGCACAGTCGTAAAAGCTGCTTCCTCCAAATGCGATAAGAAGGTTGTAGTTGAAATTCTGCAATAGATGAAAATTATGAGGATATAGCCATTGGCTATGTCCTTTTTCTGTAAAAGGAGATAGATTTATGGAACAATTGCTGCAGGTGGGAGTGATCTCCAGTACCCATGGTGTCCGTGGGGAAGTAAAAGTATTCCCCACAACAGATGATGCGAATCGATTTAAAAAGTTGAAAAGAGTAATTCTGGATACGGGTCTGGAAAAGAAAGAACTGGAGATTCAGGGAGTCAAATTCTTTAAGCAGTTTGTCATTCTGAAGTTTAAAGGAATCGACAATATCAATGATATTGAAAAATATAAAGGGAAAAGTCTGTATGTTACCAGAGAGAATGCAGTAAAATTGAAAAAAGATGAGTATTTTATTGCTGATCTGATCGATATGCAGGTGGTTCTGGAAGATGGTACTCTGCTTGGAATTCTTACTGATGTGATGAAAACAGGTGCCAATGATGTTTACTGTGTAGAGAGTGAGAAATATGGCGAAGTTTTACTCCCTGCCATTGGCGAATGTATACTTGATGTAGATGTGGAAGGCAGAAAGATGACGGTACATCTGATGCCGGGTCTGATTGATGAGGAGTGAGAACAATCATATGCATTATCATGTATTGACTTTATTTCCGGAAATGATAACCGGTGGTCTGGGAACCAGTATTATCGGCAGAGCCATGGAGCAGGGAATCATAGAACTGACGGCAACCAATATCCGGGATTATTCAACCAACAAACACATGAAAGTCGATGACTATCCTTATGGAGGCGGAGCAGGCATGGTCATGCAGGCAGAGCCGGTGTATGGGGCTTATTGCGATGTGGTTAAAAAAATAGGTTACAAACCCAGAGTGATTTATCTGACTCCGCAGGGTAAAGTGTTTAATCAGTCCATGGTGGAAGAACTGGCAAAAGAGGAAGACCTTGTGTTCCTCTGTGGTCACTATGAAGGTATTGACGAAAGAGTGCTGGAAGAAATTGTAACTGATTATGTATCGATTGGGGATTATGTGCTGACAGGAGGGGAACTGCCTTCCATGGTTATGATTGACGCCATTTCGCGTTTTGTGCCTGGGGTTTTGAGTAATGAAGAGTCTGCACAGTTTGAGTCTTTTCAGGATAATCTTCTGGAATATCCCCAGTACAGCCGTCCGGCAGAGTGGATGGGGAAAAAAGTTCCGGAAGTGCTTCTGTCCGGACATCATGCCAATATAGAAAAATGGCGGAGAGAGCAGTCGATTCAGCGAACGCTGGAGAGGCGTCCGGAGCTTCTGGAGGATGCAGTTCTAAGTAAAAAAGAAAAAATTTATCTGGAGCAACTGAAAAAGGAGAAAGACAGTCATGAATGTTAATCTCCTGAAAGGATCTATATGGAAATCCCTGATTCTTTTTGCGATTCCTCTGTTGATTTCGCGGGTTTTTCAGCAACTGTACAATACCGTAGATGCTATGATCGTTGGGAATTACCTGGGTGATATGTCTCTGGCAGCACTGGGATCCTGTACAGCGATTTATGACCTGATGGTGGGATTTACACTGGGAATCGGCAATGGTCTGGCAATTGTGGCAGCCCGAAGTTATGGTTCTCAAAACAGAGATTTGTTGAAAAAATCAGTAGCCGGATCGATTGTTATAGGAATTGTGTGCTCAGCTGTGGTTTCGACTCTCGCTCTTTGTATGCTGCGGCCTTTGCTGCATGTTTTGCATACACCAGAGGAAATCATTGAGGAAGCTTATCAATATATTTCTGTCATTGTCCTCTTTGTGATTGTGATGTTTGCCTATAATCTCTGTTCGGGTCTGATGCAGGCTATCGGCAATAGTGTGGTACCGCTGATTTTTCTGGTGTTTTCCTCCGTGCTGAATATTGGTTTGGATCTTTTATTTATCACACGTCTTCAGATGGGAGTCAGAGGTGCTGCCTGGGCTACTGTGATTTCTCAGGGGGTTTCGTCTATATTATGTATCATTTATATGCTCAGGAAAACCAGAGAGCTGATACCGGAGTACCGCCATTTTCATGTGGAGGCTGCACTTTATAAAGAAATGTTGGGTCAGGGATTTTCCATGGGATTCATGAGCTGCCTGGTATCCCTTGGTTCCGTGATTCTTCAGTCCGGCATCAATGGACTGGGGTATCTGATCATTGCTGCGCATACGACTGCAAGAAAAGTATATATGCTTTTCTATATGTTTTTTGCAGCTATGGCGATGGCTATTTCCACCTTTGTTTCCCAGAACAGGGGAGCAGATCGGAAGGAACGAATCTGTCGTGCGATGAAAATAGCATACATATATAATGTGATTATGACCGCGGCAATTACATCATTTCTCTGGTTGTTTGCCGGAAAACTCGTTCATTTTATTTCCGGGTCCGATGATGTAGTGGTTCTGGAGAATGGAACAAGATATCTTTTTGTCGTAGGTCCTTTTTACGCAGTTCTAGGGGTACTCAGTGAAACCCGTTTTGCTCTGCAGGGTCTGGGAGAAAAAATATTGCCGATTTTTTCCAGCGTGATTGAATTAATTGGCAAAATACTGTTTGTTGCATTATTAATTCCCAGATTTGGTTATACGGCGGTTATTTTTTGCGAACCGGTGATCTGGTGTGTCATGACACTTCAGCTTGTGATTGCATTCTGGACCCATCCTTATATCAGGATAAAACAGAAATCATAAAAGGTTTCCAACATATTATGCCTTCCTTTCTCATACAGTATTAACAGTACAGAGAGGGAGGGGTAATATGTATGGAGCCTTTTTCAGTTTATAAAGATATACAGGCAAGAACAAGCGGGCAATTTCTTCTGGGAGTCGTTGGTCCGGTGCGGACGGGTAAATCAACATTTATTCGCCGATTTATGGAAATCCTTGCACTGCCGGGAATGGAAGAGTCTGTGCGGCGGGAGGTGCAGGATCAGCTTCCTGTGTCCGGTTCGGGGAAAACGGTGACGACAGTAGAACCCAAATTTATACCCAGGGAAGCCGTGGAAGTCATGCTGGAAAATGAAATACCGGTCAAACTGCGTCTGATTGACTGTGTGGGCTATATGGTTCCGGAGGCGGCCGGTGACAGGGAAAATGATAAGGAACGTATGGTGAAAACCCCCTGGTTTGCGGAGGAAATTCCCTTCCATCAGGCGGCAGAGATTGGAACCAGAAAAGTCATACAGGAACATTCTACCATCGGACTTGTTATCACCTGTGACGGCTCTTTTGGAGAAATACCAAGGAATAATTTCGTGGAAAGTGAAGAACGGACAGTGCGGGAACTGAAAAAACAGGGAAAACCATTTCTGATTCTGGTCAATTCCCAAAAACCGTTTAAAGAAGAAACACTTCGACTGACCCGTCAGCTGCAGGAAAAATACCAGACGGCAGCACTGAGTGTCAACTGTGAGCAGCTTCGAAAAGAAGATATTCTCCGGATTCTGGAACAGATTCTGTATGAATTCCCTGTCAGACAGATTGCCTACTACATACCAAAATGGGTAGAACTTCTTGATAAGGAGCATTATCTGAAAGCGGATCTGCTTCAGAAAATACGGGATCGTATGAACCAGTGGCACACGATACGGGACATGAAAAATGAGAATCTGCAGGTTGACAGCATGTATGTAAAAAGTACCAGGCTGGAGGAAATTGACATGTCAACCGGTGTGGTGAAGGTACGGATGGAGATGCAGGAACCGTATTATTATCAGATGATGAGTGAGATGACAGGTGTAGAAATTGACGGAGAATACCAGCTGATTCACACATTGAGAGAACTGGGGCGAATAAAGGATGAATATATGAAAGTGAAGAATGCCATAGAGTCGGTGAGGGGCAGCGGTTACGGGGTAGTGGTACCGGAACGGTCGGAAATCAGGCTGGAAGAACCGATGGTGATCCGTCAGGGAAATAAATACGGTGTAAAAATAAAATCAGCCAGCCCATCCATTCATATGATCAAAGCCAATATTGAAACGGAGATCGCACCAATCGTGGGAACAGAGGAACAGGCAAATGATCTGATTGCGTTCATCCGGGAAAATGAAAAAACACCGGACGGTATCTGGAAGACCAACATTTTCGGAAAAACAGTGGAACAGCTTGTGGAGGACGGCATCCGTACCAAAATTGCCCAGATCAGTGAAGAAAGTCAGGTAAAATTGCAGGATACCATGCAGAAAATAGTCAATGACAGCAAAGGTGGGCTGGTGTGTATCATTATCTGATTGACATTGACATCATTTCATAAAAAGATTATAATATTGCCGTAATTGAAAAAGAATCAGAGAATGCAGAGTCAGGGAAGTGGGTGGAAGTCCTGCGCAAGTCCGTTACTGTAAAAGCCAGATTACTGCCTGTGTTCTGTTATGAAGTTTTGCGGCAACCGAAGTTTCATAAAGAACATGGAGAATCTCGCATTGCGAGATTCTTTTATCTTGAAAGAAGATTAGACTTCCAAAGCATATTTGAACCTATAGGAAAGGGAACAGAAGATGGAGCACAGAACCGGTCTGGAAATGTTTTGTACGATCGATGAGAAGAACAGAAAATTACGTTATGGCTATACGACAGGCTCCTGTGCGGCTGCGGCGGCTAAAGCAGCCGTGCAGATGCTGCTTTCAGGAGAAATAGTAGAAGAGACAGCATTGCTGACTCCGAAGGGAATCCTTCTTCATTTACTGATTGAGGACATCAGGAAAACTGAAGAAGAAGTTATCTGTGCAGTCCGCAAAGACGGTGGTGATGATCCAGATGTGACGCATGGGATTCTGGTCTATGCCCGTGTGAAGAAAATTCCGGGCGATTGGGTGAACATTGACGGAGGAATCGGTGTAGGAAGGGTAACAAAACCCGGCCTGTCTCAGCCTCCGGGAGAAGCGGCGATCAATACAGTTCCCCGGCGGATGATAGAGGAGAATGTCAGAGAGGTCTGTGAAAAGTTCGGATATCATGGCGGAATAGATGTGCGTATTGAGATTCCGGAAGGAGTAAAGCTTGCGGCAAAAACCTTTAACCCCAGACTGGGAATAGAAGGAGGTATTTCCGTCCTTGGCACCACAGGAATCGTTGTTCCCATGAGTGAAGCGGCACTGGTGGAAAGTATTCGCCTGGAGATGAATATGCTGGTGCAGAACGGTGCACAGTATCTGGTGATCACGCCGGGAAATTATGGACAGGTTTTTTCAGAAGAACAGATGAATCTGGATCTGACCTACTCCATGAAGTGCAGCAATTATGTGGGTGAAACCCTGGACATGGCAAGGGAAATGGGAATCCGCGGTATTTTATTTATTGCTCATATCGGAAAATTCATCAAGGTTGCCGGGGGAATTATGAATACTCATTCCCGCAATGCGGACAGCCGTGCCGAGCTGATGGCAGCCAGTGCCCTGCGTGCAGGTGCTGGTCTTCCTGTATTGCATCAGATACTGGATTCTATCACGACGGAGCAGTGTGTTGATCTGCTTCTGCAGGAAGGAATCCTGCAGCCCACAATGGAACAGATTTTAGGAAAAATAGAGTATTATCTTGGGAAACGTGCCGGAGACCAGATGCAGGTTGGTGCTGTGGTATTTTCCAGTGTTCATGGAGAACTGGGACGAACAGGGAATGCAGACAGTCTCTGCCGATTGATAAATGAAAATAGAGAGGAATAACGAATGAAAGGAAAATTATATGGAATTGGTGTAGGGCCGGGGGATCCGGAACTGCTCACTTTGAAAGCTCTGCGCCTGATCCGTGAAAATGATGTGATAGCAGTTCCGGGCAATGAGATTAAAAAAAGTGTAGCTTACCAGATCGTCAAAGGAGCGTATGATGCGCTGGACGAAAAGACACTGATTCCCGTAGCTATGCCGATGACCAAAGATCCGAAAGTATTGGAACAGAATCATCAGAAAGCGGCCGATGATGTAGAAGAATGGCTTGCCCGCGGTGTCAACGTGGTATTTCTGACCCTGGGGGATCCCACGGTGTATTCCACGTATCTGTATGTACATCATCGAATCCTTGCACGGGGCTATGAAGCAGAAATCGTCAGCGGAATTACTTCTTTCTGTGCTGTTGCAGCACGGTTGAATATGGGTCTGGTAGAAATGGCGGAACCGTTGCATGTCATCCCGGCAACTTATAAAGCTCAGGAGATGGATGAAATCCTTCAGCTTACCGGAACAAAGGTGCTGATGAAAACAGGTAAAAAAATGAAAGAGATCAGAGAGAGTATTCTGCGAAGCGGACAGAAAGCAGTTATGATTGAAAACTGCGGAATGCCGGAAGAAAAAATCTATGAAAGTGCGGAAGCAATTCCTGAAAGTTCGGGATATTACTCATTAATTATTGTAAAAGATAAGTAGAGGAGAAAAACGTATGATACATTTTGTTGGAGCAGGTTCCGGTGCACCGGATCTGATTACACTGAGGGGGAAAAAATATCTGGAGGAAGCGGATGTGATCATCTATGCCGGTTCTCTGGTCAACCCCCAGTTGCTGGATTATGCAAAAGAAGACTGTAAGATATATAACAGTGCGAAAATGACACTGGAAGAAGTGCTGGAGGTTATGCTGGAGGCGGAAAAAGAAGGTCTGACAACGGTTCGTCTTCATACCGGGGATCCCTGTCTGTATGGGGCTATTCGGGAGCAGATGGATGTGCTGGAAGAAAAAAATATTTCCTTTGATTCCTGTCCTGGAGTCAGTTCTTTTTGCGGGGCGGCATCTGCCCTGAATCTGGAGTATACGCTTCCGGATGTGTCCCAGAGTGTTGTGATCACAAGAATGGCAGGAAGAACACCGGTGCCGGAAAAAGAGAGTATTGAGTCCTTTGCCGCTCATCATGCCACCATGGTTATTTTCCTGAGTACGGGAATGCTGGAAGAATTAAGTGAGAGGCTGATCGCCGGCGGCTATACGGCAGATACCCCGGCGGCAATCGTGTATAAGGCCACCTGGGAAGATGAGAAAACCTGTGTCTGCACGGTGGGAACTCTGGCGGAGACTGCCAGAAAGAATCAGATTACGAAAACGGCATTGATGATCATTGGTGATGTGGTGGAACATAGTCATTACCAGAGGTCTGAATTATACAATCCGGAATTTACAACAGAATTTCGGAAAGGAACCATACGATGAAACTTAATATCGTGGCATTTACACAGAATGGAATGCGTCTGGGAGAAAGAATCTTTGATCTGGCACAGAAGGAAGGATGGGAAGCAAAAGTCTTTGTCAAAAGCCGCTATGTGTCTGTGGGTGAAGGTAGCCCGGTAAATTCTGTTGAAACTACCCTGTCAGAGTGGGCACAGCAGCACATACCGGATGCGGAAGCATTGATTTTTATCGGTGCGGCAGGAATTGCTGTCCGTACAATTGCTCCCTTTATAAAAAGTAAGACAGTGGACCCGGCAGTGATGGTGCTGGATGAGAAAGGAAATTATGTGATTCCTCTGCTGTCGGGGCATATCGGCGGTGCCAATGAACTGGCTTTGTGGCTGTCTGAGAAACTGTTGGCGGTGCCTGTACTGACAACGGCTACCGATGTGAATCATAAGTTTGCCGTTGATGTATTTGCAAAGAAAAATCAATTGTGGATTTCCAGTATGAAACTGGCAAAAGAAGTATCGGCCCGGATTCTTGGGGATGAAGAACTTCCCATGGGATGTGGAGACGGATGTCTGGATGCCGGCCATGAGAACAGTCAACTTCTGTATCAAAATTGTGAAGATGGGAAAAAAGCAACTTTCTGGATTCACCTGGGAGAAGGAGAATATCTCCATCTGGTTCCGGCTGCTATTACGCTGGGAATCGGGTGCAGGAAAGGAACTTCCATAGATACCATTGAGCGTGTAGTTGGCAGCATACTGACGGAAAATGGAATCTTTCCGCAGGGAATTGAACAGATTGCCAGCATTGATCTGAAAAAGGAAGAGCCCGGGATTTTGCAGCTGGCTGAAAAATGGGGGCTTCCCTTTGTTACCTACAGCAGTGAACAGCTGAAAGCCGTACATGGTGAATTCACAGCTTCCCCATTTGTGCAGCAGGTGACAGGCGTGGATAATGTCTGCGAGCGCAGTGCAGTTCTGGGAAGTCGTATGGGTGAACTGATTGTGAGAAAACAGGCACAGGATGGCGTGACTGCCGCCTGTGCTGTGAGAGAATGGAGGGTAAAATTTGAATAAATTATATGTAGTGGGAATTGGTCCCGGAGAATACGAGCAGATGACACTGAAGGCGATTCATGCACTGGAGAAGTCTGATGTGATTATCGGATATACCGTATACGTAGATCTGGTGAAAGAACATTTTCCGAGTAAAGAATTTATGACAACTCCTATGAAAAAAGAGGTGGATCGCTGTGTCCTGGCCTTTGAAGAGGCACAGAAAGGAAAGACCGTTTCCATGATCTGCAGCGGTGATGCCGGTGTCTATGGAATGTCAGGGCTTATGTATGAAGTCGGTGTGAATTATCCGGAAGTGGAACTGGAAGTTATTCCGGGTGTAACAGCTGCCACAGGTGGTGCTGCCGTGCTTGGGGCACCCCTGATTCATGATTTCTGCCTGATCAGTCTCAGTGATCTTCTGACCCCCTGGGAAAAAATTGAAGCACGTCTGCTGGGGGCATCTCAGGCAGATTTTGTCATCTGCCTGTATAACCCATCCAGTAAAAAGAGACATGATTATCTGCAGAAAGCCTGCGATCTGATGATGCAGTATAAGTCAGAAGATACGGTCTGCGGTATCGTCAGTCAGATCGGCCGAGAAGGAGAATCTTATCAGGTAATGACTTTGAAAGAACTGAGAGATACCCAAGTGGATATGTTCACCACCGTGTGGGTGGGGAATTCTCAGACAAAAGTAGTCAGTGGTAAGATGGTTACACCGAGAGGATACCGAAATGTATAAAGTTTTATTATTTGCGGGTACGGTAGAAGGCCGTACCATTGCAGAATTTCTGAACGATGCCGGAATACCGGCCAGAGTCTGCGTGGCAACAGAGTATGGGGAAAGCCTGCTTCCGGAAGGGGATTTCCTGGAGGTTTCCCATCAGCGTTTTACAGAAGAAGAAATGGAAGAACTGATGCTGCGCATGGAGGACGGAGTGGTGATTGATGCCACCCACCCCTATGCACAGCTGGTGACGGAGAATATTCAGCAGGCGTGTATTCACACGGGTACAGCCTATCTGCGTGTTTTGCGAAAGGAAACCGTGCTCAATGATGAGAGCGATGGTGTGATTTCCGAGACAAATGATGAGGGCTGTCCGGTCGTGTATGCCAGGGGGATCCGCGAGGCGGTGGAATATCTGCAGGAGACCGGCGGTAATATTCTGGTTACCACAGGAAGTAAAGAATTATCAGCGTTTACTGCATTGAAAGATTATCAGAATCGTGTATTTGCCCGGGTATTGTCGCTGGTTGAGGTGGTAAAGTCCTGTGCGGCTCTGGGACTGGAAGGAAAGCACTTGATCTGTATGCAGGGACCATTTTCCCGGGAAATGAACTGTGCCATGATCCGGCAGGTGAATGCTTCCTGGTTGGTGACAAAAGAATCCGGCACAGCCGGAGGTTTTATGGAAAAGTATCTGGCTGCGAAGGATACCGGCTGTGGTCTGGTGATTGTGGGAAGGCCTAAAAAAGAAGAAGGGGTAAGTCTGGAAGAATGTCTGGATTATCTGAAGAACAGATGGAATCTGCAGCAGGAGCATAAAACTTGTCAGACAGAACGTGAAATTTCAATCGTGGGTATTGGCATGGGTACCTCAGGGACACTTACCAGAGAAGCTCAGAAAGCACTGGAAAATGCCCAGCTGCTTGTCGGTGCCGGAAGAATGCTGCAGCAGATTGGAAAGAGTTATCAGAAACAGTTTATCTCCTATAAACCGGAAGAAATCTGCGATTACCTGGAAAATCATCCGGAGTATCAGCGGATTGCTGTGGCCATGTCTGGTGACGTGGGATTCTACAGTGGGGCAAAAAAATTATTGGATCTGTTAAATCAGAGGATGCCGGACAGTACCAGAAAAATATACTGCGGTATTTCTTCCATGATTTATTTTTGCGGAAGACTGGAAACCAGCTGGGATGATGTACTCCCTGTGAGTCTTCACGGCAGAAAACGCAATGTGGTAGGTCTGCTTCAGCAGTGTCCGAAAATCTTCCTGATCGTGGGAAGTGCGGACGGTGTGGCTCAGCTTTGCCGTAAACTCACAGATTATGGAATGGGCGATGTGCAGGTGTCTGTGGGTGAGCGTCTGTCTTACCCGGATGAGAAGATTACCAGAGGCTGTGCGGAAGAAATGCAGGATATCGTCACTGATCCGCTCAGTGTTATGCTTCTGGAAAGAACTATGTTGGAGAACCCTGTACTGACACCGGGAATCAGCGATGAATTATTTATCCGCGGAAAGGTACCGATGACAAAGGAAGAAGTAAGAAGTGTTTCCCTTTCCAAACTCCGCCTGACCGGCAATGCCGTGGTCTATGATGTGGGAGCCGGGACTGGTTCTGTATCGGTGGAAATGGCGAGAATCGCTCTGGAAGGTCAGGTATTTGCTGTCGAAAAGAAACCGGAGGCGGTGGAACTTATTGCAGCCAATAAGAAAAAGTTCTGTGTGGACAATCTGGAAATCATAGAAGGAACAGCTCCGGAAGCACTTCGTGATCTTCCTGCTCCGACGCATGCATTTATCGGCGGCTCCTCCGGCAATCTGAAAGAAATTCTGCAGCTGATTCGGGAAAAGAATCCGGAGGTTCGGCTCGTGATCAATTGTATTACGCTGGAGACGGTGGCAGAAGCACTGGAATGTCTTAAACATGATTCGTTCCGGGATGTGGATATCGCACAGATATCTGTATCCAAAGGGAAAACTGCCGGACCTTATCACCTGATGATGGGACAGAATCCGGTATATATCATTTCGTGTACAGGAGCAAAACAGGATGAATGAAAAACATACGCCCCGGTTTCTAATTGCAGCAGCTTCCAGTGGCAGCGGAAAGACACTGATCACCTGTGGAATTTTGCAGGTATTGAAAAATCGGGGATTACAGGTGGCATCTTTTAAATGTGGTCCCGACTATATCGATCCCATGTTTCACTCCCGTGTGATCGGGACAAAGAGCAGGAATCTTGATACGTTTTTTGCGGATTCTGATACCGTCCGGTATCTGCTGAAAAAGAATGCGGCAGACTGTGATATTGCAGTTCTGGAAGGCGTCATGGGATATTATGATGGTCTGGCAGGAATTTCAGAAAAAGCCAGTACGTATGATGTGGCTTCCTGCACGGGCACCCCTGTGGTATTTCTGGTGAATTGTAAAGGGATGAGCCTGTCTGTGGTTCCGTTCCTGAAAGGATTTCTGGAATACCGGAAAGACAGCGGTATCAAAGGAGTAATCCTGAATCAGGTTTCCCCCATGATGTATCCGCGGATGAAAAAAATGATAGAAGAGGAACTTCCGGTCCGGGTCTATGGGTATGTTCCCATTATGCGGGATTGTGTACTGGAGAGCCGTCATCTGGGTCTGGTTATGCCTGACGAAATTGACGGACTGAGGGAAAAGCTGCAGAAACTGGCAGGGATTCTGAAAGATACCCTGGATGTGGACGGGCTTCTGGAGCTGGCAGAGAGCAGTGCACCTTTGACATCATCTGTCCAGACCACTCAGACGATATCTGTGAGTCAGAAAATCAGAATCGGTGTGGCAAGAGATGAAGCGTTCTGTTTCTTTTATGAAGATAATCTGGAACTTTTGCAGGAAATGGGTGCGGAACTGGTGTATTTTTCTCCTATCCATGACAGTCAGCTGCCGGAACATCTGGATGGTCTGCTGCTGCACGGAGGGTACCCGGAACTGTATGCCGGACAGCTCAGTCATAATCTGTCCATGAGAAATTCTATCCGGATGGCATTGGAAAAGGGAATGCCCCACATGGCAGAATGCGGCGGATTTATGTATCTTCATGAACAGATGGAGGACATGGATGGTCATTTCTGGCCGATGGTGGGAACCATATCGGGAAATGTATATCGGACAGATCGTCTGCATCGATTTGGCTATATCACGCTGCAGGAGGGCACCTGCTTTGGACAGGAAACACCTCCCATACCGGCACATGAATTTCATTATTTTGATTCGGAAAACTGTGGAGAAACTTACCTGGCACAGAAACCAGACAGCAAAAGATCCTGGCGGTGCATCCACAGCGATGAAAGCCGGATGGTGGGCTTTCCGCACCTGTATTATTATGGGTGCAAGGCTATTCCGGAAGCGTTTTTGCGTGCAGCCGCCTGCTACAGCAGAAAGGAGATTCTATGAAACTGGAAGAAGCATTGAAAAACATACAGCCTGCTGATTCTCAGGCAATGGAGGCTGCCTGGGAACACTGGAATAACATTGCCATTCCTCTGCACAGTCTGGGAAGACTTCAGGATACGATCGTGAGGATTGCAGGTATGACAGGGAATCCCCAGGTCGACCTGTCAAAAAAAGCACTGGTTGTGATGTGTGCGGATAATGGTGTGGTGGAAGAAGGTGTTACCCAGTCCGGGCAGGAAGTGACATTGCTGGTATCTGAAAATTTTCTTAATAAAAAAGCAACAGCAAGTATTTTCTGTCAGCATACCGGAGCGGATATTTATCCGGTTGATATCGGAATTGCATCAGACAGCAAAATTATCAATCGGAAGATTGCCTATGGAACAAAAAATATGACAAAAGAACCTGCCATGACCCGGGATGAGGCAGTTCGTGCTATTGAGGTAGGAATCAGGATGGTTGAAGAACTGAAAGATAAAGGATACAGTATTATTGCCACCGGTGAGATGGGCATTGGCAATACTACCACCAGCAGTGCGGTGACTTCTGTTCTGCTGGATGTGGAACCGGAGAAAGTAACCGGAAGAGGGGCTGGATTATCCAGTGAAGGCCTGCAAAAGAAAATCCGTGCCATTGAGCGTGCCCTGGAGCTTCACAGACCGGACCGGAATGACCCGGTGGATGTGCTGGCCAAAGTGGGAGGGCTTGATCTGGCAGGTCTTGCCGGTGTCTTTATCGGCGGTGCGGTATACCATATTCCTGTGATCGCGGACGGATTTATTTCATGCACAGCCGCATTATGTGCTGTCCGGATGTGTCCCAAAGTCAGAGATTATCTGATCACATCACATAAGTCAAAAGAACCTGCTGCAAATATGGTACTGAAGGCACTGGATATTCCGGTATTTCTGGACTGCGATATGTGCCTTGGTGAGGGTTCCGGTGCAGTTGCCATTTATCCTCTTCTTGATCTGGCTCTGAAGATCTATTACAGCATGTGTACGTTTGCAGACAACCATATGGATAATTACATACCCTTGAACTGACAGAAGGAGTGGAGAATGAAATGTTTCATTTGATTACAGGCGGCAGCGGCAGCGGGAAATCCGCCTATGCAGAAAGCTGTATTGTCGGTTTTGATGGAGAAAATAGGATTTATATTGCCACCATGTACCCGTTCGATGAAGAGAGCCATGAGAGAATCAGGCGCCACAGGGACATGAGGAAAGAAAAGAAATTTGAAACGATTGAATGTTATACGGGATTAAAAGAACTGTCACTGCCTGTGGTTGCTGACGTACTGCTGGAATGCATGTCTAATCTGATCGCCAATGAAATGTATCAGCCGGATGGTGCAGGAGAGCATACGGTGGAGGCTGTGATGGAAGGGGTCAAGAAACTCAGTCAGCGTGTGCGCAATCTGGTGGTAGTGACCAATGAGGTTTTTTCAGACGGGATCCAATATGATCCGGATACCATGCGGTACCTGGAATACTTGGGTGACATCAACTGCAGGATGGCTGAAATGGCCGATCAGGTGACGGAAGTTGTTTATGGGATCCCGGTGACAAAAAAGAGGAAGGTACAGACAGATGAAACGAATCTATAACAGTTTTTTGATTGCATTTTCCATGTATTCCCGGATTCCCATGCCCCAGTGTCAGTGGAATGATGAAAATATGGCTTATGCCATGTGCTTTTTTCCATGGGTAGGGGCTGTGATCGGGGCAGTAACCTGGGCATTTGGTGTGTTTGGAGCAGGAATTGGTCTGACACAATCTTTTTATGCAGTTATCCTGGTATTGATTCCCTGGCTGCTGACCGGGGGTATTCATCTGGATGGGCTGCTGGATACGGCGGATGCCATGAGCTCCTGGCAGGAAAAAGAAAAAAGATTAGAAATCCTGAAAGATTCCCGTTCCGGTGCCTTTGCGGTTATCTCTTGTGCTGTGTATTTTTTATTTTATTATGGTGTCTATACACAGGCCACTGTGCGGGTATTTCCTGTGATTGCATTTATTTTTGTGTTATCGCGAAGCCTGAGCGGACTTGCGATTTTAACTTTTCCAAAAGCGAAAAAAACCGGGTCAGCATCTGCCATGGCACGAAATGCCAGAGACAGACAGGTGATTGCAGTGCTTTGTGTTTATCTGGTTTTGATTCTTACAGGAATGCTGTTGGTGGACGGAAAACTGGGACTGGTTGCTTTTGTGACCGCACTAGTATTGTTTGGGCTTTATTACAAAAATGCCATGAAATACTTTGGCGGGGTTACCGGTGATCTGGCAGGCTGTTTTCTGTCACTGTGTGAACTGTTTTGTACTGCGGCAGTGGTCATAGCAGCTATGATTCCGGGCATCTGAGGAGGAATGAAATTGAAATTGATTATCGGCGGGGCATATCAGGGAAAACGTGCGTATGCCTCCTTACAATATCATGTAAATGAAATACAGTGGGCAGATGGAGAAATCTGTGAACCGGAGGATTTATATCAGGCTGGTGCCGTCAATCATTTTCATCAGCTTATGCGTAGATTTCCGGAGTTTGACTGGGCAGGATTTGTACAGGAACTTTACAGGAAGAATCCACAAATTGTAATTGTAACCAATGAGGTGGGATATGGAATTGTGCCCATGGAAAAAGAAGAGAGAGTATGGCGGGAACTTTGCGGAAGAACCTGTACAATGCTGGCTTCTTTTGCAGATGAGGTGGTACGTGTGTGCTGCGGAATAGGAGGCCGGATCAAATAATGGAAATCTTTTTGATTCGCCATGGGAAAACCATGGGAAACCTGTATCACAGGTATATCGGAACGACGGACGAGCCTGTTCTGGAAGAAGAAATGGAAAAATTAAAGAGCCGGAACTGGCCGGATGCAGAAGAAGTGTTTGAAAGTCCGCTGCTTCGCTGCCGGCAGACTGCAGAAATTATCTGTCCGGGACGTCCGGTGCGGATGATCGACGAATTCGCAGAGTGTGATTTTGGTTCTTTTGAAAATAAAAACTGGCAGGAATTAAAGGGTAATGCAGAGTATCAGGCATGGATCGACAGTAACGGAACGCTGCCTTTTCCAGGCGGAGAGGATCCGCAGGAATTTCGTAAACGATGCTGCCGTGGCTTTGAGAAAGTGGTGGCAGCGTGTATGAGAGAAAAAATATCCAGAGCCCTGCTGGTGGTGCATGGCGGAACCATCATGAGTATTATGGAACGCTATGTGGTGTCAGAAAAGAGTTTTTATGACTGGCACGTGAAAAATGGTGAAGGTTATCTGGTGGTCGTAGAACCGTCCCTGTGGACAGCGGCCAGAAAAGAAATTGTTACTGTTCGCCCTTTGATCAGTAACGCGCTGTGTGATGCACAGAAAGATGAAGGATGCTTTGGTGAATGAACCGGGGCAGTGGGAGAGTGATAAACATGATGATAAAATATAGCTGGGCGGCGGTTTTATGTGGTCTGGTGCTGGATTTGTTTCTGGGAGATCCCCGTTGGCTGTATCATCCGGTACGTATCATAGGAAAAGGAATTTCATTTTTTGAAATGATTTTGAGGAACGTATTTCCAGCAGGCAGGAAGGGAGAACGTGCGGCCGGAGTATTTTTAGTTATTCTGATCGTTGGTTGTTCTGTATTGGTTCCGGCTGTTATTCTGTGGCTGGCTTACGGATATCAATTCTGGCTGGGGTTTGTGCTTGAAACCTTTTTCTGCTATCAGCTGCTGGCGGCAAAATCCCTGCAGGCAGAGAGTAAAAAAGTGTATGATGCACTGAAAACAGGTGATCTGGAGCAGGGCAGGTATGCCGTATCCATGATTGTCGGAAGAGATACACAAAACCTCAGCACGGAAGGTGTAACAAAGGCAGCAGTAGAGACCGTTGCCGAGAATACTTCGGACGGAATCATTGCTCCTCTGTTTTATATGATGATCGGCGGTGCCGTTCTGGGTTTTGCATATAAAGCTGTTAATACCATGGATTCTATGGTAGGATATAAGAATGACAGATACCAATACTTTGGGACAGCGGCGGCCCGTCTGGATGATGTGCTGAATTATCTCCCGGCAAGAATCAGTGCCTGGGTGATGATCGGGGCGGCAGCACTTCTGCGATTGGATGGAAAGAATGCTTTGAAAATCTATCGCAGAGACCATGCAAAACATGCAAGCCCCAATTCCGCTCATACAGAGGCAGTTATGGCAGGTGCCCTGCAGGTACAGCTGGCCGGGGATGCCTGGTATTTCGGGAAATTACATAAAAAACCATTTATCGGGGACGCACTGCGTACAATTTCCATAGAGGATATCTGCCGGTCCCACAGACTGATGTATGCTACAGAATTTCTTTGTGCCGTGAGTTTTGCGGCTGTTCGAATTCTTGTGCTCAGATTGGCCGGTATCTGAAATAAAGTGAGGAGTAAAAATGAAAGAATATGTACACGGCGGTGATATTTACCGCAATCCTTCGGTACTGGATTTTTCTGCCAATATCAATCCTCTGGGAACCCCCTCGTCCGTTCTTCAGGCTGCTGCTGAGGGGCTGCAGCTGATTGCCCATTACCCGGATGCCCATCAGGAAAAACTGAAAGAAGCACTGTCACGGTATGAAGAGGTGCCGACAGACTGGCTGATCTGCGGTAACGGTGCGGCTGAATTGATTTTTCTCCTTGCACAGGCACTGCAGCCGAAGAAAGCTTTGCTTCCGGCCCCTACTTTTGCAGAATATGAACAGGCACTTCGAAGTGTCGGCTGTGAAATCTGTTATGAGTTTTTGAAAGAAGAAAATGGATTTGTACTGCAGGAATCTATTTTGGAACGGTTGACCGATGATATCGATTTTTTTGTGCTGTGTAATCCCAATAATCCCACTGGTCTGCTGGCAGAACAGGGACTGACTGACAAGATTCTGGAAACCTGCAGAAATAATCATATTTGTCTTCTGGCAGATGAATGTTTTCTGGATTTTGTGGATGAGGGAGAAGCACTGAGTTTTAAAAACAAACTGATTTCCGGTGACAAAGTGTTTTTGTTAAAAGCGTTTACCAAACGATATGCAATGGCAGGGCTTCGTTTGGGGTATGGTATTTGTCCTGACAGAGTTTTGCTGGATGACATGGAGTTTCGGGTGCAGCCCTGGAATATTTCGACGCCTGCGCAGATGGCAGGGATTGCGGCCCTGAAGGAAGAACAGTATGTCAGACAGTCAATGGATTTGATCAGAAAAGAAAAGGAATATCTCAGGAAAGAACTGCAGGATCTTGGCTGCCTGGTGTATGATTCCAGAGCCAATTATCTGTTTTTTAAAGGGGAAAGTGATCTTGGACAGAAACTTTTGAAAGAGAAAATTATGATCCGGGATTGTTCGAATTATCCGGGACTTTCGGAAGGTTATTACCGAATCGCCGTAAAGCTTCCGGATGAGAACAGAAAACTTGTGGAGACAATGAAGAGAGTCGGATGCGGCAATATTTGCGAAAGATGAGGAAATGATTATGGCGAAAGCAATTATGATACAGGGAACGATGTCAAATGCCGGCAAGAGTCTTCTGGCAGCCGGGCTCTGTCGGATTTTTCACCAGGACGGGTACCGGGTGGCACCCTTTAAGTCCCAGAATATGGCACTGAATTCTTATATTACCGAAGAGGGTCTGGAAATGGGAAGGGCACAGGTGATGCAGGCAGAGGCGGCAGGAATTCGTCCATCCGTTCTGATGAATCCGATTCTGCTGAAGCCCACCAATGATGTGGGCAGTCAGGTGATTGTGAATGGTGAGGTCCTTGGAAATATGAACGCCCGGGACTATTTCAAATATAAACATAAGCTGATTCCGGATATTATGAAAGCCTACAATACACTGGCAGCTGAAAATGATATTATCGTCATTGAAGGTGCCGGAAGTCCTGCGGAAATCAATCTGAAGCAGGAAGATATAGTCAATATGGGAATGGCAAAGATGGCAAAAGCCCCTGTGCTTCTTGTAGGAGATATCGACCGGGGAGGCGTATTTGCTCAGTTGATCGGGACGGTCATGCTGTTGGAAGAAGATGAAAAAGCCATGGTAAAAGGAATGATTATCAATAAGTTCCGCGGTGACAAATCCATTTTGGATCCCGGTGTAGAGATGCTAGAACAGATGAGCCAGATTCCGGTGGTGGGAGTAGCTCCTTATCTTCAGATTGAAGTGGAAGATGAAGACAGCCTGACCGAGCGATTTGACAGTCACAGGGAGGTTGGCGTGATTGATATTGCCGTCATCCGGCTTCCCCGTATTTCCAATTTTACAGACTTCAATCCTTTTGAGAGTATGCCTGGTGTTTCTTTGCGATATGTAAAGAAAGTCAGCGAACTGAAAAATCCGGATATGATATGCATTCCGGGAACAAAGAATACGATGGAAGACCTGCAGTGGATGCGGGAGAGCGGGATGGAAGCTGCCGTACTAAAACAGGCTGCGGAAGGAAAAGTGATTTTCGGTATCTGCGGCGGTTATCAGATGCTGGGTGAGACTCTGGCGGATCCGGAAGGTGTAGAGGCAGGCGGAAGCATGAAGGGAATGGGACTTTTACCCATGGATACTGTATTTGCTTCAGAAAAGACCAGAACAAGAGTCAGTGGTGTTTTTCAGAATGTTGCAGGAGATTTACAGGAAATATCAGGAACTGTCCTGGAAGGCTATGAGATTCATATGGGTGTCAGCACGTTGAGAGAAGGTTCCGGTACGCTGACGATGATTCAGGACCATGCGGCGACCACAGACCAGAAAGATGACGGGGCTTACTGTAAGAATGTTTACGGCACCTACGTACATGGGGTGTTTGATAAAGAAGAGGTGGCAAAAGCGGTAATTGCAGCCCTTGGCCGCAAAAAAGGAATCAATACCGATGAAATTACCGGAGTTGATTTTCAGGAGTTTAAGGAAACCCAGTATGATATTCTGGCAGATGCACTGCGGGAACATCTGGACATGAAAAAAATATATAGTATTTTAGAGGAGGGAATCTGATATTATGAAAATTGAACTGGAAAATGTAAAACCAAGAGATATTGAGCGGCGCAGTTTTGAAATTATCACAGAAGAACTGGGAGATCGCAAACTGGACCCGGATAAAGAGATGATTATCAAACGATGCATTCACACCAGTGCAGATTTTGATTATGCAGATAATCTCTGTTTTTCCGATGGTGTTGTACAGAAAGCGATGGATGCTATCCGAAATGGTGCCTGTATCGTGACGGATACCCAGATGGGACGCTCGGGAATAAATAAGAAAGCTCTGGCTCGATATGGTGGTGAAGTGTTCTGCTTCATGGCAGATGAAGACGTGGCAGAACAGGCAAAGACACAGGGAACTACCCGGGCAACAGCAAGTATGGATAAAGCGGCAGCCATGAATCGTCCACTGATTTTTGCCATCGGTAATGCTCCGACAGCACTGGTTCGGCTGTATGAGCTGATTCAGGAGAAAAAAATTCAGCCGGAACTGATCATCGGTGTACCTGTGGGATTTGTCAATGTGGTTCAGTCCAAGGAACTGATCATGAAAACAGATGTGCCATATATTGTGGCAAAAGGAAGAAAAGGCGGAAGTAATATAGCGGCCTGTATCTGTAATGCACTGCTGTATATGATGGATGACAGACGATAAACTGATGGTTATCGGGCAGGAGATGAGAAGATGAATGGTGTATGTGAGACCTTCCCCTATGGGGAAGGTCATATGCATATTTTTATGAATGGATTCAATTATAAAGAGGCTGTCTGTGCTCAGCAAAATGGTGTGGATGTGACTGTGATTCGAAAGAATCTGGAAGCATACCGTGAGAAGGGAATCACCTGGCTGCGCGATGGCGGTGATATTTATGGCACCTCAAAAAAGACGATGGAGCTGGCTGGGGAGTATGGGATTACTTACCGTACTCCGGTATTTGCCATTCATAAGCAGGGACATTATGGAGGAATTGTAGGAAGGTCCTTCGACAGTATGAAAGAGTATCAGGAACTGATCCGGGAGCTCCGCCGTCAGGGAGGTCATTTCGTAAAAATCATGATCTCGGGAATCATGGACTTTGATCACGGCGGGCTGACGGAGGAGTCACTGTCTGATGATGAAATCTGTGAGATGGTTCATATTGCCCATGAGGAAGGCTTTTCTGTGATGGCACATACCAATGGAAGCCGGGCAGTACGTGCTGCTGTAAAAGCCGGCGTGGACAGTATTGAACATGGAAATTTCTGTGATGAGGACGCAATAGCTGCAATGGCTTCTTCAGAAGCTGTCTGGGTTCCCACGATTGTTACTGTAAAAAACCTTCTGGGGGATGGAAGATTTCCGGAAACTGTGGTACAGACAATCTGGGAAGGACAGCAGAAAAACCTGAAACTTGCCTTTGAGATGGGGGTACATCTTGCCCTGGGAAGTGATGCAGGTGCCTACCGTGTCCTGCATGGGCAGGGCTTGATGGATGAATATCAGATCTTCCGTCAGGTATTGGAAGCGGAATATCCGCAATGGGAGAGTGTCATCCGGGAGGGTGACCGTTTACTGAAAGAAAAATTTTGATTACCGTGTGAAAAATGAGGGAAAGTTTGTGTGAGCTGCTTTTCAGTGAAACAATCCGTAATCATTTTGGGAATAACGGAAGGTAGGGGGAAATGGGGAACGTAAGAAAAGACCTGGCTGACGGTCAGGAACGAAAAGTGATTCTTCAGACAATTTTCTGTCTGGCATGGCCTGCTTTTCTGGAGCAGATCCTGCAGACAATCGTGCAGTATATCGATACGGCTATGGTCGGAAGAATCGGTGCTCATGCATCGGCATCTGTTGGATTGACAGGAGCCATGTCGTGGCTGGTTATATCAGTTCTGCTGGCTTTTGGTATCGGTATTCTCTCCTGCGTGGCAGAAGCAATCGGTGCAGGAAAACCGGAACTGGCCAGACGATACGGGATTCAGTCGTTATATTTTACAAGCATTCTGGGTGTGGTTCTGGGAGCCGTCATGTTAGGAATCAGCCCACATCTGCCGCGATGGCTGGGAGCAGACCCGGCCATTCAAAAAGAGGCCTCTCTATACTTTGGTATCGTGTGCACACCTATGATCTTCCGTGCTTCATCGGCAATCCTGGGCTCGACCATGAGAGGTGCCGGTGATACAAAAAGCCCGATGATTGCCAATGTACTGATGAACATTACCAATATCATACTGAATTTCTTTTTGATTTATGAATCAAGAAAAATCATGTTTATGGGAATTGGCATCCATATGCCTGGAGCGGGTCTCGGCGTTGTGGGAGCGGCCATTGCCACGGCAATTTCTTATTGTGTGGGCGGTATCTTTATGTTTGCTGCCTACTGGAAAAATCCGATTCTGTCCCCCAAAGGCGAAAAAAAGTTATTTGAAAAAGCATTATCCGCAAAATGCCTTTCTATTGCCATTCCGGTGACCATGGAGCGGCTCAGCACCTGTCTCGGACAGGTGGTATTTACTTTTCTTGTGACCAGCCTGGGAACCGTTGCGCTTGCCACTCACTCCATCGCCATCACGGCGGAGCAGGCATTTTACATTCCCTGCTATGGGATGCGGGCCGCTGCTTCCACCATGGCGGGAAATGCCCTGGGAGAGAAAAATCCAAAAAAATTCAGACAGATTACGGGAATTATTCAGGGGATTACCGTAATCATGATGACCCTGACCGGACTGGCACTGTTTCTGATTCCGGGTCCTACCATGTCCATATTTACCACAGATGCAGCTGTCATTGCCGGTGGAATTATTGTGCTCCGTATCGTGGCGGTCTCGGAACCTATGTATGGAGCAGTGATCATGTTTGACGGTCTGTTTAATGGAATCGGAGACACAAAGGTTCCGTTTTTCATTTCCGTATTCTGTATGTGGGTTATGCGAATCGCCATGACGTCGCTGTTTATCTATGTCTTCCATGCCGGACTGGAAATGGTATGGGTCTGCATGGTGGCAGATAATGTGACCCGGTGTGTCCTGTTGAGTATTCGGTTTTATAAGGGATCGTGGAAGAAAAAATTTGCATGAACATAAAATAAGTTCTGCGGCCTATTTCCCAGTGAATGGTTCTTATTCACCTTTGAGTATATCGTCAACCTTTCATCTGGTTGGACGCCTGAGCGGGGTCTATAGAAAATAATGGTTGTAAAAGTCTCCTTTTTCTTGGCAAACACCTGAATAGAACTAAAGAATAAAGAAAACAGGGTCTATGCAAGAAAAAAGTGTTCCCCGACCCTGTCCCGTTTAGCTTTCGGGGTCTGGGAACACTTTTTTCTTATATAGACCCGTTCTCAGTTGAAAAATGCCCTGAAATTCTCTAAAAAAGCCAGTTTATTAAGGAAAAATGGAACTTGTACTATAAAAAAATCTGTATAGACCCCACACAGACATCTCGCCAGATTACAGAGCAAAGCGTGTTGTTGTTCGCGGAGTGAATTGTTGCATAGTATGCGACAAAAATGTCAGTTTTCTAAAAAAATCTACCAAATTGATTAGTGACATGATATAATTACATATATTATTTTAATATAAATACTGGTAGGATTGTTGTTTTATTATGAAGTTCTACACAGAGGAAGATGTTGGAGGTGGAGATTTAAGTGAATGACAAAACAAAAAACAAAGTGATTTATGTGCTGGCGTTTATGTTCTTGATGGTGCTGTTTCATCCATTGGAAATTCGGGCCAGTGAATTTCCGGATTGCATGGCAATCATATATGGATTGGATGATTCGGAGAATGTGCAGGCATATGGCAATGCTGTTTTGTTTGATAATGGCAGTACATCACAGGTTGTAGCTCCCGGCGGTTCTATATGGAATAGCTGCAGCCAATTTCAGGTGCAGATGGTTGCCCAGGGTGATTTCACAGAGGCTGTATTGCTGGAAAATAATGAAACGGCGGGAATTGCGGTGTTCTCCACGAATGAAAATGTTGGAGGATTCACGGCCGATATGCTGAGAAGTGTTATGAATCTTTCTTCCGGAGAAAAAGTATACTGCTGTGGTCTGGATTTTTCAATCGATTCTTCCAGTATTTCAGAATTGCAAAAAATGGAACCCTATATAGCAGGTGAGGCTGTACAGGCAGATATGGGGATTTTTGTTGAATTGAATGAGGCGTTCAATTCAGCTATGGTCGGAAGTATGATCATTGATGCAAATGGACAACTGTTGGGATTTGCCAGTGCCATAGATCTTAATTATTTCTTTGCTATTGATAACTTTTTTGATTCCTCAGCGGGAAGTTCCGGTGGAAGTGGTACGGGAACAAATCAACCGGAAGAGAATCAGCCTTTTTATCCGTCGCAATCTGACGGAGGACAGAGTGCAGGGTTTGTGAATCCGCTAAAAAGTCCTTATTTTCTTGGCATGATTTTGATTGCCATTGTTGTGTTTGTTGGGAATCTGATCAGATATAAAAATCAGGAAATTCGCATACAGTCCAGCGACAGAGATGAATTTGCTGATGTGGGAGAAGTTCATGCAGGCGTACAGGGAACAGGAGGTACGGCTGTTTATACCGTGCAATGTCTGAACGGTCCGATACAGGGGCAGACATATCAATTGTCTGAGTCTTCTCCGTTGTTATTCGGAAGAAATCCAGTATGTCAGGTAAGGTATCCATCCTCAACACCGGGCGTCAGCGGTACACATTGTAAGCTGGAAGTAAAGGGAAATCAGATCATTTTGACAGATATGAATTCCAGTTATGGAACATTTTTGAATGGACAGAAGTTAGCTCCGAATGTTCCTTATACACTTCAGTCAAATGCTGAATTTTATCTGGCAGATAGGAAGAATCTGTTCAGGATTCAGTAAAAGGAGGGGAAAGTATGAATACCGAGTTTTTTGAAAAAGCTTCTGATATCGAGATGGACTTTACATGGAAGGATATTTTTTCTGATGTATTCAAACCACATACAAAGGATGATAAAAATCGTCTTTTGACAAGGGGACTTACCAAACATGATATTTCCAGAGCAAAGATGCTGGAGGAGTGGCAAAAACCATGGATGTTTTTCCGGGTGGCTGTTATTGTTATTCTTATTTCTATACTTAGCATGGCTTTGGGGAGTTTTTCCTCACCGTCCGTTTTGCCTATGATTATTATGATCCCGGCGTGGGCAGTTCCACTGGCCGTTCTTGTATTTTTCTGGGAGATGAATATTCCCGGGAATGTTTCTATATTTGAGATTATTCTGTATATGATTACTGGTGGAATTGCGTCTATACTTATATATTTCTTTATTACATATTTTGTAGAGTTTGCACCACTTGCCTGTATTAGTGCACCGCTGCCGGAAGAACTGTGTAAGTTCATTATGGTATGGATTTTGTTAAGCAGAAAAGATTATAAATATGGTGTTCAGGGAATCATGATCGGAGCTTGTGTCGGAGCTGGATTTTCTGCCATTGAGACAGCTATGTATGCATTTAATACATTTCTTACAGTATTTACTGCCGGCGGTGGCCTGAGTATTATCACCAAGTCAGTGATTCAGGTTCAGATTGTCAGGGGACTTCTGGCAGTTGGCGGACATGTTATCTGGGCGGCACTTTATGGAGGTGCCTTGGCTTTGGCAAAAGGCAAAGGAAAGATGCGGGCCAATCTTATTCTTGATCCGCTTGTTCTTATGGCTTTTTCTGCAGCCTTTCTCCTGCATACGATGTGGAATTTTATTGGAGGAATTGGCGATGAAAGTGAGATTGTTTATTTCCTGGATGCTTATTCTCAGGAGGTAGTTGTTTTTATTAATAAACTGTCTGTTTTTTACATTCCGTATATTATCGCAATTGTTCTGGCATGGGCATTGATGCTGATGATATTAAGAAAAAGTATTCGTCAGTGTGTATCGGTCAGCAATCAGGCCCGGAAAAGATATCAGGCTGCCGGACATATGCCGGCTCCTGCTCAGGTACAACCGCAGGAGGCCGCTCGAAATGTTGGACGAACGGTTCTTACGGTTCAGGCAACAGGAGAGTTAAATGTCGGAAAAGAATATCGTTTAACAGAAGGAGAATCACTGATATTTGGCAGAGATCCTTCCAGGGCCAATGTGCTTGTGCCGGAGAGTACAAGAGGTATAAGTAAAATTCATTGTGAGATCAAGATGAAAGATGGATGGCCGGTGCTGATTGACCGCCAGTCTTCTTATGGAACATTTATGGCAAACGGACAGAAACTGGAACCAAATGTTCCGTATAAAATAAAAGGAACCGTCACGTTTTATCTGGCAGCAGAAAAAAATAAATTTACGATTCATCTGCAATAAGCAGCGGATGGTGATATATAAAAAGTACATGAATAAATGGAGGATATGATTATGGAATTGAGAAAATGTATGAATGGTCATTATTATGATGCGTCTATCTATTCGGAGTGCCCGACCTGCAATAATACAAACAATCTGTCACGCAACTGGGATAATGGTGAAACGATTGGTGAACTTAATGTTGGACCGGGAGGAATGACTGGCGGAAGGACTATGCCCTTAGATGGAGGCGGCGGAAGGACTATGCCCTTAGACGGAGGCGGCGGAAGAACTATGCCGTTGGATGGAGGCGGCGGAAATACTCTGCCTTTAGATGGAATCGACGGTGTGACTGGCGGAGGGGCGAATCAAGGCGGAAATCGCATGGACGATTCAGTCACCATTGGTCTGGGATACAAGAATCTGGGATATGATCCGGTGGTCGGATGGCTTGTAAGTATCAATGGAACGGAAAGAGGACGTGATTATCGCATTCACAGTGATAATAATTTCATTGGAAGAAATCAGAATATGGATATATGCATTCGCGGTGATGACACAATTTCCAAGGTTCGCCATGCTGTGATCAGTTATGATTCCAGAGGAAATCGCTTCTATCTGGCAGCCGGAGAAGGGCGCAGCCTGGTGCGTATCAATGATATACCGATTTTTGGTATGACAGAACTGCATGCCATGGATATTATTGAAATCGGTATGACACGTCTGGTGTTTGTACCTTTATGTGGGGACAGTTTTGTCTGGGAGAAATAGAGATGGAAGAAAAATCATATTATATGGCGTCTGCTGAAGAAGCGCCAATAGCAGAACCCGAGGAAGGAATCGGTACGGAAACTGTAGCAGAACCTGAGGAAGAAGCCGGTACAGAAACCAGTGAGCAGTCAGAGACTTCAGGGACTGTGACAGAACCTGCAGACGGGAAAGTTATAGAACGTGAAAACAGGGAAGAAACAGAGACAGAAGCTGCAGAAGAAACATCTGGGGGAACCATACAGCAAATCCAGTCTTTTATCAGCAGTCATGCCATTCCCATAGGAATTGGTGCAGGTGTTCTGATATTGATTCTGATTGGTGTAATTATTAAGATAAGAATGGATAGGAAACGTATTCAGGAAAAGAAGAGGCTGAAGCAGTTACAGAGGGAAAAAGAAGAGGAACGATTGCGGGAAGCAGAGGAGAATGAGATGCATTCAACGGAAGCAATACATGCACATGCCAGTGAGTCATGCGGGTCTACGTTAGAAGATATTGAAACACCGGTTGTCAGTCAAAATAGTCAGAAATCATCAGGTATTTATATGAGCAGTGTTCATAGAATCGGCAAACGCAAAGAACAGCAGGATTCCTTTGGAGTCTCTCAGAGCGGAAATGTCTTTCAGTCATCAGGGAATGGTCTTCTGGCAATTGTGGCAGATGGAATGGGTGGCCTGAGTAATGGTGCGCAGGTCAGTGCCAAAGTGATCATGACGATGATGGAAAGCTTTGAACGCCAGCCGGCTTTGGAAAAAGGTGATACAAAGCTTTTGAATATGCTGAATGATACCAATAATGCAGTGAATGCAATGCTGAAGGGTAATTCCAAGAGTGGCTCTACACTTTTGGCGGCTCTTATTCAAAAGGATGAATTGTTCTGGCTGACGGTTGGAGACAGTCATATGTATCTGTACCGTGATGGTGCATTGATGCAGATCAATCGTGATCATGTTTACGGCGTAGTGCTGGATGAGAAGGCTGCCCGTGGAGAAATAAGCCATCAGGAGGCTGCCAGTGATCCTCAGAGAAAAGCATTGACCAGTTATATTGGTATGGGACATCTTAGAGCAATCGATCGTAATATACGCGGTTTAAAACTTGTCAGTGGAGATCGTGTCCTGCTGATGTCAGATGGTGTTTTTGGCACACTGACGGACGAAGAGATAACCGCTGCTATGAAACTTCCGGTGGAAGAAAGTTGTGTAGCATTGGAGCAGATGATTGAGGGTAAGAACCGTCCTGCACAGGATAACTATACAGCACTAATTTTGGAATATATATAGGTGGAGATTATGGATTTTGGCAAGATATGTCTTAACTGCCTCAATCCAACGATGTACCAGGGAACATGTACCTGCTGCGGAGCAAAAAAGAATGTCAAACAGCCATCCTTTCTTGCTTTGCCTGCAGGTACTATTTTAAAAGGCAGATATCTGATCGGGAAAACTCTGGGGAATGGTGGATTTGGCATTACTTACCTGGGACTGGATCTGCAGTCAGAGAAGAAAGTTGCAATCAAAGAATATATGCCGGTCAATGTGGCTACAAGAGCGACGGGACAGATCAAGGTCAGTGTGGCAAAATGCTATGAGGACAAATTTCAGTATGGTGTCAGCCGTTTCTATGATGAAGCAAAGACATTGCACACATTTTCTGAACATCCGAATATAGTAAAGGTTTACAAATTCTTTTATGAAAATAATACTGCGTATATGGTGATGGAATATCTGCCGGGAAATGATTTCAGAAAATATCTGAGACAAAAGAAAACAGTCAGTTTTTCGGAATTGCTGCCAATTATCTTGCCGGTCATGGATGCGCTGGAATTTATTCATGAGAATAATCTGATTCACAGAGATATTAGCCCTGATAATATTTATATGGGTGATACGGTAAAACTGATTGATTTCGGGGCGGCAAGGTATGCGTATGCCTATCAGAGCAACAGCCTGACAATCATTATGAAAGAGGGATATGCGCCGGAGGAACAGTACCGTTCTCATGGGCGGCAGGGTCCGTGGACAGACATTTACGCTTTGGCAGCGACAATGTATGTGTCCCTGACTGCGACTATGATTCCAAAGGCACCGGATAGGCTGCTGGGTGATCAGCTGATAGATATTCGGAAGATGGTACCAGGGCTTCCGGAGTCTGCAGGTGCAGCTATTATGAAAGCACTGGCTCTGAGAGCAGAGAATCGTTATCAGTCTGTTCCCTTTTTTCGGGATGCACTGATGGGAATGGAGAGGCAGAATACCTTTCAGCCCATGCAGATTCGTTCTTATCGCTTATATGGTATTCAGGGGTTTTATTCCGGAAAAAGTCTCAGTGCAGATTCAGATCTTTGTATCGGTCGATCTGCGGAATACTGCAGTTTGATATATCCGAACAATATGCCTCAGATCAGCAGGGTACACTGTATCATCCGTATAGACCGGAAGAGGAATATGGTCATTGTACAGGACTGCAATTCAACATACGGTACATGGGTTAATGGATATAGGCTGGCACCGGGGATGGAAGCTTCATTGGAAAATGGAGATTTTATATCTTTGGGTACCCAACAGAAATTTCAACTAGAGTTTTAGATGCGGCAGGAGGTTGTTAATGTTAAGAATAGAGTGCATATCCAGTAAGGGTGGCAGAGATTATAATGAAGATACGGTAAACTATAAAGCAAAGGGAAATGATATATGCATCGTACTGGCTGATGGTCTGGGAGGACATGGCGGAGGGAAAATAGCTTCTGAAGTGGCAGTAAACTGTATTTTAACGGCGTTTCTAGAACATCCCCATATTGACAAAGCGTGGATAAAGGAACGTTTTGAGGAAGCTAATCAGGCGGTAATCCAGAAACAGACGGATGAGTGTCAGATGAAGACAACCTGTGTAGCCCTGTGTATTGAGAATAGTTCTGCAGTCTGGGGGCATCTGGGAGATTCACGCTTATATCACTTTGTAAATGGGCAAATTGTGTCTGTGACGATGGATCACAGCGTATCTCAGATGGCTGTTTTGTCAGGAGAAATCAAGCAGTCTGAGATTCGTTTTCATGCAGACCGCAATAAAGTGCTCCGGGCGATGGGTGCAGATGATACAGTTAAGCTTTCCATGGACGAATGCAATCTGAACGATGGAAATTTTCATGCATTTTTATTATGTACAGATGGATTCTGGGAATATGTTCTGGAAGGTGAAATGGAGATAGACCTGGCCAGAAACGAAAATCCGGGGGAATGGCTGCTGGATATGGAAGAAAGGCTGAAGCGAAAGGTAGATGGTCATAATGATAACTACTCAGCTGCAGCATTGTTTTATAAGTCGTAATAAGGCGGGGATAGATGGTGATTCTGGAGGAAGAAAAAAGATGCAAAAGTATAAAAGGAAAAGTGTTTTAGGTTTGCTGCTTTCTTTTTGTTTGTTATGGATGGCAGGAAGACTGGTGTATGCCGGTCAGAGTCTGCAAATGAATATCGAAGGGTGGCGTGCACAGGGAACGGATATCTATGTTTATGCCAATGATTCAATGTGTACATCGCAGGTCAGACGCAGTACTCAACAGTTTCAGCTTACCCTTGGCAATATGGAATTGCCTGTAAGTGAAGTCTGTTCGTTTTCTGACAGCGGAGAAGGTGCTGCCTATGTATGGCTGGTGGATGTTTCCGGTTCTATTCATTCCGATAAGCTGGATCAGATGAAAAGTTATCTGATGGAATTGAGTGAATACTTGGGAGAGAAAGATAAGGTTTCTATCGTGTCCCTTGGCAATGAGGTTGTGGCCAGTGAATTTCTCAGTGGAAAAAAAGCAGTAAAAAAACAGATTGAGGCGATTAAAGGGCTGGCTGATGATACCAATCTCTATTATGGAATCGCAGAATCACTCCGTCTGTTATCATCAGATAGTCATGGATGTGAGAAAAAGATTCTGGTTGTACTGTCCGATGGTCATGATGAACAGATTACAGGTATTACGAGGGAGGAAGTAGATCAAGCTATAAAGGAAAGCCATATTCCGGTATATACGGCCACAATGCTGGATGAATATTCTGATGCGGAACAGCAGGAATTTGCAAAGATACTGGGAAGTTTTGCCAGAGAATCTGCAGGCGGTATCCATATGGTTCCGCAGGTAGAAGGGCTGAGTCTTGAGGATTGTGCAAGAATTGTCATGGAATCTGTTCAGAACAGTTATATGATTAAGGCAGATCTTTCAAATTATACTGTGGGAAATGGAAAGGCTTATCTTCAGATTCGTCTGTCGGTAGAAGGAGAAGGTACTGCAGAAGGTGGTTATGAGATATCCGAACGTGATTTTGCTGAGGCAGTAAAAAATGTGCAGAAACAGGAGCCGGTGGAGGAAACGGAAATAATGGAAGAGTCTGATACCGAGACTGTACAGGAACAGGAATCGGTAGAGGAACCCCAAAAGAAAATTCCAATCTGGGTGTATATTGCCATAGGTTCAGCTGTGGCTGTTGTGATTCTGGTGATAGTAGTTGTAAGTGTGAAGAAGAAAGCACATCAGCAGGCTGTCCTGGAAGAAGAAAAACGGAGAAAAGCACAAGAGGAAGCTGAAAAGCAGGCCCAGGAAGAAATGGAGCGTAAAGCGCGGGAAGAAGCTGAGAAGCAGGCACAGGAAGAAATGGAGCGTAAAGCGCAGGAAGAGGCTGAAAAGCAGGCACAGGAAGAAGCCGAGCGTAAAGCACGGCAGGAAGCCGAAGAAAAGGCACAGGCAAAGAAAATCTGTGAGGAACGTGAACCAGATCTGATTCTGAATATGACGGTAATCGGTCTGAATGAAAAGACAAGTTATCAGTTGCCGGTTTATGGAGAACTGACAATTGGGAGAAATCCACAAAAGGCAGCTATGCCGTTTCCGAAGGATATGCATATGTCTGGCCTGCACTGTATGATCCGATATGAAAATGGTAAATTAATCTTATCTGATTGTGGTTCCAGGAATGGGACTGCTGTTAATGGAGTGGTGATAACCGACCCGTATATTCTGGAACGGCACGATGTGATTTATATTGGCCGGACGGAAATGAGACTGGATTGGTAAAAGTCTTTTGAAGGAGAAAAGGTTATGAAAGTTGAATTGTGTATGGGCTGTATGAGCCCGCTAAAGAATGGAACGTGTTCGGCACATTGCGGGTTTTCTGAAGAAACCTATGAGAGATTACCCCATCAACTTCCTTTATATACGATATTAAATGGAAAATATCTGGTGGGAAAAGTGCTGGGAGCAGGTGGATTTGGTATCACCTATCTGGGGTGGGATCTGGCTCTGGAGATGAAAGTGGCCATTAAGGAATATTATCCTGACAAAATGGTGACAAGACAATGTGAGGTCAGTTGTTCCGTCAATCCATTGAGCAGTCAGCATTGGAACGCTTATGAACAAGAGATGAATAAATTTTTGAAGGAAGCAAGAATTCTGGCCAGATTATGGAATCTCCCGGGAATTGTGTCTGTAAAAGATTTTTTTCAGGAAAATCAGACCGCTTATATAGTCATGGAGTATCTTGAAGGAGAGAGTCTCAAGAGTGTATTGAAAAAAAAGGATAATGAATCGATGGAGCCACAAGAAGTGCTGAGACTCATGAATCCTGTCATAGATTCTCTGGCTCAGGTTCATAAGGCTAAAATCATTCACCGTGATATTAGTCCGGATAATCTGATGTTTGATTCACAGGGACAGTTGAAGGTGATTGATTTTGGAGCTTCCAGAGAATTTGCCAGTCAGGATGAGAAAAGTATGTCAATTATCCTGAAACCGGGATATTCGCCTGTGGAACAGTATTCGACGAACGGAAAGCAGGGGGAGTGGACGGATGTTTATGCATTGTGTGCGACAATTTATCGTGCAATAACAGGAAAGGTTCCGCTGGAATCCTTGGACCGTCTGAATGGAATGGTACTTCCTACACCGTCATCAATGGGGGTTCAAGGCTTATCTGACGCACAGGAAAAAGCGTTAATGTATGGTCTTGGAATTAAGCCTGAGGATCGCTTTCAGAATATGGAAGCGTTGAAAACAGCACTGAATCAGTCATCGCCGCCACCGCAGCCACAGCCACAGCCACAGCCGCAGCCACAGCCACAGCCACAGCCACAGCCGCTGCCGCAGCCGCTGCCACAGCCGCAGCCGCCCAGGCCGCTGAAGAAAATAATGATGGGGGTCATAGGGATACTGACAGCGATTTTGCTGGGAGTGGCTGCAATCATTAAACTAACGGGAAGCTCTTCGGATACACAACAATCAGATAAAACAGTGAAAACTCATCTGCTGGATGAGCAAACGGCAGATATGAATGAGAAAAGTTTGTCGTCTATGCAGACTTATACCAATGATCTGGGATGTTTCAAATTACAATATCCAGAAGGATATAGCGTGAATGAACCGAATGCTAATCAGGTTATGATTACAAACGGTGATGATTTGCGTGTGGTGTTTTATGGAGAATATGGAGTGGTAACATCATCCAATATTGCCATTTATAATGCAGATGATTATGCGAAACTCATCAGGGAGGATTCTTCGATTATTGAAGAATGGATCGGTAAGGAAAATCTGCAGATTACTAATTGTGAACAGGGAACCTTTAGCGGGAGAAACTGTTATCGTGTTACCTGTACATTCAAGATGAATAGTGAGAATTATTATGGCGAACTTTATTTTATGGACACGGATGGAGACTATGGCATTTACTCATTGATGTGGATGGTGCCTTCGGAAGATGAGAAGGTGGAAGAATATAAAAATATCTGCCAGAAAATAAAGGGTAGCTTTGAAGTAACCGGGAAGGCGGCACTGAAGGATTGTCGGGTCTATGGATCAGAGAACGATAAACTCAGGATGATACTTCAGGAAAGTCTGGCTGCAAATGTTGAGGTGGACAGTGAGGAGGAATTAAGCATTTATCTGTTCCCGAATGTATATTCAGAATCAAAGATTTGGATTCGTCGGACAAGCTACGAAGAGAATGAACCTGTTGTGCAGGTGTTGGATAATCTATGTAACTATTATTTTAAAAATGAGGATGATGTTTCTTACATAGATACTGTAAAAACTGCAGAACTGGGAAGATATGAGTATGCCTATTCTGTTTTAACATATCGTGATGCTGGTAAGACCTATAAGCTGCTGGATGTAGTGACGGTGCTGGATGGCTCTTACTGGGAAATAGAAACGAAATGTACAGAGGAGTACGAAGAAAGTACAACGGCATGTCTGATGGATGTGCTGATTTCGCTTAATTTTGACGGGGAAGGTGGAAAAATCAATTATGACGAAAGTCAGGCATCTTCGGGTACAGCGTCAGATAGCTCATCCTCGTCATCTGATGGTACTTCGTCTGCTTCCGGCAGCGGCAGTTATAACATTGCAGAGGGATTGTTTTTACATGCGTCAGAAGGACATGCCCTTATGGACACAACCCATTTCCAATTGTATATGCCAAACACCGGAGACTGGGACTATGAAGTGGTCAATGATACAACAATCAGTCTGTATTATACGCCTTCCCGGGATACTGGATATGGAGGTTATCTGGTGAGCCTGATGGCCTTTGATCCGGGAGACCATTCTTATGAAGACTTTCCCGAATATTCCGTAATAGCGCGCGGATCAGTGAAAACGTATGTGGCACTTTTTCCAACAGATGTACAATTTTCAGCGGAACAGCAGGAAGGTTATGTGAAGCTGATGAATTTTCTGCACATGCTGGATGAAAATGATGAGAATAATCCTTTTATTTGTTGGGATTAGACTTCTTACGTCAATAAAAAGGGAGAATAAAAATGAATGTGAATTTGTGTATGGGATGTATGCAGCCCATGGAAGAGGGGAAATACTGTGCTAATTGCGGCTTTTGTGAAGAAGAGTATACATATTTTCCGCATCAGCTGCCGCTTCGAACCATATTAAACGGCAAGTATATGATAGGAAAAGTGCTGGGAGAAGGTGGATTTGGTATCACCTATCTGGGATGGGACCTGAATCTGGAGATGAAGGTGGCGATCAAGGAGTATTATCCGAGAGAAATTGTCACAAGAATGAGTGATGTAAGTCTTTCCGTTTCTGTTTTGAGTGGAGGGGTAAGACAGCCTTATGAGGAGGGTGTGGAGAAGTTTATGAATGAAGCTAAGCGGCTGGCAAGGCTCTCGCATCTTCCGGGAATTGTGATGGTAAGGGATTTCTTTCAGGAAAACAGGACTGCTTATATCGTCATGGAATATATGGACGGAAACAGCATGAAGGATATGCTGAGGGAAAGAAATGGCAGGATATCAATGGAAGAGACGATGGCAATGATCCTTCCGGTCATGGACTCTCTGGAGAAGGTGCATGAAGTGGGGATCATCCATCGTGATATCAGCCCGAATAATCTGATGTTCAACCAGTATGGACAGGTAAAGTTGATTGACTTTGGAGCAGCAAGGTATGTAATGGCAGCAAATAGAACAGGAATGGACCGTAAAAGTCTGTCTGTCATCTTTACGCCTGGTTATGCACCGGTAGAACAGTATTCCAGTAAAGGAAATCAGGGACCGTGGACAGATGTTTACGCAATATGTGCGACGATTTTCAGAGCCATTACAGGAAGAGTACCGGAAGAATCTCTGGACCGATTAAATGGTGTGGAGCAGCCATCCCCGTCTATGTTGGGGGTGAAGGATATCACCCCCTCCCAGGAGGCTGCCCTGATGAAAGGCCTGGCACTACAGCCGCAGGATCGTTATCGGACCATTACAGAATTGAAAGAAGCACTTTTGTACCATGTGGATGAGGATGGTCAAGAGGATAAGCAAGAGGATGACAATTTAAAGGTTAATCAGGATAACAAAACTGAAATAGATAATTCTGAAAAAACACATGAAAATGACAAAGAAAAGGAAGAAAAACAACAGGAAGTCAAAATAACAGGTACACCAGCAAAGCTTGCAATATGTGCGGGGGTTATGTTCATCGTGTGGGCGGTTATTAAAAATATTGCATTTTTTAGAGAAGGTTTTGTAGGCGATGGTGGTTTATGGGGATGGGAACTGTCTTTTATGTGGAGGTTATATCACGATGAGGGTGCAGTTATTTTATCGATTATTTCGATTATTTGGGCAGGATTGTTGGTATTTGTTTTATTCAGAAGAAAGAATGATAAACTATTTATAAAGGTTATCATTGCATGTGAAGTAATGTTTTTGTTATCTCAAGTGTTCATATTTGTATACCCCCCATTAATTGATAGCGTGGATAATGGGGAGTATTTTAGGGATATACTAGCGTTACAATATGGAAATCTGAGATGGAATTGGTATATATTTTCTTGTATTATCTGCATCTTTCCTAATATTGTTGCCGTATTTCTGCTTTATTGCCAGTCTAAACGAAAGAGAATTATACTGTTAATACTGGCATTTGGATGTTTGTTTGCATCTATGATTTGGTCGCTGATGTGGAATCCTATGTTTTATTATGGTAATTATGGTCTTCGTGATGGTTATTTCTATTTTGCACAATTTGCATGGATGGGTTCTGTTGAGTATATGGTTTTACCATATAGTATAGCAGTCATTCTGACCAATATTGTAATTTATAAATGTCCACCAGTAACTATCAGACAGAAAGAGAAAAAAGCTTGAACATCTCGCCAGATTACAGATTGATAAAATACCCCAAAAATATGTCAGGTGATTGGATGAACAAAACAATTGATGAATTAAAAAATAGAAAGTCTGTGCGAATTTTTAAAGACCAGCCGATTACAGCGGAACAGAAAAAAGAAATTTTGTTATGTGCAATGGCGGCACCCACAGCCGGTAATCAGCAGATGTATACAATTTTAGATATTACCAGCCAGGAATTAAAAGAGCAACTGGCGGAAACCTGCGACCACCAGCCGTTTATCGCAAAAGCCCCCATGGTGTTGATTTTCTGTGCAGATTATCAGAAATGGTATGATACTTTTCTGGAAGGCGGATGTAACCCGAGAAAACCGGGAGCCGGGGATCTGATGCTGGCAGTTTCAGACACCTGTATCGCCGCACAGAATGCTGTCACAGCAGCAGAGAGTATGGGAATCGGTTCTTGTTATATCGGTGATATTATGGAACAGTGTGAAACACACAGAAAGATCCTGGGACTGCCGGAATATGTGTTCCCTGCTGCTATGCTGGTATTCGGATATCCCACAGAGCAGCAAAAGGAGCGGAAGAAACCGGAACGCTGCCGGCTGGAAGATATTGTCTGTGAAAATACATATCACAGAAAAACCGGAACGGAACTGAGACACATGTTTGAAAAAGAATGCAGAAACTGTGATTTTGCAGAATGGAGTCAAAGATTCTGCAATCGCAAGTATAATTCAGACTTTTCCAGGGAAATGACACGTTCAGTGGAAGAATATCTGAATGTATATCTCAACGTATAAGGTGACGGTGACTTGACGGACTTTTTTCTGTAGATGCCCTGTTCTTAGATTGGAACATTACTCATGATTTGAAGGAGCGATAATTATATGAGCCCAGTATTTAGGTGGATCACATCATTTATTCTATTTACTATATTGGCGTATACATTATTAAAGCAATTTGAGAGAAAGCCCAAAATAATAAATGAATTACGGGCAATAGTATTATGCATGGGATTAGTGATAGTTTTTGTTATGATTGTGATACTTGTAAATTGAATTTGTAGAAAATTTGTACGAGGAAGTTATTTTTTTCCATGCTTACGCAGTTTTTCTATTGTAGTACTAAAAAATTCAAGTTATACTATATTTAACAAAAGTAAGCAAATGGCTATTCAGAAAAGGAAGGTGTTATTATGCCTGTATTGCAACCGCAAATGAAAATTATCACACTGGAGCAATATGAAAAGCTTCCGGAAGATATTCGAGTGGAAGTCTTTGATGGTGAAATTTATAATATGGCCAGTCCATCACAGGAACATCAAACAATCCTCACAGAACTTCTTGTATCAATTCGTTATTATTTGAAGAAAAAAGGCGGCAGCTGTCAGGTGTTTCCTGCCCCATTCGATGTAAAACTATCTGACAAGCCACTTACAATTGTCCAACCGGATATTATGATTGTATGTGATAAGAATAAACTGGATGGCAGACGCTGTAACGGTGCACCGGATTTTATTATTGAAATTGTATCTCCCGGAAACCCGGCAGATGATTATATCCGCAAACTCTATTATTACAAAAATGCAGGAGTGCGTGAATATTGGATCGTAGACCCACGACGAAAAAATGTGACGGTTAATTATTTCGAGGGGAATATTCTCAATATTCAATACTCCTTTGATTCTACAATTAAGGTCAATATCTATGAGGATTTATTTGTCGACTTCTCTGATATCACAGGAATGTTATGAAAGCACTAGTGTACTGACACGTTCACATTACAACTAATGACTTGCTAGGGAGGATTCTTCATTAGTCTATATTATACGCTTTCCCGGGATACTGGATATGGAGGCTATCTGGTGAGCCTGATGGCCTTTGATCCGGGAGACCATTCTTATGAAGACTTTC
>JBJELU010000004.1:174316-198384 GCA_051879355.1 Oliverpabstia sp.
AAACTGAAATAGATAATTCTGAAAAAACACATGAAAATGACAAAGAAAAGGAAGATTTAAAAGCCCCAAAAGAACGAGATCTTTGGGAACAGGACATTCCGGTTTTTGATAAAATTATTTTGAATCCCGGCAATGAAAAGCAGGAGAGTGGAATAATTGGAATAGATTTCGAGGAGAGATATACGTTCATAACGGTAATGCGAAATGGAACCTTTATTTCCGTAAAAGAAAATGGGGATATGATCCCATCGGTTTGTACAATTACCAGATTAGGGGAATGCCTGTTTGGAAACCGTGCTGTACGTTATGGGAAAGTTCATAATGAAAGTGTATTGAAATTAACAAAATATTGCGGAAACAAAGCAGAAATCAGCAGGCATGGTTTTACTTTTAGCGCTCAATATATATGTACAGAGTTTTTTCGCTATTTAAAAGAACTGGCAGAAAGTGAATTGAAACTTCGAATCGATGGAGCGCTCTTGACTCTTGGCAATGTGGACATGATATATAGATGGAGAATTGCACAGGCAGCAGGTAATGCAGGGATAAAAATCAAGCGGATCATTTGTAAACCGCTGGCTTGTGCCCTGGTAAATTATATATATGAACCTCTTGCAGAGGAAAATGTGATCGTTTGTTCTTTCGATGGAAGCTTTATTAGTGGTGTCTGCCTGGAAGTGGGAGATGGTGTCATAGAAGTGTTGTCCCGAGAAGAGATGCATATGCAAAAGTATAAGGAGAATCTATCCGGGAAAATAATAGAATTAATTCAAAAACTAATACATGAGGGATGTATGGAGGCAAACGATATTGACAGGGTAATGATTTTTTCCAATGAACCTGTTCCCCAAAACGTGATCATTGATCAGGCGTTTCAGGGAAAGGAAAAAAGAGTTACACTGGATACATTATTTGACCAGCCTGTTAGGGGAGCTGCAATTGATGGTGGTCTTTTGCATGGTGATCGTCATTGTGAGGGGATCTTATTATTGGATGTATGCTCCCATCCAATTGATATAATAGTATGGAGAGAAAATGATGTTGAGCCTGAAACAATATCATTTATGAAATCAAACACAACACTTCCTACGAAAGTAATTAGAGAAATAAAAGTAAAGAGTGGTGAGAGTCTGGATATTTATGTTTTATATAGGGAAAAAGATCATATACATATCAGGAACTCTCTGGCAAAAGTTCATTTGGATGGAACGTGGATCGAAGGTACAACTCAGGTCAATGTAACTTTAGATGTTTATTCAGGTGAAAGGATTGATCTGGAGATTGAAAATCCAAATACAAACATGAAAATAAAAAAGCATGTATATGGGTTTGAGTATGAGAACAAGGAAGATTCGGATGATATAACTATAGAAGGTGTCATTAAGAAGGTGCTTTCCGTAGGTGAGGGAATTGAATGGGGACTACGTAATTTATCTGAGGAAGAAAGAGAAACCCCAACAGGGAAAGGTCTGATTCAGGTTTACAAAAAATGGAAAGATGTGATGAGAGAACTGCATATTACTCCAATCCGGGCAGAAGGGATGTATTTTGACATACAATATCACACTGCAATTATGTATGTAACAGACGAAAATCTGGATGCAAACATGATTGTTGAGGAATTGCAAACAGGCTACATGTACCATGGAAAAGTTATAAAACCCAGTTTTGTTAAAGTAGCAAATTGATAAACCTATCAATGGTTTGTGATTCTTGTTATTGGTTTTATGGTTCGATACGATCACTTTGGCATAACTTCTGTCATCCGTGCTCTTAGTCTTGATGGAAACTGTTATGAAACTATGCTTCATTTCTTCCGTTCCAGGGCTTATCAGCTGTTGGCAATCCGACAAAGAAGGTTACAAGAACTTTTTACTCTCAAGTAAAGATACATTTCACAAAAATCTGGTTGCAAAAAACAATGTTTGATAATAGAATAAAGTTAGAAAGGTATAAATAGATTAAGATGAGCCATACTAATAAAGGAGGTGTTTATATGGCAACTTCAAGTATCACTAAAAATTTTGTCATATCCGGTCAGAAACAGGTGGAGATGTTTGCCGATGCGATTGAAGCATCTGCCAACGACAGAACACCTCGTGTTCCAATCAATATTACCTACTTACAGGGTGCAGATGATATTTTAAAGTTCATGGAGAGAAGGAAGAAAGCGGATGCAACCAGCAAATAATTTTATTGTGCTGAACATTCGTGAGTATTTAGAAAATGAGGATAAAAGGCTCGGAGAGGACACATTAGTACAGCTCCTTTCCGAGTTTTCTTGTCCTTTAAATCCGGATGTTGAGCGGTTCTTAAAGGAGCAGGCAATTGTGTTTGCAAAAAACATCAGGCAGTTACATATTTTGATACCAGACAGGCGGCATCGGGAGAAGCAGAACAGCATGAACTTGTACAACTTTTGAGATTGCTATAAACTGTTACTGGTCACGGGGTGAGCAGTAACCTTGCCAAAAAGAAATTATTTTGGTAAAATGACATATGGATTTTCCAAGACAAAATAAAGAAGGTAAGTGACATGGAACAGACAGATAATCTGTTAGTCAGAATACAAAAGAAGTACAAGACATTCAGTAAAGGGCAGAAGAATCTTGCTGATTATATTATTAAGAATTATGATAAAGCCGTTTTCCTGACGGCGGCCCGCCTGGGTAAAGAGGTGGGAGTAAGTGAATCTACTACCGTGAGATTTGCCACACAGCTGGGGTATAAAGGATTTCCGGAGTTTCACCGTGCGCTGGAGGAGCTGGTGCGCAACAGGCTGACTTCGATTCAGCGTATGGAAGTGACCTATGGGCATGTGCCCCAGGGTGAGATTCTGGATACGATTTTTCAGTCGGATATTGAAAAAATCAAGATGACCATGGATAGTATTGATCATAATGCTTTCGAACTGGCAGTGGATACGCTTTTGGAGGCCAGAACGATTTACATTGTGGGAATCAGAAGCTGTGCGCCGCTGGCAAGTTTTCTGGGGTTTTATCTGAATCTGATTCTGGATGACGTCCGGCTGGTTCAGACGAACAGTGCCAGTGAGATTTTCGAGCAGATGATCAGGATTAATGAAAAAGATGTGATTATTGGAATCAGTTTTCCGCGATATTCCATGCGTACATTGAAAGCCATAGAATTTGCTAATAATCGGAACGCAAAGGTGATTACGATCACGGACAGTGTGCATTCGCCGATCAATTTATATTCTTCCTGTAACCTGATTGCAAAAAGTGATATGGCGTCTATTGTTGATTCTCTGGTAGCCCCTCTCAGTGTGGTCAATGCACTTGTGGTGGCTCTCTGTATGAAACGGCAGAGTGAAGTTGTCAATACGCTGGAATCCATGGAAAAAATCTGGGATGAGTATCAGGTATACAGCAGTGATGAGATGAATCATGTGGAATCATCTGTTTCAGTAAATGGCATCAGGGAGGGATTATGAAAAAACTTCTGATTATTGGCGGAGGTGCCGCCGGTATGCTTGCTTCTGTGATGGGAGCACAGCAGGGACTGGAGGTACATCTGTTTGAACAGAATGAAAAATTAGGTAAAAAGCTGTTCATTACGGGAAAGGGACGATGTAATTTTACTAATGCCTGTGCAACGGAAGAATTATTTGATGCTTTTATGACCAATCCCAGATTTTTATACAGTGCAGTTTATGGATTTACTAATTATGATGTAATTGATTTCTTTGAGAATCTGGGAGTTCGAACAAAGATGGAGCGGGGCGGGCGCATGTTTCCTCAGTCCGATCATTCCTCGGATATCATTCTTTCCATGGAAAGAAAAATGAAAGAGCTGGGTGTCAGGGTTCACCTTAATACCAGAGCCAGCCGTCTGCTGATTGATAAAGAAGCGGCACAGATTTGTGGTGCGGAACTGGAAAATGGTGTAAAGATCAGTGCAGATATGGTTCTTGTGGCAACTGGCGGTATTTCCTATCCCAGTACAGGTGCCACCGGAGATGGCTATCGGATGGCCAAAGATGCGGGGCATACAGTGACGGAATTGCTGCCGTCATTGGTTCCTATGGTGACTGCTGAGGATTATATTCCTCGTATGCAGGGACTGTCTCTGAAAAATGTAATCTTGTCAGTTTATGACGGGAAGAAATGCGTTTTTGAAGAATTTGGCGAAATGATGTTTACACATTTTGGAATAACCGGGCCGCTGGTGTTATCAGCCAGTGCAAAAGTGGGAAAACTATTAAAAAAGAAATATCTGACAGCCAGAATTGATCTGAAACCGGCACTTACGGTGGAACAGCTGGATGCACGCATGCTCAGGGAATTTGAGGCGGGAAAAAACCGGCAGTTTAAAAATGCAGTTGATACCATGTTTCCTTCAAAATTGATTCCGGTGATGCTGCAGGTGGGAGGGATTGAACCTCACAGAAAAGTAAATGAGATTACCAGAGAAGAAAGAATGGCGTTTATCGAAAAGGTAAAAGCATTTCCCATGACGATCACAGGGCTTCGGGGATTTCAGGAGGCCATTATCACAAAAGGTGGTGTCCATGTCAGAGAAGTGGATCCCAGAACCATGGAGTCAAAAAAGGTTCATGGTTTGTATTTTGCAGGAGAGGTGCTGGATCTGGATGCCTTGACCGGCGGATACAATCTTCAGATTGCCTGGTCAACAGCCGCTGCAGCTGTAAAAGCCTGCGCAGAGTCATGAGTGAACACGATAAAGAAGGAGTGCAGAGGTGCTATGAGTTATACAATTGCAATAGATGGACCGGCAGGAGCCGGCAAAAGTACAATCGCAAAAAAAGTTGCAAAGGAATTGTCATTTATTTATGTGGATACCGGAGCCATGTACAGAGCAATGGGACTGTATTTTCTGAGAAAAGGCATTGCGCCGGAAAATGCAGCAGCTATTGAAGAGGCCTGTGATGAGATTCAGGTTTCCATCCGGTATGAAAATGGGGAACAACAGGTTCTTTTGAATGGAGAAAATGTTTCAGCAGAGATTCGAAAAGAAGAAGTGGGAAATATGGCTTCTAAAACATCAGTAAACGGAAAAGTGAGAGAAAAACTGGTGGCTCTGCAGAGAGAACTGGCAAAGAAAGAAAATGTTGTGATGGATGGCCGGGACATTGGAACCCAAGTTCTTCCGAATGCTACAGCCAAAATCTATCTGACAGCCAGCGCTGCAGAGCGTGCCAGAAGACGTTATCTGGAACTGCAGCAGAAAGGAACACCCGGAGTCCTGGAAGAGATCGAGGCGGATATTATTGAACGGGATCACAGAGATATGACGAGAGAAATATCACCTCTTCGTCAAGCTGAAGATGCAGTTCTGGTGGATGCCTCTCATATGACGATCGATGAAGTCGCAGCAGCAGTTATTTCTGAGTTTGAGAAAAAACGTATGATCTGAGGCTGCTCAGTATACGGAAAGAATATGGAGAACAATATGGAAGAACGGACAATAAAGGTTGCAAAAACTGCCGGATTCTGCTTTGGCGTTAAACGTGCGGTTGAGAAGGTATATGAACAGGTAGAACTTGGAAAAGAAAATATATTTACTTACGGACCGATTATTCATAATGAAGAGGTGGTGGCTGACCTTGAATCAAAAGGTGTCCGGGTTCTGGCCTCAAAGGAAGAACTGGAAATGCTGAGAGAGGGAACGGTGGTGATCCGTTCTCATGGCGTTCCGGAAGAAATTTATCAGCTGATCGAAGCAAAGGGACTGGAATGTGTAGATGCCACCTGTCCTTTTGTGAAAAAAATCCATCGGATCGTGGAAAAAGAAAGTAATAATGGGCGTCATATTATTATCATAGGTAACGACAAACATCCCGAGGTGGAAGGAATCAAAGGATGGTGTCATGGACCGGTTACTGTGATATCTGACAAAGAAGAGGCAGAAAATTTGGCGGTTTTACCGGAAGAAAAGCTGTGCATTGTGTCACAGACGACATTTAATTACAATAAATTTCAAGAATTAGTTGAAATTCTTGAGAAAAAGAGGTATGATAGAATTGTTTTAAATACGATTTGCAGTGCAACAGAGGAAAGGCAGCTGGAAGCACGGCAAATTGCCTGCGAAGCAGATACCATGATTGTCATTGGCGGCAGACATAGTTCCAATACGCAGAAATTATACGAGATATGTAGAAAAGAATGTAAAAATACTTACTATATACAGACACTTGTTGATTTGGATACTAGGCCTTTTCAATGTATTGGTTGCGTAGGTATTACAGCGGGGGCTTCCACCCCAAATAATATAATTGAGGAGGTTCATAAACATGTCAGAATTAAGTTTTGAACAAATGCTGGAAGAATCATTAAAAACAATCAGAAATGGGGAGGTTGTCGAAGGTACTGTAATCGACGTCAAAGAAGACGAGATTATTTTAAATATTGGTTACAAAGCTGACGGTATTCTTACAAAATCAGAATACAGCAATGACGCATCCCTGGATCTTACCACTGTGGTAACACCTGGTGATAAGATGGAAGTAAAAGTGCTGAAAGTTAACGATGGAGAGGGACAGGTTCTTCTGACCTATAAGAGACTGGCAGCAGAAAAAGGAAACAAGAGACTGGAAGAAGCTTTCGAAAACAAAGAAGTTCTTACCGCTAAAGTTTCTCAGGTTCTGAATGGCGGACTGAGTGTTGTTGTTGATGAAGCAAGAGTATTCATTCCTGCAAGCCTGGTTTCCGATACTTTCGAAAAAGACCTGAGCAAATATGCTGATCAGGAGATTCAGTTCGTTATCACTGAGTTTAATCCGAGAAGAAGAAGAATTATCGGTGACAGAAAACAGCTTCTGGTTGCTGAAAAAGAAGCACAGCAGAAAGCACTGTTTGAAAGAATTGCAGTTGGTGATGTGGTAGAAGGTACTGTTAAGAATGTTACAGACTTTGGTGCATTCATCGATCTGGGCGGAGCTGATGGACTGCTTCACATCTCCGAGATGTCCTGGGGAAGAGTTGAGAATCCAAAAAAGATTTTCAAAGTTGGCGAAGCTGTTACCGTACTGATCAAAGATATCAATGGTGACAAGATTGCCCTGAGCCTGAAATTTGCTGACAAGAATCCATGGCTGAACGCAGATGAGAAATATGCTGTAGGTAATGTTGTAGAAGGTAAAATCGCACGTATGACTGACTTTGGTGCATTCGTTGAACTGGAGCCGGGTGTAGATGCACTTCTTCATGTATCTCAGATTTCCAGAGAACATGTGGAAAAACCTGCTGATGTTCTGAGTGTAGGACAGGTAATCACAGCAAAAGTCGTAGATTTCAACAGCGAAGACAAAAAGATCAGCCTGAGCATGAAAGCTCTGGAGACAGCTGCAGCACCAGCTGAAGAGACAGAAGAATAATATCCATTTATCTGGTATTATAATATAAAAAGGAGAGGATGTAACTTGCAGAGTTTACATCCTCTCCTTTTTAGTCTCGTGTTCTTTCTGAACTTGGGTATGTTGCCAATTTTTAGTCCGGTGATATGCCTTGGCAGGGCCTATAGAAAATAATGTTTGTAAAAGTTTCCTTTTTCTTAACAAACACCTGAATAGCAATATGCAGGAAAGGATAACAGGGTCTATGCAAGAAAAAAGTGTTTCCAGACCCTGTCCGGTTTAGCTTTCGGGGTCTGGGAAGATATTTTTCTTATATAGACCCTTTCTCAGTTGAAAAATGCCCTTAAATTATCTAAAAAAGCAAGTTTATTAAGGAAAAATGGAACTTGTACTATAAAAAATCTGTATAGACCCCGCACAGACATTTCGCCAGATTACAGATTAACAAAACAGTTGCTGGTAACAAAGTGGCCAGCAACATAAACCAAACTTCATAATTGCAGGCTTACTTTTCAGGTTTTAAAGTGCTTCCCATCAGGTGTACCATATAAGTTGCCATTTTCCCTTTATCCCTGATAAGGTTTTCATCAGCTTCAAACCACTGAACTTCATCTTTGTATTCCCTTCGGAAAGAAGGTGTGAAAATAGGTGCAAACTGGGGGAGAAATACGCTTTCTTTTTTTTGATAACAATTGGAAGCCTTTGCTTTTTCCCGATGTTCTTTATCTACATAGGCTCCCACGCTTTTGTGAATGGCCTGATCTTCAAGGGGAAGATAGTAATAATCTTTGTAATTTGGAAAAAAATACTTTCGTGTGCCGAATTGCAGCGGAACTGATACAGTAATCAACCCGGCGGCGGCAGATAGCTGAAAATATTCACTTTCATGATACAAAGAACAAGGCGGTGCAAAAGGAAACGTCATTTCTAAAACATGCAACTGTTTTTGGACATTAGTGTTATCAGATATATAACGTATACAAATAAGAGAATGATCAAAATCCCCGGCAAATATCCGCGGGATGGTAAGCAGCGAAAGCAGTTCTGTCATTTCCTCCACATCTTCTTTATTATGCAGCAAAAGCATAGCAAGAAGCTCTTCATCACCGGATTTCAGATATTCCTGATAGCAGTCAATCAGCTCACCACCGGTAAAGGTATCCTTTCGGTGAATTCCCAGATAAACTTCCAGGTCTTTCTGGCGCATATGGGTGAGCCCCATACAATTTTTATAAGGAAGCAGCCGGCGGTACAGGTCGATCTGTTCCAGATGTTCCCAGGATTGTTCCAATTGATAAAGTGTATATTTGTGCATCAGATAGGGCACATCAAAAGTGGAGCCGTTAAAGTGTATCAGATATTTATGTGCGTTCAGCAGCTTTGAAAATATCTTCAATACTTCTTTTTCTTCTGACGGTCTCTGGCAGAACCATTGTTTCAAAATCCACTGGTTATTCTCATACTGTACGATTCCAAGCAGATACAGATGAGACTGACGCCAGGAAAGGCCGGTGGTTTCTATGTCAAAAAATAGACAATCCTCAGCAGGGATTTTTTCAGCTTTCAAAATCTCTGAGGGAATGGTTATATGATATGTCTGTGTAATCATAACTGGACATACTCCTTGTGAATCAGCATTTTTTTCTTGCATTGTTCTTATTATAGTACAAAAAATACGAAAAACATAGTGATTTTTTGGCAAAAATGAGTTATTATATATAACAGAATAATAAATATAGAGAGGAGTGTAGTATTGTCGTACAAAATTTTGGGCGTGGACTTGTACCATATGATAAGCTGGTTCATCGTGTACAGTTTTCTTGGATGGATATGGGAGAGCTGTTATGTATCCATAAAAAGTAAAAAATGGGTTAACCGTGGATTTGTCAATGGACCATTTGTTACCATTTATGGTTTCGGTGCAGTGATAGTCTATGTAGTGCTTCGGCCCCTGAGCGGACGGGTTGTTGAGTTGTATTTTCTTGGCGTTGCTCTGGCAACGGCTCTGGAATATATAACCGGAGTGCTGATGGAGGCTATTTTTCATACGAACTGGTGGGATTACAGCGATAAAAAGTTCAATTTTCAAGGTAAAATATGTCTGGGAAGTTCTATCGCATGGGGATTTTTTACATTGTTATTGTTCTATGTATTGCAGCCCTTTGTAGCAGATCTTGTGGAAATAGTACCCAGAGATACAGGCATCATACTGATCAGTGTGTGGCTTGTGTATTATATGGTTGACTTTGGATTCTCAGTTGCCGGAGCGTTCGATCTCCGTGCCAAACAGCAGAAACTGGACAAGATCTGGGACGAATTTCAGGAGTATCTTATGTCCAGCCCTCTGCATGAAGCTGCTTCAGAACTGAAAGACAAAGCAGAATTATATCGCCGTGAAGTTTCTGTCGGCAAAGTCAGTGAATATCTTGATAACAGAAGAGCCAGAATAAGAGAAAGTCTGGCACATCTGGAAGAAATTGATATTCAGGAAAAAAGAGATGCTTTTCTTGAACGTTATGATGAATTCGCGGGTAAATATCTGGAAGCAAAAAGAAGCTTTCATCTGGGGTCCAGAAGACATCTCCGTGCATACCCTAACCTGAAAAGTAAGGCGGCACGTTTAAAGTTGAAAAAGGAACACAAAAAATAAAAAAGGAGGAGACCATTATGGGAGTACTTACATTCAAAGGCGGAATCCATCCATATGATGGAAAAGAATTGTCAAAGAACAAGCCAATTCAGCCTCTGAACCCCAAAAATCAGCTGGCGTATCTGGTATCTCAGCATATCGGTGCGCCTGCAAAACCGATTGTAAAAAAGGGCGATCGGGTTTTGATGGGACAGATGATCGCAGAAGCAGGGGGATTTGTTTCTGCACCGGTTTATGCATCTGTGTCCGGAACAGTCAAAGGCATTGAGCCTAGACTTACTGCAACAGGAGGTACCTGTGATGCGATTATTGTGGAGAATGACGGTCTGTATGAGACAGTGGAATATCATCCCACAGAGCATCCGGAGAAACTTTCCAAAGAAGAAATCCGCAAAAAAATTCAGGATGCCGGTGTTGTCGGAATGGGTGGAGCCGGATTTCCTACCCATGTAAAGCTTTCACCGAAGGAGCCGGATAAGATTGATTACATACTGGTAAATGGAGCTGAGTGTGAACCCTACCTTACTTCCGATTACAGGAGACTGCTGGAAGAGCCGGAAAAAGTGATCGGTGGTCTGAAAGTGATTTTACAGCTGTTTGATCATGCAAAGGGTTGTATCTGTATTGAAGATAACAAGCCGGACTGTATTGAGAAGCTGAGTAAAATGGTGGAAAATGAACCACGGATTGAAGTAAAACCACTGAAAACAAAATATCCCCAGGGCGCTGAACGTATGCTGATCTATGCAGTGACCGGAAGAAGTATCAATTCTTCTATGCTTCCGGCTGATGCAGGCTGTGTGGTTGATAACGTAGATACTGTTGTTGCTGTATATAAGGCCGTTGTGCTTGGCCAGCCGCTGATGCACAGAATTGTAACTGTGACAGGTGACGGAGTGAAAGACCCAGGCAACTTCTATGTGCCGGTAGGTATGGATTTTACAGAACTGCTGGAAGCCGCAGGCGGATTTAGCGGGGATGTGGAGAAGGTGATTTCCGGTGGTCCGATGATGGGATTTGCCATGTTCGATATCCATGTACCGGTGACAAAAACAACTTCTGCGCTGCTTTGTCTGACAAGAGACGAGGTCTGTCACTCGGAGACAACTGCATGTATTAACTGCGGAAGATGTGTCAGTGAGTGTCCGGAACATCTGCTCCCGGCCAGACTGGCAACCTTTGCTGCTCATAAAGACCAGGAAAAGTTCCTGAAGTACAATGGTATGGAGTGCTGCGAATGTGGATGCTGCAGTTATGGATGTCCTGCAAAACGGCCTCTTGCCCAGGATATTAAGTCCATGAGAAAAATTGTACTGGCAAACAGAAAGAAAAAATAAGGGGGAAGAGACATGAGTCAATTATTACACGTATCGTCCTCACCGCATGTCCGTGCCAGAATAAAAACAGAGGATATTATGAAGCTGGTTGTAATCGCACTGCTTCCGGCTACTCTGTTTGGTATTTATAATTTCGGAATGAGGGCACTGCTTCTGGTTTGTATTTCTGTTGCCACCTGTGTGGCTACGGAAGCGATCTATGAAACACTGATGCATAAGAAAATGACAATCAATGATTTCAGTGCTGTTGTTACAGGTTTGCTGCTGGCACTGAACCTACCGGCATCTGCACCCTGGTGGATTCCGGTGATCGGCGGTGTATTTGCGATTCTGATCGTAAAACAGCTGTTTGGCGGTCTGGGACAGAATATCATGAACCCGGCACTGGCCGGCCGTTGTTTCCTTTTGCTGTCATTTACCGGATATATGACAGACTTTAAAGCGACAGAAGGTTTTGGCAGAATCGTTGATACTGCATCCGGAGCTACTCCTCTGGCAGCTCTGAAAGCAGGAGAACAGGTAGACATTCTCAGCCTGTTTATTGGTAATACAACAGGTACGATCGGTGAGACTTCTGCACTGGCACTTCTCATCGGTGCTGCGATTCTTCTGGGAACAAAAGTCATTGACTGGAGAATTCCAGGTACATATATCGCAAGTTTTATGGTATTTATTCTGATTTTCGGCGGTCATGGATTTGACGTTAACTTCCTTCTGGGACATCTGTTCGGAGGTGGTCTGATGCTTGGTGCATGGTTTATGGCTACTGATTATGTGACAACTCCGATCACCAAGTCCGGTCAGCTGGTCTATGGTGTGATCCTGGGAATCCTGACAGGTCTGTTCCGTCTGTTCGGAGCATCAGCAGAAGGTGTATCCTATGCGATTATTTTCAGTAACCTGCTGATTCCGGTCATTGAACGTGTGACAGTACCTACTGCATTTGGTAAAGGAGGGAAGAAAGCATGAGTAACAAAATCGTGAAAGATGCCATTGCTCTGACCCTGATTACCATGGTAGCAGGTCTGGCGCTTGGTGCTGTTCATGGCATTACAAAAGAGCCGATTGCACAGCAGGAAGCAAAAGCAAAGGCAGAAGCTTATGAAAAGGTATTTGAGACTGCTTCCGATTTTTCCGTTGTGGAGATGACGGATGAACTGTCTGCTTCTCTTCGGGAAAGTCTGGATACAGAAGGTTACAAGGCACAGGAGATTGAAGAAGTCATGGAAGCCAAGGATGATGGCGGCAATGTGCTGGGATATGCATTTACCGTGGTTACATCTGAAGGCTATGGCGGAGATATCAAGTTCTCCATGGGCGTTCAGAATGATGGTGTGTTAAATGGAATTGCCATCCTCTCCATTTCCGAGACTGCCGGTCTTGGTATGAATGCAACAACACCGGAATTTCAGGCACAGTTTGTGGGCAAGCAGGTTGACAAACTGATCTACACAAAAAATGGTGCTTCCGCGGATAATGAAATTGATGCCCTGAGCGGTGCTACAGTTACCACCAACGCTATGACAAATGGTGTCAATGCGGGGCTTTGTGCATTTCGTGTAATGGAAGGAGGGGAATAGGATGAAAGCGAATTCACCTGCAGAACGTTTATATAACGGTATTATAAAGGAAAACCCGACTTTCGTGCTGATGCTTGGTATGTGTCCGACACTGGCAGTTACTACATCTGCGATCAATGGTCTGGGTATGGGCCTGACTACCATGGTAATCCTCGCTATGTCAAACATGATGATTTCCATGCTGAGAAAAGCGATTCCCGATGGAGTGCGTATGCCGGCCTACATCGTAGTGGTAGCATCTTTCGTAACAATTGTACAGTTCCTTCTTCAGGGATTTATCCCCTCACTGTATGATTCTTTAGGTATCTACATTCCGCTGATCGTAGTTAACTGTATCATTCTGGGACGTGCTGAAGCTTACGCTTCCAAGAATGGGGTCATCAGTTCACTGTTTGACGGAATCGGTATGGGACTTGGATTTACGGTAGGTCTTACCTGTATTGGTATCGTCCGTGAATTGATCGGTTCCGGAAAAGTATTTGGCATCACATTATTTAATGGCGGAGCTACCATCTTTATCCTGGCTCCGGGTGCTTTCTTTGTTCTGGCTATGCTTGTTGCACTGCAGAACAAAGTAAAAGCAGGAAAACCACAGAAGACATCATCCGGACATGGATGCGGCGAAGGCGGCTGTGCTTCCTGTGCTAATACTCTGTGCGGAGGTCATCCGTCAGCAGAACAGAAAGAAGGAGGAAAGAACGCATGAGAGAATTATTGATGATCGCGATTGGTTCTGCGTTGGTTAATAACGTAGTGCTCAGTCAGTTTTTGGGACTGTGTCCTTTCCTTGGTGTTTCCAAAAAGATGGATACGGCAGCAGGTATGGGCGGTGCCGTAGTATTTGTACTGACACTGTCATCCTTCTGTACCAGTCTGATCTACAAGTTCATTCTGGTTCCGACCAATATGGAATACCTGCAGACAATCGTATTTATTCTGGTAATCGCAGCTCTCGTACAGCTGGTTGAAATGTTCCTGAAGAAAACAATACCGGCACTTTACAAAAGCCTTGGTGTATATCTTCCACTGATCACCACCAACTGTGCAGTGCTTGGTGTGGCACTTCTGAACGTACAGAATGACTACAATGTACTGGAAGGAACCATCAATGGATTTGCCACAGCAGTTGGATTTACCATTGCCATTGTCCTGATGGCCGGTCTGAGAGAAAAAATCGAGTATAATGACATTCCAAAACCTTTCCAGGGAATGCCGATCGTGCTGTTGACAGCCGGATTGATGTCCATAGCATTCTTTGGATTTTCCGGTTTGATTTAGAGGAGGAGCAATATGATTACAGGGATTATCATTGCAGCCGTACTGGTAGGCGGTACCGGATTAATAATCGGACTCCTTCTGGGCGTGGCTGGAAAGAAATTTGCAGTAGAAGTAAACGAAAAAGAAGTTGCAGTAAGGTCGAAGCTGCCGGGAAATAACTGCGGCGGCTGTGGATACCCGGGATGTGACGGTCTGGCAGCTGCCATCGCGGCAGGTCAGGCTCCTGTCAACGGATGTCCGGTAGGCGGTCCCGAAGTGGCAAAAGAAGTTGCTGCAATCATGGGTCAGGAAGTGACAGAAGGGCGTCGTATGGCAGCTTTCGTAAGATGCGCCGGTGACTGCGAACATTCCCGTAAGAATTACGTATATGATGGTATCGAGGATTGTTCCATCATGGCATTTATTCCGGGAGGCGGAGCAAAAAAATGTAACCAGGGCTGCCTTGGGTACGGCACCTGCGTAAAAGCATGTACCTTTGATGCCATCCACATTGAAAATGGTATCGCTGTCGTTGACAAAGATAAATGTAAGGCCTGCGGCAAATGCGTATCCGTATGTCCGCATCACCTGATCGAACTGGTACCGTATGATCAGAAAATGAGAGTACGATGCAGTTCTCTGGATAAAGGTAAAGCAACCATGAATGCCTGCGACAATGGCTGTATCGGCTGTAAGAAGTGCGAAAAGAATTGTCCGGTACAGGCAATCACCGTAACCAATAATGTGGCTCATATCGATTATGACAAATGTACAAACTGTGGACTGTGTAAAGAGAACTGTCCGCGTCACTGTATTATTTCTCAGTAATGGATATGTAAACTGACATTTGAGGCAGGGTATGATTCGGATGAGTCATACCCTGTCTCAGTGCTTTTTTGTCTATTGGATGAGGACGGAAACTACGAACTCAAAAACGAACATATGGTTGAAATAATCAGGTGTATGTGGTATGATTACCGATATCAGGCTGAGGCTGTACCTGAATGAAAAGGACTGGAACAGTATGAAAAAAAGAGATATATTTGCTGCTGTGATAATTCTTTTGACGGCATTGTTTGTGGGTGGTGTGGGAAGGTTGTTGGAAAAGCCGGCGCATTACCTGAGAATTACAGTAAACGGAGAGGTATATGGAATTTATGATCTGAATGAAGATCAGGAGATAAGGATTGGTGATACGAATCTGTGTCAGATTATGGACGGAAAAGTCCGAATGATATCTGCGGAATGTCCGGATCAGATTTGTGTAAAGACAGCGGAGATTTCCCGTGATGGCAGTACGATTGTCTGCCTTCCTAACAGGGTGGTACTGGAAGTGGTGTCAGAGGTATCTGAAGAAGCTGATGTGGATGCCATAAGTTCGTGAAAGGCGTGAAATAATTTGAAACTTAAAACAGCATATATGGGATTGTTGTGTGCCGCAGCTATTATTCTGGGATATATTGAGTCGCTGTTTCCTGTGTTTGTCGGGATTCCCGGTATGAAGATTGGGCTTCCCAATCTTGCAATCATCATGGTACTTTATCTGTATACCTGGAAGGAAGCATTGGCTGTCTCTGCAGCGAGGATTCTGGTGATTGGTTTTTTGTTTGGAAATGCATTTAGTATTGCCTTCAGCCTTGCTGGTGGAATTCTAAGTCTTCTTTGTATGGAAACAGCAAAAAAATCGGGAAAGATGAGCTGTATCGGAGTCAGTATGGTAGGAGGCGTTGCCCACAATGCAGGGCAGATTCTCGTAGCAGTTCTTGTGGTAGAGAATATACGCGTGAGTTACTATTTTTCAGTTCTTGCAATCACCGGAATGATTACAGGGATTGTTATCGGAATTCTTGGCGGAACACTGACGGAACGTATCAGTAGGAGTGTTATAGGAAAGGATAGAAGCAGTAAAAAATGATTGGTTATGTCAAAGGAGTACTGGAAGAAGCAGATGAGCAGTCTGTTATGATAGATAATCATGGGATCGGGTATCGGATTTTTGTTCCTTCGTCGGCCTTTTCAGGTGCTCTTCCCATTGGAAAAGAAGTAAAGATCTACACCTATCTTTCTGTTAAGGAAGATGCTATGCAGCTATATGGTTTTTTGACAAGAGATGACCTTCGCATGTTTCGGATGCTGTTGGGAGTCAATGGTATCGGTCCGAAAGCAGGACTTGGTATCTTATCTGCTCTGACAGCGGATGAGCTGCGTTTTGCTGTGTTAGCTGATGATGCCGCTTCGATTGCAAAAGCACCAGGTATCGGTAAGAAGACGGCTCAGAAGCTGATTCTGGAATTGAAGGATAAGCTGAATCTGGAAGATGCTTTCGAACAGAAACTGGCAAATCAGGCCGCCGGAGATATTTCTGCCGCAGATGCAGGATCTCAGATACAGGAGGCAGTACAGGCCCTGACAGCATTGGGATATCCGGGAACAGAAGCACTGCGTGCAGTCAAAAAGGTGGAAGGTGCAGAATCCATGACAGTAGAAGAGATTCTGAAAGCTGCCTTAAAGAAAATGATCTGATAAATCATACCAGGAGTAAATGATGGAAAAAAGAATTATAACAACAGATGTGATGGAAGAAGATCTGAGAATTGAGGGAAGTCTCAGGCCACAGTATCTGAAAGATTATATCGGACAGGAAAAAGCAAAACAAAATCTGAAAATTTATATAGAGGCTGCAAAGCAGAGAAAGGACTCCCTGGATCATGTGTTGTTTTATGGTCCTCCGGGATTGGGAAAAACCACACTTGCGGGAATTATAGCCAATGAAATGGGTGTGCATATGAAAGTCACATCCGGTCCTGCCATAGAAAAGCCGGGTGAGATGGCTGCTATATTGAATAATCTTCAGGAAGGCGACGTACTGTTTGTAGACGAGATACATCGTCTGAACCGGCAGGTGGAGGAAGTACTTTACCCCGCTATGGAAGACTTTGCCATCGATATTATGATTGGAAAGGGGGCATCCGCCCGTTCCATACGTCTGGATCTTCCGCATTTTACTCTGGTTGGGGCAACGACAAGGGCGGGATTGCTGACAGCTCCGCTAAGGGATCGTTTTGGTGTTATTCATCATCTGGAATACTATACAGAAAAAGAACTGCAGACGATCATTCAGCACTCTGCTAAAGTTCTTGGTGTGGAAATCGATGCTGAGGGGGCTGCTGAGATGGCAAAACGCTCCAGAGGAACCCCAAGGCTTGCCAATCGGCTTCTGAAAAGAGTCCGGGACTTTGCACAGGTTAAGTATGATGGGAAAATCAACAAAGAAGTGGCTTCCTTTGCCCTGGATTTGCTGGAAGTAGATCGATATGGACTGGATCAGACGGACCGGTATATTCTGCATACTATTATTGAAAAATTTCAGGGAGGTCCGGTGGGGCTTGATACATTGGCAGCAGCAATCGGAGAAGATGCAGGGACGATTGAGGATGTGTATGAACCGTATCTGATCAAAAATGGATTCCTTCTGAGAACACCGAGAGGAAGAATGGTAACAGACCATGCCCGCCACCATTTGGGAATAGATGAGGTTACCAAATAAAAAAAGGTTGTTTTTTGGGTAATTTTGTTTATAATGTATATCAGATGGAAGTGTTGCACATGATGCTTCCGGGTCTTGAAACAGAATGAAAAGGACAGACTGTGGTAATACATAGCTGTCAGGATGGAGGAATTGCCAGCTATGCCAGCAAAAAACACAACGAAGGTATTAATTGGAGGAAAAATTGTCACATTAAGCGGATATGAGAGTGAAGATTATCTGCAGAAAGTGGCTTCATATATGAATCATAAAATAACGCAGCTCAGTGAACTGCCGGGATATAATCGTCAGCCTGTAGAGACAAAGCATACCTTGCTGAGTCTGAATATTGCGGATGACTATTTTAAGGCTAAACGTCAGGCGGAAGTATTTGAAGAGGATTCACAGCTGAAAGATAAAGAAATGTATGATCTCAAGCATGATCTGATTGAGGCTCAGATTCAGGTTGAAAATCTTACAGCAGAAAAGGAAAAACTGATGGCACAGATCAGACAGTTGGAGACCGACATGGATAATCTGTTGAAATAATGATAAGATGGGCGTGACAAAGGTCACGCTCTTTTGCACATCTCGGCAGGAGTGATATTATGGAAAAAATGAAGGCTAAAAGGGAAAAAAGGACAGAATTACTTGCACCTGCAGGTTCCTATGCTGCCCTGGAGGCAGCCTTTCGTGCAGGAGCAGATGCTGTCTATCTGGGAGGACAAAAGTTCGGTGCAAGGGCGTACGCAGATAATCTGGACACAGATCAGATGAAAGAGGCGATACGATACGCTCATATACATGGCAGACAATTATATCTGACAGTAAATACGCTGCTGAAAAACAGGGAACTGGAAAAAGAATTGTATGAGTATCTGGCTCCTTATTATGAAGAGGGGCTGGATGCTGTAATCGTGCAGGATCTGGGAGTGCTGCGGTTTATCCGGAGAGAATTTCCCGGTATGCATATCCATGCCAGTACGCAGATGACGATTACCGGAGTAGAAAGCGCAAGACTATTAAAAGATGCCGGTGCGTCAAGAATTGTTACTGCCAGAGAACTGTCTCTGAAAGAAATACAGGCAATCTATCAGGAAACAGGGATGGAAATCGAGAGTTTCATCCATGGGGCATTGTGCTATTGTTATTCAGGCCAGTGTCTGATGAGTAGTATGATTGGCGGCAGAAGCGGCAACAGAGGCCGGTGCGCACAGCCCTGTCGGCTTCCTTATCAGGTATACCGGAATGGGAAACGGCTCAATGATGAAAAAACAGCCTATGCACTCAGTCCTAAAGACATGTGTACCGTTAGAATCCTGTCAGATATCATAGATGCGGGCGTGTTTTCTCTGAAAATCGAAGGAAGAATGAAAAAACCGGAGTACACTGCCGGAGTTGTACAGGTTTACCGGAAATATCTGGATCGGGTTCTCGCCGGTGAAAAGAATCCACAGGTCAGCCGGGAAGATTATCAGATGCTTATGGATCTGTACAACCGCGATGGTTTCCACGAAAGCTATTATAAAGTTCGCAATGGAAAGGATATGATGGCACTTCGCAACGAAAAGAAAACCGTCAGTGGTACAGATATTCGGGCAGAGAGAAATGAGGAATTATTTACTCAGTTGAAAAATCAGTATCTGGAAAGAAAAAAACAGGAAAAGATTAAGGGAATCTTAACTCTTTATGCCGGATGTTCTGCTATTATGGAGGTAAATTGCAGGCAATACCATGCTGTGGTTGAAGGTGCGGTGGTGCAACAGGCATCTAGTCGTCCCCTGGATGAGGAACGTGTCCGGAGACAGATACAGAAAACAGGTGATACGGAATTTGTATTTGAACAGTTGGAGATTTTCATGGGAGATGACATTTTTATGCCCATGCAGCAGCTCAATGAATTGCGTAGAAATGCCCTGGAATCTCTGGAAAGAGAGATGACAGATCCTTTCAGAAGAAAGCTTCCTGTACGCTTTGATGATCATAATACGTTTATTAGAAAAGAAGAGATTCCCCACTTGTATGCGTCAGTACGAACAGAAAATCAGCTGCAGGCCCTGTTGAAGGTAGGAGATGTTACAGGGATTTATGCCGACTGCGGCATTTTCAGCAAAGATTGTTTTGAAGAACAGGTTACAGAGGCGTTGGAAGCGTGCCGTATGGCCGGGAAAGAATTATATCTGATGCTGCCCCACATGGTACGTGACCATGAACTGGATGGAAGAAAAGAATTCTTCAGGATTTTGTGTGAAAAAGGGCTGCGTGGTTTTCTGGTAAGGAATCTTGAGAGTTTTGGTATTCTGAAACAGTCGGGTCTTGCGGACAGAGCAGTGCTGGATGCCAATCTATATACGATGAACGGGGAAAGTCAGTTGTTCTGGGATGAACAGGGAGTATGCCGCGATACGGTTCCGCTGGAACTGAATCAGAAGGAAATCAGTTACCGAAATAACAGTAACAGTGAGATGATCATTTACGGTTATATTCCTATGATGATTTCAGTGCAGTGTCTGCAGAAAAATATGGATCACTGTGATAAAAAATGTGCAGTTTTGACGTTGGAAGACCGTTATCAGAAAAAATTTCATGCAGTCTGCAGCTGTGAATTCTGTTATAATACGATTTATAATGCTTTGCCAATGTCGCTTCTGCAGGATGCGGATAAAGTCAGAAAGCTGAGAGTGTCCGGATACCGTCTGTCATTTACTGTGGAATCGGAACAGAAAACGAGAGAAATAGCAGAAAGATTTGCAGCGGTCTATATGCATGGCTGTGAGGTTAAGCCGGACTGGCTGATCGGGGAGACGACAAGAGGACATTTTAATCGCAAAGTGGAATAGAGTGGGAGGGACACGTGAAAACAGTAATTACGGAAATATCAAAATATCTGATTATCTTTACCATGATCATCTTCACATTTCAATGTTTTACGATTTTCAGGAAGCATGATCAGGAAGACAAAAATCAGGTTTTACGCAGGCAGATCATACTGATGCTGTTTATGAATTTTATTGCCTATGCTGTGCTGTATCTTCAGACGGAAGATATTAAAATGCTGGTTATGTATGTTTCTGTACTGGCATTTATTCTGCTGGTTCAGCTTCTGTATCGTGTGATTTATAAGAAAGGAAATCTTCTGATCGTAAATAATATGTGCATGCTGCTCAGTATTGGTTTTTTGATTTTGAGCAGGCTGAAATTTGACAAGGCAATCAAACAGTTTCAGATTGTTGTACTGTCGATGGCACTGTCGTTTATTGTACCGGTTATTGTCAGAAAAGTGAAGCTTCTGAAAGACCTCACATGGCTGTATGGTATTGTCGGGATAGGATTGCTTGGTGTGGTACTCGTGTTGGCAACTATATCCGGTGGTGCGAAACTGTCAATTGAAATCGGTGGGGTAACCTTTCAGTTTTCAGAATTGGTAAAGATTACGTTTGTATTTTTTGTTGCAGGAATGCTGAGAGAGGATCAGAGTTTTAATCGGGTGGTACTTACAACTGTGGTTGCCGCTTTGCATGTAGTGATTCTGGTTTTGTCCAGAGATTTGGGAAGTGCACTTGTATTTTTTGTAGCATATATTGTTATGTTGTATGTGGCTACAAAAAAGCCTCTGTATGCACTGGCAGGTCTGGCAGCCGGGTGTCTGGCAGCTGTAGCAGCATATTTTATGTTTAATCATGTAAGACAGCGTGTGATTGCCTGGAAAGATCCGATTGCCGTGTATGATCAGATCGGTGGCGGATACCAGCTGGCACAGGGCTTATTTGGCATCAGTGCCGGCGGCTGGTTCGGCATGGGACTGGGTCAGGGTATGCCTACAATTATCCCGGTGGTAGATAAGGACTTTATTTTTGCGGCTATCTGTGAAGAACTGGGGGCAATTTTTGCCATCTGTATGCTTCTGGTCTGTATGAGTTGTTATCTGATGATTGTCAATGTTTCAATGAAAATGAGCAAGCCGTTTTATAAACTGATTGCTATGGGACTGGGAGCAGAGTATGCGTTTCAGGTATTTCTTACGGTAGGCGGAAGCAGCAAATTTATTCCGCTGACAGGTATTACCCTTCCTCTGGTCAGTTATGGGGGAAGTTCAGTAATTTGCAGTATTATGATGTTTGCGATTATTCAGGGATTATATATCCTCAGGGAAGATGAAGGTGAAGAACTTGAAAGGCAGAGAAGAGAGAGACAAAAAGAAAAACGCAGAAAAAAGAAGAATGGATCCGGTGGATATGGAACGGGAAGTCACCCACAGCGGGAAAAAACACTCGAAGAAAAAATCGAAGAGCAAACCGAAAAAAGCCTCAACTGGTAAAGAATATGTGGTAATTGCTTATTGTTTTGTAGGGATATTTCTTGCTCTGATTGGTTATCTGGTTTATTTTAATGTGGAATTGCGCGATGATTATGCAAACAGCCCCTATAATGCCAAACGACAGGGGACTTATAAAGAAAGAGTCGTAAAGGGTGAAATTATTTCCGCAGATGGTCAGGTACTTGCCAGCACGGAAAAAGATGAAGAGGGTAATGAATTTCGTCTTTACCCTTATGAGAGAGTCTTTGCGCATGTTGTCGGATATTCTGGTAAGGGCGTCAGCGGTCTGGAACAGAGTATGAATTCTCAGCTTCTTACTTCCCATGCCAATATGGTGGAACAGGTTGAGAATGAGTTTAAAAATGAAAAGAATATCGGAGATAATATCATAACCACTTTGGATACCCGTCTTCAGCAGGCAGCCTATGATGCACTGGGAGATTACAAAGGTGCGGTAGTCGTTATGGAGCCTGATACAGGAAAAATTCTTGCTATGGTCAGTAAACCAAATTTTAATCCCAATACGATTGCAGAGGACTGGGAAGCGATTAATGAAGACGCCAGCAGTTCACGACTGGTGAATCGTGCCGCACAGGGTCTGTATCCGCCGGGTTCAACTTTCAAAATCATTACTTCTCTGGCATATTGGAGACAGAACAACACATTTGACGGATTCTCTTTCAACTGTAATGGAGAGGTAGAAAATGGCGGTTATACAATTCACTGTTACCATAATAGCGTTCACGGTCAGGAAGATTTTCCGACTGCTTTTGCCCGATCCTGTAATTCAGCGTTTGCACAGATTGGTGTGGATCTGAATCGAGGAGAGTATAGGCAGACGGTGGACAGTCTGTTGTTTAACGAGGAACTTCCTCTGGATTTTCCATATAAGAAAAGCCGGTTCTCACTGGAAAAGAGCACTACAGATGCACTGACCATGCAGACGGCGATTGGACAGGGAGAGACGCTTGTTTCACCCATGCATATGGCTATGATTGTCAGTGCCATTGCGAATAAAGGAAGTTTGATGCAGCCTTATCTGGTAGATCGTATCGAAACTTATACGGGTACCAATGTAAAAACTTATGAGCCGAAGGCTTATAAAAAACTGATGACGGAGCAGGAGGCATCAAAGCTGACCAGTCTGATGACGGGAGTTGTTGAGGGAGGCACTGCAGCGGCTCTTGCCGGAAGAGGATATACTGCAGCAGGAAAAACGGGAACTGCAGAACATGGAGATGTAACTTCCACCACTCCTCATTCCTGGTTTGTAGGATTTTCTAATGTGGAAGACCCGGATATAGTAGTCAGCGTGATAGCTGAAGAAGCCGGAGCAGGAAGTGAAATAGCAGTTCCTATCGCAGCAAAAATATTCGATTGTTATTATTCAGAATAAACGGTTGCACAGCTTTCTGAAAAGAGGTATACTTAATGCAGTGAAAGACAACGCATTACAGGAGGAAGTGCAAATGATTGAGGCAACAAGCTGTGGTGGCGTGGTAATATATCGTGGAAAGATTCTGACATTGTACAAAAGTTACAAGAACAAGTACGAAGGGTGGGTTCTGCCCAAAGGAACTGTTGAAGAGGGAGAGGATTTTAAAGACACTGCGATTCGCGAAGTACGAGAGGAAGCCGGTGTGAAAGCTTCAATTATCAAGTATGTTGGAAAAAGTCAGTATAATTTTACCGTACCGGAAGATACTGTTGAGAAAGAGGTACACTGGTTTTTGATGATGGCTAACAGTTATTACAGCAAACCGCAGAGAGAAGAATATTTTATCGATTCCGGTTATTACAAGTTCCACGAGGCATACCATCTGCTAAAGTTTTCCAATGAACGTCAGATTCTGGAAATGGCATATAATGAATACCTGGATTTGAGGAAATCCAACCTGTGGGGAAATCGTAAGTATTTTTAAAAACGAGGGAGGGATGAAAAACTCCCTCGTTTTTATCTTAAAACAAGATAAAGGTACATGATAATATAAGAAGATGGGAGGGATTACAATGTTGGACCAGATTGATTTGACAAAAAAGATGGACAAAAAGGCATATAAAGAG
>JBJELU010000005.1:0-5087 GCA_051879355.1 Oliverpabstia sp.
TTCATGATGAGAGATCTCCGTTGATTTGGATTGACTTCACATCATTAATCACCGCGGTAAAACTTTACGGCATCCGGCATTGAGCAATGCTACAACTTTCTGATTAAGAGTGATTGAAACGGAACAAACCATCCCGGAACAAAAAGATAATCCTACACACAGGGTAAAAACACTCAAGAACAGCGAATGGATTTAAAAACGACATGGACAACGAGAAAAGTCAGAAGGGAAAAGGATCCACAGAACATTCAAACAAAACACCAGAAACGCAACCAGAACGCTTCCTGGTAATGCAAATCAACAACAACGCCAAAACCTACAGCTTAATCACACAACTCAATCACGGATGCGAATGACATGTTTAAAACCTGTTTACAGATAACGCCGTTACACGATCATCCCCATCAGAATCGATTTTCCCTTCCTGAAAGCGTTACGTTTCACTACGCACCATAAAAACGATTAACCATCGATAACGTAAACTTCATCTGAATCAAAACACCAAAACCGTTCATCACACTTTCGCAATGCAAGAAGAAACCTCATGACGAAAACAATGACCTTACACGGAAAAGAAAAACGTCAGGAATCGTTAATGCCTAAATCTGATTGTTATCAAAACATCCAGAAAGTCGTTTAACAGAATCGTCGTAAGCACATCGAAAAGAACGTCAGATTACTTCAGGAAAGTTCGGGTTGATTTAGCGTAAAGATACTTTTCTCATGCTAACGTCGAAACTCGAAATCTCAGGAAAGGTTAAACGTAACATCAGTAAAATAGAATAGCAGATTGATTGCTGAAGCAGAAAGGTTTTACAGCAGCATTAAACTGATTTAGTTAACGTAAAGATTTACTAAACTGGATGTGTATAGCAATGTTTAACGAAAACACTTGTAGAAGTGTTTATGAAAATACGTGTATAACACTTACTGAAATACTTAGTTAAAATACTTAGTAAAATACGTGTATATAGTATCATACCGACATTAGCAACATTCTCAGACACTCATGCAGACTGAATGTTGATTACCCGTTTTCACATCAGGCATGGTTCTTTACTGACCAAAAAACAAACTGGTTTACTCTTGAATTATTTTCTCTACCTCAGAAAACATGGTCTCAGGAATCTGCTATGGTTTCATAGTTTCTGTTGTTCTTTTCATAAAAGTTATAAGTCATTGTCATAATCATACGATAATCACTTTATGTTAGTTTTTACTGTCACACGCTACTGACTTTTTCAGTCATTGCCAGAAAGGGGCTCTTTTTACTTCCATTTCACCACTCAACAAATGCAAAACTTGTCCAGTAAAGCGGACCACCTCTTGCTCACAAGCAACGAATCATCTCCAGGAACAGCCCTCAAACATTGCAGAAACAAAAACAACAAAACCCTCATTATCACTGATGTTCGGAAAATTTCCCTGAACAAAAAAAACAAAAACAAAATGAGACGCATTATCATAAATGTAGTCAAAAAGACGTTATGGTGGCTTTCAGTTAAATGATACTATTTCTCATAAATCCACTTAACTTTTTTTACTGATTCATCCCAGAGAACCACTTTATCAGTAAAAAATGAATTATATAGATTGACGAGTTTTTCTGTTTCAGTTATTCCCAATGTAGTATGTATCAGTTGTAAATATACTTTTATCCAGATTTCTTTACCCTCCCTCCACTTATCTATAAAACTTTCCAGCTTACTTAATCGTTGATTTATAAAAAATGAATCAATATCATGAAAAAGCTCAACAAGAAAACAGCACGATACAATCTCAACAAAAAACAAATTCTCTTTAAAAGTATTATAAAATCTTATCAACACATAACGAAAAACACCTCCTGTTAATCTTTCCTGTTCATAAAACAACAAACCAAAAACAGGAGGAAATCTTTTTACCACACCACTTTTAATCCAGTAAGGATGATGATTAGTCTTTACTGGCAATGAATAAAAGAACATTTCGGTTTCTCTTTTCCCACCACAAACAGACAAAACTGTCTTATAAAGACTTTTTGAATCATTATGTCCTGGTACCCCAGACGAATTAGCAGAGTATTTTCTTTTTATTTTTTGCCTTAATGGAGCTGGAAGAATAATAAAACGAGATGGCAGATAACAATCGCTTTCAGAAGACCGGCATTCGCACACATGAAGGTTTATATTTACATCCGGACAATTCAAAAACCACACAGAATAATTATCGCCCCGTTTGCAATATGAAACCCATGAATAAATTGCATAAAGTTCAGAAAGCGCATCTAACTCTGCTTTTGACTTAAATGTGATTCCGTTTCTTCGAATTCTCGTTTCCAGCGTTCTCCATGCCGGAGTTTTCAGTATCTCACGAACTTTTTTATTAAGTTCAGTCAGCGATGGTCCCTGCTCCTGTTTATGTTTTTTTCTGCTGTTAATGATTTCTCTTTCTTTTACTAATTTTTTCTTACTTTTTGGTCCTTTTATCTTTCTTGGCAATGCTTCATTTAATCTGTGAACAGGATTTTGCTCTCTTCTTTTTTTGAGCTCACAAAACCTCTCATAATGTTTTCTGCACAGTCTTTTCTCCACTGCCATTTTTACTGAGAAAACCTGATTGTTACAATTTTTTCTGACACATTTGTTTTTACGTCCGGTCATCCTCTCATCTCCTGAAACCGCAGTATGTCATTAGTTCCCGTTCGGAAAAACTCACTTCATACTCCATTACACTTTAACAATCATGTCCGTAATTCAGACATTCCATCATTTTTCACGTCCATATTACCTGAATGATAAACCGGATTAGTGTGATCCGGTTCAGCGAAATCAACAGGATAACGGTATGTCATTCAGCCATTCTTCCCTCTCCGCACAAGTGAAATCATATCTGACGTTTCTTCCTGAAGAAATTCGCCAGAAAATCCTTGAACATCTCCACTGTGTTATTCATTACGAGCCCGTGATTGGTATTATGGGTAAATCAGGCACAGGCAAAAGCAGTCTGTGTAATGCCATTTTTCAGTCCCGTATCTGCGCCACACATCCTCTGAACGGCTGCACCCGCCAGGCTCATCGTCTTACCCTGCAGCTCGGTGAACGCAGAATGACGCTGGTCGATCTGCCCGGCATCGGTGAAACACCGCAGCATGATCAGGAATACCGGACGCTTTATCGTCAGTTACTGCCGGAACTGGATCTGATTATCTGGATCCTGCGGGCTGATGAACGTGCGTATGCTGCCGATATTGCCATGCATCAGTTTTTACTGAATGAAGGCGCAGATCCCTCGCGTTTTCTGTTTGTTCTCAGCCATGCCGATCGCGTATTTCCTGCTGAAGAATGGAACGACACAGAAAAATGCCCGTCCCGTCAGCAGGAACTCTCACTGGCGACAGTAACAGCCCGGGTGGCCACCCTGTTCCCGTCATCATTTCCGGTACTCTCCGTTGCCGCACCTGTCGGCTGGAACCTTCCGGCGTTTGTGTCGCTGATGATCCACGCACTGCCACCACAGGCAACCAGCGCAGTTTATTCACATATCCGGGGGGAAAACCGCTCTGAACAGGCCCGGAAACACGCACAACAGACTTTTGGTGAAACCATCGGGAAAAGCTTTGACGACGCCGTTGCCCGGTTCAGCTTTCCGGCCTGGATGTTACAGCTTCTGCGTAAAGCCCGGGACCGCATTATCCACCTGCTGGTCACACTGTGGGATCGTCTGTTCTGACACACTCACGCCGACAGGATGTGTCGCTGGATTAACAAGCATTCTTCTTTTTATGAAACCCTGCTTAAAAATCAGATAATTAAAGGAATATTTTTTCTGCTGCATTTTATTCCTGATTATTCGGATGCGACACATCCTTTCAACATCATGATGCATAATAACATTATGAAATAAAAGATGTTTTCTTACGGAGTGCACATCTATGTCTGATAATCGTTCCCGGCATGATCGCCTGGCGGTTCGCTTATCACTCATTATCAGCCGACTGATGGCCGGAGAATCTCTGTCACTAAAGACACTGTCAGATGAATTTGGTGTTACAGAACGTACCTTACAGCGCGATTTTCATCAGCGTCTGGTTCACCTGGACTTAGAGTACAGAAATGGCCGGTACAGTCTCAGACGGCAGAGCAACCCGGGCGCGATCCCTGAAATGCTTTCATTTATACAGAATACGGGGATCGCACGGATACTTCCGCTCCGGAACGGACGACTGATAACCTGTCTTACCGACAACCAGGAGCCCTCTCCCTGCCTTATCTGGCTACCGGCGCCGGATATCACTGCAACACTCCCAGAGTGTTTCTCGCAACTCATCCTGGCAATAAGACAGTGCATCCACATCTCGCTGGTGACTGAGCGATGGTATCCGTCACTGGAACCCTGCCGGCTCATTTATTACAGCGGAAGCTGGTATCTGATCGCGTTACAGAAGGGAAAACTACGGGTCTTTCCCCTGGCAGACATCAAATCGGTCAGCCTGACATCAGAACGGTTTGAACGGAGAGACCACATCCACAGTCTGGTCGCTGAAGAGCGTTTTATCTCCGCTCTGCCACATTTCCCTTTCATCCATAAACTTATCAACACCTTTAACCTGTGATCGCCGGCCTGCCAAAGCCGTTCCGACAGGTATGGAGACAATATGTTGAACAGAAAACTAAATATATGGCTATTACGTCATTTCCTGAACAGTCACTGCATACCTTCCATCATTATCAATAACACCGTACGTTCATTTCAGAGGTCAGTCATGAATACCAGAACTCTTTTTCCCCTGCTTTTTACTGTTGCATCATTCTCCGCCTCCGCCGGTAACTGGGCCGTCAAAAACGGCTGGTGTCAGACCATGACGGAAGATGGTCAGGCGCTGGTAATGCTGAAAAATGGCACGATTGGTATTACCGGCCTGATGCAGGGATGCCCGAATGGTGTACAGACGCTCCTGGGCAGCCGTATCAGTATTAACGGTAACCTGATCCCCACATCACAAATGTGTAATCAGCAGACGGGATTCAGGGCTGTTGAGGTGGAAATCGGACAGGCGCCGGAAATGGTCAAAAAAGCCGTTCACTCCATAGCAGAGCGTGATGTGT
>JBJELU010000006.1:0-4943 GCA_051879355.1 Oliverpabstia sp.
TACACAATTACAGACGAAGTAGGAATTCATGCAAGACCTGCAGGTCTTCTGGTGAAAGAAGCAAAAAAATATGATTCTGTTATTAAAGTAACAAAAGACGATAAAAGTGCAGAAGCAAAAAAACTGATGGCTCTTATGGGACTGGGAGTAAAAAAAGGTGACACAGTAACAGTATCTGTTGAAGGCGGCGATGAAGATACAGTTGCAGCAAAGATGGAAGAGTTTTTCAGAAATAATCTGTAATTTGGGGGAATATCTGTGGATAAAAAATCAGGAAAAAAGATTTTTAACGGCATTGCCATCGGTAAAATCAGATTTTATTCAAAAGCAGAGAATAAGGTTTCCCGTACAAAGGTAGAAGATGTAGATGCGGAAATTACCAGATACGAGGAGGCAAAGAAAACGGCATCTGAGCAACTGGAAAAGCTTTATGAGAAAGCCATTGTGGAAGTGGGGGAAGCAAATGCTGAGATCTTTAATGTTCATATTATGATGTTGGAAGATGATGATTTCAATGAATCTGTTCATAATATCATTACTTCTCAGAAAGTGAATGCTGAGTATGCAGTTGCTTCTACCGGCGATAACTTTGCAGAAATGTTTGCAAATATGGAGGATGAGTATTTTAAAGCACGCTCTGCAGATATCAAAGATATTACAGAGCGGGTGCTCACCATTTTGTGCGGTAACGGACAGGGCGGTGATATCGGAGAAGAACCGGTTATCATTGTAGCAGAAGATCTGGCTCCCAGTGAGACTGTCCAGATGGATAAAAAGAAATTGCTTGCCTTTGTGACCCGTCTTGGTTCTTCCAATTCTCATACGGCAATTCTTGCAAGAACTATGGGAATTCCTGCTCTTGCAGGGGTGGAGATTGATTCATCATGGGATGGAAAAATCGGAATTGTGGATGGATACGAGGGAACTTTCCTGGTCGACCCTCCAATGCCTGTACTGGAAGAGTATTTTAAAAAGAAGGCGGCAGACGATGAACAGAAGCAGCTTCTTCAGACATTAAAAGGAAAAGAAAATATTACAAAGTCCGGACAGAAAATTAATCTGTATGCCAATATTGGAAATCCGGGAGATTTGATGTCGGTTCTGGAAAATGATGCAGGCGGAATCGGGCTGTTTCGGAGTGAATTCCTTTATCTGGAATCAGCAACGTATCCGTCGGAAGAAGAACAGTTTCAGGCGTATCGTAAAGTAGTGGAAACCATGGGAGGCAAAAAAGTCATTATCCGTACGTTGGATATTGGTGCGGATAAGCAGGTGGATTACTTTAACCTGGACAAAGAAGATAACCCGGCTCTGGGTTATCGTGCCATTCGTATCTGCCTAACCCGACCGGAAATTTTCAGGACACAGCTTCGTGCATTATTCCGTGCAAGTGCCTATGGAAATCTGGCAATCATGTATCCAATGATTATCTCAGTAGATGAAGTCAGAAAAATAAAAAAGATTTCTGATGAAGTAAAGAAAGAACTGATTTCTGAAGGCGTGGAGATTGGTCAGGTGGAAGAGGGGATTATGATTGAAACTCCGGCTGCTGCTGTGATAAGTGATGAGCTGGCAAAACTGGTGGACTTTTTCAGTATCGGCACCAATGACCTCACACAGTATACTCTGGCTATTGACCGTCAGAATGCCAAGTTGGACGAGTTTTACGATGCCCATCATCCGGCAGTATTGCGTTTGATTGAAACCGTAGTAAAGAACGCCCATAATGCAGGAATCTGGGCTGGTATCTGCGGAGAACTGGGTGCAGATACCACACTGACAGAGACATTCCTGAAAATGGGATTGGACGAACTGTCCGTATCACCGGGATGCATTCTCCCGGTGCGCAAAGTAATAAGAGAAACGAATATTTAAGTATGACGGACAGGGATGCTTCCCTGTCCGTTTACGTATATTTTGATTTAGGATTCATACTCTATAGTATCATCGGTATATTTCCTCTCCATATCATGGCGTTTTTTTCGGTTTTCAACTGTATCAAATATAATTGAAAAATCATAATCTTCCGGGTAAAGCTCGGTTGCTGCCACATGAAGCTTTACTCGTTTGTGATTAATCCAAATCTTTTTATTTGGAAGTTGTACCCTTAACACGCCTTTTTCATTAACGGGTACACACACGATTCCTATCTTTTTCTCAGGGTAAACCATAACGCTGTCACCAATTTTATACATGGTGGTAAGGTCAGTAGTATTTTTGGTTTTCTTAGTTTTAGAAATCCTGGCAGTGTTTCTTTTCCTGATGGCACTTTCTGGCTTTTGAAACTGATAAGAGTCTACTGCATCTTCACCATAGGCAGCACGAATTGCCACTTTCAGCAATTCATTTGGCATTCCCAGCTTATCTGCAATATAAAATGCACAGCTTTCTCCGGCTTCCCCGATCACCATTTGATACGTGGGACTTAATGTTTCTTTATCAAAGGTCATTCTTGCATTGACAATATCCGTTGTCTTATCTGCATATTCCTTTACCTCGGGATAATGAGTTGTTACCAGAAAAATGGCACCGCTTTTTCTAAGTTCCTCTAATATTGCAATGGCAATTCCCATACCTTCTGCCGGATCCGTACCGGAACCTAATTCATCCATAATAACAAAGCTGTCCCTGTTAATTTCACTCAAAACTTCAAGCACATTTGTTATATGTGCAGAAAAAGTAGACAGATTTTCAGCCAGATTTTGTCCGTCGCCAATGTCACACAGAAAAGAACTATTCATACAGATATCTGCCTGTCTGCAGGTAACATGGAGTCCACATTGTGCCATGAAACAATTTAGCATGACGGTTTTAATTGCCACCGTTTTTCCTCCTGTATTGGGTCCTGTTATAATGATACCGCGAAGATTTTCACCTATGTCAAACTGTAAGGGTACTGCTATCTTTGGATCCATCAATGGATGGCGTGCCCCGGACAGCCTGATTCTTCGTTCTGTATTGATCGCTGGTTCTGCACCGTCCAAGGCAAGACTTAGTTTACCTTTGGAGAAGATAAAATCTAGTTTTTCTATCATTGTCAGGTTTTCGTGCAGGACGGGAGCTGATGCCAGTACGATGGCTGATAAGGTATACAAAATACGATATACTTCATTTTCTTCATTAATTTTAAGTAACTGCAGTTCTTCATAATATTTTGCAACACTTGTCGGTTCGATAAAAAGGGTACTGCCCGTGGAAGATTTGTCCACTATGCTGCCTGATATTTTAAGTTTATATTCCTTTTTTACCGGAAGGCAGATGCGGCCATTTCTAAATGTACAGTAGTTATCTGCCATACAGTCTTTATAGGAACGCAGGATTTGTTCTGCTTTCTGCTTCATCTGTTCCTCACATTTCGTAATCTGATTTCGAATCTGTCCCAGTTCTTTCGATGCATAATCATCTACAAATCCATTTCTGATCTTACAGCATATTTCTTCCCGCAATTCTGGAATGTCATCCAGATTTTCATCATAATAAGCCAGAGAATTGTTATACATTTTCCCTCTTTCCAGATAATTCTTTAGCCGTTTTACTGCAACCAGAACTTTTTCTACCCGTTCGAACTGATATGGTGTCAGACAATCACCTTTTTCAACCATCAACAGAATTTCTTTCATTTCTGAAATATTCTGCAGGGGCGGTGTTCCCAGTTTTTCAATCAGATTTCTGGCATCGGTTGTATCCCTTAATTGCTTTCTCAATTCGTTTTCGGAAAAATAGGGGGAAACTTCCTGGATCTTTTCCTTTGCCCAGTCAGTAATAGCTAAATCAGCCCACAGTTCTTTTACTTTATCAAATTCAATTTGTCTTTCAATATTCATCTATGTTATCTCCTTTTAGAATGGTTTACGTTGAGTTACTGTCCGCTTGTATTCGTACACGAATAACAGCTGTTTTGATATCGCCTTCAACGCAAAAAAAGACCACAGATACCTTAAGTGCATTAAGATACTATGGTCTGTTCATTTCTATATGATTATCCCATAGATGGAAACAAAAAGCATGACCATACAGTCATGCTACATTATCTATGGAATATTATTACCACAATATTAAGCATTGTAAGGCGAAAATGCTGACAACACAGGCTGCCAACCAATGGGCAGACTTTTAGCGCAAACTAAAAATCATCCCTGCAATATTTACTTTGCAATTTTCTCCATTACAACAATTAACATCCAAAATCCTCACTGATTTTTTCTTTTATTGTACATCATCTTGCAGTATTGGTCAAGGAGAATTGTGTTGACAAGAGAAAATCAAAATGTTAGAATGATGCCATCTTTAAGGGGAGAGGTGAAAAGATGAGAAGATAATTTACGTTTGGGTACATGAAGATTGTGACGGTATGGATTGTGATATGCATACTGTTTTTCATGTTACCAAAGTGAATTATGTTCTCATAACCTCTCTTTTTTGTGCGTAAATGTATATCTGAATCCAATTTATGGTGTCTGATTATGAGGTTATCGATGTAATGATTCATGTCTTTGGCAGCTATTATTGGAGGAATGGATATGGCAAGAATTAGTGTAGATCATTTAACTTTTTATTATGACGGCAGCTTTGACAATGTTTTTGAGGATGTTTCTTTTTCTATTGATACGAACTGGAAATTGGGTTTTATAGGACGAAACGGAAAAGGGAAGACTACTTTTTTGAATTTATCAAAATAAACGCAGAATACCCCTTCCTCTGCAGGTAGGGGATGAATGCGAAAAAACTTGACAAAAGAACATATGTTCTGATAAAATGGATACATGTAGTAAATAACTTAAGCTTTCAATCTTCGAAGAAAGGGAGAAAGTACAGCATGTATCTGACTATAAGACAGCAGGTAAAACATCTGTCCAGGGATGATTACAAAACCTTAAAGGAACTTTGCCATACTGCGAAAAATCTATCGAACCAGGCGATCTATAATGTCAGACAGTACTATT
>JBJELU010000007.1:0-22121 GCA_051879355.1 Oliverpabstia sp.
GCGTTATAGCACCGCTCTATTTATCGTGTCATCAAATCGGCTGTGAATAGTAACCATAACACACGCCTGGAAGGAATTGCACCGATTAATCAGAAACGATAAGACGGCCGGAGTGGCTGCCTTTTTGAAAGAAAGAGAAGTTGCCTTTTAAGACCCCGATGCCTGCATCGGGGTCTTTGACTATTTGAGTAAATATGAAACTGTTATGGAGAATTCCGGGTAAATAGAACCTGGGATTTCATCATCAAAAGAATAAAGCCCGGTCATATTTTCGTTTTCAAAATCAAACACATTGACAGTTTTTTTCATTGGGTTTACGATCCAGTATTCTTTGACGCCGGCCGTGCGGTACTTAAATAACTTAATTCCATAATCATTAGGCTGTGTACTTGGAGAAACGATTTCGATAATCCAATCAGGTGCTCCTTCACATCCTCGGTCAGATAATTTGTTTTTATCGCAAATAACACTTATGTCCGGTTCTACCCATGTCTTATCATTTCCTGCGAGATTGACAGCAAACGGTGCTGGAAGCACTTCACAATCTCTGTTGTTGGTATGAATGTAATTTCTGATAGTGGCAGATAATTCCATAACAAGTTTCTGGTGTACATAACTGGGCGGTGCTATGTCATAAAGCCGACCGTCAATCAGCTCTGCACGATGGCCTTCCGGAAGGTTCCAGTAATCTTCTGATGTATAAATAGTTTTTTCGGGTAATGGCATATCGTCACTCCTTCCTGTATATAAGTAGTATATTTATAATTCCAATTATTTATTGATGCCAGGGTCAAATAGGCCCTTTCTAGTACCTTGAAAATTGCACACATTATTTTTTTCTGATATAATCGAATTATCAGAAAGGTGGTATCATTATGTCATTCCATATCAACAGTTCACAACAATACTCATTAACTGATATTACAAACAGCTTAACAGAGCGTGAGAAAAAAGCATTAGAAAATTCATGGGCAAAAATTTTCGCAGAAGAAATTTTTCCAGCCATTGATTTATTACATGACTGTGTGACAGATCTGAGCGGTAAGATTGCAAAAATGATGAACATTAATCCACGCATTAAGCGGATGGATTCTTTGATGATTGAAGCAAATATTAAAAATCTCAGCCGCGCTGAACTGCTATATGCCTGTGTAGCCAAACTTGTGGCATACATTCACAAAAAACAAAGAGATGACCTTCTGGAAGGCCTGGAACATTATTACAATCCAAACGATTTTAACCAGGTTTTTTACTATAGTGACAGCACCGGTACGGATGAAAGGATTCATTCAATCCTGTGTGATGCGGATAAACTGTTGGAATTATGCAATTCTGACTTTGACGATGCCACTGAATACCAGCTTTTAGTAAGATGCCTTTCTGAATAAACAATAATAGAAGATTCTGTACGTCGGCTTCGCTATAAAGAAGATGGCGGATTTTCCTCTTCCATGCTTCAAAGCCCGACTGATCCAGATGCAACATATCGTGAAAAAGCAGGCAAAGAATATCGCGGATATGTGGCAAACCTGGAAGAGTCTGTAAGTGAGAACGGCTCTGTCATTACTGATTACCAGTTCGAACAGAATACTTACAGTGACAGCCAATTCCTTCAGGACAACCTGCAGAAAACAGACTATCAGGAAGATGGTTCTGTTCTTGTTACCGATGGGGCTTATTGCGGAGCAGAAAATACAGCTCTGGCAGCATCCAAAAATATCAAACTGGTAACAACTGACTTAACAGGAAAAGATGTACCAGACATCTATGCTGATTTTGAATTTAATGAAGAGGGAACCCGAATCATTAAATGTCCTGCGGGATATTCACCCAAAAGTTGTTGCTGTTCAAGCAGTAATGGACATATACATGCGTCCTTTCACAAGGAAACCTGTATGAACTGTCCACATAAGAACAAATGTAAAGTCAAGGAGCATAAAAAAGTTTGTTCCATAGATATATCAGCTACAGCAAAGTATCGAGCCACTACGCGACGTTATATGAAAACAGATGAATTCAAAGCACTTGCACGGTTACGAAACGGTGTTGAGACATTGCCTTCTCTTTTACGAAAGCGGTATCATGTTGACCGAATGCCAGCCTGCGGAAAAATCAGAAGCAGGTTTTTCTTCGGATGTAAAGTTGCAGCATTGAATGTACGTAAGCTGTTCACCTTTCGAAACGGCTTGGGTAACTATGCTCAAAATCCAATATTAATTCAGTAATGCGGATAATGAACATGGATATCTTCAGCTGATATTACAGTAATCGTGATTTTAATCATGTTGTTATCAAAAAAAATGTGTGAAATTTTCAATGTGCTAAAGACAGGGGAAATTAAAAATGTTTATTCGACCCTGACATCATTTATTAAGGGTGTCAAACTCTTCCCCTAGTAAATTCCTCATTATTTAGATATTATCATCTCCCATTATATAAGATATTTGTTGGAATGTGAAGATTTGCCCGTCAAAAAAGCGAAATAGCCTTTCAAAATTTGAAAAATGAGTATTAATCTAAAGTTAGGTTTAGGTACTACAATGGAATCAAGGTAGCTGAAAGAATAGCGGAAAAAGCTTATGAGGAGACCGACATATAAACAGAGGCAGGGAATCATTCCCCTGCCTCCGCAACAATCTGTTCAAGTACATTGATGAGATCATGGACCGTATGAAGCTGCACATTCCGTTCGAGGATTATGTTCTTGAGGTCAACGGAAAGTGTTTCAAACTTTTCACGGACTTCCGGTGATACATAGGATGCCATTAATCCTCACCTCCTGGACCATCTTTTCGAGGTCTGGTTGATTCCGGAAGAGGTTCTACGATATCTTCGCCGGAAGGCAAATCTACATCCGGAATATTGCCATCATCGTAATCATTTCGTGTACTGTTTGCAGAGTTGGTTTTATTTGACATATTCACACCATCCTTTCGAAAATAGGATGTGCGGAAAATTGGAAATTATACAGGAAGGAGCAGATCTGATAAAAATGTCATAACAAATTTTTGTCAATCTTTCCTGATGCTATCGTATGATCCAGCCAAAGATTAAGAGAATCGATAGCCAGGGCCATTTTTTCCAACTCTTCTTTAATTTTGAGAAAGTCTGGCAGCTCATCTTCAGAAAGTTCCCCATCTACTGTGATTTCAATGAGACGTTCTTTTTCGTGTGTGAGCTTATTAAGGGTAGCGAGCATTTCCAGAGTAATCTGAGAGAGTTCTTTGGCTTTGATTTCAGGAACATACTCTATTCCGATTGGGCATTCATGAGAGCAGAAATAGTTGCACAAGGAAGGATTCTTATAGCAGTCTGCCATAGCAAGGATTTCCTCCGGATGTGGCAATGATTTTTCGTTTTCTATTTTCTCAATACGGTCTGAAGAGATAAAGCCAAGTTTTTCAGCTGCAGTTTCTCGTGTATAGTCCATATTCTCACGGCTTATCTGGTATATATTTTTATTCTCTTTTGTTGATTTTCTTCCCATAGTTAATTCCTCATTGTTCGAATGTTTTTAGGATTTCGAGAGCACAAAGTGCGGAGAAATCCGTGTATCATAGGGGTCAAAATATCTTTTGATCTCTACATCATTATATAAGATATCTGCCAGAAAGGGAAGAAAAAAGCGAAATAGATGTTTCTATTTCCACAAATAGACAGTTTATCAAAGCCGTGATGGTAGTTATAATAAGAACATAATCTGCTGGAAAGGAAGAGGTATATGACAATAGAACAAAGAATCAGAATGTGTCTTGTAATTGAAAAGATGCACGAATACGAAGCTTACAGTGAAAAGCTTGGTCTTGAAGACTGGTCAAAATTTCATGGTAAAAGAATCAATGGAGAGGAGAATAGAGTATGTTAGAATTAGTGTTTATCATCCTGATGTTCCTTATATTTGGAAAACTGATTATTTTTGCTGTAAAAGCAGCATGGGGGATTTCTAAAATAGTATGTACCATAGTGTTGCTTCCACTATTTTTGGTAGGTATGGTATTTGCCGGACTGATTGGAATTGCACTGCCGATTCTGCTGGTGGTGGGAATTGTTTCACTCATACTTCCGAAGCATATATGATCAGGAGTTAATGGATATGGAAAATAATAAGAAAGAAATTCGCGAAGCAATTGCTGCAGGAGAAAAGGCTTTGAACAGTCTTTACGCAGCGCAGGATAAATTGAAAAGTGCAAGAGGATGGGGAATGATCGATCTGTTTGGTGGTGGGTTATTCACGGATATGGTAAAACACAGTAAAATGAACGATGCATCAAGATGTATGGAAGACGCAAAACGTCATTTGAAGGCATTCCAGAGAGAACTGAAAGATGTAAATCTGTCATTGGATCTCCGTATGGAGGTCGGAGGATTTCTATCTTTTGCGGATTTCTTTTTTGATGGACTGGTCGCAGATTATCTGGTACAGTCAAAGATTGCATCAGCAAGAGAACAGGTGGAAGACGCAATAATGATGGTGAAAAATGTACTTACTGCACTGCGAAATTCCGACTAAGAATAAGAGATGGTTTATTCTCCTGTATTGGAAGAGAACGGGGAAAAATCAGGAGAGTGATTGCGGGATATATATAGGGAGAGTATAATAGAAATAAATGATAAGTAAATCCCAAATTAAAAACTATTCTGTAAGAAAATGTAGGAGAGATATAATGTGCGGCAGATATTATGTGGATGATGATACGGCCAGAGAAATAGAAAAAGTGGTCCGGGAGGTAGATGAAAAGCTTAGGAGGGAACGCAGTGGAGATATTTATCCTTCCCAGTCGGCTGCTGTGATTACCGGAAGAAAATCGCATCTGCAGGCTGAAGAAATGGCATGGGGATTTCCCCAATATCAGAAGAAAGGTCTGCTGATTAATGCAAGAGCAGAAACTGTACTGGAAAGAAAAATGTTCCGGGACAGCGCACTGCACAGGAGGTGTATTATTCCTGCAAAATATTTTTATGAGTGGGATTCCGATAAAAATAAGGTTACGTTCCTGAGAAAAAATCAGCCTGCTATATTTATGGCAGGATTCTATAATCGGTATCAGGATGAAGATCGATTTATTATCTTAACTACTCAGGCAAATGGATCAGTAAGTCCGGTACATCATCGGATGCCGTTGATTCTGGACAGGAATGAGTTGGAAAACTGGGTATACGATGATACATTTCTGGAATTTGCTTTGCATAAAACACCGCCGCAGCTGGAGCGAAGGCAGGAATACGAACAGCAGCGTTTATTTTGATTTAAATGAATTTTGTCATAATATTCCTCTTGCAAAAAGAACATATGTTCGCTATAATAATACAAAAGGAGGCGAACGTAAGTTTGAATAAAGTAATTTTTCATATTGATGTGAATTCAGCCTTCCTTTCCTGGGAGGCTGTTTATCGTCTCTATCACCTGGGAGGAAAAGTAGACCTGCGGGATGAAGTAGCTGCTGTCGGCGGAGATATGGCCATGAGGCATGGAATTATCCTGGCAAAATCCATTCCGGCAAAGAAGTATAACATTAAAACCGGAGAAAGTATTGTGGAGGCTCTTCAAAAGTGTCCCCGGCTCAAATTAGTACCTCCGAATTATGGGCTGTATGAAAAATGTTCTGCAGCCTTTATGGATATCCTCCGGCAGTACTCACCGGATGTAGAAAAGTACAGTGTAGATGAGGCTTTTGTAGATATGACAGGGACAGAGGGATTGTGGGGAGACCCGGTAGAAACGGCACACCGGATTCGGAACCAGATCAGGGAAGAACTTGGGTTTACGGTAAATATAGGAGTGTCCGAGAATAAACTTCTGGCAAAAATGGCCAGTGATTTTCAAAAACCTGACCGTGTGCATACTCTCTGGAAAGATGAAATAAAAACAAAAATGTGGCCGCTTCCGGTGACAGATCTGTTCTTTGTGGGGCGGGCTACTGCGAAGAAATTATTTAATATGGGGCTTCATACGATTGGGGAACTGGCACAGTCAGATCCCATCATGCTGAAGAGCCATTTGAAGAAACACGGGGAGGTGATTTGGGCATTTGCCAATGGAATCGATGTTTCTGTGGTACAGTCAGAAGCTCCGGCAAATAAAGGATATGGGAACAGTACGACGATTGCCTTTGATGTTACAGATGCATCTACGGCTAAATTGGTTCTGCTTGCTCTGGCAGAGACAGTTGGAACCCGGTTGCGGGCGGCAGGAGTCCGTGCAGAGGTAATTGCAGTTGGAATCAAAACATTTGACCTTCAGTATGCAAGCCACCAGATGACTTTGCAGAATGCAACCAATATTACAATAGAGATTCATCGTTGTGCCTGCCAGCTTTTTGATTCTCTGTGGAATGGAAAAGCAATCCGCCATCTTGGCATTCATACCAGCAGGATCAGGGATCACATGGATATGCGTCAGCTCGATATGTTTGATACGACGGATTATGAAAAACTGGAGCAGATGGATGCAGCTGTAGATAAAATCAGGATACGTTATGGCAGAGACTCTTTAAAACGGGCCGCATTTGTAGGGAGCAGGATTGACCATATGTCGGGTGGTATCATCAGGGAAAAACGGACTGTTGATTATCAAAAAGTGAAGGTAGAATAATCGGAGGTGATATTTGATGGGATTTGCAATCGGGATGGAAGAAGAAAAACTTCAGGCGAAAGCAATTCGGGGCGTGCCGCATAAGGTGGCGGCAGACTGCTGGTTTACCAGTACTGGTAAGATGATTCCCAGGATGATAAAATATGAGGATGCGGATGGAGTCCGGCATTTGCTGAAAGATATTGAAGTGGTAAAGTCTGATAAGAAATATTATGCCGGTATTCTGATGCACAGGTATGACTGCAGGGCGGTTGTGAATCATCGGATGCAGAATTTCATTTTATGTTATCATCCGGAAAGTAATACATGGGATATGATAGTTCCGGACTAAAATACAAATTACGTCCTTAAAAATGTGATAAAAGTACAAAAATACATCCTTAAAAATGTTTACAAAGAACGTTTTCATGCATATAATAAGAAAAAAACATATCATACAGTATAGGATGGAGGAATATCATGAAAAGATTTGCCATGGATAGATTGAAAGAATGGAAAGATAAAAAAGGCAGAAAGCCATTGATTATCCGTGGAGCCAGACAGGTAGGAAAGACCTGGCTGATGAAAGAATTCGGTAATACATGTTTTGAAAAAGTTGCATATGTTAACTTTGACAGTAATACAAGGATGAAGCAGGTATTTGATGGTGAGATTACTGTTGAGAGAATTATTCTGGCGATCAGTGCCGAGACAGGGGTATCCATTGACAGTGAAAATACATTGTTGATATTTGATGAAGTGCAGGAAGTTCCGAAAGCACTGTCATCTCTAAAATATTTTTGCGAAAATGCACCGGAGTATGCAATTGTTGCAGCAGGATCCCTTTTGGGAGTAGCCTTGCATAAAGGAACTTCTTTTCCGGTTGGAAAAGTTGATTTTATGAATCTTTATCCATTGAGCTTTCAGGAATTTCTCTGTGCACTGGGAGAAGAGAGATTTGTGTCTATATTACAGGGAACAGATGTAGAGATGGTAACGATGTTTAAATCAAAATATATAGACAGGTTACGTGAGTATTATTATGTGGGAGGAATGCCGGAAGTTGTGCGGATATACTCTGAAACCAAAGATTTCAATCGGGTTCGCGAAATTCAGAAGAATCTTCTCAGCTATTATCAGCAGGATTTCTCCAAACATGCGGAAGTTTCACTTGTTCCAAGACTGAATCTTGTATGGAATTCCATTCCGATGCAGCTGGCAAAAGAAAATAAGAAATATATTTACGGACAGGTGAGGGAAGGAGCTCGGGCAAAAGATTTTGAACTTGCCATTCAGTGGCTGTTGGACTGCGGCTTGATTCATAAGGTTCAGAGAGTAAATAAACCATCATTGCCATTGAAAGCATATATTGATTTTAATGCATTTAAGATTTTTTTGTTGGATATAGGTTTGCTGATTGCAATGGCAGATCTTGATGCACAGGTCATTATTGATGGTAATCGGATTTTTACAGAATTTAAAGGAGCATTAACGGAACAATATATTCTTCAGCAAATGATTGCAGAAGTTGGGACTGTGCCATATTATTTTTCTACTGCCAATTCAAAAGGAGAAATTGACTTTCTGCTGCAGGGAAGAACATCCATTGTTCCGGTAGAGGTCAAAGCAGAGGAAAATCTTCGCGCAAAGAGCCTGAAAGCATTCTGGGATAAATATCAACCGAAATTTGCGGTCAGGACATCTATGTCAGATTACCGTGAACAGGAGTGGATGACGAATATTCCTCTTTACAATATCGACAGAATAAAAGAGTGTTTGGATTGATGAAATATCATGGGATTTCCCTGCTACATTTGCCTCAGCTTAGTCTTGTGGCCTGTGCGGTCTGTGGACTCTCTGTAGGAATTATGTGGCCGGGTTCCTTCAGCAAGGCGGCACAGCCATGTTTGCGCTTTTGGCACTGGGTGGAGATCTGGGATGTTCCGGAAGTTGTATTGAAGAAATAGCTTGTACCGGAAATATCAATCGATAAATCCGATACAAGCTATTTTGGTTATGAGATACCTATCTCTCCGGCCGGTTCAAATCTTTTTTTAGCTGCTATAACAGCAATAACTTCATTTATAACGGCCGCAGCCGCAATGGTTCCTTTTACGATGGCTGCAAGATCAGGTTCGGAAGCAGCCAGCACGTGCAGATGCAGGGAAGCCCTTACAGGCATTCCGACTTTTGCATCTGCAGTCCTGATTCATTATCAGCGAATTAATAAAGATTTTGAAGAATTTCTACACATTTGTCAATTCCCAGAACCCCGCTGTCCAGAGTGATATGATGGTTAGGTGCGTAGCCCCATTTCATATTGGTATAAAAACGATGGTATGAGGCGCGACGTTTGTCCTTGTCTTTTAAACGCTGTTCTGCTGATTTTTCCTGTTCGCCGTATACTTTTACAATGCGTTCTGCCCGGTAATCCATGCTGGCATGGATAAATACTTTAAGACAGTCAGCTTTGTCTCTGAGAATATAGTCCGCACACCGGCCGACAATCACACAGGATTCTTTCTGAGCAATATCAGTAATAATCTTGTACTGGATTTCCCAGAGATAATCTTCATTTGTCGGACCAAAGGCACGATTAGAAAAGGCCGATGAAAGAAATCCGCCGGGAGCATATTCTCCTGCATCCTTAATGTAATTTTCATCAAATCCGCTTTCCAGTGCTATTTTCTGGATCAGTTCCCTGTCGTAGCAGGGGATTCCGAGATTTTCTGCCAGTTTTCTTCCAATGGTGCGTCCGCCGCTGCCGAACTCACGGCTGATGGTAATGATTCGATTTTTCATAATGTACGTTCTCCTTTCTCGCGAAGTTCTTTATAAGTACCGCAAATTAAAAATACTGCAACAATAAAAGTTAAAAGGTCAGAAACCGGCATAGAATAGAGAACGCCGTCCAGTCCGAAGAATACAGGCAGGAGAAGGGCAAAATCTACGCCGAATACGACTTCACGGATCATGGACAGAGCAGTAGATTCTGCGGCTTTTCCCATTGCCTGAAGAAAAATAAAGCAGGCTTTATTAATACATGCAAGAATCATCATGCACAGATAAATACGGAAAGCTTTGATTGCAAAATCAGTATAATAAACACTTTCGTTTGCAGCTCCGAAAATGGAAATCAGCTGTCGTGGGAAAAACTCAACCAGAATAAATGCAATGGCTCCGACAGTTGCTTCTGAGATCAGTAATTTGGTGAAAAGCTCTTTGACCCTGGCTTTTTGTCCTGCACCCATATTGAATCCGACAATAGGAATACATCCGGCAGCCATACCTACAACGATAGAAATGACAATCTGGAAAAATTTCATAACGATTCCTACAACAGCCATAGGAATCTGAGCAAACTGTTCCTGACCAAAAATCGGATCCAATGCTCCATACTTGCGGAGCATATTATTGATTGCTGCCATGGCGGCAACCAGACTGATCTGTGACAAAAAGCTGGTAATGCCGAGAATTAAAGTTTTACCGCAGACAGAAGCATTCAGCCGATAATCTTCCCGGGAAGGTTTAATAACCTTCATATGAAGAAGATACCAGACGGCAAGAATTGCGGTGACAATTTGCCCAATGACAGTAGCTACAGCGGCTCCCATCATTCCCCATTTACAGATAAAGATAAAAATAGGGTCAAGAATGATATTAATAACTGCACCGGCAAGAGTAGAAATCATTGCAAATTTCGGATTGCCATCCGCCCGGATGACGGGATTCATTGCCTGGCCAAACATGTAGAACGGAATACCAAGAGATATATAGAAAAAATACTCTTTGGAATGATAGAAAGTTTCTTCATTGACGGTTCCGCCAAACATGGCTATAATCTGTTCAGAAAAAATCAGATAAATCGCAGCCAGCAGGATACTGGTTACAACAATCATAAGTACGGAATTTCCAACACTTTTTTTGGCAGTATTTGTTTCTTTTTTTCCAAGGCTGATACTGACAAATGCGCAGCAGCCGTCACCTACCATAACAGCAATAGCCAAAGCAACTACTGTCAATGGGAAAACTACTGTGTTTGCCGCATTACCGTATGAGCCAAGATAACTGGCATTGGCAATAAAAATCTGGTCTACGGTATTGTAAAGTGCTCCGACCAGAAGAGAGATGATGCAAGGAATCGCGTATTGTTTCATCAATTTGCCAATACGTTCTGTTCCCAGAAATTGATTAGAATGTTCCATGGTTTTCACTTTCCTTTCTTCAAAAAAAGAGCAGCACGTATGCAACTGGAATTACGCATACGTGCTACTCGTTGTATTTGTATTATATCATATGAATAAAAAGATTTTCAAAGGACTTTTTTACCAAAAAATTAGCTTCTGCAAGGTGAAAAATTGTACCAAACCAAATGGGTTTTGTGGCAAGTGAACAGTAACTGTGATATAGTTGTTCAAAGGTTATTATTAGAAAGTGAGGTCACCACGATGAACACATTAGAAACGATTATGAGCAGAACCAGTATTCGCAGATATACCGATCAGCAGGTGAACGACAATGATATCAGAACAATTTTGAAAGCAGGGATGAGTGGTCCTTCCTGCGTGAACTCCAGAGACTGGGCGTTTCTTGTGATAAAGAACAAGGATACTCTGAATAAAATGGCAGATGCCAATGGAAGGCCGGCAGAACCTCTTCGCAATGCAGCATTTGCTGTTCTGGTTTGTGGCGATATAGAAAGAGCTTTTCCACCGGCGCAGGAGTATTGGGTTATTGACGGTAGTATTGCGGCACAGAATATGATTCTTGCGGCAAAAGACCTGGGAATCGGCAGCGTATGGCTGGGAACCTGGCCCCAGATGGACCGTGTAAAAGCACAGGCACAAATATTTGGACTTCCGGAAACAATCATACCACATTCCATCATTGCTTTCGGATATCCGGCTGAAGAGCCAAAAGTGAAAGCACCGGAATGGGAAGCAGACAGAATTCATTATGAACAATGGTAGTTATTCTTATATTTTCTTGAAATTTGTAACTGTTAAGGTAGTGAACCAATGTCATTAACTTAAGAGTTACAAATTTCAAAAATAAGAAGAAGTATCTGCAAATACAATTTTTTCAATTTCTATTTGATCATTATACCACACAAATCCTACTGCAGAGTCAGCCTTCAGGAGTTCCTCTGCCTCTTCTTCTGTTAATTCTTCGTAATTATTTGATATAGATTCTTCACCATTAATTTGTTCGATCTTTAAAGTCCACTTGAAAAAGGTAACATTTTCGGCAAGCTTTTCGGAGAGAAGATATTCTTCATATCCGGAAGGATCAGCGGCGTAACTGGAAGGGGCTGTGCTGATGGAGTCTTCAGCTTTGTCAAACAGTGCAAGATAGGAGCTGTGATTATAGGTATAGTCTTCAGGGTCATAAGAAGCATAAGTTTCCGGACAGGATACCATAGGGTCATCGATATCAAAGAACTCTTTCATCTGCCCATCTGTTTCTAACAATAGTCTTGACTTTTCCTGCCTTAAAACAGGAATCACATTTCCATCCTGTTCTGGGGAAAGAATAATCTCTGATGTTTTAGTATTATAGGTATAGCTGTCAAATAAATCAGAACTTCCCACCGGGCTTCCACAGGCACAGTAATATGCGAAACCGCCGTCGTTATGAAAACTGATGGTTTCATCACAGTTCGTAAAATACACCCATTGGTGCTCAGCCAAAAAATCGGGATGGTTATCGTGACCACATCCAGAAAAAAGTAAAGTGAGTGCCAGACTTCCTGATGTGATAGCTTTCTTAATCGAATATTTCATATAGATGAACCAGCCTTCTTTTTTCTCTTACAGTATCATAAAATATAAAAAATAGCAATGTGTAGAGTGGCAAATTTGTGCTATCTGTGGTAGACTTAAGTAATATAGAACTTGCAGATGAGGAATATACAATGATAGAAATACGGAATATGAAACCAGAAGATTATGACCAGGTATATGACTTATGGCTACACACACCCGGAATGGGTCTGAACCATCTGGATGATTCCAGAGAAGGAATAGAGAAATTTCTGAAAAGAAATCCTGGCACCTGCTATCTGGCTCTGGAGAATCAGATGGTAATTGGTGCCATTATGTGCGGCCATGACGGCAGGCGGGGAATGATTTATCACACAGTGGTAAAGGAAGAAAACCGTGGCAGAGGTATCGGGAGAAGACTGGTTGAAGCTGCAATGTGTGCACTAGAAGAAGAAGGTATTCATAAAGCTGGTTTACTGGTATTTGGAAGAAACGAAATAGGGAATAAATTCTGGGAGAAAATGGGATTTACAGAACGGACAGACATCGTGTATCGTAATAAGTGTATAAAAGAATTAATCAGAATAGATACGTGAAAGGAGTGTGAAATTCTGATGGAGATCAGAAAAAATAAACTCCCCATAGGAATTGAGAATTTTGAGGAAATCCGTACAGAAGGATTTTATTATGTGGATAAGACGGGGTTAATCAGTGAACTGCTTCATAATTGGAGTAAAGTAAATTTGTTTACTCGTCCCAGACGATTTGGAAAATCCTTGAACATGAGTATGATGAAGTGCTTTTTTGACCTGAATGGAAATAAGAAAATATTCAATGGTCTGAAAATTGCAAATGAAGCGGACTTGTGTGATGAGTATATGGGAAAATTTCCTGTTATTTCTGTATCATTAAAAGCTATTCATGCAGGTTCTTATGCGAAAGCATATGATATGGCTGTACAAGTTATAAATAGTGAAGCAAGGCGGCTGCAGTATCTTCTGGACAGTGACCGGCTTACCAAGAATGACAAAGAAACATTTTCTGAATTGCTGCGGAATGATATGAATGAAGCAGTGTTGTGTTGTAGTTTGAAAAATATGTCGGAACTGCTTCAAAAACACCATAACCGTAAAGTTATCGTTTTGATTGATGAGTATGACGTTCCTCTTTCAAAAGCCTTCGAACATGGTTATTATGATCAGATGATTCTGCTGATTCGAAATATGTTTGAACAAGTTCTGAAAACCAATGACAGTCTGCAGTTTGCTGTGTTGACCGGGTGTATGAGGATTTCGAAAGAAAGTATATTCACTGGGTTAAACAATTTGAGGGTTTTATCCATTTCAGATGTATGGTTTGACGAGTATTTTGGATTTACGGACCGAGAAGTAAAAGAATTGTTAGAGTACTACGATCTTTCATATAATTATGAGTTGATAAAAGAATGGTATGATGGGTATCAGTTTGGTAATGTAGATGTGTATTGTCCCTGGGATGTGATTAATTATTGTGATCTTTTGCGGGTAGACAAAGATGCACAGCCAAGGAATTATTGGGCTAATACCAGCAGCAATGATGCGGTAAGAAAGTTTATACAGAATGCGGATCAGGGTACAACGAAGCGGGAGATCGAAAAACTTGTGGCAGGTGAAGTAATTGCGAAAGAAATTCATCAGGAATTGACATATAAAGATATGTACAATTCCGTCGATAACTTATGGAGTGTTCTGTTTACCACAGGCTATCTGACCCAGAGAGGAAAATCGGAGGGAGATTGTTTTTGTCTATCTATTCCTAATATGGAAATCCGTAAGATTTTTACTACACAGATTATGGAATTTTTTAAGGAAAGTGTAAAGAAAGACGGTGATACGGCAAACAACTTCTGTGAGGCATTGAAGAATGGTGATGCTGCAGGAGTGGAGAGGCAGTTAGCAGCATATTTAAAAAAGACTATCAGTATACGTGACACTTTTGTGAGAAAACCGATGAAAGAAAATTTTTACCATGGAATTCTGTTGGGGATTCTTAGTTTTAAAGATAATTGGGGGACCTTTTCCAATAAAGAATCTGGTGATGGTTACAGTGATATATTGGTGGAGATAGATGAAGAAGAAACAGGAATTATCATAGAAGTGAAATATCCTGATGATGGAAATTTAGAATTAGGATGCAAAGAGGCCCTGAGACAGATAGAAAAAAATCGGTATGAGGAAGCTTTGAGGGATGAGGGAATTGAAAAAATCTTGAAATACGGAATTGCATGTTATAAGAAGAATTGCAGGGTGATACTTGCAGGTGAAGAATAATTTGAGTGTCTAAATTAAATATCAAGAGATAATTGGCTGTATACAGAACAAGAACAGCGGACATCCACGACAGATGTCCGCTGTTCTTGTTCCGCAGGATGGCAGAAGTCAAATCAGTGATAGACTCATGTCAGACGAGTTATAGAGAATTTATAGAGAAAGTTGTTAAAATAAATCTATCAAAAAAACAAACCAATAAGGAGGAAGATTCATGAAAAAGAAATGGATTGCGGGATTACTGGCAGCAGTAATGACCATGTCTCTGGCTGCCTGTGGTGGAAGCGGAAGCAGCAGCGAAGACAGCAGCTCAAAAGGAGAGACAGAAAAAGGAGACGCAGAAGAGCCGTATACTGTAACTATGGTGTTAAATGGTACACAGCAGCCGGATGAGGAACGCATCGAGGCAAAAGTCAATGAGATTCTGGAAAAAGAATTGAATGCAAGACTGGATCTTGTAGTTCTTCCCTGGGCAAGTGCTTCTCAGCAGCTTCAGCTGATGCTGGCAGGAGATGAGAAGATTGATATTTTCTATACTAATGCAACCAATGCAGTGCAGTATATGCATTCCGGACAGGTTATGGACATGTCTGAACTGATCAGCCAGTATGGAACTAACATGAAAGATATCTTTGGCGAAGATACATTGAAGGGAAACAGCGTTGAGGGATTTGTGTATGGTGTTCCTACCCAGATTGAACGAGGTAGTATACCGGCCATTTTCATGAGAAAAGATTTGGTGGAAAAATATAATATTGATACTTCTGCCATCAAAGAACCGAAGGATTTGGAAAGTGTATTTGAGACAGTAAAAGCCGGAGAGCCGGATATGACGATGTTGTTCTCTATTAACGAAGGTGACACACCTGTCAGCCGTGTATTTGGTGGAGATTCTCTTGCTGATTCCAATGTTCTGGGGGCTTTGATGGATCCGGAAAACAGTACGACCATTGAAAACTTCTATGCAAGTGACTGGTACAAAGAGACTACTACTATGCTGTATGACTGGTATAAAAAAGGTTATATCAGCCAGGATGCAGGAACCAATACAGAAAACTGGAGAACTGTATTTAAAGCAGGAAATGCTTTTTCACTGTTTTTTGCTTATCATCCGGGCACACCGGTTGAGTTTGAAAGCTCTACTGGATATGAATTTGAAATCGTTCCGTTCAGAGAATATCCGGTAAAAATGGCACAGAGTTACAATAGTGTAATCTTCTCTCTGGCACAGAATTCAGAGAATCCGGAGAAAGCGATGCAGGTGCTGGATTATATCTATGGAAGTCCGGAAGTTATGAATCTGATTAACTGGGGTGAAGAAGGAGTAGACTACGTTCTGGAAGACAAAGAGAATGGAGTTATTAATTATCCGGAAGGTATTTCTGTTGATAATGTAGGATACAGCCTGAATCTTGGCTGGGAACTTCCTAACCAGTTCATTGCTTATAAATGGACAGGATCTGATCCGCAGCTTTGGGATAAAATGGAAGAGTTTAATAACTCTGCGAAAGAATCTAAAGCTCTGGGATTCTATTTTGACGGTTCTGAGTATGAAAATCAGATTGCAGCATTGTCTAACGTAGTAAAACAGTATGCCGGTTCCTTGAATAGTGGTTCAGCAGATCCGGAAGTATATCTGCCTGAATTTCTGAGTGCGCTGGAAGATGCAGGTATTAACGATATTATTGCGGCAAAACAGGAGCAGTTTGATCAGTGGCTTGCTGGCAATTAATGAAAAATAGGTAGAAAGAAGGCTCCGCACATCAGGAATTCTCTTATGTGTGGAGCTTTCTTCTAAAGCAGATAGGTCTATGAAAGGAGTATATCCATGAAGAAAAAATCACGTCTGAAAGTGTATAAAGAACATTGGCCGCTGTATCTGATGATGGTTCCGGGGCTGTTGTATTTGCTCATTAATAATTACATTCCGATGGCAGGGATTGTTATTGCATTTAAAAAACTGAATTTCGCAAAAGGTATTTTTGCCAGTGACTGGGTAGGTCTGGAAAACTTTAAGTTTCTGTTCGCTTCCAAAGATGCATGGCTGATTACCAGAAATACACTATTGTATAATGTGGCGTTTATTATCGTGAATATGGTTGTGGGAATTGCGATTGCCATTTTAATCTGTGAAGTGCGAAGCAAGAAAATGAAAAAACTATATCAGAGTGCGATTCTTCTGCCGTTTTTAATGTCTATGGTAATTCTCAGTTATATTGTCTATGCATTGCTAAGTTCTGAAAATGGTCTGGTTAATAATTCGATTTTGGCGGCATTACATATTGACCCGATTCAGTGGTATCAGGAACCAAAATATTGGCCTTTTATCCTGATCTTTGCCAATTGTTGGAAAGGAGTGGGATACGGCTGTCTGATTTATATTGCATCATTGATTGGAATTGATCCTTCTTATTATGAAGCGGCTCGTCTGGATGGAGCAAGTAAATGGCAGGAAATTACCAAGATTACACTGCCCTGTCTGGTTCCTACAATTATTACATTGCTGCTTCTCAGCATCGGACGAATCTTTTATTCGGATTTCGGTTTGTTCTATCAGGTTCCGATGAACTCCGGTGTATTGTTCCCGACAACAAATGTTATCGACACTTACGTATACCGTGCCTTGATTGAAAGAGGAAATATCAGTATGTCTTCAGCGGCAGGCGTATACCAGTCTCTGGTAGGCTTTGTGATTGTTATGCTGAGTAACTGGATTGTGCGGAAGGTCGATAAAGATCAGGCACTGTTTTAGGAGGGAAAGCAATGGCTAATTCGAAAAAAAGTAAATATTATCAATTTTTTATCAATGCGATTTTAATTCTGATGACACTGTTGATTGTATTACCATTCCTTCTTGTATTTTTGTCATCTATTACTGATGAAAATGTATTGATCCGTAATGGTTATTCCTTTTTCCCGGAAAAGATCAGTTTTTATGCTTACCAGTATATCATCCGTCAGGGCGAAAAGATACTTAGAGCGTATGGTGTTACCATCCTGGTAACTATAATCGGAACATTGGCAAACCTTACCATGTCTTCCCTGCTTGCGTATCCGCTTTCAGTAAAAACTCTGCCCCATCGCCGTGCGATTACATTCTTTGTATTCTTCACTATGCTTTTTAACGGTGGACTGGTGCCAACTTATTTGATGTATGTAAACTATCTTCATATTAAAAATACGTTGTGGGCATTGATTATTCCTAATCTTTTACTGAGTGCCAATAACGTACTCATGATCCGCAGTTATTTTATCACCAGCATACCAGATGCGTTGTTTGAAGCTGCCAAAATTGACGGAGCAGGGCATATGAAAATATTTTCTGTACTTGTACTGCCGTTGGGCAAACCGATTTTGGTGACTATGGGTCTGTTTTCGGGGCTTGGCTATTGGAATGACTGGACAAATGGTTTATACTATTTGTCAGGAAATCAGGGACAACGGTTATACAGCATCCAGAATCTGCTGAATCAGATGATTACGGATATCCAGTATCTTGCCAGCGGAAAAGTAGTGGGAAATATTGGCGCTGAAGTGGCAAAGCTTCCGACTACTTCCATACGAATGGCAATCGCATTTATTGCTATGCTGCCGCTCTTTATCATCTATCCGTTCCTTCAAAAGTATTTTGCAGAAGGAATTACTCTGGGGGCTGTAAAAGGTTAGGAGGACAATTATGCATATTCCAAAACACAGAGCCCAGAGGACACTGGCTTATCAGGTAAAAATGGTGTTGGCTGTGCTGATTACAGTGCTGATCATATACACAATGGGCAGTGTATATCTGCTTCAAAAAGAAAGTGAGAGGACTGTGCAGGAAATTGACCAGCTGACAGAATTGTATACCAATGAGCTTGATAGTGGTTTCCTTCGCATCAGCAGGAAATTATTCTCCACCATTATGGAACGGAACCAGCCGAGTTCTGAGTTTTGGAATTATGTGGAAATGATGATCGATGAGTCATACGTGGAGTATCCCATAAAAGAATTAAGAGAAATGTTCTTTTCTGGAACCTGGGAATATGGGGAAGAATATGTGTTTTTTTTGTATCTGGATAAGGGACAGCAGTTTTATCAGCTCAGTTTGGGACCGGATGCCCTTTATACCGGAGATAAAGAAGTAGAGCAGGCTGTCATCGAGCGGATTGCTGATTTAAAGGACATTCCGTATTCTGTAAAGAAAAAATGGACCATTGTTTCCAGCGGCGATAGAAATTATATGTGCAAAGTGGCGCAGAATCAGGGTGTTTATCTGGGATGTTATGTGAATGTGGAAAGCATTCTGGAACCATTTTCCAATGTTATTATGGGAGATGGCGGATATGTTCGGCTGGTAGATGAAAACGATGAGATTGTCGGCATGCTGACGGCACAGGGAATCTCTTATACAAAAGAGTCCCAATATGCGAATAGCCGGTATGCTATTCTCAAACAGTTGTCACAGGCTCCTTTTTCCGTTGAGATGAGGATTTCCGGGGACAGGATTCTGGATGTGATGGTAGGAAGTATCATGATTTTAATTGCTCTGGCAGCAATTTTGATTCTTGCCGATGCTCTCATACTGATTTATCTTCGGAGAAATATTTTGATGCCAGTACAGCGTTTTACGCAGAATCTGGAGAAATATGATGATGGAAACTATGTTTTCAGCCTGACGGAAGGAAATTTGCTGGAACTGGAGCAGATCGATGATAAATTCAAACACATGATTCACCAGATTCGAAAACTGAAAATTACGTTGTATGAACAGGAACTGGAGAAACAAAAGGTGGAGATGGATTATTTGAAACTTCAGATTCGTCCCCATTTTTATCTGAACTGTCTGAATTTTATTTACAGTATGATTGATTTCGGTGAATATGACCATGCACGGCAAATGAGTAAAATAACAGCTGATTATCTGTCGTATATCTTTAGAAACACCAGTGAGATGGTTTCCGTATCTGCAGAAACGGAACATTGTCAAAATTATCTTAAGATTTTGCTGCTTCGTTATCCCAAACGGTTTGACTACTATGTGGAGGTACACGAGGAGGTACAGGATGCATCGATTCTACCATTTTTGATTCAGGTTTTTGTAGAAAATACGGCACAGCATGCTCTGACGCTGGAGGAGAAAATTCTGATTTCTGTCACGGTTTATCCGGAAGACCGGGAAGAAGGAAAATATGTGAATATCTATATCTCAGATACCGGAAAAGGATTTCCGGAACCAATCCTGAGAAAATTGCAGCAGGGAGAGGGAATCTCTGAAAAAGGGAAACATGTGGGTATTACCAATTGCGTAAACAGATTTCGGCGGTATTATGGTGAGAAGGGCGAGATTAATTTTGACAACAGTCCTCTGGGAGGCGCAATTGTAGATATCCATATCCCTTATAGTAAATACAAAGGATAAGAGGAAAAATGAATCTGTTATTAGTAGATGATGAAGAATATGTCATTGAGAGTATCCGGAAAAACATTGATTGGGAAAAGTCCGGTATCACCAGGGTGTGTACCGCTTTTTCCATGAAACAGGCACAGGATGCTATGGATATGATGCCTGTGGATGTGATTATCAGTGATATTGTTATGCCAAATGGAAGCGGATTTGATTTCGTGGAATGGGTGAGGGAAAAATCCTACGAAGTACAGGTGATTTTTCTTACCAGTTATGCGGAGTTCGATTACGCGAGGCGTGCGATTTCTCTGGACAGCGTGGATTATCTGCTGAAACCCATTGATTTTGAAGAACTTGAAATGGCACTGGGACGTGCGGTCAAGAAGGTAGAAGAAAATAGAAAATATCAGGATTATCAGAAAGCAAGCTGGCATTGGAAACGGAATCTGCCATTACTGCAAAAGGATTACTGGACGGAAGTGCTGAGAGGAAATATTTCTGCTGATATGCTGCAGAAAGAAGCAGAACAGAGAAGACTTCCCTATCAGGAGTCATGGGAATTTCTGCCGATATCGCTTATATTTTATGAGGGTCGGTGCAATCAGAAAATCTGGGATAACAAAACTCTCAGTTTCTGCGTGGAAAATGTTCTTTCTGAGATTTTGGAAAAGACAGAACTTCAGGTGGAGACCGTGGTGTCCATGGAAGAAAACAGTTTTGTAGTAATATGTGGCAGGAAAACGCCGGAATGTACACCGGACGAAATGAAAAAACATGAAATTATGGAAAGGTTTGTTCAGTGGATCAGCGAAAAGGTTCATATGGATGTCTGGTGTGGTGTGGGAAGCATGGAATCAGCAGAACATATACGGGAAGTCGTTTCCCTGATTGGTAAAATGAGGGATAACAGCCTTTCTGTCTGGAACAGAGTTTTGTATTTGTCTGATTTTGAGAATCCCCGGATAACATGTCAGAATCCGGAACTGGGTGTCTGGGAAGCTTTACTTGAACAGGAAAAGAAAGATGAACTAATGGAATCCATTGAACAGTATTTGGAAGATATATCCTGCAGAGAGATGGTGACCCGGGAAATCTTGCTTTCTTTTCAGATGGATGTGACACAGATGGTATATTCCTGGCTTGCCAAAAAGGAAATCAAGGCACATCTTCTGTTTCTGGCGGAGGAGAATGAACAGTATTTTCAGAATTCTCTGAGAGGTGTTAATGGTGCAAAAGAATATGCGGATCATTTGATCACAAAGGCAATCCAATACAGAAAATATGTGGATAAGACCACGTCGGTGACAGAAAAGATTTGTCAGTATATCGACCAACATTATAAAGAAGAAATTCGTCGTGATGATTTGGGAGAACTGGTTTATCTGAATACAGATTATATGTCACGGATGTTTAAGAAAGAAGTGGGAGTTTCTATCAGTACCTATATTTTGCAGAAACGGGTGGAGGAGGCAAAAAAACTTCTTTCTCAGAGTAATCTTCCGATAAATACAGTATCTATTTACGTGGGGTACAGCAATTTTTCTTATTTTACTAAAATGTTTAAAGAAAATACAGGATACTCTCCGCTGGAATATCGGAGAAAAAATCAATCAGGAGGAATGAGTAAAAATGACAGATAAAGAGTTGCAGGAATTGCTGAAAAAAATGTCACTGAAAGAAAAAGTAAATCAGATGCTGCAGGTGACAGGTGGATTTTTTGATGGTCACCAGGTGGCAATGGGGCCAATGAAGGAAAAAGGATTTTCCGATGAAAATGTTGCGTTGTCAGGATCTGTCATTGGTTCTATAGGGGCAGAAAAACTGAAAAAAATTCAGAAAGAATATATGGAAAATCATCCTCATAAAATTCCGTTGCTTTTTATGTTGGATGTCATCAACGGATTTAAGACAATTTTTCCGATTCCCTTGGCACAGGGAGCTACGTTTGAACCGGAACTTTCGGAACGTTGTGCGGCGGCGGCAGCAAAAGAAGCGTCTGTAAGTGGACTGCACGTAACTTTTGCACCTATGGTAGATCTGGTTCGGGATGCCCGATGGGGAAGAGTTATGGAATCTACTGGTGAGGATCCGTATCTGAA
>JBJELU010000008.1:0-4907 GCA_051879355.1 Oliverpabstia sp.
GCGGTTGCCTTACCCTTAACACTGCCGGCCAGATTAATCGCACCGCCGTAAAGCAGAAACTTTTCTGTCAGCGTCGTCTTACCGGCATCCGGGTGGGAAATAATCGCAAATGTACGTCGTTTCTTTATTTCATTGGTAAAATCAGCCACGATATAGACCTCCATCTATCATATTTGTTTGGAAAGGGACGGAAACTACTTCTCATTTTTTCAGAAGCAGGCCGTTCCTCCCCAACGAATTACAAAACACACTCCATGTATTCTAGTATAGGTGTTTGTGGGCTGTCAAGGGATTTTTGGTTATCATCCTGAAATCCCCACATATCGTTTTGCCAGCTGGAGTCGAAGTTGGAATTGTTCATAGAAATCCCGGCTGCCATCATAGGGTTTTCGGTAGAATTGTTCTAATATGTACCGGTTTGTTTTGTTGACCAGTTTTTCCTGCCCCATTTCCTGAAGGATGCTGCCAGTGTCTTTGAGGAAATAATGCCACTGGCAGATGAAGTTTTCATACGATTTGATATCCGGTATGTCCAGCCATTTTTTGATTTTTACTTTGGTTTTTGGTTCCTTGGGGCATTCATGTACCTGCAGGAAGTACCGGAAGCTTCCTTCTTCGTAGCAGCGGCCCAGAGGAAACAGGCGGCAGATTCCCGGGCGGATGGCATGAATGTTGCATCTTCCCTCCTGATTTAAAAAAGGACATTGTTCTTCCCGGCCAACCATTTTCATATTGGGAAGAACAATGCCGTCCACCACATGCAGTTCCACACATGTTTCCAACAACTGCTCAAATGTACACTCCAGATTTGTGGTCAGCCGGCAGATATCCATAGGGTCCAGTAATATGGATTCTCCCATTCCCCTGCAGCAGGACGAACAGCCTCTGCAGTCATCACACCCGGCTTTCACCATATCATTCACTTCATATAATTTACCATCTGATATTTCTTTTAAATCAATCTCCCGTTCCATGGAAGCCTCCTGCTCAAGTATTTTAAGTCACAAAACATGACTTTTGTATCCGTGTATCATGATTTTACAGGATATTTGCCGGATTGAAAAGACTATTTTTATTTTGTTTCTGTACTCATGGGGGATATTACAATGTTTTCTGCCGCAATTCCTGTTTTTCGTTTTACGATATCTTCGATCTGTGCCCGGCTTGCGTCATCCACACTGGTCTGGGGCACCACAATATCGGCGGTCTCTCCTGTCAGATTCACTACAACATCTGAGAATCCTTTTGCTTCCAGAAGGAGTTCTGCGGCAGCTTCCTTTTCAATCAGATCTGTCATATTTACCATGCTCGCCACCGCATCCTGTCGTTCCTGTTCGGATAATTCCGTGTTGTTGATGATTTCCAGCAGTGCTTCTTTGTTCTGAGAACGGATCTGTTCACGGTTGATTCTGGCCTGTGCCATGTATGCGGAGGCACCTGTCAATACGGCTTCTCCCGGGGTGTCGAGAGAAGCATCTGCCGATTCTTCTGAAGCACTGCCATCTCCTGTCAGTTCTGCCGATGCCACAGTTTCATCGGTAATGTCTTCATCCAGGCTTTCAATGTCCTGCAGGACTGTATCCATATCCAGGGTATCGTCTGTATCATTCACTGCGGTGGTATCTGTTGTCTTCAATTTTGAATCCGAATAACTGATATACCCCGCCGCTGCAATCATAACTGCCAGCGCCGTAATGATGATCTGATTCTTTTTGAATACCTTTTTCACTGCTTCTCTCCTCACTTCATTTTTAACACTTTAATTTTATGGGCTTCCACATGAAATAAAGCCATCACGGCTTCCTGTATCTGCTGTACCAGAACCGGGTTATCCCCGCCCTCCGCCACTACCAGTACGCCCCGTATTTCCGGGAACGTTTCCGACGTTATGTAGGGGGTCTGACTTCCATCTTCCTTTTCTTCATACACGGTTGTTTCCTGTACACTGGAGGATTCCGAACTGCTCTGACTTCCTTCAGCATCTTTCTGTGTGGAATTCTGAATTTCCTCCGGTTTGTCTTTTTCCACAAGCTTTTTGCCCGTAGATTCCATGGTGACAGTAACGGCCACCTGCCCCACCCCCTGTACCTGTGACAGTATCCTGGTCAGCTGGCTTTCATACTCTTCTCTCAGCGAAGAAGCTGCTGTATCCTGTATAACAGGTGCTGCTTCCCCGGCCTGTTCCTCCTCTGAATCTGACTTACCAACAGGCAGCGCAATCACCAACAGCAGAATCCCCGCAAGTCCGCAGACAATCCACTGTTCCCGTTTTACCTTTTTTAAAGCGGCAATGACTTTGCTTTCCATATGTCACCCCTGTATGCTAATATTTATATTCCCGTCAGGGATATTATAGACTTCTTTTACCTTATTTTTTATCTGATTTTCAAGTTCCTCAGAATTTCCGTCATCAGATGTTCTCAGCCGAAGACGAATTTCTTTCAGTTCCGGTATGTCTCCCTGAAAGAAATCCACACGACTGCTGATGACTTCACAGCCGAAATTTTCTGCCAGTGTCTGCAGCTGATCCCGTATTTCCCGTGAACAGGCATTTTTTACATACTCTGTTCCATTCATATCCTGAAGTCCGGCCTGCTGCATTGTTTCTTCATAAGATTCCTCCAGCATATCCGTAAGAACCTGCATTTCCAGAATATGATCCAGCCCTCCCGCCTGCAGCAGAGGTCGGGCCAGAACTAATAGCAGAAGGAACCCAAGAAAAGAACGGATGTATTTTTTCTCGCCGCTCTCCGGCAGCAGATTCATCAGAGTTTCGGCAAATAAAAAGAAAAACGCCAGATTCTGTACCCATTGACTGATCCATTTCATATCCTTACCTCAAAGTTCCTGCCAGCATGGCGATTGTCAGAAGGAACAGGATTTCCAGTGATACCAGCAGTTTCAAAAGCATCCCCATGCTCTCCCCCATAACATGCAGACATCCTATGATTCTCTTATCTGCAACCGGCTGAAATACTGCGGATACCAGATAATAAAATCCCATATTGACTCCCAGCCTGACCACCGGCGGAACTGCCGCCAGTACAAGGACGATAATCACTGCGGCTCCCAGACAATTTCGCAGTAATACAGCCGAACCGATCACTACCTCTGTCACCCCGCTGAACAGATTTCCAAGCCCCGGTATTGCTCCCGCCGTTTTTCCCAGAAGTGTCTGCCGGAAACTGTCCACAGAAGGAGCGACCATTCTCTGGAGCAATTGTATCCCCAGTACCACTCCCACGATAGTCTTTAGTGCCCATTGAATCACATCCTGCAAAAGCTCGGTAAACCTTGAAAGCATCTGTTCGCCTGTCAGCTGATTGACCAGTGCCATCAACAGATAAATGTGAATCCCCGGAAGCAGGATTTTCTCCAGAATATGTTCTTCTATAAATACCAGGAGTAAGATCATCTGGCAGGCCACCGCGGCTGTGGTAATCCCGCCCGATGCTGTCAGAACGATATGATAAGAGGGCAGAAGTGCTTTCATAAACTGTGCACTCACAGAAAGTGTCGTTTCCAGCTGACTGCTGAATCCCTGAAATATTTTCAGAAGTGCCACAAAGAAAAATACAAATATCATATAAAAAGAAATTTCACTGATCTGACGGTTCTGAAATACATCCGTGAAACCGGTCAACAGGGAAGCTGCCAGGACCAGCAGCAGAATGTGAGTCCAGTTCTTTTTCTGTACCCCCACCATACTGCCCAACGCCCCTCGGATAATTCTGAGCCACTCTCCTCCATCCCCCAATTTCCCATCTTTCATCATCTGTCTGATCATATCTGATACAGAGACAGGCACATCGAGAAGCTCTTCTGCCAGGTCATCCAGTGATTTCAGATCCAGGTCTTCCCATATTTCCTCCTCAATCGCCTCAGCCGTATCGTCTCCCATAGAAGCACTGCAGTACTCCGGTCGGCATATAACTGCCCATATCCACACGAATGATAGCCAAAACCATCTTTTTCTACACCAGCCCCAGAAAATCATGAATTGTCTCCAACAATGCCTTCAATGCCGGCATGCTTACGGCAAGAACTGCCAGTTTCCCAAAGGTTTCAATCTGTCCCGCCACGGAAGCATAACCGGAATCCCGGCAGATTCCTGCGCAGAACTGTCCTACATATGTAATCCCAAGCATTTTCATCAGTATTTGCAGGTAAGTGGTATTCAGCGGAAGCATTTTCTGAATTTCACGCAGATCACCAAACAAGCCATTCAGTTTTTCTGACGAATAATATAAAATAATCAGACCTGCCGTCAGTGCCAGATACAGTGCATACTCGGGACGCACCTGTTTCAGAAGCACCGCCAGCAGGACGCCGGCAATTCCCACCACAGAAATTCTGATAATCTCCATAAATTTACTCCTATAACCGAAAAAGCTTTTTGATTGTCTCAAACAACTCATAGATATAGGGAAGCACCCAGAACAACACAAGCACAAGCCCCGCCAGACTGGTCAGAAAAGCCTGCTCTTCCCTGCCGCTGTGCTTCAAAACCTGGCCCAGAACAGAAACAAGAATACCAACCGCACCGATTTTGAAAATCAGACTGACTTCCAAAGCACTTCCCTCCTTTTTTTCGTTGTAGATAGGACGGAGAATCTCTGCCAGTTTTCAGAAGCAGGCCGTTCCTCCTCAACTCTGCACTAAGCGCGACTAATTAACGCTCAGGAGAGCCTTCGCGCCAAAGTCTTGCTAAGTGCATATTTTCGGACTCACTTTCCCCAATGCTTCTGAAAACTGGCAGAGATTCTCCTGTTCTATCCCAAGCGAAAAAGAGCCCAATATACACACTCCCCCGGCGCACCTTGTTTCATTTGGAATGAAACAGGAAACTTCTTATCATTTTTTCAGAAGCATTGGGGAAAGTGAGTCCGAAGATCCGACGCTTACGG
>JBJELU010000009.1:0-4852 GCA_051879355.1 Oliverpabstia sp.
ATGGATGGACACCGTTTTCGGCAATGGAGAATCATTATAATTTGCTTTATAGAGAGGACGAGCGAGAATTGATTCCAATCTGTAAGCAGATGAATGTTTCTCTGATGCCCTATAGTCCTCTTGCAGCCGGACATCTGGCAAGGCCGCAGTGGAAGTCGGATTCTCTCCGTGGAACTACCGATAAAGTTGCTATGGGAAAATATGATAAGACAGAAACAGAAGATATGAAGATCGTAAAACGCGTAGCGGAACTTGCAGAAAAGTATGACTGCAAAATGTCACAGATTGCTATTGCATGGCAGTGGGAAAAGGGGATTGTATCGCCGATTATTGGAGCTACAAAAACAAGTTATTTAGATGATGCAGCGGGAGCTTTTAATATAAAATTAACTGCAGAAGACCTTGCATATCTGGAAGAACCATATGTTCCCCATAAGATCGTTGGTGCAATTGATAAAAATCCCAAGTATTGATGAAACTATCAAAAAGATGGGACTTGATTATCTTGATATGAGGTGATAAATATCATGAATAAACAAATGGAAAATGTTATGGGGACACAGACAATGAGACGGTTAGTTCTATCAACAGGTGTCCCACTTATGATGAGTTTGCTGATTAGTTCGCTGTATAATTTTGTGGATTCAGTTTTTGTTTCCAGAGTGTCTGAAGATGCTCTGGCGGCAGTATCACTTGCGGCTCCTGTTCAGATGATGATCTCTGCACTGGGTCTTGGAAATGCGATAGGACTGAATGCAGTCATTTCCAAAGCACTTGGAGAGAAGCGACCGGACAAAGTCCGCAAAGCAGCGGATGCTTCAATTTTTATCGGAATTTGTGCGTGGATTCTGATTTCAATTTCATGCTTGCTATTTGTTAAACAGTATTTTGCTTGGCAGGCTGAGGGAAATGAAGTAATTGCCAGATATGGGCGACAGTATATCACTATTTGTATGCTGTTTTCCTTTGGGCAGATGGGACAGTGGATTTTTGATCGCTTCGTTATTGCCAGCGGAAAATCGTCTTTGTTCTTACTTACTCTGTCTGCGGCTTCAATTACGAATCTGATTTTAGATCCGATTTTTATTTTTGGATTATTTGGTTTGCCAAGAATGGAGACATTGGGTGCAGCTATAGCAACAGTAATAGGACAAATCGTCGGGATGATTGCCGGAGTGATAATCAACCGAAGATGGAATAGAGAAATACCTTTTGGATTTCCATTTCATCCAGATTTTGACAGTGTTCTGGCAATCCTTAAGGTTGGTCTTCCTTCAACATTCGTTCAGATGATGACAGCTGGAGTAAATATTGTTATTAACTCCCTGTTAATTACTTTTTCTTCTACAGCTATAGCGGTATACGGTGCCTGTACAAGAATTTTTAATGTGGTATCAGTGGGGGTGCATGGAATCAATAACGGTCTGATTCCAATTGTGGCATATAACTTTGGTGCAAAGAAAATAGACCGGATTCGAGAAGCGGTAAAATGGGCAATAATTGATTCTGTAGCAATCTATTTCTTATTTCTGTCTGTACTGCAAATATCACCGGATATAATTATGCGTTTGTTTGATGCATCTGATTATATGATGGTGATAGGAATTCCTGCTCTACGTATTTTGTCTATTGCGTGGCTTTTGACAATTCCTAATTTGGTATGCGGGGCAGCACTTCAAGGATTATCATTTGGGATGAAGAGTATGTATCTGAATTTGATTCGTCAGGTAATACTGCCAGTTTCGTTTGCGTTGATTTTCAGCAGTATTGGAATTTTAAGTCTGGTTTGGTTGGGATTTGTTCTTTCAGAAATTCTGTGTTTTCCAATAGCACTGATGCTTTGGAAAAAAGCCTTTCAACAGATGAATAAGGAAACATATGCAAAAAAAATACCAAAAGAGCGCAGCGCAGATTCTGCTTCGCTTTCTGACGCAGAAGGGTATCATCGTAATTCCAAGAAGCACGGAGCCGGAACATATCAGAGAGAATTTTGACATCTTTGATTTTACTCTGACAGAGGATGAACTTTCTAAACTTACAGCACTGGATCAGAAAACTGCCCTGATTGGTAATCCAAACACCCCGGAACTTGTAGAAATGTCATTGACATGGTAAGTCTGTGAGGCGGAGAAGCAATCCAGCCATAAATGTGGATGAAACAAATATAGATGAATTAGAAAACGTCCGTACTCAAAATCTCCTTTATTTTCAATGTTTTTTACATTTTTATATACAGTTAGCCTAATTTCAGTTATAATGAGAACAGCCGATACGGATGTACTCTATAGCGATGACGCAGGAGGGCATTATGGCCATCGTTAAAAATTTGAAACAGCATCCGCCATTACCGCCGTCAAGATATAAGGTTGGCATCTATTGCCGTGTTAGCACTGCAAGCAAAACACAAGTCGTTAGCGTTGGTAATCAGCTGTCCGGCCTTATTTCGGATGTGGCAAATAGCCATCAGCCGCTTTGCCAGAAACACGGTGGATGTTCTGACGATTGTCCGGGAACTGAAAGAGATGAATGTTCCGGTCTATTTTGAGAATGAGCAGCTGTATTCCTTTGACAAGGAAGCGGAATTGGCGATTAGCCTTCATGGAGCCATTGCCCAGGATTTCCCGGAGAAGAAGCGAATCCAGAATAATGGAGAGCATAAGAAATACATCCAGGAGGATCATCACCCGGCAAACATCTCATGAGAGCTGTTTGGAGCCGTCCAGGAAATGCGTGAGAGCAGAAGTAATGTTGAGCGTCATGCAGATGGTACGGTAACCAGAAAAGCCAAGAGGTACACAGGGAAGAAAGCGTGAATAAGAGAGACAATCGGTATTTGTGGAGTGTGTTATCATTAATCGCATTATCGGAAACCACACAAGGAGGGAACAGAGTTGAGTTTTGAAAAACGTTTCAGATCGTTAAGAAGATGGACATATCTGGATTCGGTTCTTGGAATACTTGTGTTTGTATTCTTATTGAGTTCTGTGATTTATTTTCCCAGAGGCACGTTACTTTATATTACGGTTACAGTTGTGCTTTTTCCTTTGGCCTTTATGGTAAACAGGAAAGTTCGGCAATTGGTCGGAGAATCAGAATTTACGGATAGCTCAGGTAATGATGAATTTGAAAAACTTTTCGATAAATATGCCCGAAGGCTTATCAATTGGATATTGATCGCATTTCTGTATGTCTTCGGCTTTTTGATGACATCTATTTCACTCGGTATCAATTCCAAATCATCGGAACTTCTGGAAACATTTAATGCTAATCTGTTTGCGTTTGAGATAGTAGCCTTTTTCCTTATCAAAAATCTTCTTATTATGAGATGGCTCCTGTCGGTACATGAGTATTCAAAGAAACCTGCGTTATACAGGACGATAAAGCACATTATTATCGGTTCTGCCGTTTACTGGGCGGTAGCAACAGGATTCTTCTTTGCTTTTGAGTATGTTTTTGTTTTGAATATCTATACGTTTCTTACCGGAGTATTCAATGTCGGTATCGTAATACTCAATCTGACGGCTATCAGAAAACTGTCGTATAACAGGAAAAAATATATCCTGGTCGTTCTTGGGATTGTACTTATCATTGCTGTTGTGACCGGAGGCTATACACTTCTTTCGAGAGACATTTGGCTTACACAGCCGTATATAAACTCAATCCCTAATATATATGAAGGGAAAAGCGGAATCACATATGATGATGAAACCGGGATATATACGATAACCAAGCAGGAGGGGGATTTTAAGATCCTCCAGCTGACGGATATCCATCTGGGAGGCGGAGTTCTATCGTATGACAAGGATATGAAAGCCTTTGAAGCGGTATATGAGCTTCTTGAAAGAACGCGCCCCGATCTTGTGATAGTTACAGGTGATCTGGTATTCCCCGTGGGATACGCATCTTTTTCATTTAACAATACGGCACCGGTTCAGCAATTTGCAGCTTTTATGAGAAACCTTGGCATTCCCTGGGCGTTTACCTATGGAAATCATGATACCGAGAGTTATGCTGCAACATCTGACGGTGATCTTAATGAGCTGTACAAAAGACTTTCCTGGAAGACGAGTAAGACACTCCTGTACCCGTATATACAGCCGGATGTGACGGGAAGGAACAATCAGCTGATAGAGCTAAGAAATGCTGACGGAACACTTAATCAGGCATTGTTCCTGATAGATTCCAACGCGTATACGGGAGACGGACTGAACAAATATGATTTCATCCATGATGATCAGGTAGATTGGTATAAAGAGCAGGTTCTAAGGGAAGAAAAGGAAGAAGGGCACATTGTTCCGTCAATGATTTTTTTCCATATCCCACTTCAGGAGTACAAGGAAGCATATAAACTGTATGAATTCGGAAGTGATGAGGTGAAATACTATTTTGGCTCGAATGAAGAGGAAATGATGGATAAGGTCTGCTGTTCGGAATATCCGAGCAAGTTGTTCGATACTGCAAAAGAGCTTGGAAGCACAACAGGGTTTTTCTGCGGACATGATCACTATAACAATATGTCGCTTGAATATAAGGGTATGAGGCTAACTTATGGAATGAGTATCGATTATCTGGCGATGCCGGGAATCGCAAGGGATACAAAGCAAAGAGGTGCAACACTTATCACGGTCCATGACGACAGTTCTACAGACATAGAACAGGTGCCTCTTGGGAAATGATATTGGTTTGTATGTTTGCAAGAATACTGCGAAAGCTTGACAAGTGAATTATAATTAAGAAGAAAGAGATATTGACCCTGGCGCGTTTTCTATCACAGATGTCGGAGGTTTTTTCTGTAATGACGTAAATCTTCTTCACTGACCTCAGAAATGATTTTGTCCAATGTATTCAGTAA
>JBJELU010000010.1:0-4849 GCA_051879355.1 Oliverpabstia sp.
GGTCAGGGTAGGTTGCCTGCACCTTCTGTCTGCTTCTGCGGACAGTCTCAAATCCCGGAAAACTGTGTCTGTCCAGTTCCTTCAAAAAAACCGGAACCGTCATGGCACAAATGTCAATGCCACGCAGACCGGAATAGTGTTCCAGTACCTTCAGGTACAGATGATTGTCAGTATTTCTTGCTTTGCTGTCCTGCTCCAGAATGTCTTTGACCAGAGCAGATACAGTATTCAGATTTTCCAAATGCGAACCTCCTTTGTTAATCGGCATCGACTACTACATATTCATCACCTGCCTTGAGTTTCAGCCTGCGACTGAGGAACTGCTCAATGTTGAACTCGTTCTTTTTGTCGTAGTCTGAGGTGTATTTATAGTTCGGATGCTGCGTCAAATCATACTTATCAGACTTAAACGGTCTGACACCACGCAGCTGTAAAATGCACTTACCGCCATCCAGCACTGCCAGTTCATCCACAGATGCAAGGTCTTTGCCCAGTTTCTGATAGTTCATACCATAGGAAGGGCTGTTACCTCTGGTGTTGGAGGTGTTGTAAGTGTCGATTGTTTCTTTACCCAGAGCCTGATTCAACTCTTTCAGAGTGGTCGGTTCAGAACCGCCCAGGAACACACGGGAGTCCATGTTGCCGATAATGGTATCGGCATTGTCCTTGTAGATTGCCTTTAGCTGCGACTGTGCCTGGAGAACCAGACAAGCGGAGATCTCACGGCTTCGGATAGTCGCAACGAGCTTTTCCAGATTAGGAATTTGTCCGATATTTGCCGCTTCATCAATCAGACAACGTACATGAACAGGCAGTCTGCCGCCGTACACATCATCAGCTTTTTCACACAAAAGGTTAAAGAGCTGGGTATAAATCATAGAAATCAAGAAATTAAAGGTTGCATCTGTATCACTCATGATGAGAAACAGTGCCGTTTTCTTGTCTCCAAGGGTATCCAACTGCAACTCGTCATAGGCAGTAATTTCCCTGACCTCCTGAATATCAAAGGGAGCCAGACGAGCGCCGCAGGAAATCAAAATACTTTTCGCTGTCTTGCCGGCAGCCAATTTATATTTTTTATATTGGCGAACTGCAAAGTGATTTGGCTTTTTCTTTTCCAGAGCTTCAAACATCAGATCCACCGGATTCTGGAACTCCTCATCGTCCTCACGCACCTCCATTGCGTTTAAGAACTCAATCAGAGTGGAGAAGTTCTGTTCCTCAACCGGGGCTTCGTAATGGATATAGCCAATCAGAGCGCAGTACAGAAGGGTTTCTGCTTTCGTCCAGAACTCGTCACCGGCTTTCCCGTCGCCTTTGGTGTTGGCAATCAATGTCGTTACCAGCTTCAGAATGTCTTTTTCTGAATGGATATAGGCAAACGGATTGTAGTGCATCGACTTCTTAAAGTTGATGGTGTTGAAAATCTTGATGTTGTAACCATGCTTCAACAGGGCATTGCCGCACTCAATGACAATGCTGCCTTTCGGGTCTGTGACAACATAGCTTGAGTGCATCTGGAGAAGATTCGGTTTCAGCCAGAATCTTGTTTTTCCTGAACCTGAACCACCGATAATCAGAACATTCTTGTTTCTGGCATTGGCTGGATTCTTCGGTCGGTTGGACATCATCAGCCGCTCTGTTTTCGTCAGGATGATGTTGTCCTCAAACTTTGGAGCAGTGAACGGCTCAATGTCTTTGGCTGTACCCCAACGGGCAGAACCATACTCCACATTGTGCCGGTACTTCTTGGCGTTTTTGCTTTTCAGATAAACCGCAAGCCGAAGCCCTGCGCCGCAGGCAATTCCAATCAGCAAATCCATAGGATGAAAGCTGGGAAATGGGTTGCCCAGAGCAACGGGAAGGGCATAAAAAAAGCCGAGGATTTTCGCAGAAGAATCTGCACCCTCAGCCAACCGCCATGCTTCTCCAAAATTCGTTGCAAATAATCCCACCAGAATATACGGGATGTTCAGAATCAGGAGCTTTTTCAAATTGATCTTGCTCATCACAAATCACGCTCCTGTTTCTTTTCCCGAACCTTCCTGGGGATAGCTGCTACCATCTCTTTGAACTTCTTCAGCTGTGCCAGAACGCTCGGTTTCTTATCCTTCGTCAATGACCTTGCCTGATGTTCCTTACAGATAGCATCCAGGGCATCTGCGTCCTTGGAACGGACAAAGACCAGATAACGGGGAGGATCAACGGACTTATCTTTTCTTACGGCAAAGTCCACACCGTATTTCTTGGCGAGCCTTTCAAAATCCCGGATGCCATCCTTATCAATTTCCACATTGGTGGCACCCTGATTCTGTCCCAACAGCTGCTTCACGGACTGTTTTCCGTGAATCGCCGTATCTCTGGTTCCTTTTCTCGCCTTGACCTTTTCCCGGTGCTGCAAATACTTGCGAATACCGGCAATGACACTTCGAGCAGTCAGCCGTGTCGTGCTGATTGCCAGATTTATTGTCCTGTTTTCAACTTCTTCCTGCATGAATCATCACCTCCTGCAAGCAGTAGAGTGAGGGTCATCGTGCCATTTCTTTGCGGTCGTAATACAGATTGCCCTTGGCAACAGCCGCATGACTGATAATCTTGATGTGACCGGATTTCTGATTGTCCAGAGCTTTCTGATACCCAGCATCGCTCAGATACAGACGGGTTCGTTCTCCTTTCCATCCCACAGGGGATTCATTGGTCAGGACATCGAAGATAATCATGTGCTTGGTGTTCTCATCGAAACGAGCCAAATCCAGATAGGTGTGACCCTTGTATTCCTTGGCACCATCCATGATGCGGCGGCGCTCCATAAGTTCTCCGATAGTTGAGCTTCGCTTTTCCATAATTCCTCCTTACAGAGAATCCCTGTCGGGACTGCTCTTGTGGGGAGTGGGTACCGCCTTTTCGGGTGTGTCTGCTTTCTTCACCTTATCCTCAGGTAAAGGCAGAGCCATGATACTGCGCCCCATACGGACGAACATTTCAGGCTGATGGAAGTGTTCTTCAAACTTCTTCATCAGTTCAGGGGATAAGGCACTAAAATCTTCCTCACCCAAACCAACCACGAGAAAATCACCGGCGATAATGTCGTACATATTGCCATCTTCACCACGCAAGGCACGGTTCAGGTCTTTGCCCGTCAGCTTGGCTTCCTCGTCCATGACAAGAGCAACGGGTTCTTCATAAGGGTAAACCGCCTGAATATCACCGCCCACGGCTTTCTGCAAATCCTCCAACTCACAACCGATCTGCACCGCCTGGGGATACATATTAGGGCGAATCAGGAGTACATCCATCATGGGAGCCTGTTCCTGCTGGATCTCACGCTCTGCCTGAGTGCCAAACGCAACACCGGTGAAGTTTTCAGAATCCAGAATATACTCCGAATTGTAATATGCGGCTTTTACCTGTTCCTCCGCAGCATCACGATTTTCAGCCTGCACCGTGACCGTCTTTTCCAAGGTCTCGGTGATTTTTACATCATACTCTTTCAAGTGTCGTTACCTCCATTTCTTTGAGATATAAGAAAAACGACCATCCATGAACCTGTTACAGTTCACAAACAGTCGCATCATCGTTGAGCAAATGCTCGAACATACAAAGATCATCCAGTTCGCAAACCAGAGAACCCATGTCAAAGGAAATATCATCTTCACATTCCACCGCAGTAATTAAGCTACGATATTCAGTAAGACAGATGGCTTCTTCTTTCTCCATAACAAACGTAGACATACAAGAAACCACAGAGAAGGTCATATCTTCTTCAAGCCACAGTTCCTTGCGCTGAATTGTACGAACTCTTTCATCGCCAGTTCCATCTACTGCAAAAGATAAAAGCCTTACAGCTCTATTTTGCAGGAGTGCTACTCCCTGATAGTTGAAACCAGAGCCAACAGTAGACAGCACTCGATACTCAGAAACCATTTCTGCATCTCTCTGAAATGCTTTTGCCAGAAGTTCGGGAGAAATATCATCGAACTCCTCGCCATAGTTTTCGATCATATCCATCATATAATCAGGATCGCACAGATCGTAGAGTTCTTCTAATGCTACCTGAATGTTCTTGGGTGTAAACATTGGTCGTTACCTCACCTTTCCATAGTTTTTTCTCGTTTCTTCTGCCACTGTTCAAGCAGCTGAATAATTTTATCCTCCATCTGCTTATTAGTGTATGACTTGGGGAAATACTTTCTAAGGGCATCGGTCTTGAAAGTGACCTTGCCCTGTTCCTCTTTCTTTACCTCATTCATAATCTCGCACATGGCATCCAGGGTACATTCGCCCTCCTGAGCCATTTTCTTGATTCTCTGAGCCTGTGAAAGAGAAGGGGTAGTCTGTGCGTAGTCCATAGCAGAGAGAAAGTCCTGCTGTTCTTCTTTTGCCAGATAGGAAAGTTCCACCGCAGGATTAAACTTGATTTGACCATTATCCACCATGTCCATCAATTCAGGGATAAGCTCTGTCAGACGGATATAGCGACGAACTGTTTCTCTACTTATCCCCATAGAATCTCCCAGTTCTTCGTTGGCTCGCAACTTCGACACAACTTGTGTCGAAGTTAAGTCACTTCGAGAACCCTGATGTTTTAATGCGTCCAATTTCATTTTGTACGCATAAGCTCGTTCGCTTGGCAAGATATTTTCTCTCTGCAAATTCGCATCGACCATCAAAATAATAGCGGCATCATCGTCCAAGTCTCGGACAATAACTGGCATAGTCTCTTTACCTGCAAGCTCGGATGCACGATGTCGCCTATGACCAGAGATGATTTCATAGCCGCCGTAGGGGTCAGGGCGGACAATGGCAGGTGTGAGAACACCAAAGTCTTTGACGCTCTCAACCGTTTTCA
>JBJELU010000011.1:0-190567 GCA_051879355.1 Oliverpabstia sp.
GTACGGTTTGATGAGGGGAAAGAGGGCAATCGCCCTCTGACCTACTCTACAAGTCCTCTGACTTTCCTATGATATAAAAACCCTCCGGGGGGATGCACACTTTGTTCCATTATAGGGATTATTGAAAAAAATAAAAAAAGTAGTTGACATATCAGTTAAGTAGGAATATAATCAAAGACACATAAAACATATCGAATTAGTAGGAATTAGAAAGGAGCACAAATATGTCTAATATTTATAAAGGAACACTTGGTCTGATTGGAAATACACCGCTTGTAGAGGTAACGAATGTAGAGAAAGATTTGGAACTGGATGCAACCGTTCTGGTGAAGCTGGAGTACTTTAATCCGGCAGGAAGCGTGAAGGACAGAATCGCAAAAGCGATGATTGAAGACGCAGAGGAAAAGGGAATTTTAAAAGAAGGTTCTGTGATTATTGAACCTACATCCGGTAATACAGGTATTGGTCTTGCATCCATTGCAGCAGCGAAAGGATATCGTATCATTCTCACCATGCCGGAGACTATGAGTGTGGAGAGAAGAAATATTCTGAAAGCTTACGGTGCCGAACTGGTATTGACAGAGGGTGCTAAAGGTATGAAAGGTGCCATTGCCAAAGCGGAAGAACTGGCGAAGGAGATTCCGAACAGCTTCATCCCCGGACAGTTTGTGAATCCGGCCAATCCTGCTATTCACAGAGCAACCACTGGACCGGAGATCTGGAATGACACAGACGGAAAGGTAGATTATTTTGTGGCCGGTGTAGGAACCGGAGGAACACTGACCGGTACAGGCGAATATCTGAAGTCACAGAATCCGGATGTTAAGGTTGTGGCAGTAGAACCGGCAAGTTCACCGGTACTTTCCGAAGGAAAGGGAGGACCTCACAAGATTCAGGGAATCGGAGCCGGATTTGTACCGGATGTACTGAATACAAACATCTATGATGAGATTATTAAAGTAGAAAATGATGATGCTTTCACTACAGCGAAACTGCTGGCAAAGAAGGAAGGCGTTCTGGTGGGAATCTCTTCCGGAGCAGCATTGTATGCAGCCGTTCAGCTGGCAAAACGTCCGGAAAATAAAGGCAAAACAATTGTAGCACTGCTTCCTGATACAGGAGACAGATATTATTCCACACCACTTTTCACAGAGTAAAAGGCTTAAATAAAAAATAGAAAGATCGAGGGCTAAGATTATGGGAGAAAAAATCACAAGAGAAAATAGAAAATTCAAATTTGAAACATTACAGCTTCATGTAGGTCAGGAAAAACCCGATCCGGTTACAGATGCAAGAGCAGTACCGATTTATCAGACTTCATCTTATGTATTCCGCAACAGCGATCATGCAGCAGCACGTTTTGGACTGTCTGACGCAGGAAATATTTACGGACGTCTTACCAATCCGACAGAAGATGTATTTGAAAAACGAATTGCAGCTCTGGAAGGCGGTGTGGCAGCACTGGCAGTGGCATCCGGAGCAGCAGCAATCACATATACAATTGAAAATCTGGCACAGAACGGAGATCATATCGTATCTGCAAAAAATATTTATGGCGGTTCCTATAACCTGCTGGCACATACCCTTCCACAGTATGGAATTACCACTACATTTGTAAATATTTTTGATTATGATGAAGTGGAAGCTGCGATTCAGGAGAATACGAAAGCGGTTTATATTGAGACACTTGGCAATCCAAACTCTGATGTGGTAGATATTGAGACACTTGCCAACATTGCCCATAAGCATAAAATTCCGCTGGTGGTAGATAATACTTTTGCAACCCCTTATCTGGTGCGTCCGATTGAATACGGTGCCGATATCGTGGTTCACTCTGCTACAAAATTCATTGGAGGACACGGAACTACGATTGGTGGTGTGATCATTGACAGCGGAAAATTTGACTGGGAAGCTTCAGGAAAATTCCCGTCTCTGACAGAACCAAACCCAAGCTATCATGGCATCAGCTTTACCAAAGCGGTAGGGGCAGCAGCGTTTGTTACTAAGATCCGTGCAATCCTGCTGAGAGATACCGGAGCAACACTTTCTCCGTTCCATGCATTTTTCTTCCTGCAGGGTCTGGAGACTCTGTCTCTCAGAGTAGAACGCCATGTGTTTAATGCACTGAAAGTTGTGGAATATCTGAATAATCATCCACAGGTAGAAGCAGTACATCATCCGTCTGTAGCAGAAGATGAAAGTCAGAAAGAACTGTATCAAAAATATTTCCCGAACGGCGGCGGTTCTATCTTTACTTTCGAAATTAAAGGGGATGCACAGAAAGCAAAAGACTTTATTGACAATCTGGAACTGTTCTCTTTGCTGGCTAATGTAGCAGACGTGAAATCACTTGTAATTCATCCTGCAACCACCACACACAGCCAGTGCACAGAGGAAGAACTTCTGGATCAGGGAATCAGACCGAACACCATTCGTCTGTCTATCGGTACAGAAAATATAGATGACATTATTCAGGATCTTGATGAGGCATTCAAGGCAGTTCAGTAAATAATCAGGATGTGGAGGAAACTATGAAAATTTCGAAAAAATGCAGATATGGTCTCAGAGCGCTGATTGATTTGTCCATGCATTCGGGAACCGAATATATGGTACTGGGAAATATAGCAGAGCGAAATAATATTTCTCCACAATATCTGGAACAGGTATTTGCAGGTCTGCGAAGAGCGGGAATCGTAAAAGGTGTCAAGGGCTCTCAGGGAGGATATCGGCTGAATATTCCTCCCGAAGAACTGACAGTGTCTGAAATCCTTGTGGCATTGGATGGCAGTTATCAGATCGAGCCTGAGGAAATGCCTGAGGACAGCCATGGCCGAGGAGTAGCAGCCAGTATTCAGCAATTGATCATTGACAGGATGAATGAACAGATGGAACTTTTGCTGAAGAATATCACACTGGATGATCTGAGAAAAAATTATCTGGATTATGAAGAGTATAATCAGGATATGTACTATATCTGAACATGTTTATGGAAAGACCGTATTGCGGAGTGCCACGTGATACGGTCATTTTCATAGGAGGGTAAGGGAGTATGAGTTTAGATTTTAAGAATCCGAATATTATAAAACATATGCTGGAAGGACATTTTGGATTGGAAAAAGAAAGTCTGCGCGTGACACCGGAAGGATATCTGGCACACACCAGGCACCCTTTTATCGATAATCCGAATATGGAAAGGGATTTTTGTGAGAACCAGACCGAGTTAATTACAGATGTGACAGACAGTGTGGAAGAGGCATGGGAGAACCTGGCAGCACTTCAGAAAAAGGCGGTAAAAACTCTGCTGAATCTGAAGACAGGAAAAGAATACCTGTGGCCATTTTCAAATCCGCCCTATGTACGTGGAGAAAAGGATATTCCTATTGCCAGCTATCAGGGAGAACTGCGGGGAAAGGAACTGTACCGGGAATATCTGGCCCGGAAGTATGGAAAAAAGAAAATGCTTTTTTCCGGTATTCATTTCAATTTTTCTTTCTCCCAAACCCTTCTGGAAGAAGGATATCGGGACAGCTGTTATGCCTCTTTTCGTGAGTATCAGGACGGCATCTATCTGGAGCTTGCAAAAAAGGTTACCCGGTATAGTTGGTTGATTGTCTATCTCACTGCAGCAAGTCCGGTGATGGATGGTTCTTTTTTCTATGACGAGGATCTGGGGAAGACAGTTCTGAAAGACCTGGCATCGCCCAGGTGCAGTAAAATCGGATACTGGAACGACTTTGTACCACAGTTAAAATATGATGACCTGCAAAGTTATGTGGAAAGCATCGAAACCTATGTCCAACAGGGACAACTGAAAGAGGCAGCAGAACTTTACTATCCGGTGCGGCTGAAACCGGCAGGTGAGAATACATTGGAACGGTTGAAAACATCCGGTGTCAATCACATCGAACTTCGGATGCTTGACCTGAATCCACTGGAACCGGTAGGAATCCGAAAAGAAGATTTGCAGTTTATTCACCTTTTTATTTTGTATCTGATGTCACTGGAGGACAGAGAATTCCTGCCTTTCGAACAGACGATGGCAGTCAAAAATGAAAAAAATGCAGCCAGATATATGGAAGAAAACATCTGGATCGAAACCGGATGGAATTCTTCACTCCCCATAAAACATGCAGCACTTCATACCTTATCATTAATGAAACGTTTCTGGTCTTCCTTTGGAAACCAGGAATATCTGGATATCATCCGTTTACAGGAACAGAAAATCTTCTGTGCGAGAGAACGATATGCGGTGCAGATCAGAACACAATACGGAGAAGAATATGTAAAAAAGGGAATAGAGCTGGCAGAAAAATATACTTTTATATAAAAGGAGTCTTCATATGTGTGAATTATTTGGTATCAATGCAGCAGAATATTGTCGGATCAATGAGTATCTGAACGAGTTTTTTTCTCACAGCAGTGCGCATCCTCATGGATGGGGTCTGGCCTGTATGGAGCGAAATCAGGTTCAGTTAGAGAAGGAGCCGATGCAGGCAAGCAGAAGTAATTATCTGAAGGAGAGACTTACGGTTCCTGTATTGGTGAAGAATGCATTTGCACATATTCGTTACGCGACCATTGGAAATGTGGAGTATCGTAATTGTCATCCGTATACAATGAGGGATATGAGTGGTCGGACATGGACGCTGGTTCATAATGGCACAATTTTTGATTATGAACCTTTGAATCAATATGTAACTATCCAGGCAGGGGACACAGACAGTGAGAGAATTCTGTATTATCTGGTAGATCAGATAAATCAAAGAGAAAAAGAACTGAATAGAAGTATGGATGAACAGGAACGTTTCTCACTGCTGGATTCTATCATCGTTCAGATGGCAAAAGGAAATAAACTGAATCTTTTGCTTTATGATGGAGAACTGTGCTATGTACATACCAATTATGCCAATTCTCTGTATGAACTGGAGAAAGAAAATCAGGTTCTTTTTGCGACTGTTCCTCTGAGTAAAGAACCATGGAACCCGGTGACATTTACTACACTTCTGGCTTACCGGAAGGGGCATCGAGTATTTACCGGAACCAATCATGGAAATGAATATGTGCATAATGAGGAAAATATGAAATTACTGTATCGTATTTTTTCAGATTTGTAGGAGAGGATTTGCTATGAAGACCCCATTGCATTATCAATTGTCAGAATATGACTGCGGACCAACCGCCATGCTGAATGCGGTCAGTTTTCTGTTTGAGAGGGAAGAAATTTCACCGGTCATTCTGCGTAATATTATGCTTTATTGTCTTGACAGTTATAACGGAGAAGGTATTATGGGAAAAAGTGGTACTTCCAGTGCTGCTATGATGTTTCTCAGCAACTGGCTGAATGGGTATGGAAAGACTGGTCAGCTTCCGGTGTCCAGCAGGCATCTTTTAGGAAAAAATGTATGGATTGGAAAGGAAAGTCTGATTAATGATGCTCTGTGTCGGGGTGGAGCGGTGATACTCCGGGTATTTTATGATTGCGGCCATTATGTTTTACTGACTGGAATCCGGAGGAATCAGCTGTTGATGTTTGATCCCTACTATTCCGAATCAACATTTACGCAGCCGGGGATTATCAGGGTGGACAATCAGCCATTTTCTTATAATCGTATCGTAGAGGAGTCATGTTTTAACAGGGAATCTAAGGAGCTGTATGCTCTGGGACCGGTGGAAGACCGGGAGGCAGTTATTGTATTCAATGAAAAGACGAAAAAGACACCGGAGAATACGATTGAATATTTTATTTAAAACATACCTTTTCGGTATGTTTTAAATAAAATACAATAAAAACTGTTTTTGGAATTGACACCTCATTTTTTTATGTTATAATCCTATTAAACAGATAGGAAATATCAGAAATGAAAAGGGAGTGAGAAGTTGGATATCGGATTTATGAAGGAGTACGTTCCGCTGTATGTGGAGGCGGCAAAGCTAACGCTTCGACTGGGAGTTACCGGAATCTTTTTTTCACTGTTGATCGGAATGGTTTGTTCCATGACTGAGTATTACAGAATTCCGATTCTGAGACAGATTGCGTCAGTATACATAGAGTTATCCAGAAATACTCCACTGTTGGTTCAACTGTTTTTTCTGTATTTTGGATTACCGAAGATAGGAATTATACTCAGTTCAGAAAGCTGTGCAGTGCTCGGGTTGAGTTTCCTGGGAGGAAGTTATATGGCAGAGGCCTTACGAAGCGGTCTGGAGACAGTGGAAAAGAATCAGATTGATTCGGCACTGGCCATCGGGCTGAATCATCCACAGGTCATGCGGTATGTGGTTTTTCCACAGGCACTGGCAATATCGATACCGGCTCTCTGTGCCAATGTTATTTTTCTGATTAAAGAAACTTCCGTGTTCAGTGTGGTTGCACTCGCGGATCTGATGTATGTGGCGAAGGATTTGATTGGTCTTTACTACCAGACAGATGAGGCACTGCTGATGCTGGTGATTGCTTATCTGGTTCTTTTGCTTCCGATTTCACTGGGAGCAGGCTGGCTGGAGAGGAGGCTTAAGTTTGCAGGATTTGGGAATTAGAGTTTTATTTATGGGAAATAATTTTGCAAGACTGATGGGTGGTCTGTGGATTACTGTTAAGATTTCCCTGATTTCTGTTATTTTCTCAATTTTTCTGGGAATTCTGTTGGGAATGGTCATGACATTGAAAAATCCGGTAACCCGATGTATCACAAAGGTGTATCTGGAATTCATCCGAATCATGCCGCAGCTAGTTCTTCTGTTTCTGGTCTACTTTGGGGCAACAAAAACTTTTGGCATCCAGTTGTCCGGGCAGGTTTCCGCGGTAATTGTATTTACCTTGTGGGGAACCGCAGAGATGGGTGATCTGGTCAGGGGAGCGCTATTATCTATACCAAAACATCAGTATGAAAGCGGTGCTGCTCTGGGCTTGGACAGTCATCAGGTTTATCGTTATATTATCATTCCACAGACAATCCGGCGGCTGATTCCGCTGGCCATCAACCTGACAACCCGAATGATCAAAACCACTTCTCTGATTGTACTGATCGGAGTCGTGGAGGTAATGAAAGTCGCACAACAGATTATAGAAGCAAATCGATATACCGTGCCGGATTCGGCACTTTGGATATATGGGACAATTTTCTTCCTGTATTTTATTGTCTGCTGGCCCATATCCAGGCTTGCGGGAATGATGGAAAAGAAATGGAAGAATTAACCGGGAGGTGAAATCGTTGGTGCAAAAAGAAAAACTGCTGGAAATCCGTCATCTGCATAAGGACTATGGAAATGGTCCGGTACTGAAAGATATCTCACTGGATGTACATAAAGGTGAAGTTGTGGTTCTGATCGGACCTTCCGGCTGTGGAAAGAGTACCTTTCTTCGATGTATGAACGGACTGGAGTCTATTCAGTCCGGGGAAATCTATTTGGATGGAAAAGTAATTACAGGAAATAAAACGAAATGGAGTGATGTACGTCAGAAAATAGGTATGGTGTTTCAGAGTTATGAACTTTTTCCTCATATGACAGTGATCGATAACATTCTGCTGGGACCTTTGAAGGTACAGAAAAAAGAAAGAAAAGAAGCTGAAAAAGAGGCAGAAAAGCTGTTGGAAAGAGTAGGACTTTTGGACAGAAAGGAAGCATTTCCCAGGCAGCTGTCCGGCGGACAAAAGCAGAGAGTTGCCATTGTGAGAGCACTGATTATGAAACCGGAGATTCTGCTGTTTGACGAAGTGACAGCAGCACTGGATCCGGAAATGGTGCGGGAAGTGCTGGATGTGATGCTGGAACTTGCGAAGAATGGTTCTACCATGGTAATTGTAACACATGAAATGCAGTTTGCGAGAGCTGTTGCAGACAGGATTGTATTTCTGGACGGAGGCGAAATCGTAGAGATGGATGCTCCGGAAAACTTTTTTACTCAGCCAAAAACTGATCGTGCAAGACGGTTTTTGAATACATTTACATTTGAAAAGAAAGAGGGATGATTATTATGAAAAAGCTGTTAACTTTATTACTCACATTTGTCCTGGCACTTGTAACATTTGCAGGATGCGGACAAAAAGAAAGCGATGCGGCATCAGCGGACGCTGAACAAAAAGAAGAAACAACGGAAAACACAGAAGGAAAAAAAGAAGACGCTATCTACCGGACTCTTGATGAAATCAAGGAAAGCGGAAAAATCGTTATTGGCGTATTTAGTGACAAAAATCCATTTGGATATGTGGATGAAAACGGTAAATATCAGGGCTATGATGTGTATTTTGCGGAAAGACTTGCCAAAGATCTGGGTGTGGACATTGAATATGTATCCACAGAACCGGCCAGCCGTGTAGAATATCTGGAATCCGGCAAAGTCGATGTGATTCTTGCCAACTTTACTGTCACAGAAGAACGTGCACAGTCCGTAGATTTTGCACTTCCGTATATGAAAGTAGCACTTGGTGTGGTTTCACCTGACAGTGCATTAATTACCAAACCGGAAGATCTGAATGGTAAAAAACTGATTGTTGCAAAAGGAACAACAGCGGAAACTTATTTTACAGAAAATTATCCGGAAGTGGAACTGTTAAAATTTGATCAGTATACAGAAGCCTATAATGCACTGCTGGACGGCAGAGGTGATGCACTTTCTACCGATAATACAGAAGTTCTCGCATGGGCACTTCAGAATGAGGGATTTTCTGTAGGAATTACTTCCCTGGGTGATCTGGATACCATTGCCCCGGCAGTTTCCAAAGGAAATGATACACTGAAAGACTGGATCAATGAGGAAATCAAAGCTTTGGCAGAGGAACAGTTCTTCCACGAAGATTACAAAGCAACTCTGGAACCGGTATACGGAACGGAAGTTGACATTGACAGCCTGGTAGTAGAAGGCGGTGTAGTAGACGGACAGAGTACAGAAGAGGAACCTGCGGAAGAAAAGGGAACCATCACGGTTGCAGCATCCGCAACTCCTCATGCGGAAATTCTGGAACAGGCTAAACCTATCCTGGCAAAAGAGGGATGGAATCTTGAAGTAACAGTATTTGATGATTATGTACAGCCAAATCTGGTCGTAGAAAATGGTGAATTTGACGCAAACTATTTCCAGCATATTCCGTATCTGAATGATTTCAATAAGGAACAGGGTACACATCTGGTTAATGCAGGCGGTATCCATTATGAGCCGTTTGGTATTTATCCGGGAACTAAAGATTCTCTTGATAAGCTGGAAAAAGGCGATGTGATCGCAGTGCCGAACGATACAACTAATGAAGCAAGAGCGTTGCTGCTTTTGGAAGCCAATGGTGTTATTACTCTGAAAGACGGTGCCGGTTTATCTGCAACAGTGAAAGATATTAAGGATAATCCGAAAGGTATTGAGATTCAGGAACTGGAGGCAGCCCAGGTATCCAGAGTGAAAGATGAAGTTGCTTTCGTAGTACTCAACGGAAACTACGCACTGCAGGCAGGATTTTCTGTAGCAAAAGATTCCATAGCCTATGAAAAATCAGATTCTGAAGCTGCAAAAACCTATGTGAATGTGATTGCCGTAAAAGAAGGTAACGAAAACGAAGAAAAGATTCAGGCTCTGGTAAAAGCCCTGCAGTCTGATGAAATCAAAACATATATTACGGAGACCTACGATGGAGCGGTTATTCCTTTTGAGGAGTAATCAGTAATTGTGAATCAGGGATGCTGTATCTGTTTGCAGCATCCCTGATTCTGAATAAGTACAAATAAGGAGTTCAGGATGGAACCAATTATTAAAGTAGAGAATTTGAAAAAAGTATTCACGTCTGATGCAGGAGAGGTGACTGCGGCAGATGATATCAGCTTTTCCATTGAAAAAGGGGACATTTTTGGAATTATCGGACTTTCCGGAGCAGGAAAAAGTACTCTGGTGCGCTGCCTGAATCTGTTGGAAAAGCCTTCATCAGGAAACATCTGGATCGGTGATAAGAATCTTCTGGAACTTTCCAACCGTGAGCTGCGTGCAGCAAGACAGAAAATCGGAATGATTTTTCAGCATTTTAATCTTCTGATGCAGAGAACTGTATTGGATAACGTGTGTTTTCCGTTGGAAATAGCAGGGGTGAAAAAGAAAGAGGCACGAGAGCGTGCCATGGATCTTTTGAAAACGGTGGGACTGGAAGAAAAAGCAAAATCTTATCCTTCCCAATTGTCCGGAGGGCAGAAGCAAAGAGTGGCAATTGCCCGTGTGCTTGCCGCTGATCCGGAAATACTGCTCTGTGATGAAGCTACCAGTGCTCTGGATCCCCAGACAACAAAAGCGATTCTTGGACTGCTGAAAGAAATCAATGAGAAGTATGGAATTACGATTGTGGTGATCACGCATGAGATGAGTGTCGTACAGGAAATCTGCAGTCATGTGGCTGTGCTGGATCACGGAAAACTGGCGGAAAACGGAACAGTGGAAGAGTTATTCTGCTCGCCTAAAACAGAGGCAGCGAGACGTCTGGTGCTTCACGCAGGCAGCCAGGTAAGGCGGATGAAAGGCGAAGAAAAACTGGGTGTGGAGGAATTGAATTATGTGGGATAAGGAAATGATTACCATGTTGCTGGAGGGAACGGCAGACACACTGTATATGACGCTGATGTCGACTTTGTTTGGATATATTCTTGGGCTGCCCATGGGAATCTGCCTGGCTGTGACAGATAAAGAAGGAATCCGACCGAATAGTTTCATCTATAAAGTCCTGGATTTTATAGCAAATCTGGTGAGAAGTATTCCCTTTTTGATACTTTTGATCCTTGTAATACCGGTGACGAAAGCAATTGTAGGCAAAAGTTATGGGCCGAGTGCTACGGTGGTACCGCTTGTGATAGCGGCGGCTCCATTTATTGCGCGCATGGTGGAATCATCGCTGAAAGAAGTGGACAGCGGCGTAATAGAAGCGGCTGTAAGTATGGGCGCAGGGACAACACAGATTATCTGGAAAGTTCTGCTGGCAGAGGCACGGACATCACTGCTGGTAGGTGTGACGATTGCTATTGGCACCATACTGGGATATTCTGCAATGGCCGGAGTGGTAGGCGGCGGAGGTCTCGGAGATATTGCCATCCGATATGGATATTATCGGTACCAGACAGATGTGATGGTGGTGACAATTATTATTCTGGTTCTTCTGGTACAGATTCTTCAGGGGCTGGGAATGATGCTGTCGAAAAAAATGGATAAGCGCAGATTGTAAAATAATATAACTGTAGTGGTCAAATAATGCAAAACTGATTGCAGAACTTTCAGAAGATCTTGGCGAAGCAATGGTATGCATTAATGAGCAGGAAATTGAACTCTCATGTCATTTATTCGAGTCCCTTATATAGAAAGAGTATATGATGATACAAGCCTACATGAATATTTTTTGAATATGATAGAAAGCTGATAGCAGGAATCAGGGTCATGTTTTCATGAAAGTATGAAGGCATGGCCCTTTGATGTATGAAAAATAAGCTATACAGCTATAAAGGATACTCAAACTGGTGACAGCGGACAAATCGAAACTTAGTGATTTGTGGAAGAAGGAAGACTGGCTGGCTGTATGGATTGGATTTATCCTGATTATTGCGGCGGCAGTCAGTGTGATTACCGGAAGCTTTGATTTCTCGGCAGCAAAATTTGAAACCTGGGGAAATGGTGTAAGTCTTCTGAATCAGCTGAATGGTGCATTATTCGTACTGGCGGTGATTGTACGTCTGATCAGTGCGGAATTTACTTTAAACCGTTATCTGGAATGGGCATTCTGGGCACTGATTGTTGGACTGGTGGTATCCAATACCGTTGGAGTTCCCAACTGGTTAAGACCGGCAGTACAGACCGAGTATTATATCAAAGCCGGACTGGTGATCATGGGATTTTCCGTGTTGTTCAGTAACATCGTGAACTTCGGACTGTATGGTTTGGGAATTGCCTGGATTGTTACACCGATCGGCGGTACTGTAGATTCCACCAGAGCGGTAACTGTTGCCGGTACGGTACTGGGAGAAAAAGCACAGACAGTAGCTGTTTTAGTAAAATCTATCCAGAATATTCTGATTGGATTCATTGCATTTGCAGTAGCTGTATTTTTCTCCACACATGTGGAAAAAACAGCTGATGGAAAAACGAATGTATCAGCTTCGGAAATCTGGCACACACTTCCGAAATTCATTATCGGATTCTTCGCAGCTTCCCTTATCGCATCGTTCATCTTTGTTCCGAACGTGGGAAGTGAGACAGTATCCGCCATCAATAAAGTTCTGAATCAGTATAAAAACTGGGCATTTGTTCTGGCATTTACAAGCATTGGACTGGATACCAACTTCCGGGAAATCAAAGAACAGTTCCAGGGCGGAAAGCCATTGATTCTGTATGTGGTGGGTCAGCTGTTCAATATTGTACTGACATTCCTTGCCGTTTACCTGCTTTTGTCAGGAAAATTCTTCCCGCTGCCGACACTGGCGTAAAGAAAGGTGATTGAAATGAAACAGGCATCCAAAAAACATAAAATCAGACCGCTGACAGTGATTAGTGCAGTGATTGCCGTGGGAACCGTGGCACTGGCACTATATATTATGACCCATCAGATGGGGCTGAGCAGCAGCCTTGACTTTGGAGCAGGAGCTTACTACTATGCAGACATTCCTGAATTCCAGAAATATGTCAATGGAAATGCATATCAGTCTGAAACACCCATGTGGGTATTGATCGTGCTGTTTTTCCTTTGGGGAGGAATCATGTATAAGTTCTGGAACTGGTTGGAAACAAAGTGACCATGGGACGTGTTAATAGATTTAACTCCTTAATATAACCCATTATAACCCATTGATATATTTTATAAAATGGGTTATAATGGGTTATATTAAATGAGGTGAGCAAATGGATATTAGCAAGCGAATTAAGGAATTAGAAAATGAAATTGCTATTCTGCCACAAGGTTCTATTAATATCAAAAAAATAAATGGCAAAGAGCAACCTTATTTACAATGGACAGAGAACGGAAAAAGCAAAAGTAAATATATTAAAAAGGGCGAAAGAAAAACAATTTTTGCTGAAGTAGAACGTAGGAAACAATTGCAAGAAGAATTATGCGAATTAAAAAAGCTTGAGGTTGTTGATACACCAGCACCGACAAAATTTGAAACATCAGTTGTTATTGGTAATCGACTTTTAGCCATGACAAAAGGCGTACGAAATTGGAAGGAGCGTGACTGTTTTAAGCAACTGCAAAAATATTTGAACAGCGCTGCAACGGATCGAGTATGTCTTGTTTTCGGTTTGCGTAGAACTGGCAAAACAACAATGCTTCGTCAAGCTGTTTTAAAAATGACACCAGAACAAGCTTCAAAAACCGCTTACATCAAAGCCAAAGGAACCGACACTATGGCTGAAATGAATCGTGACCTGGAAAAATTACTGGAGCTCGGCTATGAAAATGTCTTTATTGATGAAGTGACTTTGATGGAAGATTTCATTGATTCTGCTGCATTATTTTCAGATATCTATGCTGCGCAGGGAATGAAAATCGTTTTATCCGGAACGGATTCTCTTGGATTCTGGTTTGCACTTCATCAGGAATTATATGATCGTGCAGTTACCATTCACACGACATTTATTCCATTTAGAGAGCACAGCCGTTTACTTGGAATTGACAGCATTGATGAATATATACGTTATGGTGGTACTCTACGTGCCGGTGAATTGGATTTCGATGATAAGGATGTAAATGCAGAAGATGCTTCTTTCCGGGATGATGAATCTACTCGAAGATACATTGATACAGCTATTTGCAAAAATATTCAGCATTCTTTAAGCTGTTGCCAGGACGGAGAGTATTTCAGACATTTGCAATCGCTATATGAAGCAGGCGAATTAACTGGTGCGATTAATCGAATTATTGAAGATATGAATCATCGCTTTTTGATTAGAATCTTAATCAACAAATTCAAATCACATGATTTGGGTTCTGCAGCAGATGTGCTAAGAAGAGATCGTAATCCAGAACACCGTAGCGATATTTTAGATAGAATTGATAAAGAAGCTGTAACCAAACGTCTTATGGATATGCTTGAGATTCGTAATCAAGAAGACCGGTCTATCGGCATCACCAACGCACATGTAGAGGAAATCAAAGAATATTTGAAAGCTCTTGATTTGATTGTTGATGTGCCAAACGAAACAATGATTCCAAGTGCAGAGCCATTGGAAAATATCATCTTTACACAACCAGGTATGCGCTACTGCCAGGCACAGGCACTTGTACATTCTTTAGCTAAGGATGAATTATTGGCGTCATTAAGTGAGCAGGAAAAGACAATGGTGTCTGAACGCATCTTAGAAGAAGTACGTGGTCGAATGATGGAAGAAATTGTTCTTTTGGAAACATACAAATCTGCTAAAAAGAATAAACGAGTTTTCAAGTTGACATTCTCTGTTGGTGAATATGATATGGTAATTTATGATTCCAGGGAAAACACCTGTGAATGTTATGAAATCAAACACAGCGATCAGATTGTTCCTGCTCAGACTAAATATTTGATTGATGAAGAAATGCTGAATCAAACTAGTAAGCGTTTTGGTAACATCAGCAAACGATGTGTGTTATATCGTGGTGAAGATACAATATTGGAAAACAGGATTGAGTATCGGAATGTAGAAGAATATCTGAAGAATTTGTGATTATATATGCTTGAGAGTGAAAAGTTCTAATGGTGACTATGTGGTGACTATGGGACGGGTTCAGAGTCACCATTGTTCTGATTCTGATATCGGAATGTAGATACCGGTTCCATCCACGTGAATGGTATAAGTGCCATCTGCTTCTTTGAAGATGGTAATATCTTTAGGTCTGAGTAGAGGTTCTCCGTTTTCATCTATATCTGGTACAGGATACTCAGGTTGGATCTTAAGAATTGACAAGATATATTTTTATGGTAACGAAGAATTAATAATATCATAAGGATGAGGTAGTACAAAAGGCAACAGGTCAGATTACAGTAGCTGGGTGGTTGATGTGATTACGATTACTTTAAAATCACTATAGAAGAAATAGAAAAAACATGCTATAATCTTTCCATAGAATTCCTCTGCACATGTGGAGGAAAAGTATGAGACGAAAGAAGCAATTAAAGGAGCTTACGCTCAAAGACAATTTTATGTTCGGTGCAGTTATGATAGAAGAAGAAAACTGCAAAAGATTTCTGGAACTCGCGTTGGGATTTCCGATTGAGCGAGTGGATATCAGCAAAGAAAAGAGCATTGTCTATCATCCCGAATACAAAGGGGTACGATTGGATGTCTATGCAAAGGATGAAAAGAATACCCGTTATAATGTGGAGATGCAGGTCACAAAGAAACCGGAACTGGGGAAACGGGCCCGATATTACCATAGACAGATAGACATGGAGCTTCTGCTGAGCGGCAGCGACTATACGGAATTGCCGGACGTATACGTGATATTTATCTGTGACTTCGATCCATTTGGAAGTAAGAAACACCGTTATACATTCACAAGATACTGCGAAGAAGATAAGGGGCTGTGTCTGCAGGAAGGATGTAAAAGCATATTCTTAAGTACCAGAGGAGAGAATGATAAGGAAGTCCCCGAAGAGCTTGTGAAGTTCCTGAGATTCGTGAAGGCAGATCTGAGTGAGAGCGAATCAGATTTTGAAGATGATTTTGTAGAAAAACTTCAGGAGACGATACACCGGATTAAAGGAAGCCGGGAAATGGAGGAACGGTTTATGATCTTTGAAGAAATGCTGAGAGATGAACGTGCAGAGGGAAAAGCCGAAGCTGTCCTTGAATTGTTGGAGGAGCTGAGAGAGATTCCAGAGGATGTTCATAATAGAATTATGAACGAAAAGAATTTGGAGACACTGTCCAGGTGGCTTAGGCTGGCAGCAAAGGCGGAGACTCTTGAAGAGTTTCTGGATAAGATGTAAAATCTATTGAGTTATCAAAAATCATATCTATGAATGGATATTGTAATGCTGTAGAGTGTTACAATATCCGGCAATTATAAACAATCAAGCCGATTCTGGCAAATATCAGTTTAAAGTGCAGAGGAATTCTATTAAGTAATTATAGGAGTGACTATGGGAAGGGTTCGTAGTCATAAGTGGATATTTATGAGATCGTTCTTATAAACATCCATTTTTATTTCTATGTGTAACCTTTTTTCTCTTTTACAAGTCTAATATACAGGAACGTTCCCAGGAGAGGTGAAGATATAACAATTGTCACAGGCAGTTCAGGAGGGGATTGAAAAAGGGAAAAAATCAGGAGAAAACAGTGCAGAAAAAGAATTGGTATAACAATGGGAAGTGTAGCGGCAGTATTTTCTATATTTTTCATATACTGTTTTGCCAATCCGGCCTTTGCCGCAGAATTGCCTTTAATTGGACGAATATTTGCAAAGACAGAGCAGAAATCCATATATCCGGGGGACTATTCCCAAAGGGCGGAGATACTTGAAGAAAATACACAGAGTAGTGAAAAAGAGCAAACACTAAATAGAGAAGAACAGGTTCCAGCTACAGAAGAAAACCAGACTGTGGAGAGTGAAGAAACGCAGATGACAGAATATGGTGATACGGATCAAAATGTTACTGTGATACCGAAAGAGGTATTTTTTGATGGATCCTCGCTGTATATAGGAGTTCAACTTAAAACACAGGATGAAGAAGGTTATTATTAAAGATATCAAAAAAATCCAATTACTTAATCCTGATTTCTAAGTCAGGAGTCTTACATACCAGGGTATTTTTGATTATGTATGCCAGAAACTACAATCATCATGCTGATTCCGAAAAAATCTGATTAAAGAACAGAAGAATGTCATTTGTAATAGAAAAAACGATAAGATATAATAAAAAACGTATAATTAGTGGATTATCCATTTAAAATTCTGAAAAAACATTTGCTGTGTTCCGGATGTGATAATGCAAATCATGATTCGAAAACAAATGTTCAGCTTCCTGAACTGGATGCGATTGATGAATTGCAGTTAAATCTTACAAGGATTTCCGCGGATGATTATCCCAATGCGAAGCTTGCAGATCTGGTGGAGAATATCGAGTCTGCGGAACAGGTAGATGTGAAGGAAGCAGAAAATCTGCATCGCCCGGAGGATTACCTGACAATTACTTTGGGTTATGAGGATGATTCCCAGGATACCTTTTACTTTTTCCAGTATGAGGGAGAATGGTATATGGAAACTGAGGAGGGAGTATTTTACAAGAATACGGAGTTTGTTCAGGATTATATCAGCCAGGTAGAGGTTATACCGGAGTCAGATTTTTCTCCGGAACCGGAGTTTTTGAGACTGCGTCTGGGACTGGAGGACAGGTTCGATACACTGGATACAAAGTATGAGTTTGTTCTTGGTGTGCAGACAGACATGCAGTTCCAGGATATGACAGAGGAAGAAGCCATTGTGTCAACCAGGGCATCCCTGATGAAAAAATACCAGATTTATCAGTACGCACGGCAAGGTGGGATTGAAATTTCTGATGAAGAACTGGAGAAGATTTTGAAGCAGTATCAGGAAGCATTTGCAGATGATGCAGCCCGCTCCGAATACAAGTCGATTTATGAAGAAGCAGGTACAAGGCTACAGGAGTCACTGGAAAAGAACCGGGAATTGATTCGAATTGATAAAACCATTAAAAAACTATATCAGAAATTGCAAAATGACTTCCGGAATGGGCAGACAAAAGTAGGAAATAAAGACTGCAGGGATGTGAATGAATATCTGAATGTATCATTGGAGAAGGCAACTGATCAAATGCAGCAGCTGACTGAAAATTCTTCCGTACATATAGTTATGGAAGATGCATTTACAAGTGAAGGCATCGAACAGGTTACTGCCAACAGATATCCACTGATGATGGAAAAACTGGCGGTTGACCTTGGTTCAGACATAACAATAGAAGAGGTGGAGATAAATCCGGAAAGTGATTCTGAGACAGAACGAAGATATAGTTTTTGTGCTGATTTAGATTATCCGATGATAGACAATGATACGGTTACTGATGAGATAAAAGGTTATTTTGACGTGAAGTTTTTGGATAATGAATGGAAAATTGATGAGTTTATGGTTAGGTCTTTTGACGGTTCTTATCCGTTATCATAAGGAGAACATGTTTTCTTGAAGTTCTTATTAATGAACAGACGGCACATGATACTTTTGAGGGAAGATTTGATCAGGATGGAGAACGAATGGAGTTTGGAACAGTCTGGAAAATATTGTAAGGATTATATGGTTGCTGAGGGGAATATCCTATGGTACAATCCATATGATAATACAAGGGTCAAAAGGTCATGTTTGCATTGAACCCCACAAAAGAAAGGAAAATATGAACATGAAAAAAATTGTTACACTATTACTTGCAGTATTTGTATTCACCTTTGTCTTTGCGGGCTGTGGAGGCAGTAAAGATTCTGACGGCGAACAAAGTACCGCTCCCGAGGGAACTCCGGAAGAAATCATTGAGGCTGTGTATACAGAAAAATCGGTAGGTCTTAACCTTATGACCATGCCTGTAGATCTGGAAGATGCGGAGGCGGTCAAATATAATCTGGGTATCGACGATGCGTCCAATGTTAAGGAAGCTGCAATATCTGAACCGATGATGGGCTCCCAGGCGTATTCTCTTGCAGTTGTCAGAGTGAAGGATGCGGCAGAGTCTGAGAAGGTGGCGAAGGAGATGCTGAATGGTATTGATCCGAGAAAATGGATCTGTGTGGAGGCAGACAACCTGAGAGCGATGACGAAGGGTAATCTGGTACTCTTTTTCATGGTTGACAGTTCTTTTGCGGATACGGTAACGGTGGATGAAATCGAAGCAGCGTTTACTACCGTCTGCGGCGGAAGTCTGGATAAGGTTCTTGACAAGTAAAAACGATGATAGAGAAACGGGCGGCTGTACTGTCGCCCGTTTTGACTATAAAATTTTGTAATCCCACGACTGGTGGGGGAAGGAGAAAAATGCTTTTTTCAAGCGTACCGTTTCTTTTTTATTTTCTTCCTGCGGTGATGGTCTGTTATTTTATCGTGCCGGTTCAATGGAAAAATGCTGTGCTGCTGATATTCAGTCTGTTGTTCTATGCCTGGGGCGAACCAGAGTATGTTTTTCTGATGATGTTTTCCATTGTAACCAGTTATGTATTCGGGCTGCTGATAGAAAAATATCGGGACAGGAGAGCAGGAGGGTTCCTTTTGGCTGCTGCTATTATCATACATGTGGGGGTTTTGGGATATTTTAAATATGCTGATTTTTTTATCTTGAATTTGAACACGGCGGCGGGACTTTCGGTACCGTTGCTTAGACTTGCTCTGCCCATAGGTATTAGTTTCTATACGTTCCAGATTCTGAGTTATGTGATTGATGTTTATCGGGGAAATGTCCGGGCCAGAAGAAATATGGTTGACTATGGAACATATGTCGCTCTATTTCCTCAGCTTATAGCAGGACCGATTGTCCGCTATACAGATATTGATAGAGAACTGACCGCCAGGAAGCACAGCTTTGAAGCAGCCGCAGAGGGTGTGGAACGATTTGTTGTGGGGCTTGGGAAAAAAGTACTTATTTCCAACTCTTTCGGCCAGTTATGTTCCATTTTCAGAGCTTCAGGAGAAAAATCTGTTCTTTTTTACTGGGTCTATGCGATTGCGTTTACGCTTCAGATTTATTTTGATTTTTCCGGTTACTCTGACATGGCAATCGGTCTGGGACGTATTTTGGGTTTTCATTTTCCGGAGAACTTTAATTACCCGTATATCTCAAAAAGTATAACTGAGTTTTGGCGGCGGTGGCATATGTCTTTGGGATCCTGGTTCCGGGATTATGTATATATCACCCTGGGAGGAAATCGTGTGGCAAAATTACGCTGGTTTTTTAATATCTTTGTTGTCTGGATGCTGACGGGATTCTGGCATGGTGCGGACTGGCAGTTTATCGTCTGGGGGCTTATGTATGCTGTACTTCTCATTACCGAGAAACTGTTTTTAAAAAAGATGCTTGAACATCTGCCTGCCATTGTGAGATATATTTATGTGATGTTTTTTGTGGTTACAGGTTTTGTGATTTTTAATGCAGAAGGTATGGGTTCAGCAGTGTCGGATCTTGCGGCGATGTTTGGTGCGGGCGGTTTTCCCTTTGTTACCGGGGAGACGATATATTATGTCAGAAGCTACGCAGTGATATTTGTTATAGGAATCTTTGGGGCTACCCCGTTTTTGAAAAGAATATCTGAAAAACTGCGAAGTGGGAAAATGGAGAAAGTATTTGCTGCTCTATATCCTCTGGTACTTTGTGGGATTATCATCCTTGTTACTGCATACCTTGTGGATGGCTCTTTTAATCCATTTCTTTATTTCAGGTTTTAAGGAGGTGGAAAGTTTTGAATAAAAAAAGTTACAGTATCTATGTGGTCGGTGTTATTTCAACACTGATGATGGTTCTTTCGATGGGTTGTCTTTTTACTCCGCAGAAGGAGTTTTCCGAAAGCGAACGAAGAAAACTTGCCAAGTTTCCGGAATTTTCGATGAAAATGATTCAGAGTGGGAAGTTTATGAATGATTTTGAGAATTATTCTCTTGATCAATTTCCTCTCCGGGACAGTTTTCGAAGGGTGAAAGCTTTTGCACAGTATGATTTGTTTCGGTTGAAGGATAACAACGGAATATATGTGGAAGATGGTATTGCCGCAAAGCTGGTGTATCCGCTGAATGAGAATTCTGTTCTGGATGCGGCTGGTAAATTCGAAAAAATATATGAGGAGTATCTGGCTGATGAGGTCAACAAAATCATTGTTTCTATCGTTCCTGATAAGGGATATTTTCTCGGTAAAGAGAATGGTTATCCGACCATGGATTATCAGCGGATGGAAGAGCTTTTGACAGAAAATATGCCCTTTGCAGAGTATTGTAATATTACGGACACCCTTTCTGTGGACGATTACTATTGTACAGATACACACTGGCGGCAGGAGAAGATTCTTCCAGTGGCAAAAAAACTGGCTGCTTCTCTGGAAGTTGAGCTTACAGGATCCTATACTGTCAATGACGCTGGAATTGATTTTTACGGTGTTTATTACGGACAGTCAGCACTGCCGCTGAAGCCGGACAGGATTCAATATGTGACCGGGGACAGTATTTCTGGTGCTGTGGTGTATAATGCGGAGACAGACCTTACGGGTGGTATTTACGATTTTGAAAAACTTCAGAGTAAAGATCCTTATGAATTCTTTCTGTCCGGGGCTTCGGCGGTGCAGACGATTGAAAATCCCCTTGCTGATAATGAAAGGGAACTGGTTGTTTTCCGCGATTCTTTTGGTTCTTCCCTGGTCCCCTGGCTGGTTGAAGGATATTCGAAAATCACTCTTGTGGATACCCGGTACATAGCTCCGACACTTTTGGGAGACTATGTGAATTTTACAGATTGTGATGTGCTGTTCCTTTACAGTACACTGGTGCTCAATGAAAGTAAGGCGCTGAGATAAAAAATTCCTTGACAAATAAAAAAAAGCCTACTATATTTATTACAAGCTGAAAAGCAAAAGGTTGTGACAAAGAGGAGTACACATACTACCCCGAAAGAGAAGGATGCTCACCGGCTGAAAGGTATCCGCGGAACGTATATGTGGAAGGTAGCTTTGGAACCGGGGAACTGAACAGCAGGTTACGCAAAAGTAAGTTTTCACGATTCATCCCCGTTACAGGATGATGGAGATGTATGAAAGAGGCGAAGTGGCTGATTTCATATAAGTAAGGTGGTAACGCGAGACATTCGCCCTTCACGTGGAGATACGTGGAGGGCTTTTTATATTATAGAAAGTCCTCTGACTTTCCTATAACATAAAAAGCCTCGTGGCGAGATTCTTTTTCAGTTTAAGGAGGAAATCATGAGCAAAGAATTGGCTAAGACTTATGACCCGAAGGGTCTGGAAGACCGTTTATATCAGAAATGGCTGGATAACGGTTATTTTCATGCACAGGTTAACAAAGATAAGAAACCATTTACGATTGTTATGCCCCCGCCGAACGTAACTGGTCAGTTGCATATGGGACATGCACTGGATGAAACCATGCAGGATATTCTGATCCGTTTCAAGAGAATGCAGGGTTATGAGGCACTGTGGCAGCCGGGAACTGACCATGCGGCAATTGCTACAGAGGTAAAGGTTATTGAGAAATTAAAAGAGCAGGGAATCGATAAGGCAGATCTGACCCGGGAAGAGTTTCTGGAGCATGCGTGGGCATGGAAGGAAGAGTACGGTGGAAAGATTATCAATCAGCTGAAAAAGCTGGGAGCTTCCGCAGACTGGGAGAGAGAACGTTTCACTATGGATGAGGGATGCTCCAACGCTGTTCAGGAAGTATTTATCAAATTATATGAAAAAGGACTGATCTATAAGGGTTCCAGAATTGTCAACTGGTGTCCGGTTTGTCAGACATCCATTTCTGATGCGGAAGTTGAGCATGAAGAACAGGATGGATTTTTCTGGCACATCAATTATCCGGTAGTAGGTGAGGAAGGACGATTTGTAGAGATCGCTACCACAAGACCGGAAACATTATTTGGTGATACAGCTGTTGCGGTAAATCCGGAAGATGAAAGATATCAGGATATTATCGGAAAAATGCTGAAGCTGCCTATGACTGACCGGGAGATTCCGGTTATTGCAGATGCATACGTTGACCGGGAATTTGGAACCGGCTGTGTAAAGATTACACCGGCTCATGACCCGAACGACTTTGAAGTTGGAAAACGCCATAATCTGGAAGAAGTAGTCGTTATCAATGACGATGCTACCATGAATCGTCTGGCAGGAAAATATGAAGGTATGGATCGCTATGAGTGCAGGAAAGCACTGGTAAAAGATCTGGAAGAAGCAGGACTTCTTGTAAAAGTTGTTCCTCATTCTCATAATGTAGGAACCCATGACCGCTGTGGTACGACTGTAGAACCGATGATCAAACAGCAGTGGTTTGTAAAAATGGATGAACTGATCAAACCGGCAGTAGAAGGTATCAAGAACGGTGAGATTCAGCTCCTTCCAAAACGTATGGAAAAGACATATTTCAACTGGACCGACAATATTCGTGACTGGTGTATTTCCCGCCAGCTGTGGTGGGGCCACCGGATTCCGGCTTATTATTGTGATGAATGCGGAGAGACTGTAGTGGCAAAAGAAATGCCGACAGTATGTCCAAAATGCGGACATACACATTTCCATCAGGATGAGGATACTCTGGATACCTGGTTTTCCTCAGCACTGTGGCCATTCTCCACACTGGGCTGGCCGGAAAAAACAGAAGAGATGGATTATTTCTATCCTACCGATGTACTGGTAACAGGATATGACATTATTTTCTTCTGGGTAATCCGTATGATTTTCTCTGGTTATGAGCAGACAGGAAAAGCACCGTTCCATACTGTATTGTTCCATGGTCTGGTTCGTGATTCACTGGGAAGAAAAATGAGTAAGTCTCTGGGAAATGGTATCGATCCTCTGGAAGTTATTGACAAATACGGAGCAGATGCACTGCGTCTGACTCTGATCACCGGAAATGCACCGGGTAATGATATGCGTTTCTACTGGGAGAGAGTAGAGGCCAGCAGAAACTTTGCCAATAAAGTATGGAATGCTTCCCGTTTCATTATGATGAATCTGGAGAAAGCGGAAGTTCCGGTACAGATGCCGGCAGCAGAGATGACAGATGCGGACAAATGGATTCTTTCCATGTTCAATACGGTTGCCAAAGAGGTGACAGATAACATGGAAAAATACGAGATGGGTATCGCAGTACAGAAAGTGTATGATTTTATCTGGGAGGAATTCTGTGACTGGTACATCGAGATGGTAAAACCGCGTCTGTACAATGACGAAGATACCACCAAAGCGGCAGCTCTCTGGACTTTGAAAACTGTTCTTGGCGGAGCTCTGAAACTGCTTCATCCATTTATGCCGTTTGTTACAGAGGAGATTTACTGTACACTGAATCCGGAAGAAGAATCCATCATGATTGCTTCCTGGCCGGAATGGAAAGAAGAATGGAACTTTGAAAAAGAAGAAAAAGATGTTGAACTGATTAAGTCGGCAGTCAGAAGTATCCGTGGTGTGAGAACAGAGATGAATGTACCTCCAAGCAAAAAGGCAACCGTATATGTAGTATCCGAGGATGCGTCCGTAAGGGAAACCTTTGAGAAGGGAAAAGTATTCTTCTCAACTCTGGCCTATGCCAGCGAGGTACTGGTGCAGGAAGACAAGAACGGAATTGCAGAGGATGCTGTATCTGCAGTGATTCATCAGGCAGTGATTTATATTCCGTTTGCGGAACTGGTTGATATTGAAAAAGAAATCCAGCGTCTGGAAAAAGAGGAAGCCAGACTGGAGAAAGAGCTTGCCCGTGTCAATGGCATGCTGGGAAATCAGCGTTTTATCAGCAAAGCACCACAGGCTAAAATTGATGAGGAAAAAGGAAAACTGGAAAAATACACACAGATGATGGAACAGGTAAAAGAAAGATTGCAGCAGTTGCGCTAGAATAGGAGCTGGAGAGCAGAATGAAAAAATTCAGTCTGAAAAAACCCGACCGTAAGCTGGTGATTCGGATTTGTAACTTGTTGTCTGTACCATTGCAGTTTTTGGGCTGCTGTGTACTCTATTTTGTGATAGAAGCCATATGCAGGCATTCTTTTATAGAATCATGGCAGTATATGACAGGGAGTCCATTGATTTTCCTGTATAATGCCTATTTGATTTTTACCACCAGTCTGGTCGTATATCTATTTCGCAGCAGAATCCTGGCACGTATGATTGTGGGACTTTTCTGGTTTATTCTGGGCTGTATCAATGGATTTCTCCTGATGAACCGTGTTACTCCATTTACCGGGCCGGATTTGAAATTGATTACCGATGCGATTAAAATCATGAATAAGTATCTGTCACCGGTGATGGTGGTTGTGGTGTTGATTGCATTTGCTTTTCTGATTCTGGGGCTGATTTGTCTGTATCGAAAAGGATGGAAATATCAGGGAAAAATCCGTTATTGGATAAATATTCCGCTGATCATTGTGGGTGTGCTGGCGTTTGCCGGCACCACCAGACTGGCTCTGGAAAAACGTGTATTGTCCAATTATTTTGGCAATATTGCCTATGCTTATCAGGATTACGGTTATCCTTACTGCCTGGCTACCACGATTTTCGATACGGGGATCAATGAACCCACCGGATATTCAGAAGAGCTGATGAATGAGATTGTGGAAAGTGAAGGAGAAATTAAGGATACCAAGGAGAAAAACCTGGATGTAAATATTATTTTCCTGCAGCTGGAAACATTTATTGATCCGACCGAGGTGAATTTTCTGGAGTTTTCAGAGGATCCGATTCCCAATTTCCGCAAGTTGATGGAGGAATATTCATCCGGATACTATAAAGTACCGGCGGTAGGAGCAGGAACTGCCAATACGGAATTTGAATCTATTACAGGAATGAGTCTTCGATATTTTGGAGCGGGAGAGTATCCGTACAAATCCATTCTGAAAGAGGAAACCTGTGAAAGTGCTGCTTATGTTCTGAAAGAACTGGGGTATGGAACCCATGCGATTCATAATAATGAGGCAAATTTTTATGGAAGAAGGACGGTATTTGCCAGATTGGGATTTGATACCTTTACTTCTGAGGAGTACATGCCTGATATCAGCGACACTACCGAGATGGGATGGGTGAAAGACCATATTCTGACAGATGAGATTGTGAAGGCGATGGAGTCCACGGAGGGTCCGGATTATGTGTATACGATTTCTGTTCAGGGACATGGGGATTACCCGGAAGAGCCGGTACTGACAGATCCGGTGATTCAGGTGAGTGGAGCTGAATCGCAGGAGAAAAATTATGCCTGGGAGTATTATGTGAATCAGCTTTACGAGATGGATCAGTTTGTCAAAGAACTGACGGATCGTCTGGCAGAATATGATGAGCGTGTGGTACTGGTAATGTATGGCGATCATCTTCCAACCATGGATCTGAAAGTGGAGGATATGAAGAACCGATATCTGTTCCAGACAAAATATGTGATGTGGAGTAATTTTGAGATGAAAAAGAAAGACAAGAATCTGGCTGCTTATCAGATGGCGGCGGAAGTCTTCAATCGTCTGGGAATCCACGAGGGTACAGTTTTCAATTACCATCAGACCAGAAAAGGAAGCAGAAATTATCAGCTGGATCTGCAGGCTCTTCAGTATGATATCCTTTATGGAAAGCGCTATGTGTACGGTGGGGAAAATCCTTTTTCGGCTACGAAAATACAACTTGGAACCAATCCGGCTGTGTTTGAATCCATTGCACCGGCAGGACTGAACAGTTATTACGTTTATGGAGAAAATTTCACTGCATCCAGCAGATTGGAAGTAAATAACGAGCTGAAAGAAACCACTTATCTTAATCCCGGACTTCTTCTGGCACAGAATGTGGAACTGAATGATGGAGATGAGATTGCTGTTGCCACGCAGAGCAACAGTTCTACAAAGAAAGTGCTTTCTCGTACAGGAACTACGATTTACCACATCCCGGAACCGGAAGTGACACCGGAACCTGCTTCTACACCGGAACCTGAGGAGACAAATGATATGGCCCAAGGACAGGAACCGGATAAGAAACCGGAATCGTACGAGCAGCAGAAAGAAGAGAAGAATCGAGAATAATTGCATATTTTCCCGTAAAAAGTAAAGAAAAAACATACGTTTAGGACTGGACAACTTCCACCACTATTATATAATGTAAAAGTACCGATATATCAGGTGCAAATACATGAGATAAAAGTGGTGGAAGTTTTGAATTATAAAGAAATCGTTGATTATATCGAAGAAATACCAAAGTTTACGTCCAAGAATCCTCTGGACCATACGAAAGAACTGTTAAAAAGACTGGGAAATCCTCAGAATACTATGAAGGTCATCCATGTTGCCGGAACCAATGGTAAGGGAAGTGTATGTGCTTATCTGGACTCCATGCTTCGAAATGGAGGCTATCATGTGGGATTGTTTACTTCACCGCACTTGGTGAAGATTAATGAGCGGTTCAAAATTGATGGTGTGATGGTGACCGATGAAGAGTTTATTAAGGCTTTTGAGGCGGTAAGAGAGATTATTCTGCAGGCACAGCAGGATGGTCTGGATCATCCCAGTTATTTTGAGACACTGTTTTTGATGTGTATGGTTATTTTCCGGAAAAAACAGGTGGATTATGTTGTACTGGAGACAGGATTGGGAGGAAGATTGGATGCCACGAATACAGTGGATCGTCCTCTGGCATGTATTATTACATCAATCAGTAAAGACCATGTGGAATATCTGGGAAATACTATCGCAGAGATTGCAGGAGAAAAGGCGGGAATCATTAAGCCGGGAGTGCCGGTAATTTACGATGGCAAGAATACTGAAGCGGCAGAAGTAATCCGAAAACGGGCAGAAAAGCTGGGTTCTCCATCCTTTGCCTTGACGGATGAGATGTACGAGATGGTGAAAAATACCCGGCAGGGCATTGATTTTTCTTTCCGTTGTCAGTATGATAAGACTGTCAGCCTGTCGATTCCCTATATTGCAGCGTATCAGATGATGAATGCTTCTCTTGCATTTTTTACCATGGAACAGCTGCAGGAAGAACATGGGATACCGATGGAAAAACTGATCGAGGGAATTGCCAATACTCACTGGGAGGGCAGAATGGAGACTATTTTGCCCGGTGTTATCGTGGATGGAGCACACAATGCTGACGGTGTAGCCCGTTTTGTGGAGACTGCCTGCCATTTCGCAAAAGATAACAAAATCACGTTGCTGTTTTCAGCAGTGGCAGATAAGGATTATCGGGAGATGATCCGCACGGTCAGTGAAAAGATTCGGCCTCATGCAGTCGTGGCTACACAGATCTGGGGCAGCCGGGTGGTGCCCGCAGAGGATCTGGCACAGTTGTTCCGTGAGAACGGGTGTCCGGTGGTGGAGGCACAGGCAGATGTGGGAAAGGCTTTTGACAGAGCATGCAGTCTGAAAGAAGATGGTATGCTGTTTTGCGTCGGTTCTCTGTATCTGGTGGGAGAAATCAAAGGCTATCTTGCTCAGAAGAAGCATCCTTAAAATTTCAGAAACGCATACGTTTCATTGAGGAGAGATAATATGATTAATTATGAAGAAGAACTGAAGAAATTTAAACCATGTCTGGATGTGGATGAGGTGGAGAATGCGATTTACACCCGTGACCTGACAGATATTGTGGATATTCTAAAAGAAATGATGACAACAGAAGGACAAAAACGAAAAGAATAAGGGGAAAAGAATGAACTGTATGAATTGCGGTGCGCTGCTGACATCTTCTCACTATTGTCCCAACTGTGGATTTAATGTGGAAGTACAGAAGAAAGTGTGGCAGCTGTCCAATCTGTATTATAATCGAGGATTGGAAAAGGCTGAGATAAGGGATTTGTCCGGTGCGATTGATCTGCTTAAGAGGAGTCTTAAATTTAATAAATTAAATATACAGGCCAGAAATCTCCTGGGACTTGTATATTTTGAAACAGGAGAAGCGGTTGCTGCATTAAGTGAATGGGTCATCAGTAAGAATATTATGCCTGAAAACAATGTGGCATCCGAATATATCGACCGTCTGCAGCAGAACGCCAATAAACTGGATGTGATCAACCAGACAATTAAAAAGTATAATGATAGCTTAAAGTGTTGTCGGAGCGGCAGTGAAGATGTGGCCGTGATTCAGCTGAAAAAGATTTTGAGTCAGAATCCGAAGCTGATCAAAGGGTATCATTTGCTGGCTTTGATCTATTTGAAACAGGAAGAGTACGAAAAAGCAAGAAAAATCCTGAAAAAAGCGGCCAGGATTGATAAGACGAATTCAACGACTCTTCGTTTTCTGAAAGAGGTAGATGAACAGACGGGTACCATGACCAGTCTGGAGCCGCGACGATGGGGATTTGGTGCAAGAGAGAAGGTCAGGCCGGAGAGAGGGCAGTCCATTGCTTATGTTGCTGATAATGAACTGGTGATACAGCCCCCTGCTTTCAGGGAAAGCTCAATGATTGCTACTTTGCTGAATCTGGGATTTGGTTTTCTGGTCGGTGCATTGTTGGTATGGTTTTTACTTGTGCCGGCCAATACACAGAAAATTAACAGAGAAGCAAATGAGAAAGTTGTAAGTTATAGCAATACCATGGCCAGTCAGACAGCAGAGATGAACAAATTAAAAGAACAGATTGAGAAATCACAGGAGACTGTCTCTTCTGCCCAGGCGCAGATTGAACAGGCCAATACCCAGGTGACAACCTATGAGAATCTGATCAAAGCATATTCTGCTTATCAGGCGGGGAATTATACTTCTGCGGGAAATGTTCTGCAGAATGTGCAGCCGGACCTTCTGTCCGTGGATGCTAAAGAAATCTATGATTCCATTTATGCCAATATTAAGAATACGATGATGAAGAATCTGAAGACACAGGGTGAAGTTGCATTTTATGCAAAGGATTATGCAACGGCGATTGACTACTTCACTCAGGCCATGGAGATGGATGGTACGAATTATGAGCTGCTGAATCTACTGGCCCATTCTTACCGATATAATGAACAATATGAAAAAGCAGTGGAAATATTCCAGAAAATTGTAGATCAATTTCCTGGGAAACGTGCACGAAGTGCTCAGAATTACATTGACAGTCTGCAGCAGCAGATGGAAGCGTCCGGGTCGGATACCGGTGACACAGGAAATGTAAACAATCCAGGAAATGAACAGTAATAGAAAAACCTCTGAATTGGGGATATGTGTAATGCATCTGCCTGATTCAGAGGTTTTTTCTATCATACGAAAAACCCTCCCCAGGGGATGCACGCTGAGACGTACTTGAATGTAAAAAGGGAAACAGGAGGGGTATTGAGATGGAACAATTTCAGATTAAAAAAAAGTCTTTGATTATCCGTATGCCGCAGGAACTGGATCATCACACTGCGGAAGTAATCCGGCAGGAGTCAGACAGACTTCTGGTGGAAGAGAATGTCAATCATATCGAATTTGATTTTCGTAATACAGAATTTATGGACAGTTCAGGAATCGGAGTAATCATGGGAAGATATCAAAATGTGAAACTTTTGGGGGGAAGTGTAACAGCTACTCATGTCAGTGATAGAATTTACAGGATTCTGCAACTGGCAGGGATTACTAAGGTGATTAGAATTGAAAGAGAACGTTTGTGGAATTATGGGGAATAGGGGGAAAGAGAATGGAACAGAATAATGAAATGACAATTATCTTTGACAGCCGCTCCTGCAATGAAGGGTTTGCCAGGGTGGCAGTAGCGGCATTTTGCACACAGCTGAATCCGACATTGGAGGAAGTAGCTGATATTAAAACAGCTATATCAGAGGCTATTACGAATGCAATTATTCATGGATATGACAACCAGGTTAAGAAAATAACGATTACATGCCGGACAGAAAACAGGATACTCTATGTGGCTGTCAAGGATGAAGGAAAAGGAATACCGGACATTGCCAAAGCCATGGAACCCATGTTTACTACCCGGCCGGAACTGGAGCGTTCCGGTATGGGATTTGCCTTTATGGAGGCTTTTATGGACCAGGTGGAAGTGGAATCGGATGTGGGAAAAGGCACCATTGTGCGGATGCAGAAAAAAATAGGCAATCCTCAGCCGCCGTTTATCTGAACCGGAAGGAGATTTTATGGAGCATACCCTTGCGTTACTGAAAAAAGCACACGAAGGGGATAAAGAAGCGAGGGATACGTTGATTGAGGAAAATATGGGACTGGTCCGAAGTGTTGCGGCACGATACCGGAATCGCGGTGTTGATCTGGAGGATTTGTTTCAGATTGGAAGCATTGGTCTGATTAAAGCTGTGGATAAGTTTGATCTGACGTATCAGGTGCAGTTTTCAACGTATGCTGTTCCTATGATAGCAGGAGAAATCAAACGTTTTCTGCGGGATGACGGTATGTTGAAAGTAAGCAGAACCTTGAAGGAGATTGCAATAAAAGCGTATGGAATCAGAGAAAAAATGGAAAAATCAAGAGGGAGGGAACCAACAGCTGCAGAAATTGCTGAAGAATTAAATGTACCCGTGGAGGAACTGATGATGGCACTGGAAGCCGGGGTTCCGGTGGAATCTCTGCAGCAGATGATTTATCAGGGAGAAGGGAATGAAATCACATTGATTGATAAACTGGAGGAAAATGAGAATCAGAGCGAACATGTAGTAGACCGCCTGTTTCTGGAAGAATTGCTGGGAGGGCTGGACGGAAAAGAAAGAGAATTGATTTATCAGAGATATTTTATGGATAAAACACAGGCAGCTATCGCTGATGAGATGGGTATCTCCCAGGTACAGGTTTCGCGGATGGAGAAGAAAATCATAAGAGAAATGAGAGGAAAATTGTAAATTGTTGCTTAAAGGGAGGGGCAGGATTGTTCCTCCCGTTTATGTATGTTTTTTAAAAAAATGCAAATACTGTTCATAGAAGGAGCGATGATATGATTTGGAAAAAATGCTTGTGTTTGTTTCTGGCTTTTCTGACAATAGGACTTATTTTCTGGTATTGCTGGAAAGATGAAGAAACGGAAGATTTTAACAGGGGAATGTTGGTAGAAAGGGAATGGATGGAGGCAGTTGTGTGAACGATGTATTGTATATACAGACAGATAAAAATGTAAAAGTTACAAAGGAAAGGATTTATCTGCAGGATATTGCGGATTTATCCTGTGGTAATCCTTCTGTTCTCAACCGGTGTAAGGTGATTCCTGTCAGACAGCTTACCAGAGGAAAATACGGAAGATATGCAGGAACGGTACTGGAATTGATCAGAGCCGTACAGAGGGAAGAACCAAACCTTGAAGTGATTCCTGTGGGTGAACCGGAATTTATTCTGACATACGCGAAACCGGAAAAAAGAGAAACATTACAGGAATGGTGCAAGACAGCAGGCATTTGTATGATTGTGTTTTTTGGAACTATGTTTTCGATTATGACATTTCAGACAGATGTGGATGTGACCGGATTATTTCAGAAGATTTATCAGCAGTTTACCGGGAGATGTTCGGATGGCTTCACAATTCTGGAAATTACGTATTCTGTCGGCATTGGAATCGGAGTGATTTTATTTTTTAATCATTTCGGAAAATGGAAGTTGAACCAGGATCCTACTCCCATGGAAGTGGAGATGCGCAGTTATGAAGATCAGGTTGACATGACAGTACTGGAAATGCAGAACAGGGAGGAATCCTGAAGTGACAGAACAGGTGATACTGGGGATTCTCGGAATCAGTTCTGGTGTTGTGGTAGCCGGCAGTGCGGCAGCTTTTATCATTTCTCTGGGAATTGTTCCTAGGTATGCCGGAATTACAAGAACAGCACATCGTGTTAGATTATATGAGGATGCTTCTATGTTGGGGGCTATTGCGGGAAATCTGTGTTACCTTTATCACGGAAGGCTGCCGTTTGGTTCTCCCGGACTGGCTGTCTGGGGTTTGTTTTCCGGTATTTTTCTGGGAAGTTGGATCATTGCTCTGGGAGAAGTGGTAAATGTATTTGCAATAATGGCAAGGCGTTTGAAAATCAGACAGGGAACAGGCTGGATGATCTGTGCGATGGCTCTCGGAAAAACACTGGGATCTTTACTTTTTTTTCAGAAAGGATGGTAGAAATGGACGAACTGAAAACAGAACAGCAGAAAAAAGCGTATGAGGATTATGTTAATGCTGTCACACCTACACATTCACTTCCTGCCAATATGGTAAAAGCGTTTCTGGTGGGGGGGATTATTTGTGTGTTGGGTCAGGCAATCCTGCACTGGTGTGGAAGTATGGGAATGGATGAAAAAACAGCCGGTTCCTGGTGCTCGGTAACGCTTATTTTTCTCAGCGCACTGACAACGGGGCTGAATCTGTACCCCAGGCTGGCAAAATGGGGAGGCGCAGGAACGTTGGTGCCGATTACCGGATTTGCCAATTCTGTTGCTGCACCGGCACTGGAATATCAGAAAGAAGGACAGGTTTTTGGAATCGGATGTAAAATTTTTACGATTGCAGGTCCGGTTATTTTATATGGAATTTTATCCAGCTGGGTTCTGGGTATTATCTATATTCTTATGAAATAAAAATACCGGCGGGACTTGCAAATGCAAGTCAACACCTCGCGGGATAGTGGTCGGCTGAACTGTAACAGATGCTTTTTGTTAGGAGGCACAGAAATGGAAGAACAGAATAAAAAAGAAAACCAGATATTGGGAAAACAGAGTATCGTATTTGTCCGCCCCGCATATATTCGAAGTTATGCGTCTATTGTGGGTAAAAAAGAGGGGGATGGACCGCTGGGAGCCCATTTTGACCAGATTGAAGAAGATGATAAATTCGGACAGAAATCATGGGAAGAGGCGGAAAGTGTGCTGCAGAAACGAACAGCAGAACTGGCTATTCAGAAAGCCCACATGAAAGCAGAGGATATCCGTCTTATCTTTGCCGGAGACCTGCTGGCACAATCGATTGCGTCCTCTTTTGGAATTGGCGGACTGCATCGTCCGATGTATGGGCTGTTTGGTGCCTGTTCTACGATGGGAGAATCACTGGCTCTGGCGGCCATGAGCGTATGCGGGGGCTTTGCACCGACAGCACTGGCTGTTACATCCAGCCATTTTGCTACTGCAGAAAAAGAATTCCGTTTTCCGCTGGGGTATGGGAATCAGCGTCCTCTATCTGCCAGCTGGACAGTGACAGGAAGTGGTGCCTGTGTGGTAGATACACAGAAAAGTCGTGTAAAGATTACAGGCGTTACAACGGGAATTGTCACTGATTATGGAATGAAAGATTCGCAAAATATGGGAGCCTGTATGGCTCCGGCAGCCAGTGGAACCATTCGACAGAATCTGGAGGACTTCGGACGTAAACCTGAAGATTACGATCGCATTATTACGGGAGATCTGGGATATGTGGGTCAGCAGATTCTTCTGGATTTGCTTGAGACAGAAGGATACCGAATACACAAACAACATGATGATTGTGGGATAATGATTTTTGACAGGGAAATGCAGGATACCCACGCCGGAGGAAGCGGGTGTGGATGTTCTGCAGTGGTACTTGCTTCCTATATTATTCCCAAGATTGCCTGTGGAGACTGGAAAAGAGTACTTTTTGTTCCAACAGGTGCTTTGATGTCGAAAGTCAGCTATTATGAAGGAAACAGTGTTCCGGGAATTGCCCAGGCAGTGGTTCTGGAGCGGGAAGAGGGATAGAGATGATGGAATATATTAATGCATTTTGGGTAGGAGGGCTGATCTGTGCACTGGTACAGATCCTACTGGATAAAACGAAACTGATGCCGGGAAGAATTATGGTGCTTCTTGTATGCAGCGGCAGTGTGCTCAGTGCACTGGGTATTTTTGAACCATTGGTAGAGTATGCACATGCGGGTGTGACAGTCCCTTTGATAGGTTTTGGACATCTGCTGTATCAGGGGGTAAAAGAAGCGATTGATCAGATGGGAGTCCTTGGGTTGTTTACCGGCGGACTGAAAGCCAGTGCCGCCGGTATCAGTGCGGCACTGATTTTTGGATATCTGTTTAGTTTGATTTTTCAGCCGAAGATGAAAAAATGAGGAAATAGGAAATTAATTCGGGAATACTTGCATGCTTACCGTTGACTATAGTATAATAGTAACTATTCAGCAGCTTCACAGTTACGAGCAAAAATCTATTGCAGATTGCCTGCATCAATGGAATTTTGGCACAATATGTGCAAAAACACCTTGCAGGATAGTGACTGCTGAATAGTTACGTATAATATGCTAATATACATAAGTATTGAATATAGAACAGGGGTAAGAACTGTGAAAGAAAATATGAAAAATAAATTTGAAATGATATTGGATCAGGAAAGAATCCTGGTGGATGAGCCAATGAAGAAACATACTACATTTCGTCTGGGTGGTCCGGCTGATTATTTTCTGAGTCCGTCAGATTCTGCGCAGATTAAGGAAATTATAGATATCTGCAGGGAAAAAGAAATTTCCTGGTTTATTTTGGGCAATGGCAGTAATCTTTTGGTCAGTGACGAGGGTTATCACGGAGTTGTGATACAGATTTACAAAAATATGAATCAGGTTACAGTTGATGGAACAAGAATTTATGCACAAGCAGGGGCACTGCTTTCTACAGTTTCTAAAAAGGCAATGGAGGAAGGTCTGACCGGTATGGAGTTTGCATCAGGGATACCGGGAACTTTGGGTGGTGCAGCAGTGATGAATGCCGGAGCGTACGGCGGTGAGATGAAAGATATATTAGTGTCTGTAACAGTAATGACTGATGAAGGGGAACAGAAAGTGTTGAAAGCCGAAGAACTGAATCTTGGATATCGTACCAGTATCATCAAAGAGAGAGGATACATTGTTCTTGATGTTGTTCTTCAACTGCAGGTCGGTGACCGGGATACCATCAGAAACAGGATGGAAGAACTGAAGGTGCAGCGTGTGACTAAACAACCACTGGAATATCCCAGTGCGGGAAGCACCTTTAAGCGTCCGGAGGGATATTTTGCAGGAAAATTAATCGAAGATGCAGGACTTCGCGGCTACCGTGTCGGGGGAGCGCAGGTCTCTGAGAAGCATTGTGGTTTTGTTATCAATACCGGGGATGCGACAACGTCGGATGTAGTACAATTAATTCATGATGTACAGAATATCATATGGAACAAATTTAAAGTTAAGCTGGAACCAGAAATAAAATTTCTTGGTGATTTTACAGAGATGTCATAATGGTTTTGGCATCAAAAGGTATGATAAAAACGGGATGGTGAAAAGATGAGATTTGTGATTGTTACCGGCATGTCCGGTGCAGGGAAAAGTACAGCTCTGAAAATGCTGGAAGATGCAGGCTATTTTTGTGTAGATAATCTGCCAATCCCTCTTCTGGATAAGTTTGTCAGATTCATTACGGAAGGAAATTCCGGCAATATCCATAAAGTAGCACTGGGAGTGGATATCCGCAGCGGCAGTGCAATGGAGGGATTGACAGATGTTCTGGAAGGACTCAGCATCAGTGGAGTAAAATATGAGATCCTTTTTCTGGATGCTAATGATGATGTGCTGGTAAAACGTTATAAAGAAACCAGGAGAACACATCCTCTGGCAGGGAAGGAACGGGTGGAAAAAGGAATTCAGGAAGAACGGAAGAAAGTAGAATTTCTGAGAAAAGAGGCAGATTACATTCTTGATACCAGTCAGTTGCTGACAAGGGAATTAAAAAAAGAACTGGATGATATCTTTGTCAGAGATGAAGATTTCAGAAGCTTGATTATTACAGTGCTTTCTTTCGGATTCAAGTATGGGATTCCCTCGGATTCTGATCTGGTCTTTGATGTGCGTTTCCTTCCCAATCCTTATTATGTGGAAGGGCTTCGTCCTTTGAGCGGGAATGATGCACCGGTGCGTGATTATGTGATGAGCTTTGAAACTTCCAGAATTTTTCTGGATAAACTGGAAGATATGGTAAGGTTTCTTATTCCGAATTATATACAGGAGGGGAAGAATCAGCTGGTAATCAGTGTGGGTTGTACAGGTGGAAAACATCGTTCCGTTACGCTTGCCAATGCACTTTATCAGAGACTGCAGGGAACAGAAGAGTATGGTGTGAGGATTGAACACCGGGACATTGGCAAAGATGCTGTCCGTAAAAACATGGATGAAACGAGGTAGCGGTTATGTCCTTTTCCAGTGAAGTAAAAGAAGAACTTTCCCGTTGTATTCCGGAGGCAAGACATTGCCAGATTGCGGAACTGGCAGCTATTTTGAGTGTTTGTGGACAGGTCTGTATATCGGCTGATGACAAATATCAGATCATAGTGCATACAGAAAATGTGTCTGTGGCAAGAAAATACTTTACATTATTGAAAAAAACATTTAAGATAGAAGCAGACATACGTATCCGGAAGAATACATATTTAAAAAGGGCATCCGTATATCGTGTTGCTGTAAATTCTCATGAGGATACTGTTCGCATACTTCAGGCAACTAAGTTTGTTACGCCGGAGTTTGAAATAACAGATGACCTTTCGACGATGAATCATCTGGTGGTTCAGAAAGACTGTTGCAAAAGAGCATTTTTGCGGGGGACTTTTCTGGCAGCCGGTTCAATCAGTGATCCTGAAAAAGCATACCACCTGGAGATTGTCTGTGCTACCGAAGAACGTGCTTTGCAGGTGCAGTCGATTTTGTGGGAACTGGAATTGGATGCAAGGATTGTTAATCGTAAAAAAAACCAGGTCGTTTATCTGAAAGAAGGTTCGCAGATTGTGGAGCTTTTAGGCCTGATGGAGGCGGGAATTTCGTTGATGAATCTTGAAAATATCAGGATTCTCAAGGAAATCAGCAATAATGTGAACCGAAAAGTCAACTGTGAAACTGCCAATATCGGGAAAACCGTTTCAGCGGCAGTTAAACAAATTGAGGACATCAGGTATATAGAAACACATATGGGATTTTCTCAGCTTTCAGAGGGGCTTGAGGAAATAGCGGTTCTGAGGCTGCAATATCAGGATGCTACGTTAAAGGAGTTAGGAGAGATGCTGAATCCTCCTGTGGGGAAATCGGGGGTTAACCACAGGCTTCGAAAACTGAGCAGGATTGCCGATGAATTGCGAACGAACAAGGAGGATTATTATGATTAAGAAACCGATTACTATTCAGATTTCCAACGGTTTAGAAGCACGTCCGGTTGCTATGCTTGTGCAGGTGGCCAGTCAGTATGAAAGTAGAATTCAGGTAGAAAGTGGTTCTAAAAGGGTAAATGCAAAAAGCATCATGGGAATGATGACTTTGGGACTGAATGTAGGCGAAAGCATTGTCATCAGTGCAGAGGGAAGCGATGAAGAAGACGCTATTGCCGGAATCGAAAAATATCTGACAAATAAATAAAAGATGTCTGGAGGGGCCGGAGCGGGAAATGCTTTGGCCCTTTTTTTCGGCAGGAAAGGAAAATATGGCAAATGATATGACCAGGGGGACACCCTGGAAATTAATTTTACGTTTTGTGATACCGGTTGCTTTGGGGAATATCTTTCAACAGATATATACAATTGTAGATTCGATTATTGTGGGGCGATTTGTGGGGGTGGATGCTCTGGCCGCAGTTGGAGTGACGGGGCCGCTGACATTTACAGTGTTCGGGTGGGTAACGGGAATGACCAGTGGTTTCGCAATTTTGATATCGCAATGTTATGGTGCGGGAGATTACAGGAGGCTGAGGCATTATACTGCAATGTCCTTATATCTTTGTACTGCTCTTGCTGCACTGATGACAGCAGGATGTCTGGCGGCTAACAGGGGAATTCTGCGTCTGATGAATACACCTGAAAGTATTATGGATGCTACTGCTGGATATATAGGAATCATCTATGTGGGTCTGGCAGCAACCATTGCGTATAATATGCTTTCAGGGATTCTACGGTCACTGGGAGATAGTAAAACACCACTATTTTTTCTGATATTTTCTTCTGTACTGAACATTGTTCTGGATCTTTTGATGATTCAGACTTTCCATATGGGAGTTGCAGGTGCTGCATGGGCAACTGTTATATCTCAGATGATATCAGCGCTATTGTGTTTTGTATTTATGACAAAAAAATATCGTTTCCTCGCATTTGACAGAGAAGAAGGCAGATATTCCTGGAATAGTTTCCGGCAGATGATGAAGATGGGTATCCCCATGGCGCTTCAGTTTTCCATAACCGGTCTGGGGGTTATGATCGTCCAGGGAGCATTGAATCCGTTTGGAGAGATTGCGATTGCTGCATTTTCTGCGGGAAGTAAAGTAATCAATCTGATGGCTCAGCAGATGATGGTGGCCCTGGGAGTTGGAATGGCAACCTATGTGGGTCAGAACTGGGGAGCGGGAAATATAGAACGCGTACGGCAGGGAGTTCGTGCAGGATGTGTATTGGCGGTAGGTGCCGGATTGGCGGCGATGCTTCTTATTACATTGTTTGGCAAAGCATCTGTACAGCTGTTTGTTGCAGAGAATGTAGAAGAAGTAACTGACTACGCTATGCAGTATTTTTTCATAGCCAGATGGTTTTTTGTTCCGTTAAGTCTGATTTTTATATTTCGCAATACACTTCAGGGAATAGGAGATGGATTCTTTCCGATGATGGGAGGTGTATTCGAACTGGCGGCAAGATGGGCAGGAGTATTGCTGCTGGTAGAGCCTCTGGGCTTTACAGGGATCGTTCTGACAGATCCCTGTGCCTGGCTGGCAGCCCTGATCCCTATCGTGCCCGTTTACTTTGTGCGTATGAGAAACATGCAGGATAACCGGCAACAATCCATAAAATAAGCAAAATGTAAGAAATAATATGACCCGCAAGATTCATTTGCAGGGTATACTTAAAAAGAAGCTTTAGAAGTATAACACTGATGAGCCCGATGCCAAAGCGTTGGGCTTTTTCTTTGGCTGTCTGAGGAAGAGCAAAATTGAGGTATCTTCGTTCGAGAAAATATCCCAGTGCAAAACCCAGACCGGCACCGCATGCTATTAATGCATCTTCGGCCATATCAGGATCGGCGGTACCGGTTACATAGAGATATACGGTATAAATAAAAAGAAGAATGCAGCACAACAGAAGGCTGAAAGTAAACAAAGGAACTTTCTGGCTTTCCCAGATAGTGTCTGAAAGGACATAATATATGAGATATGAAATAACCAGGGTAATGCTCATGGCTGTTACAACATCTTTGGGCGTGTGCACTCCCAGATACATTCGCGAAAATCCGATTAGAACCATCAGGAAGAAGAAAATAAAACGCCAGGGTTTCTTTTGAGTGTGAAAACCAAGGGTGGAAAAAAGAGCAGTTCCGCTCTGCGTGTGACCGCTTGGAAACGAATAGCCGGTGGCGGAAGGAACAGCAGAGGCAACAGGATGAAACTCAGGATCAAGTATCCAGGGGCGCGGGATTCGAAAAGTCAGTTTCAGCCCCTGAACGAAAAGACCAGACAAAAAATACGTAAATCCCAGTGTATAAGCGAACTTTTTATTCTGGCACCAGTAAAGCCAGCAGATGATGACCACAACCAGAGTTTCCTGTGCCATATAGGTAGCAAGCTGAAAAATGGTATCCAGAATAGGGGTGCGAAATTCGGCGAGCAATCTTAAAAAATCCATAGGATCCTCCTTTAGAATAATTCTTTGACCCGGAACCAGTACTGATAAAAATCCTGAAATCCAAGGGAAGTATAAAGCTTTTTTGCAATCGTATTTCCATAGACAACCTGCAAATATGCCCCCTCCAGATTCATATTTTTTCCTGCATTCAGCAGAGTGGAACATACAGCCCGTGCATATCCTCTGCCTCTGTAATGGGGATGTACATGAATCGCATAGATTCCCATATAGGAGCGGTCTAGAATTCCCAGACCGATTGCCACAATCTGTCCCTGGTCGTTCTGAATAGAGGCGGCAAGAGTATCTTTGGGAATAGCACGATACATAGAAGGAACGATCTGGCGGTGAATGGCACTTGTGGTACCTTTCAGCGCGAAAAGACCGTTAATCCAGCGGGAGTTGATCGTGTGCTCTAAAAGTACAGATACTGGTGGATCAGATTTGCGATACACATTAAAATCCAGCAGCATGACTTCGGTAATATGTTGCGTCAGATAACCACGACCAATCAGGCACTGCTCAAAGTCGTTATCCAGCAGAGGTGTGATCTTAAAAATACAGGGAGTTCCCCAGTGATGATAGGCATCTTCGCAAAAATCAATCTTTTCATCAATGGGAAGAGCAGAATGTCCCAACTGTTCCACGCTGTTGGTTCTGTGGGTATAAAAATAAGAAAAACGCAGAAGCCAGCCGTCATAATACTGGATTTGATGAGACGGCCATGCATTCAGCGAAAAATCCTCAATCATTTTGATAGCTGCAGATTCATCTTTGGTCAACATAAAATACCCTCCCTTCAAGAATACGGAATCGTGTTCGGTATAGGATTACAGATACTATTATAATAAAGAAGCAACATCCTATCAATTACTTTTTTATATCAATTTTGAAAACTGGTTGCAGAAGCGTGTAAAAAAGGATATAATGAAGTTCATGAATAGAAATTACCGTTGATATGATGAGGAGAGTAAGAAATGTCTAAATTTTTAAAAGTTATAGTGAATACGATCCTGTTTTTGGCGATAGTTGTAGCGGGAGGTCTTTTGATTCCGCCGTTTGCCGGAGTAACCACTATTATAGTGGATGATACAAATATGGAAACTAACCTCGCAAGAGGTTCGGTCACATATGCATTAAGCAAAGACAGCAGTCAGCTGAAAACCGGGAATAAGGTGCTGGTGTATGAAGGTGACGGTCAGTACGTATACGAAGTTACCGGTGTTAACAGTGACACCATCAGCGTTGAAGACAAGCTTAGCGTTGATGGTCAGACAAAAGAACTGTCTGCCGGAAACTCGATAAAGAAAGTGTTGTTTACTGTTCCTTTTATCGGATATGTGACAATGGCACTTGGGACAACTGAAGGAATCATTATTGTTGGTCTTGTGGTAGTCTTTGTAATTATTCTCTTTATTCTTGCTGAGATATGGAAGAAAGATGAGGATGAGGACGATGAAGATGAGAGCGATGATGTCGACCCGGATGAAGAAGATGATGATGAAGAAGCGGAAGAAGAGCCTGTTATGAGCCGCAGAGACCGCAAAAAAGCCAGAAAAGAAGCAAAACGAAATGCAAGAGAAGAGAAGAAGGCCTTGAAAGCTGCGGCAAAAGCTAAAAAGAAACAGTCTGATGAGGATGAGGCAGAAGAACCGGAAAGTCAGCAGAATATTCATACGCTGGAATCCGGAATGGAGGGCGAGTCTAAGGATTCCTGCATTACAGAGGAAGATAAAAAGCTGTTTGAAGAAACCGGTAATTTCCTTGCTGCAAGTATAGCTGATTTGATGGATGAACAGCATGAGGAGGCTGCCGCAGCAAAAGATTATGGCGATGCGACGGAAGATCAAGATGAGATTACAATTCAGCAGACTGCAGAAGAGGAATCGGATATAGAAGTCGGGGTATATGGAAAGAAAATGGCTATACCTGTATATACCAAGGAAGAGCTGCTGGAGAAGGCCAGAGCTGCCGGAGAGGAACCGGATGTTGTGGAAGACGAAAACAGTGGAATTACATTCCTGGATTATTCTGATATACTGTAAAATATATGGAATGTATGTAAAAAAGTACAATTATTTTTTGAAACCCCTTGCTTTTGTAAGGGGTTTCGTTTATAATAACCCATGTTGTGACATTGATAGCGATGAAGCGTGAGGTTGCTGCAGAAATTGCAGGTTTTCCGTGGAGCGAATGTCAAGTTAAGAAACTGGCGACAAGTCACTGTATACAAGGAAATAAGGCTGCGAATAAAAACGCAGGAACGCGTGTGGAGTCGGGATGACACACACGGGAAAGTGTACAGTCACCGCTTGTCGTACTCGTAAAGTGCGAAAAGGAGGCGACTTTTTTTATGGCAAGTCAAGTAATGAGAATCACATTAAAAGCTTATGATCATCAGCTGGTTGATGCATCAGCAGCAAAAATTATTGAAACTGTAAAAAAGAATGGATCTGTAGTGAGTGGACCGGTACCACTTCCCACTAAAAAAGAGGTAGTAACTATCTTGCGTGCGGTTCATAAGTACAAAGATTCCAGAGAACAGTTTGAGCAGAGAACTCATAAAAGACTGATCGATATCATCGCGCCGACACAGAAAACTGTGGATGCTCTGGCAAGACTGGAGATGCCGGCTGGTGTTTACATCGATATCAAGATGAAAAATAAATAATTTCATCAAAACAGGTTATCTAGGAAGTTTGATATAGAAGCAACACATTCTTGAGGAATCAACATCCCATCAGGGTCATAGTGTTCCATGTATATCGGCTGTTCTAGGATGAACACCCGAGTGGTGTTCCGCTGTAGATTAAGCAGGAGGTAAAAAGAATGAAGAAAGCAATCTTAGCTACAAAAGTTGGAATGACTCAGATTTTCAACGAAGATGGAGTATTGACTCCGGTAACTGTATTGCAGGCTGGTCCTTGCGTAGTAACCCAGGTTAAAACAGTAGAAAACGATGGTTACAGTGCAGTACAGGTTGGTTTTGTTGACAAGAGAGAAAAACTGGTGAACAAACCAATGAAAGGACAGTTCGACAAAGCAGGCGTTTCTTATAAGAGATTCGTTCGCGAATTCCGTTTTGAAGATGCTGAAAGTTATGAAGTGGCTCAGGAAATCAAAGCTGACATCTTTGTGGCAGGAGAAAAAGTTGATGCAACTGCAATCTCCAAAGGAAAAGGATTCCAGGGCGCTATCAAGAGACATGGTCAGTCCAGAGGACCTATGGCACATGGTTCCAAATATCATCGCCATGCAGGTTCCAACGGTGCTTGTTCCGATCCGAGCCGTGTATTCAAAGGAAAGAAAATGGCAGGACACATGGGCAACAAGAAAGTAACAGTACAGAATCTGGAAATCGTAAAAGTTGATGCAGAAAACAATCTGCTGCTGGTAAAGGGTGCTGTACCAGGTCCTAAGAAATCTTTAGTAACAATCAAAGAGACTGTTAAATCCGGTAAATAATAACGGAAGTAACGTGGACCCGATGCCGTAAGGCATGAATCTTGAAAGGAGGATCACACAGATGTCAAACGTATCTGTATATAATATGGAAGGCAAAGAAGTTGGCACACTGGAACTGAACGATGCTGTGTTCGGTGTAGAAGTGAATGAACATCTTGTTCATATGGCAGTAGTTCGCCAGCTTGCAAATAACCGTCAGGGAACTCAGAAAGCAAAAACCCGCTCTGAAGTAAGCGGTGGTGGAAGAAAACCTTGGAGACAGAAAGGAACCGGTCATGCAAGACAGGGTTCAACAAGAGCTCCACAGTGGACAGGCGGCGGAGTTGTATTTGCTCCGGTACCAAGAGACTATTCTTTCAAAATGAATAAAAAAGAAAGAAGACTGGCTCTGAAATCCGCTCTGACATCCAGAGTACAGGAAAACAAACTGGTAGTTCTTGACGAACTGAAATTAGACGCTATCAAAACAAAAGATATGCAGAATGTACTGAACAACCTGAAAGTTGAAAAAGCTATGGTTGTTACAGACAATGAAAACGTAATCATTTCTACAAGAAACATTCCGAATGTAATTACAGCATCTGTATCTACACTGAATGTATTCGATGTACTGAAATACAACACAGTTGTTCTTGATAAAGCAGCTGTCGCAAAAGTTGAGGAGGTATACGCATAATGGCAAACGTTCAGTATTATGATGTAATCCTTAAACCGGTTGTAACTGAAAAAAGTATGAACGCTATGAGTGAAAAAAAATATACTTTCCTGGTTCATCCGGAAGCAAATAAAAGCATGATTAAAGAAGCTGTTGAAAAAATGTTCGAAGGAACAGAAGTAAAGAGCGTAAACACCATGAACATGGATGGAAAAAGCAAACGTCGCGGTTACACCGTAGGAAAAACAGCTAAGACTAAAAAAGCAATCGTTACATTGACTGAGAACAGCAAAGATATCGAGATCTTTGAAGGCCTGTAAGATTGTTTAAGCGGAAAAAAGTCCACAGGACTTGGGCGGACGTCCGATCCGCTCTTACTATCGCTAATTGAAAGGAGATATTACAATGGGAATTAAAACATACAGCCCATATACACCGTCCAGAAGAAATATGACAGGACTGGATTTTGCTGAAATTACAAAATCTACACCAGAAAAATCTCTGGTAGTTTCTCTGAAAAAGAATTCCGGACGTAATAATCAGGGTAAAATCACAGTAAGACATCGTGGAGGCGGAAGCAGAAGAAAATACAGAATTATCGACTTCAAGAGAAGAAAAGACGATATTCCGGCAACTGTAACTGCAATCGAATACGATCCGAACAGAACAGCTAACATCGCACTGATCTGCTATGCAGATGGTGAGAAAGCTTACATTCTGGCTCCGGAAGGTCTGAAAGTGGGTATGAAAGTGATGAGTGGTGTGAACGCAGAAGTTCGTCCTGGAAACTGCCTGCCACTGTCTCAGATCCCTGTTGGTACAATGATTCACAATGTAGAACTTCATCCTGGAAAGGGCGGACAGCTGGTTCGTTCTGCTGGTAATGGAGCTCAGCTGATGGCAAAAGAAGGCAAATACGCAACCTTAAGACTGCCTTCAGGCGAAATGAGAATGGTTCCGATTGAATGCCGTGCATCTGTAGGCGTTGTTGGAAATGGAGAGCACAACCTGGTAAATGTTGGTAAAGCCGGAAGAAAACGTCACATGGGTATCCGCCCGACAGTACGTGGTTCCGTTATGAACCCGAATGACCATCCACACGGTGGTGGTGAAGGTAAGACCGGTATCGGCCGTCCGGGTCCGTCTACTCCATGGGGTAAACCTGCTCTGGGCCTGAAGACCAGAAAGAAAAACAAACAGTCCAATAAATATATCGTAAGAAGAAGAGACGGTAAAACGTTAGGTAAATAAAGGAGGTTACGCGAATGGCTCGTTCATTGAAAAAAGGACCTTTTGCAGATCAGAGCTTATTAAAAAAAGTTGATGCTATGAATGCAGCAGGAGATAAATCAGTTATTAAAACCTGGTCACGTCGTTCCACAATTTTCCCTTCCTTCGTTGGACATACAATCGCTGTTCATGATGGAAGAAAACATGTGCCGGTATATGTTACCGAAGACATGGTAGGACATAAACTTGGTGAGTTTGTTGCAACAAGAACTTACAGAGGACATGGAAAAGACGAGAAAAAATCAGGTGTTCGTAGATAAGGGTATAGCCCTAGCTTGAAAGGAGGATTTTAGTCATGGCAAAAGGACATAGAAGCCAGATTAAAAGAGCAAGAAATGCTAATAAAGATACCAGACCATCTGCTAAATTATCCTACGCAAGAATGTCCGTACAGAAAGCTTGTTATGTACTGGATGTAATTCGTGGAAAAGATGTGCAGACTGCTCTTGGTATCCTGACATACAACCCACGTTACGCTTCCAGCGTGATCAAAAAACTGCTGGAGTCTGCTATTGCAAATGCTGAGAACAATAACGGCATGAGCGTAGAAAATCTTTACATTGCAGAGTGCTATGCAAACAAAGCTCCGACAATGAAGAGAATCAGACCTAGAGCTCAGGGTAGAGCATATAGAATTGAGAAAAGAACAAGTCATATCTCTATCGTGTTAGATGAAAGATAATAAGGAGGGTAATCATGGGACAGAAAGTTAACCCACACGGCCTCAGAGTCGGTGTTATCAAAGACTGGGATTCCAAATGGTATGCAGAAAAAGATTTTGCTGATAACCTGGTGGAAGACTACAATATCAGAACATTTCTGAAAAAGAAACTGTATAGCGCAGGCGTTGCTAAAATCGAAATCGAAAGAGCTTCCGAGCGTGTAAAAGTTATCATTTATACTGCTAAACCGGGTGTTGTTATCGGTAAAGGCGGAGCAGAAATCGAAAAAGTAAAAAAAGAACTGCAGAAATATACAAGCAAAAAACTGATCGTAGATATCAAAGAAGTTAAGAGACCGGACAGAGATGCTCAGCTGGTAGCAGAAAACATCGCACTGCAGCTGGAAAATCGTATTTCCTTCCGTCGTGCTATGAAATCTACTATGCAGAGAACAATGAAAGCCGGAGCTAAGGGTATCAAAACATCCGTATCCGGACGTCTTGGTGGAGCAGATATGGCTCGTACTGAGTTCTACAGCGAAGGAACTATTCCGCTTCAGACACTGAGAGCAGATATTGACTATGGCTTCGCTGAAGCTGATACAACTTACGGAAAAGTTGGTGTTAAGGCTTGGGTTTATAATGGCGAAGTTCTTCCAACCAAAACTAAGGAAGGGAGCGATAAATAATTATGTTAATGCCTAAGAGAGTAAAACGTCGTAAACAGTTCCGCGGTTCCATGAAAGGAAAAGCATTAAGAGGAAATAAAATCAACTATGGTGAATTTGGTCTGGTGGCTACAGAGCCATGTTGGATCAAATCCAACCAGATTGAGGCAGCCCGTGTTGCCATGACTCGTTATATCAAACGTGGTGGTAAAGTCTGGATCAAAATTTTCCCGGACAAACCAGTAACAGCAAAACCAGCAGAAACACGTATGGGTTCCGGTAAAGGTGCTCTGGAATACTGGGTAGCAGTTGTTAAGCCAGGCCGTGTAATGTTCGAGATCGCAGGTGTACCTGAAGAAACAGCTCGTGAAGCATTACGTCTCGCAATGCATAAGTTACCATGTACATGTAAAATCGTTTCTCGTGCAGACTTAGAAGGCGGTGATAACAGTGAAAATTAAAAATTATGTAGAAGATTTAAAAGCAAAATCAGCTACAGAATTACAGGAAGAATTAGTAGCTGCTAAGAAGGAACTCTTTAACCTGAGATTCCAGAATGCAACCAATCAGTTGGATAATACAAGCAGAATCAAAGAGGTTCGTAGAAATATTGCCAGAATTCAGACCGTAATCGCTGAAAAGGCTAATGTTCAGTAATCTAAGAAGGAGGCACTAAACCGTGGAAAGAAATCTTAGAAAAACCCGTGTTGGTAAAGTTGTCAGCAATAAGATGGATAAAACAATCGTAGTTGCGATCGAAGACCACGTAAAACATCCTCTTTACAAAAAAATCGTAAAGAGAACATATAAACTGAAAGCACACGATGAGCAGAATCAGTGCAGCATCGGTGATACCGTTAAAGTTATGGAGACCAGACCGCTGTCCAAAGATAAAAGATGGAGACTGGTTGAAATCGTTGAGAAAGTAAAATAATATTATTCTTGGTAAATTTCGTGAAGGAGGAATACCAGCATGATTCAGCAGGAAAGTAGACTTAGAGTTGCTGATAACACTGGAGCAAAAGAAATTCTGTGCATCCGTGTTATGGGCGGTTCTACTAGAAGATATGCCAATATCGGTGATGTAATCGTTGCTTCTGTCAAAGATGCAACACCAGGCGGCGTTGTTAAAAAAGGCGATGTTGTAAAGGCCGTTGTTGTACGTACCGTAAAAGGTGTTCGTCGTAAAGATGGTTCTTACATCAAATTTGATGAGAACGCAGCTGTTATCATCAAAGATGACAAAACACCAAGGGGAACTCGTATCTTTGGACCAGTAGCAAGAGAGCTTCGTGAGAAACAGTTTATGAAAATTGTATCTCTGGCTCCCGAAGTATTATAAGGAGGTAACCTGATGGCAAGTTTAAAAATCAAAAAAGGTGACACCGTTAAGGTGATCGCCGGAAAAGATAAAGATAAAGAAGGTAAAGTTCTGTCTGTAAAAGACGGAAAAGTAATCGTTGAAGGTATCAACATGGTTACCAAACATGCAAAACCTTCTATGGCTAACCAGCAGGGCGGAATCATTAACAAAGAAGCTCCACTCGATGCTTCCAATGTAATGCTTGTTTACAAAGGAAAAGCTACTCGTGTAGGCTTTAAAGTTGAAGATGGTAAAAAAGTCCGTGTTGCAAAAAGCACTGGTGAAGTAATCGATTAATTGAGAGAGGAGGCAATCAAAAGTGAGCAGACTGAAAGATACTTACAAAAATGAGATCGTAGATGCTATGATCAAAAAATTCGGATATAAAAATATCATGGAAGTGCCAAAACTCGATAAGATCGTAATCAACATGGGTGTTGGCGAAGCCAAAGAAAACGCTAAACTTCTGGACGCAGCTGTAAAAGACATGGAGACAATTACCGGTCAGAAAGCTGTACTGACAAGAGCAAAAAATTCCGTAGCTAACTTCAAAATTCGTGAAGGTATGCCAATCGGCTGTAAAGTAACCCTGAGAGGTGAAAAAATGTATGAGTTCGCTGATCGTCTGATCAACCTGGCTCTGCCTCGTGTACGTGACTTCCGTGGAGTAAATCCAAACGCATTTGATGGAAGAGGTAACTACGCACTGGGTATTAAAGAACAGCTGATTTTCCCGGAAATCGAGTATGATAAAGTTGATAAAGTAAGAGGTATGGACATCATCTTTGTTACAACTGCAAAGACTGATGAAGAAGCCCGCGAATTATTGACATTATTCAACATGCCGTTTTCAAAGTAAGAATAGGAGGGAAAATTCATGGCTAAGACAGCAATGAAAATCAAACAGCAGCGTAAACAGAAATTCTCTACAAGAGAATACAATCGTTGCAGAATCTGTGGTCGTCCACATGCTTACTTAAGAAAATACGGAATTTGCAGAATCTGCTTCCGTGAATTAGCATACAAAGGACAGATCCCGGGTGTTAAAAAAGCAAGCTGGTAATCGAAAGCAGCTTAATGAGTACTGTAACATTAATGACATGAAAAGTCTAAATAATTAGGAGGAAACTATCATGACAATGAGCGATCCAATCGCAGATATGCTTACAAGAATTCGTAATGCAAATACTGCTAAACATGACACTGTAGATGTTCCGTCTTCCAAAATGAAACTGGCTATCGCAGACATTCTGGTTAAAGAAGGTTACATCGCAAAATACGATATCGTTGAAGACGGCAGCTTCAAAAACATCCGTATTACTCTGAAATACGGTGCTGACAAAAATGAAAAAATTATCTCTGGTCTGAAGAGAATTTCCAAACCGGGTCTTCGTGTATACGCCGGTAAAGATGAACTGCCAAGAGTACTTGGTGGTCTGGGAATCGCAATCCTGTCTACAAACCAGGGTGTTATCACTGATAAAGAAGCCAGAAAACTGCAGGTTGGCGGAGAAGTTCTGGCATTTGTATGGTAAAAAATTGCTTCGCAATTTTTTAAGGTAACACCATCGTCACTAAACTCAGCCATCGCCTGACGGCTCTGCTTCGTTAAGTGTCGAGGTGTACTTTCGCACTAAGTTCAAGCGAGCTTGCAGCACGCTTTCACTAAGTGCTCAATGTAGCTGAAAACAGAGAGGACCCATGAGTCCTCTCCGAAAATCTAAGTTAGGAGGAAAATGGTATGTCACGTATTGGAAGACTGCCTGTAGTTATTCCCGCTGGTGTAACAGTTGAAGTAAAAGAGAATAACTACGTTGTTGTAAAAGGTTCTAAAGGAACTCTGGAAAGAAATCTGCCTGTTGAAATGGACATCAAAGTTGAGGATGGACATGTAGTAGTTACAAGACCAAACGATCTGAAAAGAATGAAAGCTCTTCATGGTCTGACAAGAACTCTGATTCAGAATATGGTTACTGGTGTTAATGAAGGATACCAGAAAGTTCTGGAAGTTAACGGTGTTGGTTACAGAGCTGCAAAACAGGGTAAAAAACTTGTTCTTTCCTTAGGATATTCTCACCCGGTTGAAATGGAAGATCCGGAAGGATTGGAAACAACTGTTGAAGGTAACAAGATCATTGTAAAAGGTATCAGCAAAGAAAAAGTTGGTCAGTACGCTGCCGAAATCAGAGAAAAGAGAAAACCTGAACCTTATAAAGGAAAAGGTATCAAATATGCTGATGAAGTGATCAGACGTAAAGTTGGTAAAACTGGTAAGAAATAAATAAGGAGAGTGTGAAAATGATTAGTAAAGTATCAAGAGCGGAAGTTCGCGCTAAAAAGCATAGAAGAATGCGTCATCATATCGTTGGAACAGCTGAAAGACCACGTCTGGCCGTATTCAGAAGCAACAATCATATGTACGCACAGATCATTGATGATACAGTTGGAAAAACATTGGTTTCCGCTTCTACTCTTCAGAAAGACGTAAAAGCAGAACTGGAACATACCAATACAGTAGAAGCTGCAGCTTACCTGGGAACTGTAATCGGAAAGAAAGCAGTTGAAAGCGGAATCACATCTGTTGTATTTGACAGAGGTGGATTCGTATACCATGGTAAAGTAAAAGCCCTTGCTGATGCAGCAAGAGAAGCTGGACTGGAATTCTAGGAAAGGGAGGAGCAAAACACATGAGACATGAAATCATCGATGCAAGTCAGCTGGAATTGCAGGAAAAAGTAGTTACTATCAAACGTGTAACAAAAGTAGTAAAGGGCGGACGTAATATGCGTTTTACTGCTCTGGTAGTTGTTGGAGACGGCAACGGACATGTGGGTGCCGGACTTGGTAAAGCAGCTGAAATTCCTGAAGCTATCCGCAAAGGAAAAGAAGATGCTATGAAAAAATTAGTTACTGTAGCAAGAGATGAGAACAACAGTATTACACATGACTATACAGGTAAATTCGGAAGTGCAGAAATGCTGCTGAAGAAAGCACCTGAAGGTACTGGTGTAATTGCCGGTGGTCCGGCTCGTGCCGTAATCGAACTGGCAGGTATCAAAAACATCCGTACAAAATGTATGGGTTCCAGAAATAAACAGAACGTTGTACTTGCTACAATCGCAGGTTTAAGTCAGTTAAAGACACCGGAAGAGGTAGCTAGACTTCGCGGCAAATCTGTAGAAGAGATCTTTGCTTAAGGAGGACTGGAAAATGTTAAGAATTACATTAGTAAAATCTACAATCGGTGCAGTTCCAAAACATAAAAGAACAGTTGAAGCTTTGGGACTGAAGAAACTGCACAAAACTGTTGAACTGCCGGACAATGCAGCAACAAGAGGTATGATCAAACAGGTGCAGCATCTGGTAAAAGTTGAAGAAGTGTAAAGAGATAGAAGGAGGTGCCACAATGGATTTATCTAATTTAAGACCTGCTGAAGGTTCCAGACAGAGTGATGATTTCCGCAGAGGCCGTGGACATGGTTCAGGAAATGGCAAAACAGCTGGTAAAGGACACAAAGGTCAGAAAGCTCGTTCCGGAGCTCCAAGACCAGGTTTTGAAGGTGGACAGATGCCTTTATACAGAAGACTTCCTAAGAGAGGTTTCCACAACAGAAATACTAAAGAAATCGTTGGTATCAATGTTGAGGCTCTGAACAGATTTGAAGACGGTACAGTTGTTACCATTGCTACACTGGTTGAAAGTGGAGTTGTATGCAATCCAAAAGACGGTGTTAAAATCCTTGGTAACGGTGAACTGACCAAAAAATTAACTGTAAAAGTTACCGCCGTAAGCGAAGGTGCTAAAGCAAAAATTGAAGCAGCAGGTGGAACAGTAGAGTAAGAGGTGATCTGATGTTAAAGACTCTTCAGAATGCGTTTAAAGTGAAAGATGTCAGACATAGGATCTTCTACGTGTTAATGATGCTGGTAGTTGTGAGAATTGGCTCACAGCTGCCGGTACCTGGTGTAGACAGCAGTTATTTCCAGCAGTGGTTTAACAGCCAGACTGGAGATTCTTTTAATTTTCTGGATGCATTTACAGGTGGATCATTCTCACAGATGTCTATTTTTGCATTGAGTATCACGCCCTATATTACATCCAGCATTATCATGCAGCTGCTTACCATTGCAATTCCGAAACTGGAGGAAATGCAGAGAGATGGAGAAGACGGAAGAAAGAAAATCGGTGCCATTACTCGATATGTAACTGTTGGTCTTGCTCTTTTGGAATCTGTTGCAATGGCAATCGGTTTTGGTAATAAAGGATTGATTCCTGACAATAGTTTTGCTAAAATAATAGTTGTAGTAGCTGCACTGACAGCCGGCTCTGCATTCTTGATGTGGGTTGGTGAGCAGATTAATGAGAAGGGTGTTGGAAATGGTATTTCTATAGTCCTTCTGATTAATATTGTATCCCGTATCCCGAGTGATATGGTAACTCTCTACGAAACTTTTATTAAAGGAAAAATCATTGCCAAGGGTATTCTTGCTGCAGTTATCATTATGGCTGTGATTGTTGCAGTTGTTATTCTGGTTTTGATTCTGAATGGAGCAGAGAGAAGAATTCCTGTTCAGTATTCAAAAAAGGTACAGGGAAGAAAAATGATGGGCGGACAGTCCAGCCATATTCCTTTAAAAGTAAATACAGCCGGCGTAATTCCAGTTATCTTTGCATCATCAATAATGTCTTTCCCAAGTGTTATTGCCACATTCCTCGGTAAGACCGGAGGAACAGGGTGGGGAAGCAAAATTATGGCCTGCATGAACAGTAATAACTGGTTTAACATCAATCAGCCTGTATATTCAATCGGACTGATTTTCTATATTGTGATGGTAATTTTCTTCGCATATTTCTATACATCTATTACTTTCAATCCTCTGGAAGTTGCAGATAATATGAAAAAGCAGGGTGGATTCATTCCTGGTATTCGTCCTGGGAAACCAACCGTTGATTACCTTACAAATTTGTTAAACTATATTATTTTCATCGGTGCTGCCGGACTTACCATTGTCGCAGTCATTCCATTCTTTTTCAATGGTGTATTCGGTGCCAATGTTTCTTTCGGCGGAACATCTATTATTATTATTGTGGGTGTTGTCCTTGAAACATTGAAGCAGATTGAGTCTATGATGCTGGTGAGAAACTACAAAGGTTTTTTAAATGACTAAAAGGTTGTGGCGTTTTCGCCACAGCCTTAAAGTGCTATATAAACAAAATACAATGATAACAGGAGAGGATGAAGGATGAAATTAATTATGTTGGGCGCACCTGGCGCCGGAAAAGGTACTCAGGCGAAAAAGATTGCTGAAAAATATGGTATTCCCCACATTTCTACAGGAGATATTTTCCGTGCCAATATCAAGAATGGTACTGAGTTGGGAAATAAAGCAAAAAGCTATATGGAACAGGGACTTCTGGTTCCGGATGAACTTACTTGTGATCTGGTTGTTGACCGTATTCAGCAGGAAGACTGCAGTAATGGATATGTATTGGATGGTTTCCCAAGAACAATTCCACAGGCTGAAGCACTGAAAGCAGCACTGGAAAAACTGGGAACAACAATTGACTATGCAATCAACGTAGAAGTTCCGGATGAAAACATTGTAACACGTATGGGCGGACGTCGTGCGTGTCTTGCATGTGGATCCACATATCATATCGTATACAATGCACCGAAGGTAGAAGATGTATGTGATGTTTGTGGTGCCAAACTTGTACTTCGTGATGATGACAAGCCGGAAACGGTGCAGAAGCGTCTGACTGTATATCATGAACAAACACAGCCGTTGATCGACTTCTACGGTAAAGAAGGTGTACTGGTAGAAGTTGATGGAACACAGAATCTGGAAGATGTGTTCCAGGCGATTACCAAAATTTTAGGAGCGTAAAACATGTCTGTATCAATAAAGACTGCCAGGGAAATAGAATTGATGAGGGAAGCCGGCCATTTGCTGGAAAAAGTTCACGATGAACTTGCCGCAGCAATAAGACCAGGGATTTCAACCTGGGAAATCGATCATCTGGGTGAGGAGATTATTCGCAGTTTTGGATGTACACCCAATTTCCTTCATTATAATGGTTACCCCGCATCCATTTGTGTATCAGTGAATGATGAGGTAGTACACGGAATTCCTTCCAAAAAGAGAATTCTTCAGGAAGGAGATATTGTCAGCCTTGATGCCGGATTGATTTATAAAGGATATCATTCCGATGCGGCACGTACCCATGCTGTGGGTGAAATCAGCAGGGAAGCAAAACAGCTGATCGATGTAACGCGTCAGAGTTTTTTTGAAGGAATCAAGTATGCAAAAGCCGGTCACCATCTTCATGAGATTTCTGCAGCTATCGGTGCTTACGCAGAGAGCTTTGGATATGGTGTTGTAAGGGATCTGGTGGGACATGGAATCGGTACAAGTCTTCATGAAGATCCACAGATTCCAAACTTTGCTCAGCGGCGCAGAGGACTTCGTCTGGTGCCTGGAATGACACTGGCAATTGAACCGATGATCAACATTGGTCGTCCGGATGTATGCTGGCTGGATGATGACTGGACAGTAGTTACAGAAGACGAGAGCCTGTCTGCTCATTATGAAAACACTGTGTTAATCACGGACGGAGAACCTGAAATTCTGACATTAACCAAACCATATGATACATTTGGGCTTGTGTGAACAGAGGTGGCGAATGGAAGAGTTTAGTATCGGCATGATGGCCAAATCCCTTGCTGGTCATGATAAGGGAAAAATATATCTGGTATCCGCTGTGGATGAGCAATACGTATACCTGGTCGACGGGAAGTATCGCACCATGGAGAAGCCCAAGCGGAAAAAAAGGAAACATGTTCAGATTGACCACAGAATCCCCCTGTGGATAGAGAATATCCTGTCCGGGGGAAAACAGATACAGGATTCAGATGTCATCAAAGTAAGAAAAGATTATGGGAGGTTATAATATGTCAAAGGCAGATGTTATTGAAGTTGAAGGAACAGTCCTTGAAAAATTGCCGAACGCAATGTTCAAGGTTGAACTGGAGAATAAACATGTGGTACTGGCACACATCAGCGGAAAGCTTCGAATGAACTTCATTCGTATCCTTCCGGGAGATAAAGTTACCATGGAACTGTCACCTTATGATCTGACAAAGGGCAGAATCATCTGGCGTGATAAATAAGTTTTGAAAGAAGCTGTATACGTACCATGCAGCTTCTTTTTTACTGTAAAAAACTTTAAAAAACCCTGAAAATCTGCTTGCATTTCAAGATACAAGGTGCTATACTATAAAACGAACTTTTGTGAAAGGTTATTTTTTTGTGCTTAAAAACAAAAGTTTTCACACCGGGGCCATACGGCCTAGAGAGAGGAAACCCCGCAAGGGGATACCACTACGGCCATTCGGCCGGAAGAAAGGAAATCCCCCAGGGGATACCACTATGGCCATTCGGCCTAGAGAGAGGAAAGGAGGATTCAAATGAAAGTTAGATCATCTGTTAAACCTATCTGTGAAAAATGCAAAATCATTAAAAGAAAAGGAAGCATCAGAGTAATCTGCGAGAATCCAAAACACAAACAGAGACAGGGCTAATACCGTCATATTAGTAGTTTTTGTTTGAAAGAAGTTGAGAAACTTCGAAATTAAGTGCGGCTGCAGTAGGACACATCTGGATGTGTTGTACTGTTTAAATATTATAATGTGAGAACTCCGGCGTGGTGTACCGGGGAGCCTCCGGCGGATGACGCCCAGGGCGCGCATCCCTTATAATATTGCTTAATACCGGCTCAGCCGGAAAGGTCATGGATTCCATGGCTGGATGCTCACATACCGGCATCCCAATTAGGAAAATATTAATACGATCAGGGGCACATCATTTCAGGCATATGCGCGAGGCATATGGGCTGCGTACTGATCAGGAAGAAAATGGAGGAAAAATACATGGCACGTATTGCTGGTGTAGACTTACCAAGAGAGAAACGTATTGAAATCGGATTGACTTATATTTACGGAATCGGAAGAACAAGTGCTAACCGTATTCTGAAAGAAGCTAATGTTGACCCGAATACCCGTGTGAGAGATATCACAGACGAAGAAGTAAAAAGAATCAGTGCTGTAATCGACGAGACTCAGACAGTTGAAGGTGATCTCAGAAGAGAAATCGCCATGAACATCAAACGTCTGCAGGAAATCGGATGCTACAGAGGAATCCGTCATAGAAAGAGCCTGCCGGTTCGTGGTCAGAAGACCAAAACAAACGCAAGAACCAGAAAAGGTCCAAAGAGAACTGTTGCTAACAAGAAAAAATAATTTTCGGGTGACAGCAGAATGCCGGATAAAGGCAGCATGACAAAGAATTGTAACCATTAAAAAGAATATAAGAAAGTGTAGGTTAGTTTTTAAAATGGCTAAAGTGACAAAGAAAACGACAAAACGTCGTGTTAAGAAAAACGTTGAACGCGGACAGGCACATATTCAGTCATCTTTCAACAATACAATCGTAACATTGACAGATGCTGAAGGAAACGCTCTTTCATGGGCAAGTGCAGGTGGTCTGGGATTTAGAGGTTCAAGAAAATCTACTCCTTATGCAGCTCAGATGGCAGCAGAGACTGCTACAAAGGCAGCATTAGTTCATGGTCTGAAGACTGTTGATGTATTCGTTAAAGGACCGGGATCAGGAAGAGAAGCAGCAATCCGTGCTCTTTCCGCATGCGGACTTGATGTTGTAAGTATCAAAGACGTAACTCCGGTACCACACAATGGTTGCCGCCCACCAAAACGTAGAAGAGTCTAATTTAGGAGGTCGTAGATTATGGCAGTAAATAGAGTACCTGTACTGAAAAGATGCAGATCCCTTGGTCTGGATCCGATCTATTTGGGAATTGATAAAAAATCCACAAGACAGCTGAAAAGAGCAAACCGTAAAATGTCTGAATATGGTCTGCAGCTGAGAGAAAAACAGAAAGCAAAATTCATCTATGGTGTTCTGGAAAAACCTTTCCGTAATTACTATGAAAAAGCTGATAGAATGCCGGGAATGACTGGTACAAACCTGATGACTATGCTGGAAATGAGACTGGATAATGTTATTTTCCGCCTTGGTTTCGCAAGAACAAGAAAAGAAGCTCGTCAGATCGTTGACCACAAACATGTACTGGTAAATGGAAAACAGGTTAACATTCCTTCCTATCAGGTAAAAGCTGGTGATCAGATTGAAATCAAAGAGGCTAAAAAAGGTTCTCAGAGATATAAAGACATTCTGGAAGTAACTGGCGGAAGACTGGTTCCTGAATGGCTGGATGTTGATCAGGAAGCATTAAAAGGAACTGTTAAAGAAGCTCCTGCAAGAGATGCAATTGACGTACCTGTAAACGAAATGCTTATCGTCGAGTTGTATTCCAAATAATAAAGAGCTGCTGCATATATTGCAGCTCTGGTTACCCTCAGTGAAACTAAATATCCCGAGAAGGAGGGCTTGGAATGTTTGATTTTAACAAACCAAAAATTGAGATCACAGAAATTTCCGATGATAAAAAGTACGGCAGATTTGTCGTAGAACCGCTGGAAAGAGGTTACGGTACTACTCTGGGAAATTCCCTGAGAAGAATTATGTTGTCTTCCCTGCCGGGAGCAGCAGTAAGCCAGGTTAAAATTGAAGGCGTTCTGCACGAATTCAGTTCTATTCCAGGCGTCAAAGAAGATGTTACTGAGATTATCATGAATCTGAAGAGTCTTGCTATTCGCAATACCAGCGAGAGCAATGATCCGAAGATCGCATATATCGAATATGAAGGCGAAGGCGTGGTACGGGCTTCTGATATCCAGGTTGATCAGGATATCGAGATTATGAATCCTAATCAGGTAATCGCCACTCTGAACGGCGGACCGGACAGCAAATTGTATATGGAAATCACCATTACAAAGGGTCGTGGTTATGTCAGTGCAGAAAAAGGCAAAACAGATGATATGGCAATCGGTGTGATTGCTGTGGATTCTATCTATACACCGGTAGAACGTGTAAACCTTACAGTAGAGAACACCCGTGTTGGTCAGATTACAGACTTTGATAAACTGACACTGGATGTATATACAAAAGGAACACTGGATCCGGATGAGGCAGTCAGCCTTGCTGCCAAGGTATTGAGCGAACATCTGAAACTTTTCATTGATCTTTCTGAAAATGCCAAGACTGCAGAAGTCATGATTGAGAAAGAAGATAATGAAAAAGAAAAAGTTCTGGAAATGAACATCGATGAGCTGGAGCTGTCTGTTCGTTCCTACAACTGTCTGAAGAGAGCAGGTATCAATACCGTTGAAGAGCTTTGCAACAGAACTTCTGAAGATATGATGAAGGTTCGTAACCTGGGTCGTAAATCTCTGGAAGAAGTGCTGGCTAAGCTGAAAGAACTGGGACTTCAGCTGAATCCCGGTGAAGAATAAAATGCAGTGATGCTTTTGGCAGGCTGCGACTGCCGGATAAAATCGGTAGGGTAAAGTAAAATTTGTAGAATAGAAAGCAGTATATCAGTAAGTCCGAAGAAGCATGATATATTGTTCCACAAATGGAGGAAAATATAATGGCAGGATATAGAAAACTGAGCAGAACATCTGATCAGAGAAAAGCATTAATCAGAAACCAGGTAACAAATCTTCTGTATCATGGAAAAATCGTGACAACAGAATCCAAAGCAAAAGAAATCCGTAAAGTAGCTGAAGGACTGATTGCTCTGGCAGTAAAAGAAAAAGATAACTTTGAAAAAGTTACTGTTACAGCAAAAGTTGCACGTAAAGATGCTGATGGAAAGAGAGTAAAAGAAGTTAAAGATGGTAAGAAAGTAACTGTATACGATGAAGTACAGAAAGAAATTACCAAAGACGCTCCGTCCAGACTGCATGCAAGACGTCAGATGCTGAAAGTATTCTATCCGGTTAAATCTGTTCCGACAGAAGCAGCTGGAAAGAAGAAAAACACAAAAGAAGTAGACATGGTAGAAAAAATGTTTACTGAAATTGCTCCGAAATACGCAGGACGTAATGGTGGTTACACAAGAATCATCAAAATCGGACCTCGTAAAGGTGATGCAGCAATGGAAGTAGTTCTTGAACTGGTATAAGATGTAGTATCTGCCCCCGGATTTTTCCGGGGGCTTTTTTCATTTACTGGCAATCAGCTAAAAATTCTGTTATAATAATACAAATGTTGTCCAGGAGGGGTTGCTATGGAGAGAGCGGAGTCAGATCTTTTGTTTGGAAAGTTTTCTTTTTGGAATAATTTAAATGAGACGGAAAAAAGGCTGTTGGAACAGCAGATCAGCTGGAAAGTCTATCAGCAAGGCCAGCTGGTTACAGGGAATGGCAGTGAATGTCTGGGGCCGTTCCTGGTGAAATATGGAACTGTACGTGTGTATCTGGTATCAGGGGATGGGAAGGAGGCAACCGTTTGCCGACTGCACGAAGGTGAACTGTGTATGCTGTCCGGTTCTTGTTTACTTCCGGATATACCATTCGACCTGCAGATCGATGTGGAAAATGAAAGTGGAGTCTATATTCTGCCTACCGGTGCTGTGCGGAAGATCATGTCGGCAAATATTTATATGGAAAATTTTGTTTATAAGACTATGAACGAAAGTCTTTCAGACATTATCGCTGCTGTCCAGAAAATCCTGTTTGCCAGTCTGGAACAGCGTCTGGCGGAATTCCTCCTGAACGAGGCTGCCCGTTGTCACTCTGATCAGATCATCATGACGCAGGAGCAGATCGCACGGGCCATCGGCAGCGCAAGAGAAGCTGTCAGCCGCACCCTGAAACAGATGGTGCAGGAAGGAAGTGTACAAATATTTCGCGGAGGCGTAAAAATTATGAGCCGCCAGAAACTGTATCACAAACTATAAACAAATTGTCCCTATTGATTAAGCAGTTCCTTAAGTGCTGCTTTCGGCTGTACTCCTACTGTGGAAGCTGCAACCTTACCGTTTTTGAATACAAGAATGGAAGGGATACTCATAATACGATATTTTTGTGCCAGTTCAGGTTCCTGATCCACATCAACTTTACCTACTTTATATCCATCCGCCTCGGCAGCGATTTCTTCAATAACCGGGGCAAGCATTTTGCAGGGCATACACCAGGTTGCCCAGAAATCCACCAGAACAGGTACATCGGACTGTAATACTTCTTTTTCAAAATTTTCTGTTGTAAATACGTTTGCCATAATAATCTCTCCTTTACTTTATTTGTTGCACATATTTTATCACAGTATTTAAAAATAATTCTGTGACAGAGTCACATTGATGAAAACAAATTTTGTTTATGAAAACTTCATAGTTCTTCGATTGCTCTGCAAATAGAAATAGTGTATGATAATAGGAGAAGACAGACGGGCAGAAAGAAACTGTCAGACATAAAAAGAAAGGAAGATAGATATGAAAGAAAAACTTCTTTTTATTTTTAATCCAAGATCCGGGAAAGGACAGATACGGGGCAAACTGCTGGACATCATAGATGTATTTGTTAAGGGCGGCTATGAGGTTATCGTTCATCCCACACAGGGTCCTCTGGATGCCTGTAATATGGTTCAGGAAATGGCCAGTGAGGTGGACCTGATTGTCTGTAGCGGAGGAGATGGTACACTGGATGAAGTGGTCACCGGTCTGAGAAAGAGTCATGCGGCAACTCCGATCGGTTATATTCCGGCAGGAAGCACCAATGATTTTGCCAATAGTCTGGAGATACCCCGGGATATGGTTGAGGCGGCCCGCGGTATTTTAGATGGGAAGCTGTATTCCTTTGATATCGGAGACTTCAATCATGATACCTTTGTTTATGTGGCTGCATTTGGCCTGTTTACGGATGTTTCCTATCAGACCAGCCAGAATCTGAAGAATATCCTGGGACATCTGGCATATGTGATGGAAGGAGCCAAGAGAATTTTTGATGTACGGACCTATCATATGAAAGTGGAAGCGAATGATACCACCTATGAGGGTGATTATCTGTACGGTATGATTACAAATACCAATTCTGTAGGAGGATTTAAGAATCTGACAGGAACTGATGTGGAACTGAATGACGGGCTTTTTGAAGTAACGTTGATCAAACAGCCCAGAAATGCCAGAGAGTTAAATGAGATTATCGCTTCTCTTCTGAATGCCATTGATAACACGGATATGATTGATGCGTTTAAGACGGATTGTCTGCGGATAGAGGCAGATGAGGAGATTGCCTGGACTCTGGACGGAGAATTTGGAGGCAATCACAGAGAAGTAGTGATAAAGAATAAAAAGCAGGCAATGGATATTCTCATCAACTCTTGAATTTCCTGTCTGATTGGAGTATAATAATGTGGAAATTGGTAACTGATCAGGTACGGCAGTTACACAAATCGAAAGACAGAACGTAGGAGGTTCGAAAATGTTAGTATCAGCTACAGAAATGTTAAAAAAAGCTAAAGCTGGCCATTATGCTGTTGGACAGTTCAACATCAATAACCTGGAGTGGACAAAATCTATTCTGCTTACCGCACAGGAGTGTAATTCCCCTGTAATCCTTGGTGTATCTGAAGGTGCCGGAAAGTACATGGCAGGATACAAGACCGTAGTAGGTATGGTTAACGGTATGCTGGAAGAACTGAAAATCACAGTTCCGGTTGCTCTGCATCTGGATCACGGCAGTTACGAAGGATGTCTGAAATGTGTAGAAGCTGGTTTCTCATCCATTATGTTTGACGGTTCTCATTATCCAATCGAAGAGAACGTTGCAAAAACAAAAGAACTGGTTAAAATCTGTGCAGAACACAATATGTCTCTGGAAGCAGAAGTTGGTTCTATCGGTGGAGAAGAAGACGGTGTTGTAGGAATGGGCGAATGTGCTGATCCGAACGAATGCAAGATGATTGCTGATCTGGGTATTGATTTCCTGGCAGCAGGCATCGGTAACATTCATGGAAAATATCCTGCAAACTGGCAGGGACTGAGCTTTGAGACTCTGGATGCTATCCAGAAACTGACAGGAGATATGCCGCTGGTATTGCATGGTGGTACAGGTATCCCTGCAGATATGATCAAAAAAGCTATTGATCTGGGTGTTTCCAAAATCAATGTAAATACAGAATGTCAGTTGTCTTTCGCAGCAGCAACCCGTGAATACATTGAAGCAGGAAAAGATCAGCAGGGTAAAGGTTATGACCCGAGAAAACTGCTGGCACCTGGTGCAGAAGCTATCAAAGCAACTGTTAAAGAAAAAATGGAATTGTTCGGCTCTGTAAATAAAGCCTGATGCTTGTAAAGACTGGGACAGTCCGCTTGTGAGTAAAGTGGACTGTCTTTTTTCTTCTTATAGAATTAAATGAGAGTCCGGGGAGTACGGTTTGTTCCATTGAAAGGATAAGAAAAATGAGTGAGTATGTAAATGTAGTTGAAATTTTTGGAGAAAATGTTTTTAATGATTCTGTCATGCAGGCACGTCTGCCGAAAAAAGTCTATAAAGAATTAAAGAAGACAATTGAAGAGGGCAAAGAACTTACCCTTGAAATTGCAGATGTGGTTGCACATGAGATGAAGGAATGGGCAATTGAAAAAGGAGCTACACATTATAGCCACTGGTTTCAGCCGCTGACCGGTGTAACTGCAGAAAAACACGATGCTTTTATTACAGCTCCCATGTCAGATGGTAAAGTATTGATGAGTTTTTCCGGTAAAGAACTGATCAAAGGTGAACCGGATGCTTCTTCTTTCCCTTCAGGCGGTCTTCGTGCCACCTTTGAAGCCAGGGGATATACAGCCTGGGATTGTACATCTCCGGCGTTTGTCCGTCAGGATGCAGCAGGAGCTACTCTTTGCATTCCAACTGCTTTCTGTTCTTACAAAGGAGAGGCATTGGATCAGAAAACACCGCTGCTGCGTTCTATGGAAGCAATCAACAAAGAGGCTTTGAGATTGATTCGGCTTTTTGGAAATACAACATCTAAAAAAGTGACCCCGTCAGTTGGCGCTGAACAGGAATATTTCCTTGTGGATGCCAACAAATTCATGAAGAGGAAAGATTTAATTTATACCGGAAGGACTTTGTTCGGAGCGATGCCGCCCAAGGGTCAGGAATTGGATGACCATTATTTTGGAACGATCCGTCAGAAGATTGCCGGATATATGAAAGATGTCAATGAAGAACTGTGGAGACTTGGTGTATCAGCAAAGACGCAGCATAATGAAGTTGCTCCGGCACAGCATGAACTGGCTCCGATTTATGCTCCTGCCAACATTGCGGTGGATCACAACCAGATTATTATGCAGACTCTGAAGCGTGTAGCGAGAAAACATGGACTGAAATGCCTTCTTCATGAGAAGCCTTTTGATGGTGTCAATGGTTCCGGAAAGCATGATAACTGGTCACTGGTGACAGATGATGGAATCAATCTTTTGGATCCGGGAAAAACACCACATGAAAATGTACAGTTTCTTCTGGTGCTGAGTTGTATTCTGAAAGCGGTTGACCGCCATGCAGATCTTCTTCGGGAATCTGCTGCTGATGTGGGAAATGATCATCGCCTTGGGGCCAATGAAGCTCCTCCGGCAATTATTTCCGTTTATCTGGGTGCGCAGTTGGAGGACGTTGTGGAACAGCTTGTGAGTACCGGAACCGCAGATCACAGTCTGAAAGGCGGAAGATTGCTTACTGGTGTTCGTACATTGCCGGATCTGGCGAAAGATGCTACGGATCGGAACAGAACATCTCCATTTGCATTTACAGGAAATAAGTTTGAATTTCGTATGGTCGGTTCCGGAGATTCTGTTGCCTCACCCAATATTGTTCTGAATACGATTGTGGCAGAAGCATTCCGTGAAGCAAGTGAAAAACTGGAAGTTGCTGAAAATTTTGAGATGGCAGTGCACGATCTGATTAAAACAAATTGTGCAGAACATCAGAGAATTATATTCAATGGAAATGGATATTCAGAGGCATGGGTAGAAGAGGCAAAACGCCGTGGTCTGCCGAATATTAAGTCAATGGTTGATGCGATTCCTGCCCTGATTACGGACAAATCCGTACAGCTTTTTGAAAAGTTCCATGTATTTACCAGAGCAGAACTGGAATCTCGTGTGGAAGTTAAGTATGAGACATATTCGAAAGCAATCAATGTAGAAGCCAGAGCAATGATCGATATTGCTGCAAAACAGATTATTCCTGCGGTAATCCGCTATGCGAAGACACTGGCGGATTCCATTAATGCCATCCGTGCAGTCGGCGATGTGGACGTAAGCGTGGAAGTGGAACTGCTTACCCAGACATCCACGCTGCTTCGGGAGACGCAGACCGCACTGCAGGTTCTGAGGGAGAAGACGGAAGCTGCAGGGCTGATGGAAGAGGGAGAATGTCAGGCAAGATATTATCATGAGGAAGTATGTACTGCGATGGAAGCACTCCGGTCGCCGGTGGATCAGCTGGAAATGCTGGTGGACAAAGAAATGTGGCCGATGCCGTCTTATGGTGATCTGATGTTTGAAGTGTAAATATACTTATGTGATAAAAAGGAGGGTGCCAGGTAATGAAGATTACCTGGCACTATTATGAAAAAGTTTATCAAAAAAGTAATTGGCGTGTATTGATTTGTTACTTGTATTATATGTGATAGAAATGAAGAATCCATGATGTAGAAATGAATGCATTTTAAAAGATAAATGAACAAAATGTGAATAAAACAAGATAAATAATCTGAAAATATAGAGGAGAAATGGTATGAAGGTATTACAATATCTGGAAATGCAGAAAGTTAATCAGGCACTGATACATGATGTAGAGAGGTTTCGGGAAAACTATCCGGTAGAACGGGAAGCAGAATATCGTGTGATTGAGCCATCAATGCCTTTTTTTGGGAAAGAGATTCTTGAGATGAGCATTGCCGCACTTCTTCAGCAGCAGAATCTTCTTCTGACGGGAGCGAAGGCTACGGGGAAAAACGTGCTTGCAGAAAACCTTGCCTGGATATTCGGAAGACCGTCCTATAATATATCTTTCCATGTCAATATAGGAAGTGCGGAACTGATCGGGACAGATACCTTTGAAGACAATCAGGTAAAACTGAGAAAGGGAAGTATCTATCAGTGTGCACAGTATGGGGGATTTGGTATTCTGGATGAAATTAACATGGCAAAAAATGATGCTGTTTCGGTCCTGCATGCCACATTGGATGACAGGAGAACAATCGATGTGCCCGGGTATGACAAAATCGATCTGCACCCGGCTGCACGTTTTATTGGTACTATGAATCATGGATATGCCGGTACAAGAGAGTTGAATGAAGCACTGGTATCACGTTTTCTGGTGATTGATATGCCGTCTCAGACCGAGGACATTCTTGAAAAAATATTCGCGGAAGCATTTCCGGATGGGAAGAAGGAGGCATTGGAGCAGTTTATCGGATTGTTCCTTGATCTGCAGATGAAAGCGGAAAATGGTGAAATATCCACAAAAGCGCTGGATCTCAGAGGAATCCTGGCGGCCCTTCGCACCATTCGTCAGGGATTGCGTCCTTCTGCGGCTATTCGTATGGGCGTGATCAATAAATGTTTTGACACCTTTGAGAAAGAAATCGTAGAAGATGTGGTTCTGACACGGATTCCGGAAGACTGGACGTCAGATCAGGTGTTTTAGAAAGGACTGATTGGTATGGAGGAGCGGCAGCTGGAGATAGCCAATCGCATGAAAAATCTTATCTGGACGGTTTGCGGGGATTATTCTATGGAAGCAAAACCGGATGTGGATGGATTTTTGCGGTGTAAATACCTTGCTTTGTACGATGGAATCAAGCAGGGGGCATTTGCAAAATATTTTGATAAGGATCAGCTTAGCCTTTATCTGGTCAAAAAAGTATATCTGCAGGCGAGAGAAGAGCCTCTTTTGGGAATTGCCCGGCTGTGTATGGAAGAAGCTGTGGGACAGCGGATTTCCCGGGAACGCAAAGGTGTGGACAGTATCCGGAAAAAGGCATATGAGTATCTGCTGGATCATGAACTGCATCAGATGACCCGCAGCGAACTGGGACGGCTGCAGATTGCTCTGATGCGTAATTGTCTGATGGGTGAACAGCAGCAGGAACAGCGGCTGCAGGAGAGGATTGACAGTCTGAAAGAACTGCAGCAGGCAAATACTACCATGGAGATTATCAGAAAAATTGATGAATGTTATAATGAGTGGGTCGATCCGAAGTTTGAAACGATGCATGGGAGTCTGGAACAGGTACTGGCGGTTACTCTGGAAGAATTGACGGAATATAACTGGAGAGATTTTCTGACTGAGGAGATGTATGAAGAAAATTTTGAGGCGTATCTGGAGCAGATGAGTGAACAGATGACGGCAACCGGAGGAGTGGAATCATCTGATGAACAGAAGAAAACATTCCGGCGTCAGGTAATCCGGGTATCAGAGGAAGAACTGAAAAAGGTTTATACGTATGTGGAACTGAATTTCGGGAAAACATATCTGAATCCTTTGGAAGAAAAGAAGCTGAATTATCAGTTATGCCGCGGAATTCACGGAGACTGCGGTCTGTATTTTACCGATGGAATCCTGGAGCGGCCGGTGAAAAGAAATTATCAGCTGGAGTATGCAAAAAAGCAGAGAGAGAAAAATAAGTATGTATATTATGACAATCATCGGGTTGTTAAACATAACATTCAGATTTTGACGGATATTTTGAAAAAAGCCATGACTATGCGTATGGAGAGCTGTGATATCATTGCTGACCGGGGTGTTCTGAAGCCGGAAAGACTGTGGCGTGTGGGAAGAAGCAGGGATGCAAGATTATTCACTCGCACAGAAAAGCAGGATGGCAATGCATTTGTCGTGGATCTTTTGATTGATGCCAGCGGGTCACAGAGGGTGCGCCAGGAAAAAGTGGTTCTTCAGGCGTATATCATTATGGAAGCATTGAGCAGAGTGGGGATTCCCCACCGTGTGATGAGTTTCTGTACCTTCTGGGATCATACGATTCTTCAAAGATTCCGTGAGTATGACGAGGATGCCTCTGCGAATGAACGAATCTTTTCCTTTACCACATCATCCAATAACCGGGATGGTCTGGCGATCCGGGCAGCCTCCCTGGGGCTTCTGGAGAGGGAAGAGGACCATAAAATTATGATTATACTCAGCGATGGAAGGCCTTATGATGTGATTTTAAACCGCCCCCATGCAAGAAATCCATTGCCCTATCAGGGGGAATATGCGGTCAAAGATACAGGTCTGGAGGTTCGTCGCCTGAGAAACTACGGAATATCAGTTCTTGGAGTATTCGTGGGGGAAGAAAAAGAACTGGAAGCCGAGAAAAAGATATTTGGAAAGGATTTTGCCTACATCAGGGATATATCTAATTTTTCAAAAATAGTGGGACGCTATCTGACAAAGCAAATGGAGGAGAATAACTGATATGTGGAGGAAAAAAAGCTGGGTATGGGATTATATATTTATTTTTGCCGGAACGGCATTGATGTCCATTGCACTGAATTCGGCATTTGATATGAATGGGCTGGTAGATGGGGGATTTACCGGTATTGCCATTATTGTTAAATCACTGACTTCATCACTGGTGGAGGGAGGCATTCCGCTGTGGTTGACCAACCTGGTGCTGAACATTCCCATGTTCTTTCTGGGGGTAAAAATAAAAGGATTTCGTTTTCTGGCAAAAACAATCTGGGGGACTTGTTCCCTGTCTTTCTGGTTATTTGCTATGCCGGTTTTTACGATTGTGAAGGGAGAATTGCTTCTGGCAGTGATATTCGGCGGAGTGATTCAGGGAATTGGTATTGGTCTGGTATTTCTGGGAAAAGGAACAACAGGGGGAACGGATATGGTGGCCGCACTGATTCAACACTATGTGAAGCATCTGTCTATTGCCCGTATCATGCAGTGTGTTGACATTTTGATTGTAATGATGGGAGCCTTTGTATTTGGTCCGATTAATGCCTTGTATGCCATTATGGCCATTTACATTGTGGCAACGGTTACAGATAATTTCCTAGAAGGTATGAATTATGCCAGAGCTGTTTATATTATTTCAGATAAATCAGAGGAGATAGCGAAAAATCTGATGAAAGAACTGGATCGAGGGGTAACGGGTATTCCTGCCCGGGGAATGTATGCGGGTAAGGAGCGCATGATGCTCTTCTGTGTTGTGGGAAGAAAGCAGATTGTTCGGCTGAAGGAGCTGACAGTGCAGATTGATCCGGATGCATTTATGATTGTCACAGATGCAAGAGAAGTTCTGGGAGAAGGATTTATAGAGAGTTTTAATGGATAAATGATATTTTCTCTTTTCTTTTTGGTAATTTTGTATTAGAATATAATCTAAGGGACTTTGCTTTTAGGGGTAAGCAGCAAAGAGAAAACTATATATATACTGAAAGAGGGTAAGATTATGATTTCAAACCAGATACTTCAAAGTACCATTGATGGTCTGAAGGGAATTTCCAGAATTGATTTTGGTGTGGCTGATACAGAAGGGAAGTTACTTGCCACCACGTATCAGAATTTTGAAATCGGAGAAACCGAGATTATAAATTTTGCAGAGTCGCAGGCGGACAGTCAGGTAGTCCGCGGATATCAGTTTTTTAAGGTATATGATGAGAATCGTCTGGAATATATTCTGATTGCAGGCGGAGGAAGTGATGATGTGTATATGGTAGGCAAGATGGCTGCATTTCAGATTCAGAATCTGCTGGTTGCCTATAAAGAGAGATTCGATAAAGATAATTTTATTAAGAATCTGCTTCTGGACAATCTTCTTCTGGTGGATATCTATAATCGTGCCAAAAAGCTCCATATTGATGTTGAGGCAAGACGCGTTGTCTTCATTCTGGAGACGGGACAGGGGAAGGATTACAATGCCCTGGAGAATGTGAAGAACGTTTTCCATGGAAAAAGTGGTGATTTTATCACTGCAGTAGATGAGAAGAGTATTATTATCGTGAAAGAAGCTGCTCCCGGGGACGGATATGAACAGATGCAGAAAATTGCAGAACATATCCTGGATGCTGTCGGACGGAATCCCGATGGCAGTACCCATATTGCTTATGGAACGATTGTAAAAGAATTAAAGGAAGTCTCTCGTTCTTATAAAGAAGCACGGATGGCGTTGGATGTAGGTAAGATTTTCTTTGATGAGAAAGAAGTGATTGCCTACAGTTCTCTTGGAATCGGCCGCCTGATTTATCAGCTGCCCATTCCGCTGTGCAAAATGTTTATCAAGGAAATTTTTGAAAACAAATCTCCTGATGACTTTGATGAAGAGACACTGACAACCATCAATAAATTCTTTGAGAACAGTCTGAATGTATCTGAAACATCAAGACAGCTCTATATCCACAGGAATACACTGGTATACCGTCTGGATAAACTGCAGAAGAGTACGGGTCTGGATCTTCGCGTATTTGAAGATGCCATAACATTTAAAATTGCTTTGATGGTTGTAAGATACATGAAGTATATGGAAACTTTAGAGTATTAGCAACAAAGACAGGAGGAGTATATGATTACGTTGGAAAATGTAAGCAAATCATACGCAAAAGGCCAGCCGGCGCTGAATGATGTATCTTTGCACATTGATAAAGGGGAGTTCGTATTCATCGTAGGTAACAGTGGATCCGGTAAATCCACGCTGATCAAGCTTTTGCTGAAAGAACTGGAACCAACATCGGGGACGATTAAGGTAAATGGTCAGGATCTGGGAAAACTGAAGAGAAGGAATGTTCCTAAGTACCGCCGTGGGGTAGGCGTTGTATTTCAGGATTTCCGTCTGTTGAAAGACCGGAATGTATATGAAAATGTAGCTTTTGCACAGAGAGTTATTGAAAGACCGAACCGCGTTATAAAGAAACGTGTGCCGGAGATTCTTACTCTGGTCGGTCTTGCGGAAAAGTATAGGTCATTTCCGAGGGAATTATCGGGTGGTGAACAGCAGAGAGTAGCTCTTGCCAGGGCACTGGTCAACAGGCCGAATATTCTGCTGGCGGATGAGCCTACCGGTAATCTGGATCCTAAAAACTCACTGGATATTATGAAACTGCTGGAAGAAATCAATGAACGCGGTACTACGGTACTGGTAGTAACTCACAACAGGGAGATTGTAAATTCTTTTAAGAAGCGAGTAATTACAATGCGTAAGGGTGTAATTGTAAGCGATGAACAGGAAGGTGGATATCTTGAGGATTAGTACGATTGGCTATAGTGCCAAACAGGGTATAAAAAATATCTGGAGAAATATCATGTTTTCTGTGGCATCTATAGCAACAATGACGGCATGTATTTTCTTATTTGGACTGTTTTTTGCACTGGTAATCAATGTTCGTTATATTGTGAAGAATGCGGAAGAGGGTGTGGCTGTAACTGTACTGTTTGATGATGATGCAGATCAGGCAACCATCAATGCCATCGGTGAGCAGATTAAACAGTTTAAGGGTGTGACGGATGTTGAATACATATCGGCAGAAGAAGCATGGAAACAGTTCAGTACCCAGTATTTTGGAGGCGAAGAAGAGGCTGAAAAGTGGGGCGAAGGTTTTGAGAATGATAACCCGCTGGCAAACTCTTCCAGTTATGCGGTCTATGTGGATCGAATAGAAAAACAGGATGAGCTGGTGCAGTATATTGAGGGTCTGGATGGTGTCCGTGATGTGAACCAGATGAAAGGGGCAACACAGACGTTATCTACATTTAATAAGCTGATCAGCTATGTGGCAGTAGCCATTATTTTGATATTGCTGTGTGTTGCAGTATTTTTGATCAGTAATACCGTTTCTATCGGTATTTCTATACGTAAGGAAGAAATCGGCATTATGAAGCTGATTGGAGCTACGAACTCTTTTGTTCGTGCACCATTTTTGATAGAAGGAATTATTATCGGTTTTATCGGTGCACTGATTCCACTGGTACTGCTGTTCATTCTTTATAATAAAGTAGTACAGTATATATTGACAAAGTTCAGTATGCTTAATAATGTGATGCAGTTTTTGAGTGTCTATCAGGTGTTTGAGGTTCTGGTTCCTGTGGGACTGGTTCTCGGAATGGGAATTGGTCTGTTCGGAAGTATTATCACCATTCGCAAGCATTTGAAAGTATGATAAACGGAAGCTTCAGAAGATATATTTCTTCTGGAGCTTTTCCAGTTTCCTGAATATGAATGAAGCGGAGTGAAGTATAATATGATAAAAAAGAAAGCAGCATGGTGGTCAGGTTTTGTGGGTGGTGTGGCTGTGATGGCGGCAGCTGCCTGCGGTCTGCAGTATTATCAGTATGGTACGCTGCCATTTACAGGTGACAGTCTGGTGACTGGCTCATCCGCAAGGAAAACAGCAGCCATTGAGAAGATTATAAATGAACAATATCTGGAGGAGACTGATGAAGAGACCCTGGCAGATGGAATGTATGCCGGGATGTTGGCAAGCCTGGGAGACCCCTATTCGGGATATTTTTCTGCCGAACAATATCGGAAACTGAAAGAATCCATGGAAGGAAAATATACAGGAATCGGGCTGGTCATGCAGCAAAATAAAGAGAGCGGTGAAATATCAGTAGTACAATGTTATGAAGGAAGCCCTGCCTGGGAAGCAGGGATTCAGGCGGGAGATATCATCTGCATGGTGAGCGGGCAGTCTGTTGAAGAACTGGATGTGACAGAATTATCGAAAACGATCCGGTCAGACGAAAGTGGAGAAATACAGCTTTCGCTGAAAAGAGAAAATGAAATTGTCCAGGTGACGGTAAGGATTGATGAGGTTGAGATTCCTGTTGTGAGCAGCAGGATGCTGGAGGATTCGGTGGGATATGTCAGGATTCTGGAATTTACAGATGGAACCTCCGGGCAGTTTGCAGAAGCACTGAAGGAACTGCAGTCGCAGGAAATGAAGGGATTAATTTTTGATCTTCGTGAGAATCCGGGAGGATTGCTGGATGCAGTTTGTGATACTCTGGAACAGATTCTGCCGGAAGGACTGATTGTATATACAGAAGATAAAAATGGCAAGCGCATTGAATATAAATGTAAAGGTGAAACACCATTGGAAATTCCGGCGGTGGTACTGGTGAATGAAAACAGTGCCAGTGCTGCGGAGATTTTTGCAGGAGCTGTCAAGGATCATAATGTGGCCCAACTGGTGGGAACAACTACATTTGGAAAAGGGATTGTACAGAAAACCTTCCCGTTAAGTGACGGAAGTGCGGTGAAAGTGACAACGTCAAAGTATTATACACCCTCCGGTGTCAATATCCACGGAACGGGTATTACACCTGATGTGGAGGTTGAACTTACGGATGAGCAGAAAGAAGAATTCTTTATGGGTGAACTGGAAGAATTGCCATTGGAAGAATGGATACAGCGGGATGCACAGATGGAGGCAGCCTGGTTATTGTTTGACCATTGAATCTCAGGTTGCTAAAAAAGTGAAATGATGATAAAATGGGGAAAATAATGCAGGAGGTTTTTTGCTATGGTAGATTATGTAATTGTAACAGATAATACGGCAGATTTGCCTTATTCATATTATAAAGAGCATGGTATGGAGTATACCTATCTGACCTACACGATGGATGGTCAGTCCTATGGAAAGGATCATGAGTTGGAATTTCCGGATTTTTATGCACGTATGAGGAATGGCTCTATGCCTACCACTTCTCAGGTGAATGCGGAGGAGGCAAAAGAAGTTTTGCGTCCGATTCTGGAGCAGGGAAAAGATATCCTGTATCTGGCTTTTTCCTCCGGTCTCAGTGGAACCTACAACAGTGTGCGGCTGGCAGGAGAAGAATTGCAGGAAGAATATCCGGAACGGAAAATCGTAGTGATTGATACGCTGAGTGCATCTCTGGGGGAAGGCCTGCTGGTGGATAAGGCTGTTGAACTGAAGGAACAGGGACTCTCTCTGGAGGAGAATGCGGCATGGCTGGAAGAACATAAGCTGAATCTGTGCCATGTATTTACTGTAGATGATCTGTTTCATCTGCACAGAGGCGGGAGAGTTTCAAAGGTTGCGGCAGTAGTGGGAACAATGATTAATCTGAAACCCGTTCTCCATGTGGATAATGAAGGCCATCTGATTCCACTGAAAAATGTCCGGGGAAGAAAAAAATCCCTCAGTGGTCTGGTGAGTCTGATGGAAGAACAGATTGGTGAATGGAAAGATAAAAATACAAAAATATTTATCAGCCATGGCGACTGCCGGGAAGATGCAGAGTATGTGGCAAAACTGGTGAAAGAAAAGTTTGGTTATGAGACTTTTCTGATTAATTATGTTGGTGCCACGATTGGTGCACATTCCGGGCCGGGAACGATTGCCCTGTTTTTCTGGGGAGATCATCGATAAGGGAAAAGTGAAGTGGAGCAGGGAATTATGGTATTCTATAGATGCCATTCCCTGCTTTTTTTCATATAAGCTTGACTTTCCCCCTGGTGGAAGGTGTATATATTTAGTACCTTTACAGGTACTAATATTCAATGTGGGAGGAAAAATGGATGTTAAGAATTGAGCATTTATCAAAGGTGTATGGTGAGAAAAAAGCAGTGGATGATTTGTCGCTGCATATCTTGCCGGGAGAAATCTATGGTTTCATAGGACATAATGGGGCAGGTAAGACAACGACGATCAAGGCCTGCTGTGGTATCCTGCAGTATGACAGCGGGGAAATTTATGTGGATGGGATTTCACTGAAAGAAAAGCCTCTTCTGTGCAAATCAAAATTGGCGTATATTCCGGATAATCCGGATCTTTATGAATTTATGACGGGGATCCAGTTTTTGAACTTCGTGGCTGATATTTTTGGAGTCAGCGGAACTGTGCGCCAGGAAAAAATCCGAAAATATGGGGATGCCTTCGATTTGACCAAAGACCTGAGTCAGACGATTTCTTCTTACTCTCATGGGATGAAACAGAAACTGGCTATTATTTCCGCACTGATTCATGAACCAAGACTGATTATTATGGACGAACCTTTTGTAGGGCTTGATCCGAAAGCTTCCCATCTTCTGAAAGGTATGATGAGGGAAATCTGTGATGAAGGCGGTGCTATTTTCTTTTCAACTCATGTATTGGAAGTGGCTGAAAAACTGTGTGACAAGGTGGCGATTATTAAGGGGGGAAAGCTGATTCAGTCGGGAACGATGGAAGAAGTGAAAGGTGATACATCTTTGGAAGAAGTATTTCTGGAACTGGAGGGAGAACAATGACGAAAGCACTATTTAAAAAACAGATGTTGGAAGTTTTCTCCTGGATTTATCAGAACAAGAAGACAGGAAAAAATCGTTCCGTTCAGGGAGTAGTTTTGTATGTACTGTTGTATCTGCTGGTATTTGGAATGTTGGGAGGAATGTTCTGGATGACGGCAGACATGCTCTGCGAACCGTTGGTTCAGGCGGGATTTGGCTGGCTCTATTTTGCACTGATGGGAATGGTATCGGTAGCTCTCGGTGTATTTGGAAGTGTGTTTAATACATATGCATCCCTGTATCAGGCAAAGGATAATGATCTTTTGCTGGCGATGCCGGTACTGCCCTCCCAGATATTGCTTATCCGCCTGTCTGGTGTATTTATGATGGGGCTGATGTATGAACTGATTGTAATGATTCCTGCGGTGCTTGTTTACTTTTTGCGGGCAGATGTGGGAGCCGCAGCGGTGATTTTTACATTGCTCATTCCTTTAGTTCTGGCGATTCTGGTTTTGACTCTGTCGGCTGTGCTTGGCTGGCTGGTGGCCGTGATCAGCAGCAGATTGAAAAATAAAAATGTTATCGTAGTGTTTCTGACTCTGATTTTTATTGCGGTATATTATTATGTGTATGGACGGGCTTACCAGATTCTGGGGATGATAGCAGCCAATCCGCAGGCTGTGGGCGATAAAGTGAGAAGTATTCTCTATCCATTTTACCATATGGGGCTGGCGGCAGAGGGGAATGTGGTATCCATGCTGATCTTTACCGGTACTGTGGGAGCATTTTTTGCTCTGATGTACGTGATACTTTCCCGCAGTTTTCTGGGAATTGCCACTTCTAATCGGGGAACCGTGAAAGTACAGTATAAGGAACGGTTTACCGAAAAGAAAACAATCAGTCAGGCTCTTCTTGGAAAAGAATTGAAGATGTTTCTGGGCAGTTCTAATTATATGCTGAACTGTGGTCTTGGCATTGTGATTATGATTGTAGGTGCTGTCGCTTTATTGATCAAAGCAGATGTGGTGAGAACAATGATTCATGAAATACTGCGAAATCAGGAAATTACTGCATTGGTTGCCGCTGCCGCTATCTGCATGTTTACTTCTATGAATGATATCACCGCACCATCAGTGTCACTGGAAGGAAAAAATCTCTGGCTGGTGCAGGTATTTCCTATATCCGCTAAACAGGTGCTGATGGCAAAGCTGAAGCTTCACCTGATTCTGACACTGGTTCCTGCGGCTGTTCTGACAGCTGCTGTGGAGTGGGTGATAAAACCTTCTGTACCATTTGCAGTGATGATTCCCCTGGCTGCGGCAGCATTTATTGTACTGATGGCAGAGTTTGGATTGTTTATGAATCTGAAAATGCCGAATCTGACCTGGACAAGTGAAGTTGTACCTATCAAGCAGAGCCTGAATGTCATGATCGCTCTCTTCGGTGGATGGGCAGTGGTGGTTGGACTGGCAGCAGCATATTATTTTCTGCGGAACGTGCTGAGTCCGTTGGCTTATCTGATGGCGGTAACTGTGGTGATTGCGGTGGTTGATATGATATTACTGCAGTGGATTTGCGGGAAAGGGGCACGGATTCTTGAGACGCTTTGAAATAAACAAAAGAGACAGTGTTTTTACACTGTCTCTTTGTGGTAAATCATTTTTTGAGTTGTTCCAGTTCATACATAGAAAGATATTTGCTCGTGTTCATGCACATTTCGTCAAATAATTTCTTTGCCTCATCCAGTCCGCAGGTAACCAGAGGGTCGTTTACGAATGCACCAAAGATTTTGCTAAGATTTCTTTCAGCAATTCCATCGGAGAGTACTTCCTGCTCTGAGCAGATTCTGGCTATCAGAGGGTAAATCTCACCGGGAATCGGACCAGCAAATACCGGTGTCAGGTTTCCGCTTCGGAAAACAGCGTTGGTTTCTACAACAGCACCAATGGGCAGATTGGGAATCTGTCCCATATTCGGTATGTTAACATTCGTTACTAATTCGCACAATCCCAGAAGAGCCCGGATCTGATTTACACCTTCTTCTCCGGTTGTTTTGATTGTCACATATTCTTCACCCTCCCTCAGGCGGCGGCTTTTTTCCAGACGATTTTTCAGATCATCTTTTCTCCACGTAACGCTTGTAAGCCCAAAGTGCATCTCTTTTACTCTTTCCGGATTTTCCAGATACCATTTCCCTTCGCAAAATTCTGCCAGGTGGCGGTCGCCTGCAGCAGCAATATAGCCAAAACGACGAAACAGATCCATTTTTACTTTGTCTTCACTTGCGAAGCTGTTATTCATCCAGTTATCATCTACATTACCAGCAGCAGAGTGATATCCATCAGAGTATTTTTGACAGAAATCGTTATAGTAAGGGAAAAGATTTTTGCCTCTCCATGTTGCAGAAGTCAGCCAGGTAAAGTGGTTTACTCCTACAGGATTTACTTTAACATCATGTCTGTCCACATCCTCGACGCCGAACACTTCTCTTACCATACATGCAAGAAATTTTTGTGTGCCAAACACTTCATGGCAGCATCCAAATGCTTTGATCCTGGGAAATACTCTGTAAAGAGTTTTCACGCAGAGTGTCATAGGATTGGTATAGTTGATGACCCAGGCATCCGGACATATTTCACGGATTTTTTCTCCGATATATTCAAACATAGGAAGTGTACGCATAGCACGAATGATACCGCCCGGGCCGGAAGTGTCACCGACAGACTGATAGATTCCGTATTTTTCCGGCGTGTGGACATCAGATTCCATTTCATCGAAGGTGCCGGGAAGAATAGAAATAATCACAAAATCAGCTGCGGTTAAGGCTTCCTCAATCGTTTCTGATGCCGTGTAATTCCAGACGGAACGGGCACCTTCAGCATCCTTATATTTGTTGCCGATGATCTGATTGTTTTTGGCCGCTTCAAGGTCAATGTCATAAAGATATACATCACCGCTGATGTCCTCGCAGGATGCAAGGTCACTCATCAGCCCCCATGCCCAGCCTCTGGAACCTCCGCCGATGTAAGCAATTTTGATATTTTTTACTTTACTATTTATGTATTCCATAGTAGCCTCCGTATTATTTTGAATGAGTGTATATGGTTGTTGCTTTGCTTTTTATGATAAGACATAAAATTAATGATTTCCATAAAAATATTGCTGTGTTGGGAGCAAAAGATGAAGGGTGGGACAAAGAAATGTCTCCTGTTTGTGAAAAAAATGTGCACAATCAGAAATTTTTGCTATAATTACAATAAATAATCGAAAAAATGCTAAAGTGAGGAAAAATATTATGAAATCATTTACGTTTATTCCAGAGGGAACAACGGATTGTAGTGTGAGGGCAAGAATTCATGGCATGGATGAATCAGGAAGTGTTTCAGAAAAGCTGTATCCGGCAGTTCTGATTTGTCCCGGAGGAGGTTATGACCATATATCTGAACGAGAGTCGGATCCGGTGGCTGATGTGTTTTATGCAGCCGGTTACAATACATTTATTTTACAATACTCCGTTGAGGAAAATGCCAGAAATCTGCAGCCATTATGTCAATTAGCTAATACGATGGCACAGATTCGCAAGAATAAGGAAGAGTGGCATACATTACCGGATAAAATTGCGGTTTGTGGTTTTTCAGCAGGAGGTCATCTGGCAGCGTCCCTTGGTACCTTATATCAGGATGAGAAATTTCTGCGTGTATTTGGCCGTCAGGATCATATTCGTCCCGATGCCATGATTTTGTGTTATCCGGTTATTACATCCGATGAGCATGCCCATGAACGTTCTCTTCGAAAGGTGAGCGGTGATGAAAAAGGGGGAAGTGAATACCAGTGGTTCGGGCTGGATCGTCATGTGACCTCACAGACACCACCTACATTTCTATGGCATACCGCCACGGACGGAACGGTGCCGGTAGAAAACAGTCTGAAAATGGCAGCGGCATTGTCTGCAGCCCATGTACCACTGGAACTCCATATTTTCCCCGAGGGAAAACATGGAATGTCTGTGTGCACAAGTGAAGTCGGAACAGAAAGTAAATACAATGCACGATGGGTGGAGTGGTGTATTACATGGCTGAATCAGGTGTTTGGAGCAAATACATGCAGTGGAGGCTTTTACAGTGAAATATCATAAGACAATCATATTAAAAAATGGGGTGGAATGCTGTCTGAGAAACGGAACGGAGAGTGATGGACAGCTTGTACTAGATAACTTCAATCTTACACATGAAGAAACCGATTATCTGCTTTCTTACCCGGATGAGAGCAGCTTTGATGCAATTCAGGAAAGTCAGTTCCTGAAAGAAAAATCTGAGAGTGAAAATGAGATTGAGATCATTGCTGTGGTTAATGGTACGGTGGCTGGAACTGCCGGAATTGAAGCAGTAGGTAATAAATATAAGGTACGGCATCGTGCTGAATTTGGTATTAGTGTTGCCAAAGAGTTCTGGGGACTTGGGATTGGACGTGCACTCATGGACGCCTGCGTGGAATGTGCAAGGCAGGCAGGGTATGCACAGCTTGAACTTAGCGTAGTTGCTGAAAATGCGAGAGCCATATCCATGTATGAAAAAGCAGGATTTACAGAATACGGAAGAAATCCTAAGGGCTTCCGTTCGCGTATAACAGGATATCAGGAAGTAATCTATATGAGACTGGAATTGTAGAGCTTTTGCGTTGATAAAGCAATTAATTTGGTTGTATATAGACTGGTATATCGGCAGAGGCTGTAGAAAAAGACTATTATGTCACAATGATCCTGAAAAATTTGGTGGAAAATCTCTCCTTTATTGTTTTCAAAGGAGGAACTTCGTTGTCAAAATGTTACCAGGTTATAAAGCTTTTTTCGGAAGATGGTCTTGTTCCATTTGAAATGAACGTGCAGAATAAACTGCGGAATATATGGACTGTGTGGACAGGATAAAACTACATGGACAGGGGTGAGTTCAGTGACCTTCATTCGTAAAGAGGAATCCGGGACAGAAAATAGAAGTGAAAAATTGAGCGGTACTGCTCAAAAAAACCGTTCAAAAATAGAGAGCGTGCAACACTGATAAAAATTAAAAAGTGTAGTGTAAGATTTATGAGTTTTTGCTAGAATTAAAGTAAATCTAAGATATAGGAAAGGAGAGGATGATATGACGAAAGCAGATAGGAACCTATTAGATTACATGGTTGTTTATATCAGTGAATCTGCAAACCGGTACGGGATGCATATGAGAGATGCTTATATTTATTTGAACTGTTATAAAGGAATTGAATTTCTAAAAGAATTCTATGTCGTTTTTTGTGATATACTGTTTTGTAAATTGTTGTTTGGAGATTTGGTAAATCCTGATGAATTAATTCTATAGGGAACGGAAACTTTGAAGTATGGAGGAATAAGAAAATGACGGAACAGGAAAGAATGAAACAAGGTTATATCTGGGAAGATGACGAGGAAAATCTTGCTTTGCAGGCAAAGTGTAAAGCACTGGTGAAGAAATTCAATGAGATGCCTACCGAAGCCATGGCAGAACGTGAAGCTCTGCTTCATGATATCTTTGGAGAAGTAGGGGAGAATGTCTGGCTGAACTCTCCGCTTACTGCTACCATTGGTAAGTATGTTAGCATCGGCTCTGGAACTTATGCCAATATGAATCTGACTCTGATTGACGATTGGAAAATTACGATTGGAAAGAACGTTCTGATTGGTCCTAATGTTACCCTGTGTACCACAGGACATCCCATTCATCCTGCGCATCGCATGGATGGAATGTATTCTTTTCCAATAACAATTGGTGACAATGTATGGATTGGCGGAAATGTTATGGTGCTTCCAGGGGTTACCATAGGAGAAAACTCTGTCATCGGTGCCGGTTCTGTTGTAACCAAGGATATCCCGGCAAATGTGGTCGCATTTGGTGCACCGTGTAAAGTGTACAGAGAAATCACTGACCGTGACGCAGAATACTATTTTGGCGACAGAAGATTTGATGAACAGCCTGAGAGAGAATAAGGAGAATTTGCCACGACTGTTACTTTGAAAATGGAGTAACAGTCGTGGCTTTTTGTTTTCTTGGAATCAAACGATATATAGTAATCTGTGATTAAGTGACCAGGGGACGGGTTCATAGTCACGAATAATGACTATGAACCCGTCCCTTGGTCATCCGATATTCTGCCGGTGTCATCCCGGTATATTTTTTAAACACCCGTGAAAAATGGCTCTGGGATGAGAATCCCAGATAAAATCCTATCATAGTGGCAGTTTTATCCGTATAGCGGAGGAGGCGTTTGGCTTCTTCCGTTTTTTCTTTTAGGATAAAATCAGTCAGGGTTTCCCCGGATTCCTCTTTAAATCTTTTCGAGAGATGGGGACGGCTGATAAAAAGTTCATGGGCAATGTCATCGGCGGTGATGGGCTCTGACAAATGGCGGCGGACATAATTTGACACATCCAGTACCAGACGGGAAGGATAGCGGCCGTGACGAATCTGATCGACTCTTTCCGTATAATCAAGTACCATATGATATTGGAGATTGGTTATCTGCTGAGGAGTATGGAGAAGCTCACATTTTTGGATATAGGCATCGCTCAGAGAAAATGCATCATCCGGGTTCATTCCACCCTGAATGGCTGCACGGGAAATGACCGTGGCTGAGACAATCAGTGTGTTTTTCATCTGGCGTAGCTGATCCGTAGCCAGCATACCGCAGCGGACGGCCGGAGCGGAGGCAATCCATTCCTGAAGGGAAGCCATATCCCCTTTACGTACATAGTCAGTAAGAATCTGTTCCTGTGTAAAAGGCGAGCGGGATTCATCAGCATATAATTCTCCCGTATGGAGAAATGTAAGGCTCTGAGTTGCCTGCTGGCGCTGAAAAAGTTCAGTCAATTTGTTCTGTTCTATGTCATAGATGGCAATATCTTTCAACTCCAGCTTTTCTTCATTCAGAATGTAGTTGAGTGTACAAAGTGTCTGCAGAATACTCTCAAATGGCATACGGATGATATTTTTCATTCCACTGACGAAATCTTCCACATCTTCCGGCGGCACATCCGCACGAAATGCCAGTTCCCGAAATTCCTGATCGGAACCGGATACCTGGCGGGTGGGCCCGAGAACCAGCTTGATATCTCCTGAATTGACAACTCCATAATAATTGAAATGGTTGGTGATGAAGTAGCCCACATGTTCTGTTATCGCCATAACTTCTTCATAATACACACATAGAGGGTCTTTGGGGAGTTTGACCAGGTCATAATAAAAGGTCATCTGCTGGTTTTCAAAAATACGGATGGGAACACCGGAAAGATTGCCGATTGTGGTACACACATAACATAAATCAAGATTTTTCATAGAGCACCTCCTAGATTCATTACAATTATACTGTTTACATTACAAAAATACAAGCATAGAAGCGTAGTATTATGATATTATCACAATAAAGAAGTTACGGTGTGGGTGACCAAGGGGTGACCAGGGGACGGGTTCATAGTCTGAATAGTGACTATGAACCCGTCCCCCGGTCACCTCCCCCTGGTCACCTTATGAATACGACAGGAGGAGATAATCATGGACGTAAAACAAATAATTTCTAAAATGACCCTTGAAGAAAAGATATCATTTTGTACAGGCAGTGATTTCTGGCATACAAAAGCAATGCCGCAGTATGGAATACCTGAATTGATGATGGCGGATGGTCCTCACGGACTTCGATGTCAAAAAGGAGAGACAGACATGGTCGGTGTCAATAAGTCTTTGCCGGCTACCTGTTTTCCTGCTGCGGTGACGGCAGGAGCCACATGGAATGAGGAACTGTATGCAGCGGAAGGGGAAGCCATAGGTAAAGAGGGGCTGGCTGCAGATGTTTCTCTGATTTTGGGACCGGGGTGCAATATCAAGCGAAATCCGCTGGGAGGAAGAAACTTTGAGTATATTTCAGAAGACCCTTATCTGGCAGGAAAAATGGCAGCTTCTTTCATCAGGGGACAGCAGAGTACGGGAGCTTCTTCCAGTCTGAAGCATTTTGCAGTCAACAGTCAGGAGTATAAGAGGCAGAATGGAGACAGTCAGCTGGATGAGCGTACTCTTCGGGAAATTTACCTGACGCCGTTCGAGATTGCAGTTAAAGAAGGAAAACCGGATACTGTCATGTGCGCTTACAATAAAATTAATGGTGTTCACTGCAGTGACAGCAAAAAACTTCTGACAGACATTCTTCGAACTAAATGGGGATTTGACGGGATGGTGGTTACTGACTGGGGCGCTATGAATGACAGAAGAAAAGGATTTCGGGCAGGGTGTGATCTGAACATGCCCGGTGGCTCCCGCTTTATGGAACGGGCTGTCAGAGACGCCGTTAAAAATGGTATTCTGGATGAAAAAGATATTGATGCATCTGTGGAGCGAATTCTGCGTCTGGTGGAAAAAGGGAAAAACGCAGATAGAAAGTTTTCCCTTTCTTTTGATGATCATCATGAACTGGCAATGGAAATTGCCCAGCAGGGAGCGGTGCTTTTGAAAAATGAAGATCAGATATTGCCGCTTTCCTCTCCTGATATTGTCCTGATCGGTTATATGGCACAGCATATGCGTTATCAGGGAACCGGAAGCAGTCATATCAATCCCACCAGACAGGTAAATCTTACCGATGTTCTTCCGGATGTACCGTATTTTTCATGTTGTGATGCCGAAGGAAATGTGACGGAGAAAGATTTGAGAAAAGCGGAAGCAGCTGCTGCAAAACATGAGGTTGCGGTTGTGGTGGCAGGACTTCCGGATGCTTATGAGTCTGAGGCTCTTGACCGGGAACATATGCGGCTGCCGGACGGACATAACCGCATGATCGAAGCTGTTGCCTCAGTCAATCCTAATACCGTGGTGATTCTTCTTGGAGGAAGTGCCATGGAACTTCCATGGGAAAGCGAAGTAAAAGGAATTTTGTATATGGGACTGGCAGGTCAGGCAGCAGGCCAGGCTGTATACAATCTGCTGACCGGAAAGGCTGTTCCCTCCGGGAAATTGACAGAAACCTGGCCGTTATCTTATGAAGATGTAGTTTCCCGGGAAACATTCGGCAAAAAGAACGTGGAATACCGGGAGGGTATCTATGTGGGATATCGTTATTATGACAAGGCGGAAAAGAAGGTGCGATATCCCTTTGGATATGGTTTATCCTATACCGAATTTACATACAGCAATCTGAATGTGGCAGATAACCGGGTAACAGTTAATATAACCAACACAGGAAAGGTGAAGGGCGCTGAGGTTGTACAGTTATATGTGGCACCTCCTCAGGAGGGGATTTTCCGTCCGAAAAGAGAATTGAAAGGATTTATTCGTGTGGAATTGAATCCCGGTGAGAGTAAATCAGTGCAGATGGAACTGACTGAAAGAAGTTTTTCGGTATGGGATAAAGGATGGAAAGTTCCGGAGGGAACTTATACGATTATGGTTGGTTCTTCCAGTCAGGATATCCGGCTGAAACAGGAAATTCATATAGATGGCGTAAAGATCAATGTACCGGACTGGCAGAAAGACAGCTGGTATGAGAAATTATCAGGACTACCCACACGGCAGGAGTGGGAGAAAATGATAGGGCATCCAGTGCCGGTGATACCAGAACCAAAGAAAGGACAATTTACTCTGGATAATACCTGTCTGGAAATGAAGGACAGTTCTCTGGTAATGAAAATTCAGTATAAGGTGACGGAAAATATTATTGCAAAAAGCTATGGTGGGAAAAAGGATATGTCCAATCCTTCCTATCGGATGACCTTGACTTGTGCAGTTGACTGTCCGCTGCGTGCAACCGTAATCAACGGCGGTGGTGCTATGAATGATTCTCTGGCGAAGGGGCTGCTGCATATGGCTAATGGACATTACTTAAAAGGAATCGCAGCAATGCTGCGGCGCAGCTGAAAATTTACTTGTTATGGAGGAAACAAATATGAAACCAATATATAACGGCAGAATTCCTGCAAGCCGAATCAAATCGTCTGATGTTACAAAATCTGAAAAATGGATTGGGTATCTTCTGGGTCCTTGCGGTGCATTGCTCTTGAATGCAGTTCTGGCATCTTATCTGAATGTCTATTATACGGATGTCTTGAAACTTACAGGTGTGTGGGGCGGCGCATTTTTAATGATATTTCCGATTATGTCAAAAATTGTCGATGCAGTTACCAATATTGTGATGGGACAGCTGATTGATCGTACACGAACCAAAGAAGGAAAAGCCCGTCCCTGGATGTTGCTGTCTGCAGTGCTGCTGCCGGTTACCGGAATTTTACTTTTTACTGTGCCGAATGCATCGGAAACCGTCCAGATTATCTGGGTGATGATCTCCTATAATCTGTTTTACTCTTTTGCATTTACGATTTACAACATGAGCCATACACTGATGGTACCTCTCTCAACCAGAGATATCACACAGAGAGGTGGCTTGTCTGTATTTAATAATATTGCGCAGGTTATGATTAGTGGAATTGTTGTGGCTATGGTATTTCCTATGGTGATTATGCCAATGTTGGTGCCAACAAAAATCTCTGGATCATGACAATGACTATTTTGTCTGTCATTACCCTGCCATTGACATTGTTGGAATATCTGTTTACGAAAGAACGTGTTACGGAAGAAGAGGGAAATGAAATCAGTGAGACAAAGCCGATCCGGGAACAGTTAAAGGCGGTGCTTCATGATAAATACTGGGTCATCATTATTGCATATTATATTGTGTATACATTGGGATGTTGTTTCAAAAATGTAGCATTGGTATATTACTGCAACTATGTGTTGGGAACATATAATGATGGAATTACGCAGATGATGGTATCTGTGATTGGTGGAATTCCTATGGGAATCGGTATTTTTGCTGTATGGCCTTTGGCTAAAAAATTCGGTAAGAGAAATGTGACCATGTGGGGATTTGCCCTATATGCAGCCGGCGGTATCATATGTCTGATTTCACCCCGGAACATGGTGATCGTACTGGTTGGTCAGTTCATCAAAAATATAGGAGGACTTCCCTGTGCTTATGTATTTATGGCCTTATTTGCTGATGTGTTAGATCACATTGAGTGGAAATATGATTTTCGCTGTGATGGTCTTTCCACATCAATTTATACCATTATTGCCACTGTATGCGTAGGTGTGGCAAGTGGAATTATGAATCTGTGTTTGTCTCTGTCCGGGTATGTGGCACCCGAATTTATCCAGACCACAGGAGAAACTATTGGAGCCGTTCAGAATATGGCAACACAGAATGTATTTATCTTTTTCTTTGTAGGACTGGAGGTTATCACGGCTGTGATTCTCATGGTGCTGCTGCGGTTCCTGAATGTAGAGAGAACGATTCAAAAAGAACAGGAAGAAATCAAGACCAGAAGAGACAAGTAACTGGCAGAAAGGAAAGGCTATGAAAGCAATACGTTTACGAACAGAATATATGAAAAATCCTATGGGAATCGATATAAAAAATCCCCGTCTGATGTGGAACTGTGAAGAGGGAATAAAGCAGACGGCGTATCAGATTATCTGTACGGATGAAGATGAGCATACACTGTGGGATTCAGGAAAGGTGCAGAAGGATTTCATGCGTGCCGTTTACAGTGGACAGATACTGAAAAGCCGCACCCGGGTTTGCTGGAAAGTACGGCTTTGGGATGAAAATAATCAGGCTGGTGAATGGTCTGAAGAAGCTATCTTTGAAATGGGATTGCTGTCTCCGAAGTGCTGGAGAGCAAAATGGATTACCGGAAATTATCGGGTGAATAAAAAGAAACGATATCCGGTAGACTGTTTTATGAAAGAACTGGAGATTGACAAAAAAGTATGTAGGGCAAGGCTTTATATAACTGCCTGCGGTATCTATGAGGCAAGGCTGGACGGACGCAAAATCGGGGAGTTCTGTCTGGCACCGGGAATTACTGATTATAACAAGAGAGTTCATTATCAGACGTATGATGTGACAGATTTCCTGGAACCAGGGAAACACAGGCTGAGTGTACAGCTGGCAGACGGATGGTATCGGGGAAGTGTAGGTGCCTGGGGTCTGAGAAATGAGTATGGCACGGAAACCAAATTTCTGGGACAGTTGGAGATTTTGTATGAAGATGGAAGCAAAGCAGTTTTAAAAACCGGGGAAAGCTGGAAATGGTCTGATGATGGCCCTATTCGTTTTGCTGATAATAAAGATGGTGAGATTGTGGAGGCCGGCCGCATACCGTCCTACAAAAAACAGGCGAAGGTGACGTCACATCCAGTGACTCCAGTGGCTTCCAATAATGTTCCGGTTGTGGAAAAGGAAAGATTTTCTCCCACCATGCACACAGCACCAAATGGACGAAAACTCTTTGATTTCGGACAAAACATTTCCGGTTATCTGGAATTTTGTGTAAATGCAAAAGAAGGGCAGAAAATTTTTATTCGCTGTGGTGAACTTCTGGATGAAGAAGGCAACCTGACTTTGAAAAATATTCAGTGTACCAGAAAAGATTTTGCAACGCCTCTGCAGGAGATTACTTATACCTGTAAAGAAGGTGAGAATCACTATAAAACGACGTTTGCCGTATTTGGATTTCAATATGCGGAAGTGGAAACAGAAGTGGAAATCAGTGAAGATGATATTACAGCCATTGCAGTTTATTCTGATATAGAACAAACCGGATATTTTGAAAGTTCTAATCCATTGCTCAACCGTCTGGTAGACATGACGGCCTGGTCCACGAAAGGTAACAGCCTGGATATCCCTACCGACTGTCCTACCAGAGAACGGCATGGATGGACAGGTGACGCACAGATTTTCTTTGAAACAGCGGCATATCTTTTTGATTATGCGGCATTTTCCAGAAAATATCTCAATGATGTTTATGACTGGCAGAAAAAAGATGGAAAACTCCCGCAGATTGCACCGGCAGGAGGGGTGGATGCCTATATGAATGCCATGAACGGAAGTGTGGGCTGGTCGGATGTAGGTATTCTGATTCCTTACCGTTTCTGGAAAATCTATGGAGACAGACAGATTCTGACAGAGTATTATGAACGAATGAAAAAATATGCACAGTTTATGATGAACAGATGCGGAAAATGGGGCGGACCACTGGCAAAGGGAGTCAAAGGTTTGTCTGGTGAAGCTAAAAAATACTTTGTAAATTGTGGACAGAGTTATGGTGAATGGGCAGAGCCGGAAGAAGTTCATAAGATGAGCTGGAAGGATTGTGCAGCACCACATCCGGAAGTATCAACTGCTTATACCGCTTATGTATTGGAAATCATGGCTGAAATTGCAGCAGAACTGGGTGAGAATGAAGACGAAAAGAAATTCCGTTCCTACAGTGAGGGATGTAAAAAAGCATATCAGGAACTGGTAGAAACAGAAGGATTCAGCCTTGATACAGACCGGCAGGCTCAGCTGGTAAGACCTCTGGCTTTTCATCTTTTAAATCAGGAGCAGGAATCTTTTGCACAGAGAAGGCTGATTCAGGCACTGGAACATTATGACTGGAGGCTGGGTACCGGTTTCCTGTCTACACCATTGATTCTTGATGTACTGGCAGAGTTTGATCTCGATGCGGCCTATCGACTTTTAGAAAATGAAAAAATGCCCGGATGGCTGTTTATGCCAAAGAACGGAGCCACCACTATCTGGGAGTCCTGGGAAGGCACAGAGGCTCAGGGCGGTATTGCATCGTTGAATCACTATTCCAAAGGAGCAGTCTGCGAATGGCTGTTCAGAACCATGTGCGGAATTCAGGTGGATGGAGAAAACCATTTCAGAATAGAGCCGAAACCCGGTGGCCATTTTACCTTCGCAAAAGCAGAGTACCAGAGTGTATTTGGAAAAGTGGAAAGTGGATGGCATATAGAGAAAGAAAAAATCGTGTATCAAATAGTGATCCCTTCAGGATGCACAGCCAGAATCTGTCTTCCGGGCAGACCGGAAGAAACGGTATGTGCCGGAAAGTACAAACAGATTTTGAAATACTTGTAAAAATTTTCGCTGTGTGTTGACTTTTTTCGAAATATGTACAACAATGGTATAAGAGTGAAAAGGGAACTGGTAGTTTGAGAGGAAGGGAGTCAACAGATGAAGCAGGAAGATGTGCTGGCTTTTTTCATGAATATCATGAAAAATATGCAGTTAAAAGCGTTGATTGCAAGAGAGCCATATGAAGATACGGTGGATTTTGAAAACGGGATACAGAAAATGATTACTCCCGGAATTGATTATTCAAAATGTCTGCGCAGATTCTGTGCTTCCTGTAAAGATAATACAGTTTATAAAGCACATGATGAAAGTCTGCTGCAGTATGTGATCATGCGTCTTCCAGAAGAGAATGAGACTGCCTGTCTGGTAATTGGACCGTATGCTCTGACACCATGGAAAGAAGCAGAGATATTGAATAAAGCACAGGAGTTTGGTATATCTCCCGAGTGTTATCCAGCGTTTCGGAAATGCTATGAGTCTGTACCGATTGTAACGGACTCTACTGCTCTGGATGTGGTGATTCAGTCATTGGCTGCAAGTATCTGGGGATCTGATGAGTCATTTACTGTGCATGAACTGAGCAGCCTGACAGAATCAGAAGTCGATTCTGATGAACTGGATATTTTTGATTATGTGCCTCCTCATGAGTTCCAGGCAGAGTTTCAGAAAACAGAAGAAAAATATATTTCAGAGAATGAACTTTTTCAGGCAGTGTCAAATGGACAAATTCGCCAGGTGCAGACTTATCCGAATCGTATTAAGTTTCAGATCAGGCAGCAGTGTATGACTGATAGGGTCAGGAGTGCTAAGAATTCTGGCATTATTCTGAATACACTGCTGAGAAGAGTAGTAGAAAATTGCGAGGTATATCCTTTTTATATTGATAAGTTGTTTTCTTCCTTTATGAAAAAAATTGAACTGCAGCTGTCAGTAGAAGGTGTTGTGGAGTTATTTCAGGAGATAGTTATCAAGTATACAATACTGGTGAAAAATCATTCTCTTTGTCAATACTCTCCTTTGATTCGGAAAGTTATGGTAAATATCGATAAAGACCTGACAGGAGATCTGACGCTGCGTACACAGGCCAGACTTCTGGCTGTGAATCCCAGTTACCTGTCGGCTGCATTTAAAAAAGATACAGGTTTTACTTTGACGGAGTATGTCACAAGAAAAAGAATGGAGTATGCGAGATTTCTGCTGGATTCCACCAATATGCAGATTCATACTATAGCATCTTATTGCGGTATCCCGGACATCTGTTATTTCACAAAAATATTTAAGCGGCAGGTGGGGATGTCACCGACGGAATATCGGAAAGATAAATGATTTGGGAACGAAAGGGTGACATGTATTGAAAGAACAGGAAAATATAAACCTGCAGGAGATGTCTTCCCTGCAGGTTTACTGGCAGTTGTTTAGAAATATTTTTGTACTGAGTGCGTGTACCTTTGGTGGTGGTTTTGTGATCATCAGCATGATGAAGAAGAAATTTGTGGAAAAGCTCCATTGGATTTCAGAAGAAGAGATGCTGGATATGACAGCAATTGCACAGTCGGTCCCGGGTGCACTGGGGGTAAACATTGCAATTGCCACAGGATACCGTATTCGAAAATTACCAGGCGCACTAATATGTACATTAGGGGCGGTACTGCCTCCGTTAATTATTATTTCTGCCATCTCTGTATGTTATAATCAGTTTAAAGACAATGCGGTTATTGCCCTTGCTCTTCAGGTTATGCGGGCAGGAGTTGCTGCAGTAATTTTTGATGTTGTGATTAATCTGGCTTTGAATATTATGAAGACGAAAAATTCGCTGTGGATTCTGGTGATGATTGGTGCATTTGTTGCTGTTGTATGGTTTAAAATCAGTGCAATAGTTCTGATCATAATCTGTGCTTTGATTGGTTTGATTTACAGTGTGAGAACGGAAAGGAGGAAAGATGAAAAATGATTTATCTGAGACTTTTCTGGGCTTTTTTTCAAATTGGACTGTTCAGTTTTGGCGGTGGATATGCAGCCGTTCCTCTGATTCAGAGTCAGATTGTAGAAACAAATCACTGGCTGGAGATGAGCCAGTTTGCTGACCTGATCACGATTGCAGAAATGACACCGGGTCCAATTGCAGTAAACAGTGCCACGTTTGTAGGTCAGCAGATTGCGGGGCTCCCGGGAGCTGTCGCATGTACCTTTGGATGCATTCTTCCGTCTCTCATCATTGTCCTTGCCTTTTCCTGGCTTTATATGAAATATCGTAACTTAAGTACAGTGCAGGGAGTACTCACCGGGCTTCGTCCGGCAATTGTGGCAATGATTGCGTCAGCCGGACTTTCTCTTCTTGTACTGGCGCTTTTTAATGCATCCCTCTCGGAGCTTGCGATATATGATTTTCGGGCAGTAGAAGGTGTGATTTTTGTGGTGTGCCTTGTACTTTTACGGAAGTTCAAGGTGAATCCCATTGCCATTATTTTCGGGTCAGGACTTGTGGGAACGATTGTGTATCTGGTATGTTCCCGGGTTTAAGTTGGCCGGCACAGTCTTTCTGTTCCAACTAACAAATTTTTTAGAGCTTTTCAGAGCATTTTGGACAAGGTCGAGGGTTGAACTTTGACGTATGTATAGACGAAAATGCCTGTGTGTGATACTATAAATCATGTAAAGTAATGTATAATTCTGATTTATAAATGGGAAGTTGGAGAGATAAGAAAATGACTGAACAGGAAAGAATGAAGCAAGGCTATATCTGGGAAGATGACGAGGAAAATCTGGCTTTGCAGGCAAAGTGTAAAGCACTGGTGAAGAAATTCAATGAGATGCCTACAGAAGCTATGGCAGAACGTGAAGCTCTGCTTCATGATATTTTTGGGGAAGTAGGGGAGAATGTCTGGCTGAACTCTCCGCTTACTGCTACGATTGGTAAGTATGTTAGCATCGGTTCTGGAACTTATGCCAATATGAATCTGACTCTGATTGACGATTGGAAAATTACGATTGGAAAGAACGTTCTGATTGGTCCTAATGTTACCCTGTGTACCACAGGACATCCCATTCATCCTGCGCATCGCATGGATGGAATGTATTCTTTTCCAATAACAATTGGTGACAATGTATGGATTGGCGGAAATGTTATGGTGCTTCCAGGGGTTACCATAGGAGAAAACTCTGTCATCGGTGCCGGTTCTGTTGTAACCAAGGATATCCCGGCAAATGTGGTCGCATTTGGTGCTCCATGCAAAGTTTACAGAGAAATCAATGACCGCGATGCAGAATACTATTTTGGCGACAGAAGATTTGATGAACAGCCTGAGAGAAAATAAGAATAATCATTTGTTTTTGGAATTTACAGTCTACATTTTACCATGAACTTTGGGTATGTCGTCAACCCAGTAGCAAAAACGCCGTCAATCGTCCATAAGGGAGGTAATTAAAATGAAAAAAATTATTGTTCTTGCACTTTGTGTAGTAACCGTATTCTCGCTGGCCGCATGTGGTCAGAAAGCAGATACGCAGGTGGAAAAAGAAATAACAGAAGTTGAGACGCAGGAAAATACTACAATGGCGGGCGGCTGGAGCCGTGCTGAATCCCCAGTTGTTAGTGATGAAATGAAGGAAAAACTGGGGAAAGCATTAGACGGTATGGACGGTGCGAGCTACATTCCCGTTGCTTATCTGGGAAGCCAGATTGTGGCAGGAACAAACTATGCACTCCTTTGCCGGGTTGCCCCGGTGGTTCCTGATGCCGTTGAGACCTATGCGATCGTATATCTGAATGAGACGCTTGAGGGCGAAGTTTCGATTATGGAGATTGTTGAATCTGAGAAGACAACGGATATTTCCGATATGCCCGGCGGCTGGTTCCAGTCTGAATCTCCTGTGGTACCGGACGAAGTCAGGGCTTCGTTGGAAAAGGCACTTGATGGTATGGTTGGAGCGACCTATCAGCCGATTGCCCTTCTAAGCAGCCAGGTTGTCCAGGGTACGAACTACTGCATCCTTTGTGAAGTGACACCAGTGGTTCCCGATGCCGAAAGTTCTTATGCACTGGTCTATCTCTATGTGGATCTGGATGGAAATGCCGAGTTGACGGAAACGGTTGACTTCACAGCGTAAAGGTAGGACAGGGGACAGTCCCCTGTCCAGTTTATGCTTTATCACGATATGCTACTATGGTCTCATGGATTGTATATCCATCTATTTTGTAAGTCTGTGCTTTTCGTGGAGCCTTAAGATTGTCGCAAAAGCTAAGTAAATAACCTACTTTTTCCTGCTTAATAGTCAGGTATTCTTTTAACTGTTTTAAAGCCTCTTGTGCTTTACTCTCACCGTGCCATATTTTCAGTTCAATGATATAGCGGTGCACCCCATAATGAACGACAACATCCATTCTGCGATTTCCCCGAATTTCTGATTCCAAATCATAGTGCCCCGTGCCGTTGATAATAGGCTTAAGAAATCCCAGAAAAAGTAATCTGCCTTCTCGCTCAATAAAAGAGCTATCTTCATCTCTAAACTCTTCCTTCATGAATTCAGAAAAACGTGTCATAATTAGTTTCATATCTAACGCATTATTTTTTACAAATTTATATCTATTTTCCTCAAATAAAGCAATTATTTCTTTATTGGGATCAATCGATATATAGTAATCTGTGATAATTGTTTTAAAAATGATATTGGACACAGAAACTTTATGTTCTTCATCTTTCAGAATTCCATACATGCTGCCCAGTTCAATTTCGGGATTGTTAAACTGATAGGCAACTTCCTCTCCTGTATAAAGGATGCGTCGTAATAAAGAATCAAAATTTTTGTTATTTGCGATATTTTTGATTACATCATCAAACAAAGTGTTGCTTGTCCTGGTTATTCTTTTTTTTGCTTCATCTACGCCTTTAATATCCCATGTTAAAACCTTGTCGTGAATCACTTTGCATATATCGCTAACTAAAAATGGATAGCCACTTGTATAATAAAAAATACGTTCTGCAACAGCCTGTATATCCATTCCTGTGTGATAATCGTTCTCATACTCCGTAAGCATAGTTTCAATTTCAGCTGATGAAAAACTCATATCAATATCAAACGCAGTCGCAATATTCCAAGGGCTATTTAACATCGACAATTTTTCTGACCGTAATTTCAATTTCAGATTTTTGATATCATGCACGCCTACAAGAATTACACTATAGAAAGTCGGCACATCATAAAGTAAACGATCATTGTACTTGTCTCTCAACATCCCCAGAAAATCTAAGAATAGACGTTCATTAGAACTTTTATCTACTTCATCAATCATGAGTACCATGCGATGTGAAGTCGAACTGGCAATTTCAACAATACGATCACCGAGAGCCGCCAAATTCAATACTTCCCTTGAATCTGCCCATAGTTTGGCGAATTGCTCATGGTGCATGGAAACAGGAATTCTTTGATAACAGCGGTGCATGAAAGTTTTTATAAACATCTTCTCATCAGAAAAGACATCCGCTCCAAAGCCCTCAAAACTAATTGGTATTACAATATAGTCATTTTCCAATTTTTGTTTTAGCAAACCAAGAGTTGTTGTTTTCCCATATTGTCTGGCACGATTTATTGTAAAATAGCATCCCTTGTTGATGTACTCGCTGATAATAGTCTGAATCTTACTGCTGGTATCAACCATATAGTGTAAAGCCGGGACGCATGGCCCCGTGATATTGAAGGTCTTCTCTGCCATTCCAGGCACCTCCTTCTTGTTCGAAAATTAAATGCAATTATATGAAAATATGGATTACTGTTTCTTGAATTAATTTTATCACTATATTAATTGTAGCATCAATACTCCTTTATCTCAAGCCATTTTCTATTGATTCTTCTGGTTACTGTTCACACGGCACTATCCCGCGAGGTGTTTTCGTGCTATAAGCACGAAAATCCCGAGACATACGGCGCGAAATGATGCAGAATGCATCATTTCTGTGCATCGCGAAGCGTGTTGCTGGTCACGGAGTGAACAGTAACTTCTTCTGGGGTAGGACAGGGGGCAGTCCCCTGTCCGGTATTCAAATTGGAAATCTGGTGGCACAGCTGATAAATCAAATGCGCAATAGCATTTGTAGGAAAATCAAAATTGGACAAAATCCATTCCCTGATAATTTCCAAACATCCATGCATCACAAACACATAAATATAGCGTTCAATTTCAGTGGGGCATAGACGTATAGAAATGTTATTACACTAAATTACAAAATTAAGCATATATTTATAATATTTATCTGGCAAATATTAATATAATGAAAAATAGGCAGGATAGTTGATTAATTAAATGGAGGAATTTACAAATGAAAAATAAAGGACAGGTCTTTAATCCCTACCTTCCTCTGCATGAATACATACCGGATGGAGAACCTCATGTTTTTGGTGACCGGGTCTACATTTTCGGATCTCATGACAGAGAGGGAGGAACTACATTTTGCGAGTTAGATTATACTGTCTACTCTGCATCGGTTACGGATTTGACAGACTGGAGATGTGAAGGGACGATTTATCAGGCAAAGCAGGATCCTCATTATTCTGAGGAACGCCAGCAGATGTATGCACCGGACGTGGTACAGGGGAATGATGGAAGATATTATCTTTATTATGCTTTATCAGGATCTGCAGGAAAGGGAGGATTTGATGGTCCGATTTCTGTGGCTGTCTGTGATACACCGGCAGGTCAATATGAATATTTGGGAGATGTCAGATATCCTGATGGCAGTCCATTGGCACGTTTTATTCCATTTGATCCGGCAGTCATCAATGATAACGGACAGGTTCGTCTGTACTATGGGTGGTCTTTGCCTATGGATGCAGGGTTTGGATTCATTGGCCAGAAAATCAATGAAAAAATCATGATGAATATGTTCCATAAATCACTGGATGAAATTCATAACGAGCCGGAAGGTATCATGGGAGCAAATACAGTGGAATTGATGGATGATATGCTGACGGTAAAAGGGAATCCCAAAAGAATCCTCCCGGGGATTGATCATAGTAAGGGGACTGACTTTGAAGGACATGCGTTTTTTGAGGCAAGTTCGATCCGTAAAATTGGTGAACTCTATTATTTTATTTATTCTTCTCAGGTGAATCATGAATTGTGCTATGCTGTGAGCAGGTATCCGGATAAAGAATTTCGTTATGGAGGTGTAATCATATCGAATGGTGATATTGGAATCCATGGGCGAAATGCAGGACACAGGCTTGCAGCCACCGGAAATAATCATGGAAGCATAGAACAGATTAATGGGGATTGGTATATTTTTTATCACAGACATACCCATTTGAACTCTTATAATCGACAGGGCTGTGCCGAAAAAATTAAGATTGAACAAGATGGTTCTATTCATCAGGTCTGCATGACATCCTGTGGTTTAAATGGTGGTGCCCTTGAGGCGGAAGGAGTGTATCCTGCTCCTATTGCCTGTGTGCTGACAGATGGTCATATGCCTCATATAGGGAATGGAACTTCTCAAAGAAAACATCCCATGATCATACATCAAGACGGGGAACGATATATTACGGAAATTCGAAATAACACAGTTGTAGGATATCGATACTTTGCGTTTAACAAACCGGTCAAATTAACCTTGTGGATTCGTGGAAATGGTAAAGGTAGATTCATCATTTCGACAGGGGATAAAGAGAAAAGAGTGTCTGTTTCTGTAAGACCGTGTAAGGAATGGACAAAGTATGAAACTGATATTGATAGCAGACAGACGGCTCCACTGTATTTACTGTATAAAGGAACCGGGATGATGGAGATGCTTCAGATTGGGCTGAAATAGAGCCGGCTATGGAAACTGAAATGTGATCGGAGGTACGAAATGATGAAAATAGAGACTATGTATTTATGGCAAAAAGAAGAATATACCTATCCCTGTGCAGGAGAATTTATCCCTAATATTACCGCATATCTGCATGAAGATGAGAGGCTGCGTCCGGCTTTTCTGGTTGTTCCGGGCGGCGGATATGCCATGGTCAGTCCTACAGAGAGTGAAATTGTTGCGAAGCGTTTTTATGATGCGGGATATCAGGCATTTGTGCTGACCTATACGACCAATATGTTCAGGATCCAGCCGCTTGGAAAACAGCCTTTGCAGGATATTTCCAGAGCAGTACGCTATATTCGCAAATACGCAGAAGAGATGAAGGTGAATAGAAACCAGGTGGTATGCTGTGGTTTTTCAGCCGGAGCTCATTTGGTGGGAAGCCTTGCGGTGCATTATCAGGATAAGGAACTGGCGAATGAACCATGGAGTGAATATTCCAATCGCCCGGATGCGGTGATTCTGAGTTATCCGGTGATTACCAGCGGTGAGAAAGCACATAGGGACAGTTTTGATCTTCTCTTTGGTCCGGACGCAGACCATCAGAAATTAGACTGGGCAAGTTTGGAGAAACATGTGACACCGGATACCCCTCCGACGTTTTTATGGCAGACATGGACGGATGAACTGGTTCCTGTAGAAAACAGTATTTTATTTGCACGGGCGTGCCGCAGTGCGGGAGTTCCCTGTGAACTGCATTTGTTTATGGAAGGAAAACATGGCCTGAGTCTTGCAAATGAGGATTGGGCTGCGAACAATATTGGTGAAGGAAGTTTGTATACGATGGTGCAGCAGTGGCAGACCATGAAGACACTGTATGAGCGGAATCCGGATGTGATACCGGAGACATTTGCAGCGGCTGCACAGGCAAAAAGTTTTCTGACTTTTGTGGCAGAATGGACAGAAGCTGCGGCAGCGTTTCAACAAATGGAAGAGCAGAAACCGGATGCGTCTGCAAGTCAGTGGCCTTCACTGGCACTGGCATGGTTGGGAAAAGTTCTGTCGGGAGAATAGAAAAACGCAAAATTACAAAAATGATAACAAAATTACAATTCATAAAATGAGTCACACGATATAATTGGTATAACAAATCTGAGAATCCTGCAAGGAAAGGGAGAAGAATATGAGAATAAAAGATGTACGAGTAGAATATCGCAAAGATCCCATTGGTATGGATGTGAAAGAGCCGCGTTTTTCATGGAAGATGGAGTCTGATGAAAAGGATACCATGCAGTCTGCTTTTAGAATTCAAGTGATGAAGAGAGATAATGTTACAGATAGTGAAGTGACAGTTTGGGATTCCGGAAAAAAAGAAAGTGACCAGTCTGTTCTGGCAGAGTATGCCGGCGAGGAACTTTTGCCGGAGACAGCATATTGCTGCTGCGTGACTGTATGGGATAATCATGGAAATGCTGCAGAAGGAGAAGTTTCCTTTGAAACTGGTTTGATGAATCCGGAAAAAATGGAGGCTCAGTGGATTACTCATGATTTTGGAGAAGAAGAAAAGGCCTGCCCTGTTTTCTTCCGAAAATTCAGTACAGAAAAGAAAATCAAACGGGCACGCATCTATGCCACCGCCTTGGGTCTGTATGAAATCACTTTGGATGGTAATCGTGTGGGAGATGCTTATTTTACTCCGGGTTGGACCAGTTATCATCAGCGACTGCAGTATCAGACCTATGATGTGACCGATCTGATGGGTGAAAGTGGGCATTGTATAGAGATAACGCTGGCAGATGGATGGTATAAGGGACCCTTTGGGTTTATGATGCAGTCGAATATATATGGTGATCAGGTGGCTGCCCTGGCAGAACTTCATTTGCTGTATGAGGATGGTACAGAAGAGATTTTGAAAACGGACGATTCCTGGCAGGTGACCACAGGGGAAATCAGGGAAAGCCAGATCTATTATGGGGAAACCATTGATACCACATGGCAGGCAGAAAATTTCCAGGCTAGACCGGTGAAAATACTGGATCATGATAAATCGATTCTGACAGCACAGGAAAGTGAACCGGTACGAATCACAAAACGGACAGAGAGTAAAGAAATGATTACAACGCCGAAGGGTGAACTGGTGCTTGATTTTGGACAGAATATGTCTGGTTTTGTGGAAATTCATGTGAAAGGGAAAACTGGGCAGAAGATTGTGATTTCTCACGCGGAAGTTCTGGATAAGGATGGCAATTTTTATCCCGAAACTCTGCGGCAGGCAACTTCTGTTGATACCTATATCTGTGACGGAGGTGAGCAGGTATTTCATCCACATTTTACATTCCATGGTTTCCGCTATATCAAAGTAGAAGGTATGACGGAAGATGAGATCAGGGCAGCAAAATTTATTGCCTGCACGATTCACACAGATATGCAGCCGACCGGAAGTTTTTCCTGTTCCAATGATAAGGTTAATCAGCTGCAGAGTAATATTCAGTGGGGAATGAGAAGTAATTTCCTTGATATTCCCACAGACTGTCCGCAGCGTGACGAGCGTTTGGGATGGACAGGAGATGCACAGATTTTTTCCTGGACAGCTTCGCTGAATATGAATACCGCGTTGTTCTTTACCAAATGGATGCATGATGTGGCAGCAGAGTCTTCTCTGGAAAAAGGAGTTCCTCATGTGGTGCCGGATATTCTGGGCCAGTACAGTTCGTCTGCATGGAGTGATGTGGCAGTGATTGTTCCCTGGGTAGTGTATCAGACTTATGGAGACTGCCGGATTCTGGAAGAAAACTGGAAATGTATGCATGAGTGGGTAGATTATATTGCCAATCATTGTGAAGATAATGGTCTGTGGCAGACAGGATACCAGTACGGGGACTGGCTGGCACTGGATAAAGAAGAGAGTGCGGACCGCACCGGAGCTACTGATAAATATCTGATTGCAAATGCCTATTATCTTTACGTGACAGAACTGGTGAAGAAGACAGCTGAGATTCTGGGTAAGACAGAGGAAGCAGACAAGTATCAGAAGCTTTATGAGAAAACGCTGGAAGAGTTCCGTCAGGAATATTATACATCTACAGGAAGAATTGTCAGTGAGACGCAGACAGGAGCCATTTTGTCTCTGTATTTTAATCTGGCAAGAGAACAGGATCGGGAAAGAATTATGAAGACCCTGTTGACCAATATTGAAAATCACAAGAATCATCTTGCCACAGGTTTTGTGGGTACTCCGTATATCTGCCATACACTTTCTGAAAACGGAGCCCATGAGATGGCGGGAACTCTGTTTATGAAAGAGGATTATCCGTCCTGGCTGTATGCTGTCAATATGGGAGCAACAACCATCTGGGAACGGTGGAATTCCATCATGCCGGATGGAACCTTTGACGAATCCGGAATGAATTCTTTGAATCATTATGCCTACGGTTCTATCGGTGACTGGATGTATCGTAAAGTTGCCGGACTTAACCAGCTGGAGCCGGGATATAAGAAATTCCTGGTAAAACCTATGTTGGTGAAAGGGATTGAGGAAGTTCACCTGCAGTATGAATCTGTTTATGGAAATATCGAAAGTCATTACAGCTGCAGAAACGGGAAGATTCATGTCAGAGTTGTTGTTCCGGCTAATACCACAGCAGTGATTGTATTGCCGGAAAAAGAAGAAGAGATTCATGTGGGATCCGGTATCTATGAATATGAGTATGACACCTACACGAGCCTTGTTTGCGAACGTTTCAGTATGGACAGTACTTTTGGCGAAATTCTGGAGCAGCCGCTTGCGGTGGAAATGTTCAATCAGTTTGCACCGGGCATGCTGGACGGTCCCATGATCAAATTTGCATACCCGATGACTCTTTCGGAAATGCTCGGGGCTGCTCCGGAAGCAAGACCGATGTATGAGGCGGTTATCAAAGCTCTGAATGAGCAGAATTAGTGTGAGAAGGGAGGGCAATCATGGTAAAAATCAATCATGTTACATGTGAACATTGTGTACATCCCTTGTCTGTTTCCGTGTGGAATCCCCGTTTCTCATGGATATTGGAATCGGATGAGAATCATGTGTATCAAAAATCTTATCGAATCGTTGTCACTGGATCCCAGGGAGATTGTGTTTGGGACAGCGGACGTGTTGAGAGTACACAGACAACTGAAATTATTTATCAGGGAGAAAAACTGTGCTCTGCCGCCAGATATAGTTATTTAATTACCGTCTGGGATGAACAAGAACAGGAATGGATGAGTGAAGAAAATTATTTTGAGACGGCATTTTTTGTAATGGAAGACTGGAAGGCAAAATGGATAGAGCCAACTCCCCTTCCCCAGCTGCCGGAGAATCCCCTGGCAAAAGCCAGTGAACGGTGGATGAAAAGTCTGATGGCTTTAATGCGTGGAGAGCCAATGACGTATACTTCAGACCGGGAAAATCTGGAGAGTCTTCCTTTGGAACCTTACGACCCTCCGGTTCGATTTCGCAGATGCTTCTATCTTGAAAAAAATCCGAAACAGGCAAAGGTTTATATGACGGCACATGGCATCTATAGTTTTTCTATTAATGGGAAAAAGATACCGGGAACATTACTTTCACCTGGTTTTACTTCGTACGATAAACGTCTGAAGTATCAGATCTACGATGTAACATCTTATTTACAGTCAGGTGAAAATGCTTTATCCGTTACAGTGGCTGATGGCTGGTATAAAGGGAAAATCGCTTTTGGAAGAGGCTGCGAATATGGAGAGGTTCCAGGACTTTTGTTTCAAATGGAAATAGAAAATACAGATGGAACAGTGGATAGAATCCTCTCAGATAGTCAGTTTACCTACTCTTATGACGGCCCTGTCCGGCAGGCAGATTTGTTTACCGGTGAATGGGTGGATGCGTCTGTGAATGATGGAGATCCATCTCTGGCAGATTACCGGAAAGATGGCTGGAATCCGGTATTGGAACGTGAGTACTCGCTGGAAAATCTGGAAGCACAAATGGCACCGTTGGTCGAGGTATATGAGACGATTCCTGCTAAATCTGTATTTACTGCTCCTAATGGAGAGACAATAGTAGACTTCGGACAAAATATGGCAGGCGTTATTTGTGTTGAAATCTCGGAACCCAAGGGAACGTTTATTCAGTTTGAGCACGGAGAAATACTGGATGAAAATGGGAATTTTACCTATGCATTTACCGGTGGTACTGAGTGGCAGCGAGATGTGTATATCAGCGGCGGAGAGAAAAAAGAGATTTTTCAGCCAGAATTTACCTATCATGGTTTTCGGTATGTTCGTGTTACCGGAGGGAAAGACTGGAGAGCGGAACAGTTTACTGCAAAGGCAATCAGTAGTGCCAATCCGTTGACGGGAAGTTTTTGCTGTTCAGATGAGCGGTTGAATAAGCTTCAGCATAACATATATTGGAGTCAGCGATCCAATACCATTACGATTCCAACAGATTGTCCCACCAGAGAAAAAGCCGGATGGACCGGTGATGTGGTAGTATATGGTGCCACAGCTCTCTATAACCAGAATATGAATGCTTTTTTTGAAGATTGGCTTACCAGCATACGAAAAGAGCAGAGGGAGAATGGTCATGTTCTAAATACAGTCCCCCAGATTCAAAGTTATGTGCAGCAGTCGATGGGAGGTTCTCTTGGATGGGGAGATGTAATTATAACTCTGCCATGGCAGTTGTATACTCTTTGTGGAAATCGAAAAGCTATTGAATGTAATTACGAAGCAATGGAAAAGTGGATGGATGCTATGAAAGCCGCAGCGAAGGAGATTCCTCAGAACACGGAAGGGATGAATGAACGTCAGCTTGATAATCAACAGTATCTGATCAACACAGGCTTTCATTTTGGAGACTGGCTGGTTCCCAGTGTGAAAAATGAGCAGGGATTTTCTGATGGAGCGGCATCCTCATTTTTGACTATGAATGTTGTGGATACGGCAATTCTGGCAGCGGATGCTGATTTGATGGCAGATATATCCATGATAGTTGGAAAAGAGGAAAAGGCCTGTGAGTACAAACAGTACGCGAAACGTGTAAGAGAAGCATTTCAGGAGGAACTGTGCGGGGCTGATGGCAGATTGATCCAGGAAATGCAGGGAAATTACATACTTGCTCTTCGCCATCACATGGTACCGGAACGACAGGAACCCTTGTTTGCCAAGAGACTTGAGGAACTGATCTTGAAAAATGGGGGAAGACCCGATACCGGTTTTATGTCTGTACCATGGATTCTGGATGTTCTCTGTGATAATGGTTATAGGGAACTTGCCTGGAAAGTTCTGAATCAGAATCAGTGTCCCGGGTGGATGTACGAGATTGAAAAGGGTGCAACTACCATGTGGGAAAACTGGGATGCGATACGTCCCGACGGAAAAGTGGATGGATGTTCCTTTAATCATTATGCTTTTGGCTGTGTGGGAGATTTTCTCTATCGCAGAGTGTTGGGAATTCAAAATGCGGGAGTCGGATATGATAAAATCCGTCTGGAACCAGGTTATGATTTTGATTTGAATTGGGCAGAAGGCAGCTACGAGAGTGTCCATGGAACGATATATCTGAAATGGGAGAAAAAAGAGTCGGAAATTGTCATTGATTGCAGGATTCCGACCAATACAACTGCGATTCTTGTTCTGCCGGACGGAACAGAAAAGGAAATAGGAAACGGAGCATTTACGATACGGAGGTAAATGATGAATAATTCAATAAGACCGGGTAAAATATGGTTAGATACAGAAGGAAAAAGAATACAGGCACACGGCGGCAATCTCTGGTATGAGAATGAAGTATTCTACTGGTATGGGGAGAATAAAGAATTTACCACGGGAAAAGACAACATCTGGACCTGGGGAATTCGTTATTATTCCTCCACCGATTTGTATAACTGGAAAGATGAAGGATATTTGATGGAAGCAGAGCCTGAAAATGAGAATTCAATTTTTCATCCTGCACGTCGCCTGGATCGCCCGCATATTATTTGGAATGAGATAACAAAAAAATACGTCTGCTGGCTGAAATATAATGATAAAAGCTGCTTTGCAATTGTTACATCCGATCACTTCTGTGGTCCATATAAGGTAGAAAAAGAATTCTTTCAACCTTATGGCAGAGATTGTGGGGATTTTGATCTGGCCGTTGATGAAGAAAGCGGAAAAGCCTATTTGTATGTGGAGTGTGATCACAAAGAAATTATTTCCTGTGAATTATCTGAGGATTATCTGGATATCAATGGTGATTATATCGTGCATTATAGTAATCTAAATCCACCATTGACAAGAGAAGGAACCACACATTTCACCAGGAATGGAAAGCACTATCTGATTACCAGCGGAATGACCGGCTATGTGCCGAATCCATCGGAGACGGCCATTGCAGATGACTGGCAGGGACCGTATGCAGTGCAGGGAAATCCACATATAAAGGATGACAGTATGGCTTCGTTTAACAGCCAGATTTCCGGAGTATTCAAATATCCGGGAAAAGATTTATATATCGCACTGGCGGATCGCTGGGTTCCGGAATATGTGATGACAAAAGAAAAATATGAGGCAATGGAACGTGTGGTTCTTTCTCAGTTTGATAATAGTGTGAAGGTACTTCCCTCGGATTATGCTGCAATCGCCGATGCTCCTTTTATGGGTAGCGCCAATACCAGTATATCTGATTATGTATGGCTTCCCATTCGATTTGAAGGCGAAAAAGTCTGTATAGACTGGAAAGATGAGTGGCGAATCGCAGATATATCAGATATTGGATGATCCGCCGCTCTGTCTGACATTTGTATTACATAGAGCACTTTTTCGATATTCATATGGTGTCATCTTATATTTTTTCTTAAATACATTCTGAAAATAGGATTGGGAAGAGAAGCAGAGGTATTCACTGATTTCGCTGATGGGTTTATCTGTGAATGCCAGGAGACTCTTCCCTTCTTCCAGTTTTTTACGCATAATAAAGTCACTCAGGTTAAAGCCCAGTTCCTGCTTGAATTTTCGTGAAATATAGGAACGGCTTTTTCCCACCGCATTTGCCACATCTTCCACTGAGATGGGCTGGTTGGTATGAGTGGATATGTATTGTATACAGTTATAGATATCAGCAGACATACCGCCGGGGATTTTACATGAAGCTACACGCTTGGTAAAATCGAAAATAGAAGCAGCACTCAGTCGGGAAATTGTATCTGAAGAATATGCTTTCTCTGACTCCTGAATGTAGGCATCGCTGAGCTGATATGCAGTTTCTATATCAAGTCCTCCTGCAATGGCTGCTCTGGTCATTTGCGTGATGCTGGCGATAAAAATATTCTTTTCCTGACGCAGAGCATTTTCACCGATTTTTCCTGCACTTAATGCCTGTATCTGACCCATCATTTTCTCCAGTGCGGCAATATTTCCATCTGTTACATATTGATATAGTTCCTGCTCAAAATGATAGGTATTGTGAAAATTTTCTTCCTCTTTTGAAGAATACATTTGAGTAGAGTGTGACTGATTTACGGAATTCAAGGCCTTATATGTCTGATCCGCAAAATAGATATCCGGGTCAATCACTTTACCTGTCAGTCCAGTATAGAGCAGAGCCATAAGATGGATAAACTGTTCGTAAGAAAATACGGGACTCAACTCGAAAAAGTTAAGTATTTTTTCTTTATATTGGAGAGGGATGGAACACTCTGACATAATTCTGGATATAGCTCTCTGATCCGGCCGTGTACTGGTAACCGGTCCTATGATAATCATTTCTTCTGTCTTTTGATTGCGGACGATTCCGTAATAAAGAAATTCTTTGGAAATCAGATAAGCCAGTTCTTTCCCGGTATTCATCAATGATAAGCGAAACACTTCTGTCAGATCCCATTCGTGAGCGGTGTCTGGAATTTGCAGGAGACATTGATTATTTTTGTAATAGTGCATGGGCAAAAATGTGCCATGGAAAAAATTTTTCAGATATTGGATTCTATTTTGCATGGAAAATACCTTTCTTTGAATGTTATAGCATAATTTTACAATAATCAGCACGTAATTACAATATTAAAAAGAAAAATAAATGTAAAATACAAATATCAAATGAAGCAGGCGCCGGCTTCAGGGGAAACAGTTTTATCTTGAAAAATTGTAAAGGAGTAAATGAGATGGGAAAGAGAAAGGAACTTGGAAAGGACAGTATGGGTATCCAGAAAACCATGCGTTTTGTTGATTATCTGGGGGATGGACTTGGGCAGCTTCCTCTGAATATTATGTCATGTCTGGTTGGACAGCTTACCTACTTTTATACAGAGAAGGTTGGGCTCGCTGCGGGCATGGTTGCGACAATGCTGTTAATCGCAAAGTTTGTGGATGCATTTTCAGATTTGGTAATGGGTAAGATTATGGATGCAGGCAAATCACCGAAAGGAAAATGCCGCCCATGGTTTTTAAGGATGCTGGTACCGACCGCTGCAATTATTATTCTGATGTTTACTGTACCGAAAAACGCACCAGGCGGCTTACAAATGGCTTACGTTTTGATTACTAATGTCCTGATCAGTGCAGTGATTTATACTGCTGTAGCCATTCCTTACGGTGCTATTATGGCGATTCGTACAGAAAGTGTGGAAGAACGCGGTAAAATGGGAATCGTTCGTGCGGTAGTTGGCTATGCAATTGGTATGGTAATTGCCATTCTGTTAATTCCACTGACCAATATGCTGGGCGGTGATCAGGCTGCATGGATTAAACTTTCTGTAGTATTTGCGGCTCTTGCAGCACTGGGACTGTTTGTCTTATACAGGACTTCGAAAGAAACAGCAGGTGCATCAAGTGTTTCTGTGGAGCAGCAGGAGGAAGAAGAAAAAATACCATTTCTGGAAGCAATCGGGCTGCTTTTTAAAAATAAATATTGGGTTATTATGCTGGTGGCAAATCTGTTTGTAAATATTTCTTACGGTTTATCTACAGGCGGCGGTACATATTTTGCAAAATATATTCTGGGTAATGACAATCTGGTGGCACTTCTGGGTGCGGTAGGTCTGATTCCGACTGTAGTAGGCTTCATTATTGTTGGGCCGATGACGAAGAAACTGGGTATGGCAAAGACTTGTACAGTATCGGCTGCCATCGGTGTGATTGCTATGATTGTCAGAGTTTTTACCCCATATAGCCTGATGACTACAATTGTTTGTGGATGTTTTTCATCCTTTGCAACTATCCCTATGATGTGTCTGACCGGTCCTCTGGTAAACAACTGTGTGGAATATAATGAGTGGAAATTTGGAAAACGTATGGTTGGTATGACTAACAGTGCCAATTCTTTCGGCGGAAAAGTGGGTTCCGGTATCGGTGGTTCCCTGATTGGATGGCTTCTGGCCCTGGCGGGATATGAAGCGGCAGCAGCAACACAGCCTGCATCTGTAAATGTGGCAATCTTTGCATTTGCAATTTACATTCCTCTGGCATTGTTTGTGATTCTGTTTGTTCTGTTCCATAAATATGACCTGGAGAAAAACTACGCTCAGATTGTTGCAGAAGTCAGAAAAAGAAAAGCTGGAAAATAAAGATTGTAACTTATCGTTGAAAAATGATGAAAAAAGGCAGAGATGACAATTCAGGTTTCTCTGCCTTTTGTCAAAGGAGGATTTGAAATGGATAAAAAGATTAAAGAAATCATCAGTCAAATGACATTGGAAGATAAAATCAAACTGTGTTCCGGAGCAACGTTCTGGGAGTCAGAGAAAATGGAACAGTACGACATTCCTTCGTTCTTCATGTCTGATGGCCCTCACGGGCTGCGTACTCAGAAAGGGGAGGCCGATCATCTGGGCATCAATAACAGCGAAGAATCTACCTGTTTCCCGGCAGCCTGTGCCAGCAGTGCATCCTGGAATCCGGAGCTTCTGGAAGAAATGGGCAAAGTCATCGGAGAGGAAGCTCTTGCCTATGGTGTGGATGTGGTTCTTGGCCCTGGAGTGAACATTAAAAGAAATCCCTTATGCGGACGTAACTTCGAATATTTTTCCGAAGATCCTTATCTGGCAGGGCAGTTGGGAAAAAGCTGGATCAATGGTGTGCAGAGTAAGGGAGTTGGAACCAGCCTGAAACATTTTGCGGCAAATAATCAGGAAGCAGACCGTATGATGAGCAACAGTATGATTGATGAGAGGGCACTTCGTGAGATTTATCTGGCTGGTTTTGAGACTGCTGTGAAAGAAGCAAAACCGGAAACTGTGATGTGTTCCTATAACATGATCAACGGAACTTTTTCCAGTGACAATAAAACACTCCTGACAGATATCCTTCGTGACGAATGGGGATTTGACGGAATCGTTGTTACAGACTGGGGTGCCATGAATGACCGTATCCGGGCATTTGAGGCAGGCTGTGATCTGGAAATGCCCAGTAGTAATGGTATTTTTGATGAAGAAGTAAAAAAAGCCGTTGAAGAAGGTATTTTGCCGGAGTCAGCCATTGACGCATGTGTGGAACGTATTGTAAAGCTGGCAAAGAAAAGCGAGAAAGTGAGAAGGGATTATCAGAATAACGGAGGTACAGATCAGTTTGATAAAGATGCACATCATGAACTGGCAAAGAAAATTGCCGAGGAAAGTGCAGTCCTTCTGAAAAACGAAAACCATATCCTTCCGCTGAAAAAAGGAGAAACCATCGCACTTTGCGGGGCAATGGCAGAGACAGTACGGTATCAGGGAGCCGGTTCTTCTCATATCAACCCTACCAGATTGTCCGATCTGAAGACAGCAATGGAACATTTAGGAGAAAATGTAAGTTATTATCCTGCCTATGAATTAGGTGGGGAACGGAATGAAGATGAACTGGAGGCTGCTGTCGCAGGAGCAAAAGAAGCTGATAAAGTAGTGCTTGTCGTTGGCCTTCCTGATTCCTTTGAGTCTGAAGGATATGACCGTAAACATATGCGTATTCCGGAAAGCCATCAGGAACTGATCGCAAAAACAGCAGCAGTAAATGAGAACATCGTGGTGGTTCTGATGGGCGGTTCTCCGGTGGAAATGCCATGGATCGGAAATGCAAAATCAATTTTAAATCTGTATCTGGGAGGACAGGCAGTGGGAGAGGCAGCAGCCAGCCTGTTATATGGTCAGGTAAATCCAAGCGGAAAACTGGCAGAGACTTACCCGGTATGCTACGAAGACTGTTCCTCCTCTGAAACTTACGGTGTCAATCCCCGACAGGTGGAATATGCAGAGAGCATTTATGTAGGCTATCGCTATTTTGAAAAAGCCGGTATACCGGTACAGTTCCCATTCGGATATGGACAGAGCTACACAACATTTGCATACAGTGACATCAATATCGGTGTGGAAACAGTAGATTTTACAAAAGACGCAGAAAACATGCTGACTGTTTCCTGCAAAATTAAAAATACAGGAGATATGGCCGGTGCGGAAATTGTGCAGCTGTATGTGGGTGACTGCGAAAAAGATGGTTTCCGGGCAGTAAAAGAACTGAAAGGATTCCGCAAGGTATTTCTGCAGCCAGGTGAAGAAAAAGCAGTAGTATTTCTTCTGGATCGCCGCTCTTTTGCCCATTACGATGTGGAAAAGAAAAACTGGGAAGTAAAGACCGGAGAATATGCAATTTCCGTAGGTGCTTCCAGTGAAGACATTCGCCTGCAAGAAATCGTAAACGTAAAAGGAACAGTAGAAACACTGCCTTACGCAGAACTTCCACAGTGGTATCAGAAACCGGAAGGCAGACCATCTATGAAAGATTTTGAAAGCATCTATGGACAGGAAATTCATCCATTTGAGCCGGAAAAACCGGGAAATTACACCATGATGAATACTTTCAATGATATGAAAGAAAATCCAGTCATTCAGCAGATTATGGAAGGAATGAAAGCTCCGATCGTGGCAGCAGGAGGCGGAGATGAAAGTAATCCGGAGACAATATTTACCCTGAGTATTATCTTTAATACACCACTGATCCGTCTGGTACAGCAGGGCGGAGGAGCAACGCCGAGAGAACTGATGGAACTGGCGGTTGGCAGTGCCAATGGGGATGTGTCAGCGATGGAAAAACTGGGAGCTATATTTGCACAGGCATAGAGTGACCTGGGGACAGGTTCATAGTCACTAAAAATGGTGACTATGAACCCGTCCCCAGGTCATTTCTCCATAGTTCTTTCTGAACGTTGGGCATGTTGTCAACTTTTGACCCGGTTGGATGCCTGTGTGGGGTCTATACAGATATTTTATATCAAAAGTTCCATCATCTTCCTTATACACTGGCTCTTAAGAGTTTTTTAGAGCGTTTTAAACTAAGAAAAGGGCCTATATAAGAAAAACATCTTCCAAGACCCCGAAAACCGAAATGAACAGGGTCTTGGAAGACTTTTTCCTTGTATAGACCCCGCACAGGCCTCTCACCAAATCAAAGGTTGACAACATAATATGTATATAGTGATTGTGAACGTATTCTTTTGAGTAAGTATGGATTCTTACGTAGAGACTATCTGAAGAGATTATTCTGAAGGGATTAATTTATGTTAAAAATATTTGATATTTTAAGGTTGTTTGCATATAATATAAATGTAAAGAAAGTAAAGAAAATCAAGCAATCAATGAAAGGATGATGATTATGGAAGTGGCAAAAATTTCCAGTAAAGGACAGATTACCATTCCGGTATCCGTAAGAAATAAGTTGAAACTGAGAACTGGCGATAAAATCGTCATTCTTGAAGAAAACGGAAGATTCTATTTTGAAAATTCAGCAATGCTTGCATTTAAACGGGCAGAAGAAGCCTTTGCAGGAGAAGCACAAAGAGCAGGATTTGAAACAGAAGAGGATATGCAGGAGTATATGAAAGAAATCCGGAAGGAAGTAAGGGGGCGTTGATTTGCGGGTAATGCTTGATACCAATATCTTTATTTCAATGATTTTCTTTCCTTCTGCACAGACCAGGGAACTGGCAAGGAGATTGACAGAAAGTCACCAGATTGTAGTGTGTGATTATGTAATAGAAGAACTTCGTCTGGTAACAGAACGCAAATTCCCGGCAAAGAGAAAATTTCTTGATCGTTTCTTCATTGAATTACCATTTGAACTGGTTTACACTCCGAAGGAACTGGATTTGAATGAGTTCCCAGAAATGCGGGATGTAAAAGATTCTCCGATACTTGCAACAGCAATTATGGAAGGCATAGATGTGTTTTTGACTGGAGATAAAGATTTCCTGGTGTTGGATGTAGAAATCCCAGAGATTCTTACCATGAAGGAATTTTTAGAACAATATTGACAAATGAAATTAGTGCAGGGCAGGCGTGAGTCATAGAGATGTAACTTATGTGACCAGGGGAAGGGTTCATAGTCACCAATTTTTAGTGACTATGAACCCTTCCCCTGGTCACTTCAAGCTGCCTGTGGAATTCTCCCAACGCAGCCTTACCTTCTTCCGTCACCGGTTTGACCCATTTGCCGCTGATGGTATAGCGCAATTCAAAAATCAGACGTATCAGCTCATCCGTATAAAGGAATGCAAAAACAGCCAGGAATGGTAGTTTCAGTATCATACCAGCGACCCATGTGGCGGGCACGCTGATCAGGAACAGACAGCTGACTTCCAGAACCGTTCCGAAGACAGGCTCGCCCCCGGCACGATAACAGCAGTTCATAATGTAATTGCAGGTTCGTACCGTTCCTGCCGCCAGATAAATGGCGATCATATATTTTCCGTAGAATAATGCTTCCTCTCCCAGTCCGAACAAAGACAACAGTGGACGATTGAAGATCAGACCAATACCGCAGATGATGAAAGTGATCAGCGGACAGAGGATGGAAAAGGCTTTCATACTCTGGTAACCTTTCATGTGATTGCCTGCTCCTATTTCTTTTCCTACAACAACAGAGCTGGCATCTGCCAGACCTCCGAAGAAGGCAAATACAAATCCTTCCAGTACACGGAAAGCCGCCATAGCGGCAATGGCAGATTCGGACTGGCGTCCGATGACGATATTGATCAGCATCTGCCCGATGCCATAGAATAATTCATTGCAGATAATCGGCAGGCATTTTTTCAGATAAGTGCCGATGAACATATCTCCCCAGCCAAACATATCTTTCAGGCGAAGACGCACGGTCTCCTGATCCCTCAGAAGAAGAATCAAAAGAAGAATAAAGTTGATCAGACTGGAAGCCAGTGTACCTACAGCGGCTCCCGCTGCACCCATGGCAGGAAGCCCGAAACGTCCATAAATTAAAGTCCAGTTCAGACAGAAATTTACAATTAGACCGACAATGGAGCAGACCAGCGGTGCTTTCACCCGTTCTGTGGAACGGAGCAGAAAGTTCATGATTAGAACCAGTACCGTAATCGGATAGGAAAATCCAACAATCCGGATATATGGAATTCCAATCTGAATAATATTACTCTTATCTGTATAAATGCGCAGCAGCAGTGCCGGGTTAGTAACAGCGGCACCGCCGAACAGCAGTGCAACAATCAGCATACACAGAAGGGAAATACCAAAGGTTCGGTTGATTCCTTTAATGTCTTTGGCACCCCAGTACTGTGCAAAGAAAAGCAATGCTCCTCCGGCAAATCCAAAGTAACTGGAGAAGAACAGAGAGGTAATCTGGGAACAGATTCCCACGGCGGCAACTGCCAGTTCTCCCTGACTTCCGATCATAATAGTGTCCACCATACTTGCCGTGGTGGACAAAAGATTCTGGAGAGCGATAGGCAGAGCAAGCGTAATCACTGCCCGGAAAAAAGACTTCCATTCAAATTTTGTTGTTTGTTCCATAATAAACAATCCTCGATCGTAATGAATTTTAGCGTAAAAATTGATTGATCACATACAGGATACCGTCATCATCATTTGACTTGGTGATAAAGTCAGCAGTGTCTTTGACGATTGGCTGTGCATTTTCCATTGCGACACCCAGTCCGGCATATTCAATCATGGAAATATCATTGTAACCGTCACCGCAGCAGATCATAGAATCCGCAGTAAGTCCGATGCTGGATAGTAGTTTCTGCAGAGAATATGCCTTATCAATATTCTGCGGCATGATTTCCAGGAAATACGGCTCGGAGCGATAAATGTTCAGCAGAGAGTGGAATTTCTCTTTGAGTACCGGTATCATTTCTTCCAGAACCGCAGGCTCACCGGGTATCAGAAGTTTGTTGATTGGATAATCCACATAAGATACAAAATCAGATGTCTGGATAATCGGCATACTGTTGATGGAAGATTCTATTTTTGTATATTTATTGGGTTCGAGTCCGGAAATAATGTGATCGTCGTCATAGGTGGCTACATCCACACCCGGATAGCTGTGGGCAAATTCAAAAATAGGTCCAATTACCTCCGTCGGAAGTGTCCGGTTGTAGACAACATTTCCGGTAGAGCACTGGGTAATCCGTGCACCATTAAAGGAAAGCATATAGCCGCCAAAACGTTCCAGTTCCAGCTTTTTTGCCAAGGGACGAACTCCATTGATGGGGCGTCCGCTGGCAAGTACCACGTGTTTTCCTGCTTCCTGTATCTCAATCAGTGCCTTTCGTGTGGGCTCGGTAATTTCTTTTCTGGAATTGGTCAGAGTTCCGTCCAGATCCAGAACAAGCATCTGGTAATCCATGATAATCCTCCTGAAATTTGATGTATTTCTGCATCCATTCTACTGGAAACGCAAGAAAATAACAATAGAATTTATGAAAGAAAACCGATGCTGTGAAGACTTTACAAAAAAAGGGGATTGATTTATCATTGGTATATTCATGGAAGAAAATATAGCCTGAATACAAAAGGATAAAAAGCATGTCGGTTTATTGAACCTATATGTTATGTTGAGGAGTAAATTGTAATGAGAAAAATAGCGCCAGTATTTATTTTATTATCAGGGATTTTGTGGGGATGCCTGGGAGTCTTTGTGAGAAATTTAAATTCACAGGGACTTTTTTCAATGCAAATCGTATTTCTGCGTGCGATAGTAGCCTGCGGATTTATGGGGCTGGTTCTGGTACTGTCTGATCGAAAATTATTTGTGGTTTGTTTTAAGGATATTTGGTGCTTTATCGGGACAGGTATTTGCAGTATTGTATTTTTTAATTATTGCTATTTTAAAGCTATATCAATGATATCCTTATCAATTGCGGCAGTATTATTATATACAGCTCCTGCAATGGTTATGGTGATGTCATATTTCTTGTTTAAGGAACAGTTTACAAAGAGGAAAGTCACAGCTCTGATCTTAACATTCATCGGATGTGGTTTGGTAACAGGAGTAATTACAAATCCGGGAAATATAACTCCCGCAGGTGTGCTTACCGGTCTGGGAGCCGGATTTGGATACGCATTGTATTCAATTTTCGGAAGATATGCAATCCAAAAGGGTTACCACACAATGACCATAACCTTTTATACATTCCTGATAGCAGCAGCGGCAACGTTCTTTTTCGTAGACGTACCGCAAATATATACAACGGTTACACAAAGCAGGGAAACATTCTGGTTTTGTATTGCGTTAGGAATATTATGTACAGTGCTGCCATATTTGATCTATACTTTAGGGCTTCAGTATGTAGATAACAGTAAGGCATCGATTATTGCATCTGTGGAGCCGGTAACTGCTGCGGTAGTTGGTATTCTTTTGTTTGGAGAAAAAATGGATATTGCAGAGTTATCAGGGATGATGCTGGTGTTACTGTCTCTTCTTATTTGTAACAGAAAAGATAATAAATGAATCATATGGTTCTGAACAGTAACTCTGAAGAAAAATGTTATGTACCAATTGGATTAAATCTATTTGCTGATTTACGCAAATGCTGATACAATGGGAGAGAAATATATTGTTACTCAAGGAAGGGTTTTCACATTATGAAAGAAAGTTTATTTTCAGACAAGATTTTTTGCAAAAAGCTGATTCAACTTACTGCTCCCATTGCGTTACAAAGTCTGATGCTGGCCTCTGTGGCTGCGGCGGACGCAGTTATGCTGGGAAGTGTTGCCCAGAATTCTATGGCGGCGGTTTCACTGGCAACCCAGATACAGTTTATCCAAAATATGATTTTAATGGCGTTTGTGGCGGCAGCCGGTATTCTGGGAGCTCAATACTGGGGGAAAGGTGATCACAGGACGGTCAATGATATTTTCTGTATCTGTCTCCGGTACTGTGGGGTGGTTTCCCTGTTGTTCTTTGTGGGATGTGTATTTTTTCCACGGTATCTGATGATGGTATTTACCAATGAAGAAGTATTGATTGACATCGGAATCAGATATCTGAAGGTTGCTGGATGGTCTTATCTTCTTACCGGAATTTCTCAGTGTTATCTGGCAATTATGAAGGTCAGTGAACATGCGTCACAGACAGCAAAGATCAGCTCAGGGGCTGTGATCATCAATATTATATTGAATGCAGTGTTTATTTTCGGTCTGTTTGGACTCCCGGCCATGGAAGTGCAGGGAGCGGCGCTGGCTACGCTGATCGCCAGGGTGGTGGAACTCATCTGGTGTATCATCTGTTCCAGGCGAGAAGGGTACATACGTCCGGACTGGGGGCGATTCTTTAAACGTAATAAACTGCTGATATCAGATTTTTGCAAGTGTGCTTTTCCCCTGTTAGGGGCCAGTCTTTTCTGGGGCGTAGGCTTCACATCCTATACAGCTTTTATGGGGCATATGGGAACGGATGCGGCAGCGTCCAATTCGGTGGCATCTGTAGTACGTGATTTGATTTGCTGTCTGTGCAACGGAATCAGCAGCGGCGGCGGTATTCTGATTGGAAATGAGCTGGGTTCGGGGAATCTGGAACGAGGAAAATTATACGGAGACCGTCTGGTAAAACTGGCATTTCTGTGTGGTATCCTGTCTACGGGTGTCATGCTGCTGGTGACCCCTTTGGTACTTCACTTTGTAAAACTGACAGACAAGGCAGCACAGTATCTGGTGGGTATGATGATTATAATGGCTATTTATATGATCGGCCGCGCCGTCAACACCATCATCATCAACGGTATATTTGCTGCTGGCGGAGACACGCTGTTTGATATGTACAGCCTGGCTGTGTGCATGTGGGGAATTGCGATCCCTCTGGCAGCTGCCGGTACATTTCTATTCCACTGGCCGGTTCTGGTGGTATATGCCTGCACCTGCCTGGATGAGGTAGGAAAAATTCCCTGGGTGATGCTCCATTATAAGAAATATGGATGGGTGAAGGATTTGACACGGGAAATGTGAAAATGAATAATTGTAAGTTTTGCACTGGCTGCTCGAAAAAACAGTCAACTGCTGAATAGTAACACGAATAGTTACAACAACCTTGGTGGAAATGGCTTATACAACCTTGGTGGAAATGGCACTATTCATTGACTTTTAGCATATTGTAGTGTATACTAAGAACATAAAAGAAGATACTATGGTCGGAACGGAGACCTTAAATCCGTTTCCAGTGGTCGGGATGAAGACCTAAAACTCATTCCCATTACAGAGTAAACTGCTAAAAATCAGAGAAAGGGTGGCTGTGGTCATCCTTTTTTTCTTAGTAAAGGAGTAACGATGGCGGAAGAAAGTTTTAAGGGACGTGTCCGGTTGGAAATCATAAAGGCAGCGAAAAAGTACAAAGAGATATATGTAGATTATGAATATTTGATCTGTTCAGAGGCGTTTGAAAAAAGAAGTTATTACATAGTGGATGCGGAAAAAGATAACTTCCAGCATTTGACGGGAGTACATTCACAAATAAGTGCACAGAATTTCTTTGATAAATGTATTAACGGTTCATTATCTGAAGATGATTTTGATTTTATTAAAAAAAGTCAGGACGAAAAATCAGTAAAAGGTACTGTCAGACGAAAGATTAAAGCACTTCCTGATAGGATGGAAATATTCAGAGATGGATTGCTGGCAGAAGAAGATTTCAAAAAGAATAGAGTAATCTGCAGTTTTGCAACAGCAGACGGTAACTGTACACTGGGATTTGTAGATTCAGGGAAAGCAAGACCGAAATCACTGATAAAGGGAAATGAATTGAAGAATCCGAAACAAATAGATTTGGTGTTAAAAAGACAGTCTGGAGCAGCATTTTTTGATGAAATGGTTATAGGGGATAAGAAAGCCTTAAGTAAGTATAGAAAGCTGCTTGAAGGAATGGTCGCAGAGGAGTTGTTGTTAGGTATAAACATGGATGGAGAGTCTGAAAAATAACTATTTCTTCATAAAAAATACACCTGTATATTTATACTAAAGGGAAGGATTTTCGTGCTCATAGGAAATGTGTGACGAAATAGAAATATGATATGGCCAATATGACAAAATATGCCCTGGAGGCTTCTTTAAAAAAGCTGCTGCTTCAAAAACCTCTGGACAAAATCACAATTAATGACCTGACAGAAGACTGTGGAATCAGCCGCATGGCATTCTACTATCATTTTAAAGACATTTACGATCTGGTTGAGTGGGCCTGCATGGAAGATGCCTCTCGTGCTCTGCAGGGAAAAAAGACATATGACAGCTGGCAGGAAGGACTGGAACAGATTTTTGAAGCGGTTCTGGAAAACAAACCATTTATCATGAACGTATACCACTCCGTCAGCCGGGAACAGATTGAAAACTATCTGTACAGACTCACATACCAGTTGATTATGGGAGTGGTGGAAGAAAAATCCTTGGGAGAAAACATAACTCAGGAAGACAAAACATTCATAGCAGAATTCTACAAATACGGATTCGTAGGAATCATGCTGGACTGGATCAAACAGGGAATGAAAGCAGACTACCATGTAATCGTGGAAAAAATGAGTACTGCACTCAAAGGGAACATAACAAATTCTATACAAAATTTTTCAAAATGATATTTTATCAAAAGTGGATCAATGATAAGTTTTTTATCATTGGTCTATTTTTGTAAATTGAAATTGCATTTCTGTGGGGATAATATGTGTGCATACAAAGAAACATATTCCTTTATTTTTGATTAGCAGAAAGGCGGTTTTGATTATGGCAAAGAAATCTAATAAACTTGGTGTGGCAGCAGCTCTTGCAGTAGGTGCAGGTGCAGTGGCGATTGTGGCTCAAAAGGCTAAAAATAATGAAAAAAGTGAAGTGAAAAAAGCACCTGTTCAGAATAACGGGTACCGCAATACAGAGCGTGGGAAGTATGAGAAGAACAGCAAAGGTATTTACTACAGTAACGGAAATTATGAAGCTTTTGCACGGCCGGAGAAGCCGGAGGGTGTGGATGAGAAAAATGCGTATATTGTAGGAAGTGGTCTGGCCTCTCTGGCAGCAGCCTGTTTCCTTGTACGTGACGGTCAGATGCCTGGCTCTCATATTCATATTCTGGAAGCAATGGATATTGCAGGCGGTGCCTGTGATGGAATTTTTGATCCATCCAGAGGGTATGTGATGCGCGGTGGCCGTGAAATGGAAAATCATTTCGAATGTCTCTGGGATCTGTTCAGAAGTATTCCGTCCCTGGAGACACCGGGAGCTTCTGTTCTGGATGAGTTCTACTGGCTGAATAAGCATGACCCCAATTATTCTCTGTGCAGGGCAACCGTGAATCGCGGAGAGGATGCACATACAGATGGAAGATTTAATCTGAGCCAGAAAGGCTGTATGGAAATCATGAAGCTCTTTATGACGAAAGATGAGGATCTGTATGATAAGACCATCGAAGATGTTTTTGATGATGAGGTATTTCAGTCTACTTTCTGGCTGTACTGGAGAACCATGTTTGCTTTCGAAAACTGGCACAGTGCGTTGGAAATGAAGCTGTATTTTCAGAGATTTATTCATCACATTGCAGGACTTCCGGATTTCAGTGCTCTGAAATTTACAAAATATAATCAGTATGAATCTCTGATTCTTCCGATGCAGAAATATCTGGAAGCTGCAGGGGTAGACTTCCAGTTCAACACAGAAGTGACCAATGTTATTTTTGAATGTAAAGATAACAGGAAAGTGGCTACAGCTATTGAATGTAAAGTGAAAGGAATAGAAAAAGGCATCCTTCTGACGGAAAATGATCTTGTCTTTGTGACAAACGGAAGCTGTACCGAAGGAACTATTTACGGTGACCAGAATCATGCCCCCAACGGGGATGCAGAGGTTCGCACAAGCGGCTGTTGGAATCTGTGGAAAAATATTGCAAAACAGGATCCTTCTTTCGGACATCCGGAAAAATTCTGTTCTGATATTTCCAAAACAAACTGGGAGTCTGCAACCATTACGACACTGGATGACAAAATTATTCCTTATATTACCAATATCTGCAAACGTGATCCGAAGAGCGGAAATGTGGTGACCGGAGGTATTGTAAGCTGTCAGGATTCCAAATGGCTGTTGAGCTGGACCATCAACAGACAGGGACAGTTCAAGGAGCAGGATAGGGATAAGGTTTGTGTCTGGGTTTATGGATTATTTACCGATGTTCCCGGTGATTACGTGAAAAAACCGATGAAAGAATGTACCGGAAAAGAAATTACAGAAGAATGGCTGTATCATCTGGGAGTTCCGGTAGAGCAGATTGAGGAACTGGCAGAGAAGAGTGCTGTCTGTGTACCTACGATGATGCCGTACATTACAGCATTCTTTATGCCTAGAACAAAGGGAGACCGCCCGGATGTAATCCCGGATGGATGTGTAAACTTTGCATTCCTGGGACAGTTTGCCGATACTCCGAGGGATACTGTTTTCACAACAGAATACTCAGTAAGAACTGCTATGGAAGCAGTCTACGGTCTGCTTGGTGTGGACAGAGGTGTTCCGGAAGTATGGGGAAGTGTCTACGATATCCGTGAATTACTGGACAGCACTGTCAAGCTGATGGATGGAAAATCCCCTCTGGAAATCCAGCTTCCCGGACCATTGAATGCATTGAAGAAACCTCTGCTTTGTCTGGTGAAAGGGACAGTGATAGAAAAAGTGCTGAGAGATCATGATGTGATCAAAGAAGGTATGATTTAGTTCAGGTAAGCCTCTGCAATCTGCAGAGGCTTTAACTTCTTAAAAATGAAGATGTTAGAAAAACGGACAAAATCATGAAAAATTCAATGGAAAAACGGACAAAATATTAAAAAAATACTTGGAAAAACGGACAAATGGTGGCATACTATATAGGAGGATGAGAGAAAAGCAGGGAGGTCCTAAGTATGCTGTACAGAGTAATGAAAAAGAAAATAGAAGATTTTTTCAGGAAAGAAGAAAAAGCGGCACTTATGGTTACCGGGGCAAGGCAGGTTGGGAAAACTTATTGTATCCGTGAATATGCGAAAGAGAATTATGAGTATGTGATTGAAATTAATTTTATAGAAAGTCCACAGGCAGTACAGTTATTTGAGAATGCCAGGAACAGCGAGGATATTTTACTTAGAATTTCGGCACTGACGGATATTCCAATGGAAAAGGGAAAGACTCTGATTTTCTTTGATGAAGTGCAGGAATGTAAAGAGATTGTTACTGCGATTAAATTTCTGGTGGATGAAGGAAGTTACCGTTATATACTCAGTGGCTCATTGCTTGGAGTGGAACTAAAAGATATTCGTTCTGTTCCGGTAGGTTATATGGTAATCTATGAAATGTTTCCAATGGATTTTTTTGAATTTTGCAGGGCAAACAGAGTGTCAGAACAGATTTTGGAAAAACTGAAAGACTGTTTCGAAAAACGTATTTCTATCGATCCGTTGATTCATGAAAAAATGATGGATTTATTCCGGTTATATTTGATTGTGGGTGGAATGCCGGCTGTTGTGCAGAGATATATTGATACGAATAACCTTAATGAAGTATTGCGCGTACAGCAGGGAATTGTACAATTGTATAAAAAGGATATTGCCAAATATGATCCTGAAGAAAAGTTATATCTGGAGGACATTTTCAATCTGATACCGAGCGAATTAAATAGTAAAAATAAGCGATTTATTCTGAAAAAGCTGAATGAAAATTTTAAATTTTCCAGATATGAAAATAGCTTTATCTGGCTGAAAGAAGCTGGAGTTGCCCTGCCGGTATTTTGTGTACAGGAACCGGAGATTCCATTATTGTTGTCAAAGTCTACAAATTTATTTAAACTATTTTTAGCGGATGTAGGATTGCTTGCATCGATGTATGCAGATGGGCTGCAGGTTAAAATATTAAGTAAAGAAAAGAATATTAATTTTGGATCCGTTTATGAAAACGCAGTTGCACAGGAGTTACATGCACATGGGTTTGAGCTATATTATTTCAATAGCAAGAAACAAGGCGAATTGGATTTTGTTATTGAATATAAGGGTGATGTGGTTCCCATTGAAGTGAAATCCGGCAAAGACTATTCGAGACATCGGGCACTGGATCATGTGATGAAAAATGAATTATATGATATCAAACAGGCGATTGTTTTTTGTAATGAAAATATTCAGGTGAAAGACCAGATATTTTATTGCCCGGTTTATCTTGCCGGAATGTTGAAGAAACAAGCGGTGGAAGGTGATTTTATTTATCGGCTCGATTTGAGCGTACTTCAATGATATTGGAAAGCGGAGGAAAAATTGTATGTTAACGTCACTGGCACTTGTATTTCTTGTAGGACTTGGTTTTGCGGCAATCTGTCAGAAAATCCGGCTGCCGCGTATTATTGGTATGCTGATTACCGGAATCCTGCTGGGACCATATGTTCTTGATTTACTGGATGATTCTATTCTTGGTATATCCGCAGATCTGCGGCAGATGGCACTTGTGATTATTCTGATCAAAGCAGGGCTTTCGCTTAATATCAATGATTTGAAGAAGGTAGGGCGTCCGGCTATTTTGATGTCATTTTTACCGGCTGTGTTTGAAATTCTGGCATTTGTTCTGCTGGCACCGATGGTTCTTGGTATCAGCCGTATGGACGCCGCCATCATGGGAGCTGTGCTGGGTGCAGTGTCTCCAGCAGTTGTGGTTCCCCGTATGGTACAGCTGATGGAAGAAAATTATGGTACAGATAAAAGTATTCCGCAGATGATTCTGGCGGCAGCCTCCCTGGATGATGTGTTTGTCATCGTTCTCTTTACTTCTTTTGTTGAGACCGCACAGAGCGGCAGTATTCAGCTGCTGGATCTGATGAATATTCCGGTTTCAATCGTACTTGGAATTGCACTGGGGGCACTCGTTGGATTTGCTTTGGCATGGTTTTTTGAAACCAGCTATTCTCATCAGAACCTGGTCAGAAACAGCATGAAAGTTATCATTGTTCTGGGAACCGCATTTTTGTTACTGGCGATTGAAGACTGGCTGGAAGGCATCATTGCGGTATCTGGACTTCTGGCCATCATGAGTATGGCAATGGTAGTGGCTATGCGGAGTGTGCCGGAGGTAACCGGTCGTCTGCAGGCAAAATTTGGAAAACTGTGGCTGGCGGCAGAAGTCATTTTATTTGTGTTGGTAGGTGCAGCTGTAGATATCCGTTACACACTGAAAGCAGGACCGGGAGCGGTGTGGATGATTTTAATTGGACTTGTCTTCCGCTGTGCTGGAGTATGGCTGTGCATGATGGGAACAAAACTGAATCAGAAAGAACGTTTGTATTGTATGATTGCTTATCTGCCTAAAGCAACCGTACAGGCTGCCATCGGTTCCGTGCCGCTGGCCATGGGGCTGCCCTGTGGAAATATCGTGCTCTCGGTGGCGGTATTGTCGATATTAATCACGGCACCGTTGGGGGCTGTGGGAATGGACCTGAGTTATAAAAAGTTGTTGAAGGGATAGGGTGTAGGACAGGAGCAGAATAAACGCATGAATGAAAATATCTGATTATTTTTGATGAAAACTGTAAAATGTTACAGTACAGACAGCCATTATCCCATGTCGTACCGTTCCTGGTAGGCTATAAAATGTATTTCAGCGGTTTTTGGACCTACTATATTCTCTGAGAAGTAGGATACAAAATCTGTCTACATGTATTATGGCCAACTATATTTTCTGAGGTTCTTTCTCACCTTTGGGTATATCGTCAATATGGGGACTGGTGAGATACCCGTGCAGGGTCTATAGAAAATAATGGTTGTAAAAGTCTCCTTTTTCTTGGCAAACACTTGAATAGAACTAAATAATAAAGAAAACAGGGTCTATGTAGAAAAAATGTCTTCTAAGACCCCGATTTTATACTTCTTCGGGGTCTTAACAACCTTTTTTCTTGTATAGACCCTTGTCTCGGAATAAAACGCTATAAAAAGCTCTAATAAGCAAGCATATAAAAAAGAAAAGGGAACCATTGGTATAAAAAATCTGTATAGACCCCACACAGACATCTCGCCAGACTACAGATTGACAAAATACTCCAAATTGAGAAAGAACCGGAGGATTAAGATAGGATAGTTGAAGGCGGAATTGTAACTAATTGGAATTCAAAAGAGAAATGGGATGAACTGTAACTCTGTTCATGCGTCTATTCTGAGGACAGGAGATTGTCCTATTGACAAATATCGATGTATGATTTATGATATGAACACATAGATAGACATAAATGTGAGGTGAAAGCAATGTCATCTGCATATAGTGATACCGTAAAAGTGTTTAAGGCATTTTGTGATGAAAACCGTCTGAAAATTTTAGAACAGCTTAGGACGGGGGAAAAGTGTGCCTGTAAATTGTTGGATGAACTGCATATTACACAGCCCACTCTTTCACATCATATGAAATTGTTGTGTGATGCTGATATTGTGCAGGGCCGCAAAGAAGGAAAATGGGTACATTATTCTATTAATCCTGAAGGTGCCAAACGGGCACAGAAGATATTGACACATTTTGTTACTTTGGATAATACTAATGAACAGGATGAAAATTTCTGCGGTGAATGATGATAAGCCATCGGGTAAGATGGCTTTTTGTTGGAACAACACATTGAATGTTTTGAATGTATCAATTTGAAAGGAGATGGTTTTATGGAAGCCTTGCGCTCTGTCTGGCTTTTTATCCAGGATCAGGTGCTTGGTATGAAATGGCTGCATGCAGTTATTGGTAATGGCTTGTCGACGCTGGGGCTGGACACAGCATCACGCTGGGGAGGAAGTGTTCACTTTTTCTTTTATGATGTGATTAAGATCACGGTACTGCTTTGTTTGCTGATTTTTCTGATTTCCTATATTCAGAGTTTCTTTCCGCCGGAGCGCAGCAAACGAATATTGGGACGGTTTCGTGGGATTTGGGCAAATATCATTGCCGCACTGTTAGGTACTGTGACACCTTTTTGTTCCTGCTCGTCCATTCCATTGTTTATCGGATTTACCAGTGCAGGTCTGCCGCTTGGAGTGACTTTTTCGTTTTTGATCTCTTCACCGATGGTAGATTTGGGAAGTCTTGTTCTGCTGATGAGTATTTTCGGGGTGAAAGTGGCAATTGTCTATGTGATCGTTGGTCTGATCATTGCGGTTGTAGGCGGTACGATTATTGAAAAACTGCATATGGAAAATTATGTGGAAGAGTTCATACGCAGGGCAAAGGGCAGTATTGACATTGATGCCCCTGATCTGACAGTAAAAGACCGTCTGATTTATGCCAGAGAACAGGTTGCGGGAACATTTAAAAAAGTATTTCCGTATATTCTCATCGGAGTCGGAATCGGTGCTGTCATTCATAACTGGATTCCTGAAATCTGGATTCAGAACATCCTTGGAAGTGACAATCCTTTTGGGGTGGTGCTGGCTGTACTGGTCGGTGTTCCCATGTATGCGGACATTTTTGGCACGATTCCTGTTGCGGAAGCACTGCTGGCTAAGGGTGCACTGCTTGGTACTATTTTAAGCTTTATGATGGCGGTTACCACATTAAGTCTGCCTTCCATGATTATGTTGCGCAAGGCGGTAAAACCGAAACTGTTGGGAGTATTTATTACAGTCTGTACGATTGGAATTATCATCGTAGGATATTTATTTAATGCATTTCATTACTTTTTAATATAAGGAGGATATCATAATGGGTCTGTTTGATTTTGGTAAGAAAAAAGAGGAAAATAAAGGGTGCTGCTGTGGTGCTGACACTAAGAAAGAAATAAATACCGATTGCTGCAGCAAAGAGGCTGGTAGTTTGAACAGTGTGAAAGTTCTGGGTGCGGGATGTAAATCCTGCCATGAGCAGTTTGAAAATGCGAAAAACGCAGTTGAGTCACTGGGACTTTCTGTTGAGGTGGAATATGTGACCGATATGGAAAAAATAATGGGATACGGTGTGATGAGTATGCCGGCCATCGTGGTGAATGAGAAAGTAGTTTCTATGGGAAAGGTTTTGAAAGCTGCTGAGGTGGAGAAGCTTCTTCATAAGCTGGGATATTAACGGGATATTAAGAGAATACGAGGAGAAACAATATGGATAAGCCGAAGGTTGCATTTATCTGCGTCCACAATTCCTGCTGCAGCCAGATTGCGGAAGCATTAGGGAGACATTTGGCAGCGGACGTTTTTGAGAGTTATTCTGCCGGTACTGAACAGAAAGACCGCATCAATCAGGATGCTGTGCGTCTTATGAAAAAACTGTATGGTATTGATATGGAAGCGTAGGAGGAGTTGCATGCTTTTAAGTTTGATTTTTGCATGGATTACGGTTATATTTGGAATTATGACTTCTTTCAAATATATCGCCCGGGTCAGTAAATCTGCAAAATGGAATCGTTTGTTTCATAAAATTCATATTCCTGTCGGAATCGCATTGGTCCTGACAGGATTGGTTCATGGACTACTGGCAGGGAATTTTGCAGATACAAAGATATCGGAAGCTCATATAGGTACTGTGTTGTTTTCTCTGAATTGGGGTTCAGCCTGTTTTATCGTTTCTGTTCTTCTTGGGCTTACTTATCTGCTGCGCAGAGTCTTAAAGAAACAATGGATGTGGGCTCATCGTGTTTTGACAGTCTGTTTTCTGATACTTATGGTGATTCATGTTGCCGATGTAGGGATTCAGCTGCCGGGGCGTTTGTTTTCAAAACAGACAGAACCAGAGGAAAGTCTGGATGTGGTCAGAGATGAGGTGAATGATTCGGCTGTATTTGCCGGGGCGGTCTTGCGGGATGGAGTGTATGAAGGTTCTGCGCAAGGGTATAAGGATACGATTATAGTTTCTGTGACCGTTGAAAATGGAGCAGTTACTGCGATAGAGATTTTACAGGAGAATGATACTCCTGCCTATCTCGAACGTGCCAGAGAAATCATTGATGATGTCATAGATGCGCAGTCTTTGCATGTGGATGCGGTGTCCGGCGCAACCTTTTCCTCTGTGGGAATTCTCAATGCGGTAAATAATGCTTTAGATGCGGCAGTTGAAGAAGGAGAATTGGAAAAAAATGAAACGGAGATTCCTTTGGATCGGCATCAGAAGCATGGTGGACCTAAAAGGAAAAATCGAAACTTTCGATAAGAAAAAGCCCGGGAATTTTTGAAGGGTCTTATGTAGCAGAAAGAGACAGAGGACGGACACAAAACCGTCCCCTGTCCAGAGTTTACACAGTAATTTTTCTTTCTTCTTTCTCGGCGGCGACTTCTGCCACTGTCTTTTCTTTCAATCTGACTGCACCGCGATAGCCTTCTTTTACCGGAAGTAAATCAGGACGTTTCAGGTTTTCTTTGGCCTGAGTGATTGCTTCTTTGTATTGAGGAAGCCATTGTTCCTGTGCCACCAGCATTTCATCAATCATCTGCCAGATTTCCGGCGGGTTGCAGACTGCGCCTGTCAGCGGATCCATCAGAGCGGCCTGTTTCAGGAGATTAACGTCACCGGATACGGCAGCTTCCACAGCCAGTTTCTGTACCCAGATGGACTGAGAACATACGGCAGCACAGCCCAGAGGCAGTTCTCCAACTTTAGGAACGCTGATACCGTTACCGTCCACGTAACAGGGAACTTCAACAACGGACTCAGAGGGAAGATTGGTAATACAGCCTTCATTCATCACATTAAAATGTCCGCGATATTTTTTACCGGTTTCCAGGGATTCTATAATATAAGAACAGTGTTCTTTGCCCCTTTCGGAACCGTCCAGTTTTTTGGGAGGTTCTGCAAGGATTTGTGGGAAATCTGTGTCGAACCAGTTTCTGGATTCTCTTGTCACACGAAGGTAACCGCCTGTCTCTCCATTAATCCAGTTATCCAGATTGATCCAGTCTTTAATTTCATCCGGTCGTTTGCGATACCATGCTACATATTCAGAGAGATGTCCATTGGACTCGGTAGAATAGTAGCCAAAACGTTTTAAGATATCGATTCGGACTTTTTCTTCTTCTCTGAATTTCTCATGTGCTTCAAAACCAGGCAGAATCTGATCCAACATCTCTTTTCCGTGATGTTTTACCGAAATATACCATGTCTGGTGATTGATTCCTGCACAGGTAATATCCAGTTCCTCTCTGGGGATGCCCAGAACTTCAGCAAGCTGCATTTCTCCGTGGATTTCTCCATGGCACAGCCCGATTGTTTTTACCCCGCCGTATTTGTTGCATGCCCAGGTAGCCATGGCATTTGGATTAGAATAATTCAGCATGATGGCACCCGGCTCTGCCACTTCCCTGATATCTTTGCAAAAATCCAGTAAAGCGGCAATAACTCGCTGACCATACATGATACCTCCGGTACATAAGGTGTCACCGACGCACTGGTCTACTCCGTATTTTAATGGAATTTCAATGTCTGTCTCAAATCCTTCCAGTCCGCCGATACGCACACAGTTGATAATATATCTGGCATTTCGGAAGGCCTCTCTTCTGTCGGTTGTGGCCTGAATCGTGATGGGAATTTCATTGGCATCCAGGTCTCTCTGGCATAGCTGGCGGGTCCGCTCCAGATTCTCCGGATTGATATCTGTGAAAGCAATTTGGATATCATGGAATTCCGGCACAGACAGGATATCTGTAAAAAGTGTCCGGGCAAATACAAGGCTGCCGGCACCGATAAATGCAATTTTAAAACTCATATTCTATATACCTCCGATTTTTTTCTTTATTATAAAAAACTTTTAAAAAGCATGTGACAAGTATTCTCATATAAGAATAGAAATGCAAGATATTGCCGTATTATTTTTAACATGATATGATAATGAAAAACTGACTGGAAAGGGGTTAAATTATATGCATATCATGACTCCAAATCGCTGTTATCCTTTTGTATCTGCTTTCTATGCACTCAGGCTATCCGAATTTTATATGGATTTTCACAGTCATAGAGGACTTGAAATTATGTATGTGACGAAGGGAACCTGTACGGTATTTCTGAAAGACAGTTCTGTTCAGCTGGCACAGCGGGAATTTATTTTTCTGGACTCACAGGTGATTCATCGCCTTTTGGTGACACCTGACCAGCCCTGTTCTCTTTTAAATCTGGAATTTTTCTGTCAGGAAAAAGAAAACGGTCAGGATTTGAGAGAATTGGCTGCTCATTGTCCGGCTTTTGTGGAATTATGCCGAAGCAGTCGGCCGTATCACACAGGGATGGACACGCGGAATCTGGGATATGCTTTAAAAGATCTGATCAGTCAGATGGAAAGTAAGGGGGAGGATGATGCCTATCTGCAGCGTCTGTTGTTATTCCGGTTTCTGATTGAACTGTCAAAATGTATCCGGACAGACGGCTCAACCGCAGGTCTCACCTATCTGAAAAAGGCATGCAGGTATATTGATGAACATATGACGGAAGATATCCGCGTCCCGGATATTGCAGCGTTCGCAGGTGTAAATAAATCTTATCTGCAGTCCTTATTTCGAAGCAGACTGGATACTACCGTAACTGATTACATCAATAAAAAACGGCTGGAACAGGCGGCATTTCTGCTTACCAACAGTACTGCGAATGTAACAGATATTGGATTTGCCTGCGGATATAACAGTCGGCAGCATTTTGGATATACATTCGAAAAATACTACGGATGCAGTCCCAGAGCTTACCGGCAGCTGCACCGCACATCCCTGGCACCCTCCACGGGTAATGCACAGCATGTGATTGAGGAGGATGGGAGTGTGCGGAGGGAGATACTGGCATAAGTCATAGGAATACCGTTCGGTTTCAGTGGTTATTATGCATTCCTATACCAACATTAATAATTTCATTTGGGAATAATAATTTCATTTGGGAATAAGCGATTGACAAATCCCCTTATTAGAACTACAATGAGAAAAAATTCAAGGAGAGTCATACAATGCAGAACTTACATTTAACAATGAACTATGTGTACATGTATTACAGACGTACTCGTTTGTAACTGTAAAAAATCCGAAAAAGGATGCACAGTTGCAGCAGGTAGGTCTGATATGTCTGTGCAAAAAGTTCGGATAATGTAGGTTCTTTTTTATATAATCCTGCTGAATAACTGTATGCGAATGAATGCACCAGACATATCGAAGGTTTGGTGTATTTTTGTGCTTGAAATGGCGGAAAGGAGCTTTATATGAAAATATCAGATGGCAGAGAGGTAACAGTGAGACGATACCAGGAGCAGGATGCGGAGACAATTGTAAGTTTGATAAGAAGAAATTTCTTAGAGGTCAATGTAAAAGATTACGGTGAAAATGCAATGAAAACATTGGCTGCACATCACGATGTTAATTGGTTCAAAGGGGTTGCGTCTTATGCAAATGTATATGTATTTTGTATAAATGATGAGATTGTAGGAGTGGGTTCTATATCAAGTTTTTGGGGAAGTTTAACAGAAAGTATTTTGCTTACAATATTTGTTTTGCCGGAACTTCATGGGAAAGGAATTGGAAAATTTATTATTCAGAACTTAGAACAGGATGAACTTTTTTTACGTGCAGACCGAATAGAAATTCCAGCTTCCATTACGGCAATAGAATTCTATAAAAAGCAGGGGTACGATTATAAAAATGGAGTAAAAGAATTGGATGATGAAGGTCATTACAGATTGGAAAAATTCAATGTGTTGCAAGAGAATTATTTGAATTTATGAAAGCAGATGCTGGAAAAAGAAAATTAAACAAAATCGAATTAGATGTATGGGTGTTTAATGAATTTGCCATAGAGTTTTACGAGGCAATGGGGTTGAAAGAAACAAGAATATGGATGGAATACGAACTGTAGTAGCAGAAATATGATTCGCACATTATGATAGTTATTTCGCAAATCGGATTACAGACTTATAACCTATTGCCTGATATGATAAGAAAAAAAGAAGGCGGTATGCTTATATGATCAATTTTAATAGATGCCAATTCAGAAAAGGTGGAAAGAGCGATTCAGGCTGCGGCGGATCAGGTTGACCAAGAAACGGAATGTGAGGAGGGAGATTCTGCGTAAATAGTGCGTGGAATCTCCTTTTTGTAAACTACAAACAAAAATATGAGATTTTATCACAAATATTGTTTGCAAAATGTAAAAATGGAATATAATAGATAGTGAAAGTAGTGTGGAATTTGGAGGTAACTATTATGTTGTGTCAATTTACAGTTAAGAATTTTAAAAGTATACGAGATGAGGCAACGTTTGATATGCAAGCTGCCGCCATTTCTGAACATGAAGATCGGATAATCAAGGATAAAGATGGTGAGTTGTATTTGCCGGTGTCAGCTATTTACGGACCGAATGGTGGTGGAAAATCAAATGTTCTTGAAGCTCTGCATAGTTTGTCCTTAAAGGTACTTCGACCATTATATGCAACCAGTGATAATGAAGATCGTGTAATACCTCGTAAAAAGTTGGTTATTGAGCCGTTCGCTTTTTCAGAAAAGAAAAAAGAAGAACCTACGGAATTTGAGGTGTTTTTCAGAACGGAGCTGGCTGAGTACCGCTATATTTTAAATATAAAACGCGATGTGGTTTTATATGAACGTCTGGATCGTGTAAAGTTAGATACCGGTAGAAGATCAGCACTTTTTGAGAGAGGCGATGAGGGAATTATTCTGAAAGGCACTTTTGTCAGATTGAAAATAAGTGACGAGTTATCGGATACTCTTCCGTTACTCTCCTATCTTGGGATTACTTATCGGAAAAATGAAGTCGTAAATGATGTGCTGGATTGGTTTGAATTTGGAATTGATTTTATGAATTACGGAAATCCGATGCAGGAGTTGCGTATGGCGATTGCTAATTCTGATGATGTTAAGGATCTCGTCCTTAAAATGATTCAGGAAATGGATTTGGATATTCTGGACTTTCGTGTGGAAGAAAAAGAACATGATCGAATAGAAGTTTTTACAAAACATGAAGTAGATGGTTATGAAGCAGAGCTTAATCTGTCAGATGAGTCCAGTGGTACAAAAAAATTGTTTGGATTGCTTCCGTTTATCGCGGAAAGTCTGATTGATGGATCAACTTTAGTGATTGATGAGTTGGATGCAAAAATCCATCCAGCATTACTTCGGCATATTATCATGTTGTATAACGATATGGAAGTGAACCGTAAAGGAGCTCAGCTGATCTTTACATCTCATGATTTGTCAACAATGAACAGCGAAGTGTTCCGCAGAGACGAAATCTGGTTTGTGGCGAAAGGAAACAGCCAGAACTCCAAGCTGTATTCTCTGGTTGAATTTAAGAACAGTAAAGGAGAATCTGTTCGTAAAGATGCAAAGTTTGACAAGCAGTATCTGGAGGGAAAATATGGCGCCGATCCATACCTCAGAAGAATCATAGATTGGGGGAAGTCTAATGGGAAAAGAAAGAATAAAGAACAATCAAAAAGACGAAAGAATGAACAATGAAAAAGATAGGAGAATAAATATACACGTTGCCGTGATAGGGTTGGTAGGAGTAATCGTAGGAGCATTAATTGGTTTTTGGGGGAACTGGTATACAATTCAAAAACAACATCAACAAGAAATAGAAATAATGAATAGAGAAAAAAAGGAACAGATTTATGTGGAGATGATAGATTCAATTTACGGATTAAGAAAAATATATGAAGGGCTGGTTGATAAAGATGTTTTGGATTTTAGAGAAGAATGTTACACAATAATGGGGAAAGCTAGAATATTTTGTGATGAAGAAACCGTGGATTTGTATGATGAATTTCTGAAAGAATTTTTTGGAAGTCAAACATATAACGGAGAATTTGTTGATAACATATTAATTCCGGCAATAAGGGAGGAATTACAAATAGAGGATTAAATCCAAATAAAGATGGAGAAAATTAAAGTGAAATTTGGAGATAACGGATATTTAATAATTGTGTGCAATATTGTATAATGATTAAGACATCAATAAGTTTATGATAATAAGAGCGGAGGAATGAAATGGAACAATTATTCGTTTCAAATATAAAAATAAACAAAGTGCGACACTTAAACAATATAAGTATAGATTTGTCAAAGCAGGAAAGAAAACATTTAATTATAACGGGGAAAAATGGTAGTGGAAAAACCAGTTTATTAGATGCTATAGCAGTTTTTTTGAATTCAATAACAAATTCTAAAGATCCGATGGAAGCGATGCGTAATTTAGAGACAGACAAGAAAACTTTGTTACATTTGGAGAATCAAGAAGACGCTGATATAAAAATCAGAGAAACAAAGGAACGTATATCATATTACGAAAAAAGAATTGATACCTCTACAGGTGGTGTGATGTTGGAAATGAACTGTCAGTTAAGTGATGTGCTTCCGGAATTCAAGAAAGGGAATTTGGTGGTAGCATATTACCGAGTGGATAGAGTTTTTGAAGCACAAATACCTAAATATGTTGAAAAAGTTACATTGAAGAAGGATTACACCATTAAAGAGTCGCCACGTAAAGATTTTATTAAATATTTATTAGATTTGAAAATGACTCAAGCGTTAGCAGCTTCAAGCGGCAAAAGGGAAAAAGCTGAAAAAATTAAATTGTGGTTTGAAAAATTTCAAAACTTATTAAAAGAAATCTTTGAAGATGATTCGGTAGTATTATCCTTTGACGAAGATACTTTTAAATTCAATATTTTAATGGATGGAAGAGAACCTTTTGAATTCAATACTCTTTCGAGTGGATATGCCGCAGTCTTGGATATTGTTGTGGATCTTATGATAAGAATGGAAAAGCATACAGAGCGAGTATTTGATTTCTCTACCCAAGGAATTGTATTGATAGACGAAATCGAAACTCATTTGCATTTGACATTACAAAAGAAAGTACTAGAGTTATTAACGACATTTTTTCCTAATATCCAATTTATTGTTTCAACGCATTCACCGTTTATAATTAATAGTCTTGAAAATGCTACGATTTATGATTTGGAAAAGCATTTATTGGTAAAGGATGGTTTGGCAGATGTTCCATATGCAGGAATAGTAGAAGGATATTTTGATGCAGATTCAATGTCAAGAATATTGAGAGAAAAGTATGAAAAATATCAGAATTTGGTCAAAAAAAAGGAATTGACGGATGATGATTTTGAGGAGCTTTCTGAATTGGAAATGTATTTAGATGAGATACCGGATTATTTAGCGTTAAATATTACAACAGAATATCAACGCTTGAAAGCGGAATTAAGAAACAGGGAGGATATTTAATGGTTAAAATTGATAGGTCATTTCCGGCTCCTGAATCCTTAGAAATTGAAGCAAAGAAAGCATCTGGGAGTTATGAGAAAGAAGATGTCGTTAGTCGCTTAAAGAAGGACTTTCGTAATAAATGTTATATTTGCGAGATTGATAAATTACAGGATCCGCAAGTAGAACATTTATTGCCACATAAAAATGGTAAATATCATAACAGGAAATTTGATTGGAATAATCTATTTTGGGCGTGTGGACATTGTAATAGCGTGAAAAATCAGGAGAAATATGATGTGGGAATCATAGATTGCTGCAAGGTTGATCCTGAAGAAATAATTTCTTTTCGATTGGAAGATGAAAAAGTTCAGATTGGGGCTAAAGATGAGAAAAATTTGCAGGCCGTTTTGACAGCAGAATTGGTTACAGAAGTTTTTGATTTGAAGAATACAGCTATGCGTGTATATAAGAGTGAGCTGAGATTTCAAGAATTGAATCGAGAGATGAATAAATTATATGATTCAATTGAAGAATTGGAAAATAATCCTGATTCAAAAGTTGCGTTAAGAAAATTGAGAGCTTTGCTAAGAAGAGAATCAAGATTTGCAGCATTTAAAAGAAACTATATTAGAGATAATAAACACAAGTACCACCAATTGTTAGAATACATAATATAGAAAAGATTCTTTTCATAGCTTCCTAAGCCTCCGCATACATTGTAAAAACAGCGTCTTCGGAGGCTTTCCTTGAAAGATTATATCGAAGAGCGGGCAGTGGAGATTGCCAATTATATTATTGATACGAAAGCAACGGTAAGGCAGACGGCGAAGAAGTTTGGGGTTAGTAAGAGTACGGTACATAAAGATTGTACAGAACGTCTCAGGCAGATAAATCCAGCTTTGGCGATGGAGACACGGAAAGTTCTTGATGTAAATAAATCGGAGCGCCATATACGTGGTGGACTGGCTACCAGAGAAAAGTATCTTCATCTGGGACAGTGAAGAGAAAGATAACAACAATTGTAAGAACATATGGTATGAGGAAGAAATGGTTAAAAAAGTAATAGAAAACTTTAATATCTCCCAGATCTGTGATTCGGGTCAGTGTTTTCGGATGACGCCGATTTGTGAGAATACAGATCATGTTCCGGGAGAAGTCAGGATGAAGGTGATAGCTTCTGACAGATATCTGGAGATACATCAAATCGGAAAAGATTGTATTTTCAACTGTTCGGAAGAGGAGTTTGAAGAATTCTGGAAAGTGTATTTTGATTTGGAGATGGATTATTCAGTGTACATGGCACGGATTAATCCAAATGATAAATACCTGATGAGTGCGGCAGCATTTGGTTCAGGTATGAGGATACTCCGGCAGGATCTGTGGGAAATGATTGTGTCCTTTTTGATTTCCCAGCAGAACAATATTCCCAGAATCCGTAAATGTATTGAGAATATTTGCCGGGAGTACGGAGAAAAGAAAATAAATGAGAACGGGGAGGAGTATTTTGCTTTTCCAAAACCGGAAGTACTTGCAGAGCTTGACGAGGATGCACTCAAGGCATGTAATCTGGGGTATCGCAGTAAATACGTGGTAAGAAGTGCCAGAAGTATTGTCAGTGGGGAGGTGAATCTGGATGCTATCCGGGAAATGCCGTATAAAAAAGCCAGGGAGGAGCTGCTGAAACTCTTTGGTGTAGGTGTGAAGGTGGCGGACTGTATTTGCCTTTTTGCGCTCCATCATTTGCAGGCGTTTCCGGTTGATACCCATATTCATCAGGCAATGGAAGCTCATTATAAACGGGGATTTCCCAAACGAAGGTATAAAGGAATCGAAGGAGTACTTCAGCAGTATATTTTTTATTATGAATTGAATATTTCCCCGGGGAAAATGTGAAAATCCCCGGGGAAAACATACAAGGCACCGTAACGGTGTCTCTTTTTTAGTGTCGATATTTTTGGGTGAATGAAATGTATTTTTCTACGCTGCCATTTACGTATTTTCCCTTCTTCCACACGAGTCCGATTTCCTGGCTGATCATTGGAGTTACAGGAATGCCAATCACTCCGGGCAGATTCTTCAGCAGAGAAGAATACAGAAAAGCGCCGCCCAGATTGTTGTTAATAAAGTTCTCAATGGTATATAACTGGCTGGCGTGCATGATGACATGGGGTTTTATTCCAAGCCCCTCAAATCGTGAGTATAATGTGTGATTCAGAACGGAATCGGTATTATACATGATCAGTGGTTCGTCTTTCAGTCTTTCCATGGTTATTTCTTTTTCCTGTGCCAGATGATGTTCGGGAGATACGCAAAACATAATTCTGTCGGAAAGAATCTGGAAAGAATTTAACTTATCAATTTCAAAAAAGTTCATATTGACAAGTGCAAGGTCCAGGGCATCTTCGGATACAAGACTGGCTGCCCGGATGGAACCGTATTCCAGTAATTCCACAGGGATAGAAGGATAATCTTTCTGAAATGCAATGAGCATATCCGGAAAGAAGATAGTACTTAACAGTGGTGGAATTCCAATACGGACAGGTGGAATATATTGACCAAGATCATAGAGTTCGGAAGCGGTCTGATTAATTGTATCGAGAAGTTCGCTTGCTTTTTGATAGAAGATTTCCCCTTCTTTAGTAAGTTCCATGTGATTTTTTGAGCGAGTGAACAAATTAATGGAAAATTCCTTCTCTAATTCTTTTATGGCATTGGATATTGCTGGCTGTGTCACATATAGTTTTTGGGCAGCCTGCGTAATACTGTGGTAACGGCAGACGGCGCAGAAGTATTCCAGCTGAATAATTTTCATAGTATTCTCCCTTTTCTTTCGTAAGGTTTCTTGAGCATAATTACCAAAATAAGGACGTTTATTTGATTGTTTGTCTTATATTCTAAGTTAAAATGTACAAAAAATCAATGCGTATTAATCTTTTTTTATGGATATATAATTATTCGTAAATGTACAAACGAAGATAAGTTTCGTATAATCAGATTACAACAAGCGGTAATAAATCGGCCGTCATATTACTTGCTAAAATAAAAATAAGTGAGATAGGGGGAAAGAAAATGAGTCCATCTACAATTACTTTACTTTTTCTCCTGTTTGCAGTAGTGATGTTCGTTCTGGAGAAGATTCCGTTGGGAGTTACTTCCATGATCGTTTGCATTGGACTGGTGGTTACAGGAGTGCTGGATGTAAAAACAGCTTTTGCAGGATTTATAGACAGCAATGTTATCTTATTTGTGGCAATGTTTATTGTCGGCGGTGCACTGTTTGAGACAGGTATGGCAAATAAAGTTGGTGGTATTGTGACCAAGTTTGCAAAAACAGAACGTATGCTGATTATTGCGATTATGGTTATCGTAGGCTTAATGAGTGGCGTACTGTCCAATACTGGAACCGCGGCTGTGCTGATTCCGGTAGTGATCGGTATTGCGGCAAAATCAGGTTATAAGAGATCCCGTTTACTGATGCCTCTCGTGTTTGCAGCGGCAATGGGAGGAAATCTTTCACTGATTGGTGCTCCGGGAAATCTGATCGCCCAGAGCGCACTGGAAGAATTGGGTCTGGAGTTTGGATTTTTTGAGTATGCTATCGTTGGTATGCCGATCCTGATTGTTGGTATTATTTTTTATGCAACCATCGGATATAAAATTCTGCCGAATCATGATGTGAAAAATGATGGTGCCTTTGACACACAGAAGGATTTCAGCGATGTTCAGGCATGGAAACAGTGGTTATCTTTGATTATTCTTGTATTCACATTGCTGGCAATGATTTTTGAAGATCAGATTGGAATCAAGCTTTGTATCTCAGGAGGAATCGGTGCATTACTGCTGATTCTAACCGGTGTGATTTCAGAAAAGGATGCCTTAAAATCCATTGATCTTAAGACCATCTTTCTGTTTGGAGGAACGCTGTCTCTGGCAGCAGCTCTGCAGAATACGGGTGCAGGTCAGTTGATTGCAGATAAAGTGATTGGTGCACTGGGTGATAATCCCTCACCATATATTCTGACTCTGGTGGTATTCCTGCTCTGCTGCGTATTAACAAACTTTATGTCCAATACGGCAACGACAGCTCTTATGGTTCCGATTTGTCTGTCCATTGCACAGGGAATGGGGGCAGATCCAAGAGCAGTATTGATGGCATGCGTAATCGGAGGTTCCTGTGCGTATGCGACACCAATCGGAATGCCTGCCAATACGATGGTTGTAGGTGCCGGAGAATACAAATTTATGGATTATGTGAAATCCGGTTTCCCGCTGATTATTATTGCGACAGTCGTGAGTATGATAATTCTTCCGATTGCTTTTCCGTTCTTCCCGTCCTGAGAAGACACAATGTCACTGTTCACTTGGTGAACTGCAATACGCTTCGGCGAGTGAATAAAAACAATAAAACTACATAATAAAACCCATAGAAGGAGGCAAAAAAATGGATAAGAAACAACAGGTAGAGCAGCTGACCAATTACATGGCAAATTTTGTGTCATATATTGGGAAAGTGCTGCCGGATGACATTATTGCAAAGCTGGATGAGCTTGCAGAGAAGGAGGACAGTCCGCTTTCTAAAGTAATTTATGAGACAATGAAGAAAAATCAGGTGCTGGCAAAAGAATTGAACCGTCCAAGCTGCCAGGATACAGGTGTATTACAGTTCTGGGTAAAATGCGGAACAGGATTTCCTCTGATCGGGGAACTGGAAGCACTGTTGAAGGAAGCTGTTGTAAAAGCAACATTCGAAGCTCCGCTTCGTCATAACAGTGTGGAAACCTTTGACGAGTATAATACAGGAAAGAATGTGGGCAAAGGTACTCCTACCGTCTTCTGGGATATTGTTCCGGACAGTGATCAGTGTGAGATTTATGCTTATATGGCAGGCGGCGGATGTACACTTCCGGGAAAAGCTATGGTTCTGATGCCAGGTGCCGGTTATGAAGGTGTAACCCAATTTGTTATGGATGTAATGACCTCTTATGGACTCAATGCCTGCCCTCCGCTTCTGGTAGGTGTAGGTGTGGCAACTTCCGTTGAGACAGCCGCATTGCTTTCCAAGAAAGCCTTAATGAGACCTCTGGGAAGCCATAATGAAAATGAGCGTGCAGCATCTATGGAAAAACTTCTGGAAGATGGAATCAACGCAATCGGTCTTGGACCGCAGGGAATGGGCGGAAAGTATTCTGTTATGGGAGTTCATATTGAAAATACAGCAAGACATCCTTCTGCAATCGGGGTTGCTGTAAATGTAGGCTGCTGGTCACACAGAAGAGGACATATTATCTTTGATAAAGATCTCAATTATACAATTACAACACATTCGGGGGTGACATTATAATGCTGGAAATTAAAGATGGAAAGAAAATTTTGACAACACCAATATCAGCAGAAGATCTGGCTGATATTCATATTGGAGATATTGTTTATTTGAATGGAAGCATGACAACCTGCCGCGACGTGGCCCATAGAAGACTGGTGGAAGCAGGCCGCGAACTTCCGGTTGATGTAAGAGATGCAGCTATTTTCCATGCAGGACCGATTATCCGTCCGCTGGAAAATGATAAATTTGAAATGGTATCTGTAGGACCTACAACCAGTATGCGTATGGAGAAATTTGAAAAAGAATTTGTTGAGCAGACAGGCGTAAAGGTAATCATCGGAAAAGGTGGTATGGGACCGAACACAGAATATGCATGCAAAAACTATAAAGCCATTCACTGTGTATTTCCTGCAGGAAATGCTGTTGTGGCAGCTACAGAAGTAGAAGAAATCGTAGATGCACAGTGGCGTGATCTGGGAATGCCGGAGACCTTGTGGCACTGCCGCGTAAAAGAATTCGGACCTTTGATCGTATCTATTGATACAGAAGGAAGAAACCTGTTCGAAGAGAACAAAGTAATCTTCAATGAAAGAAAAGATAAAGCGATTGAAGAAATCTGTAAACATGTAAGCTTTATCAAATAAGTTGTGAATGATTCAGTGTAAAAACAAATTTTAGCCATAAGTGAAACAGAAGATTTCCCCGGGGAAAATGTAAAAATCCCCGGGGAAATTTTACGCCGAGGCGTACTTGAAATTACAGTACCAGGAATGTACAGGTTCCCGGTGCCAGTTCTACGGTTCCAGCAGCCTGTTTTTCCGGTGTGAGGTCTGGAAGTGTGTTGTTTCCTCCAAGTACCAGTGGTTTGCCGTTAAGAGTCATAACGGTGGCACGTACATTACCGTTCTCACCAGCCAGTGTGTAGCGGTCAGCATCTTTCGGAAGTTCTACGGTGGTAGATTCTGTCAGAGAGTTATTGATGATCAGGTATACAACACCATCTTTTCCGTCTTTGCGGGAGTGTGCATATACATGTGCTCCTTCACGGGTTGGTTCAGCGGTATCGTATACGGTGGTGCCCATCAGACGATTCCACAGAAGTACAGCAAAATAATTGGGGCGTGGATCAAATACTTCACGTGCCAGGAATCCATAGTCAGAGGATGCAAGGGTATTATGGAAGATCACACCGTTTGTCAGTGCAGCAAATCCGCCCAGTTCGTTCAGGGTACGGAATACATCCAGATATGTGGAAGCCCAGGTATCTCCGCCGCCGCCGGCATCGCCGGATTCAGTTACCCACATTTCAGCTCCAGGACAGTATTTGTCGCGAAGTGGAACATAAGTACGGCAGAAATTTAAAGCAGTATCCAGATAAGGCTCGGTGGTGGCATCGGATGCCAGCCAGTGACCATCAGGCATAACGGAAGCCAGACGCTCGGAAACTCCATTGTAGTAATGATAGCTGAATACATCCAGAGGTTCGGTTGTTCCTTCCAGCAGATCGGCACAGTTACAAGAATTACTTACCAGCTGTTCTACGCCGCCGGCTTTCTTTTCTCCATTCCCTTTGCCAAAAGTAATGTTATCTCCGCCTGTTGTACTTGGTCCTACACAGATACAGTCAGGATAGTTGGCACGCAGCCATTTGAAGAAAAGATCCTGATCACGACGGTAGTCAGCCGGGGTATATCCTTTCGGAAATCCGGTTTCTTCCATCATGTTTGGTTCGTTGGTGAACTCTGCGGCATTGATCGGTACTCCGTATTCTTTGCTCAGACCAAATAATTTTTCTGCTTCAGCCGGATGCCAGGGTTCTTCTGCTGAGTGAAGTCCCGGACAGTTGGCGACAGAAACGATCAGTTTTGCCCCGATTGCTTTGACAAAATCAAGAACACCGATCCACTGTTCTTTCGTTAAAACATTTAGATACCCTTCAGGAACCTGTCCGTTGGTGGTTCCGTCAAAATCATAATAAGTTTTTGTTGCCCATGTACCGGATACGCGAACCCATACCGGTCCGAATTCCTTTGCAAGGCTGCGAAGTTTCTCATCATACAGGTTGATTGGTGCATAAACCTGCATCAAATCCTTGTACATGGCAGAAATTCCTTCTGATGTTGGTTCTACATAAAATTCTTCTGTTCCGGCAATTTGACCCGGGGTATAGGCCTTCCAGAAAGTACCTCCGGTAACCTCGGCAAATTCTACATTGTAAGACATCATCATCGGATTCACTTCACGCAGTGCTTTCAAGGAATCCGGATTCAGTTTAACAAATTGTCCCATGGTGAAACACTCCTTTCGTTTGATAATTGAATAATTATATCTATATTATTGGAAAATTTCTGAAAAGTATATGGAAAAATTTGTTGTATAACAGGATTTTCACAGGAAAGTGGCTAGGGGACAGTCCCCTGGCCACTTTCCTGTCTGCTTAATGTGATAAAGTCACATACAATTTCAGGATGCTCTGTTATACTGTCGAAAATAAATATTTTTTGAAATCATATCAGGAGGTGGATTTAATTGGCGAAAAGAGTTGCAAAGGTGGATAAAGGTCGCTGTGTAGCCTGTGGGGCATGTACGAAAGTATGTCCAAGATCAGCCATCAGGATTGTGTGTGGATGTTATGCAGAGGTAGCTATGGATCTTTGTGTGGGATGTGGAAAATGCTCGGCAGAATGTCCGGCAGACAGTATTGGTTTAGTAGAGAGGGGGAGGGAATCGTGAAAAAAAGACATTGGTATGATTATCTCTGGATTTGGTCGATCATTTATTTTGCTCTGGGATTTTTCAATATTTTGTTTGCCTGGCTCGGTATGATTGATTTCGTAGTGCCGTTGTTATTTGCAATCTTTGGCGGAAATAAATTGTTTTGCAACCAATTCTGCGGACGGGGACAATTGTTTGGTTTGTTGGGAAAAGACTTGAAATGTTCCAGAAAGAAAAGTGCTCCCCGCTGGCTGGCGTCCAAAGGATTTCGTTATGGATTCCTTGTTTTCTTTCTGGCTATGTTTGGGAATATAGTATTTCAGACCTATCTGGTAGCAGCAGGAGCCGGATCTTTGAAAGAAGTAATCAAACTTTTCTGGACAATTAAGGTTCCATGGGGTTGGACCTATACGGCAGGAACTGTTGCTGACTGGGTCGCACAATTCAGTTTTGGATTCTATAGTTTGATGTTGACTTCCACCATCATCGGATTGATTGTTATGGTGCTGTACAAACCGCGAACCTGGTGCACCTTCTGTCCGATGGGAACCATGACACAGGGAATCTGCCAGATTAGACAAAAAATAAAGAAATGACTGGGGAAAGTCCCCAGTCACCCTTCATAATCTTTCAATGCGCTGATTGCCTCTTTCGACAGAGGAATCAGTGCAATCATATTAAAAATGGTCATCAGTCCGATGCCGATATCCCCCAGATCCCATACAAAAGTATAGGCGGCCAGTCCGCCGATAAACAGCATGACCAGAGCGATGATTTTATACAGTGTCTGGGAAATCCAGTTGTCTCCGAACAGGTAGGCTACGTTGGAGCGGGCGTAGTAGAGAATACCGATAAAGGTAGAAAAACTGAACATCCAGAGGATAACAGCTATAAAAATTACTCCGAAGTCTCCCAGATGGTATTGCATGGCTGCCTGTAAAAGATCCATGCCGGACAGTCCGTCGGTGACTGACGCAGGTGCAAGAAGCATGATCATGGCAGAACAGCTGCAGATGACGATAGTATCAATGAAGACACCGAATGCCTGGAGAAGTCCTTCTTTTGCGGGATGGCTGATGTCGGCAGCCGCTGCCGCACAGGGAGCAGAACCTGAGCCGGCTTCGTTGGAAAATAACCCTCTTTTTACTCCGTTCATCAATACGGCACCGAATCCTCCTGCCACTGCCTGACGGAGTCCAAATGCTTCTGAAAAAATTCTTTCAAATACATCGGGCAGCAGCGTAATATTTTTCCCAATAATGATAATAGTAAAAAGGAAATAACATCCGGCCATCAAAGGGACAATGATGTCCAGTATTTTTACCGTGGTGTATTTCCGAAGAACAATGATGGCCGCCAGAGCTACCAGCAGAATCGTGGAATATAAAGGCGGTATATGGAATGCATTTTCCACAGCACTGGATACGGAATTACCGATTACCTGACTGATGCCGCACCAGCATAAAAGACCGGACAGGGCAAAGCATACGGCAATAACGGAACGGCGTTTCCCCGGTTTTTTCCGGGTGAAAAGCTGATGGATATAGTAGGCCGGCCCTCCGCGATAACCACCGTAGAGAGGATCCTTTTCTTTGTAAATCTGTGCCAGCGTAGCTTCCACAAAAGCAGTGGAAGAACCGAGAAGTGCTGTGACCCACATCCAGAAAACAGCTCCGGCACCGCCGGCTGAAATAGCCGCCACCACGCCTACAAGATTACCCATGCCTACTCGTGTTGCAGTGGAAATGATCAAGGCCTGCAGCCCGGAAATCGCATGCTCCTGAGAAACATTTTTCTTTTCTACGGTAATCTTCAGCATTTCTGGAAATAACCGGATGGGAAGGAAACGAGTTCGAATCGTAAAATAAATACCTGCAGGAATCAACAGTAGTACCAGAAGAGATAATCCCACAGAACTGCCTCCGGGAAGCGGGAGAGTAACCAGATCTCCCCATAAGAACTGGTACACTGATTTGACTGCATTCATAAAAATCTCCATAAAAAACCCTCGCTTTACTAATTTGACGTATTACACAGTTTATCCGACAAATCCTGTTTTGTAAAGATTTCCCCGGGGATTTTTATTTTTCCCCGGGGAAAATGTAAAAATCCCCGTGGGAAAATCATAAAAAAGAACAATAAATAAAGAAATTAATCCTCATATTTTGTGAATTATTTATGATATACTGAAAAAAATATTGAATATTGAAGGAGGGCGAAAAATGTTAGAGTATTCAATGTTGTATCCGGAAGCAACGGTTTCCAGGCGTGTGGTTTCCATGGATGGTATGTGGAAGTTCTGTCTGGACGGGAAAGCAGAGGGAGAGGCTTTGGGCTGGACGAAAGGTGTCCCGGGCGATGAAGTGATTCCGGTTCCGGCAAGTTTTCAGGATTTCTATACAGACAAAGATACCCGCGAATACGCAGGCGATATGTGGTATGAGAAAGATGTTTTTGTTCCGGGAGAATGGGAAGGCAAAAATGTTTTTGTACGTTTTAGCTGTGCAACCCATCGGGCCCAGGTTTTTGTGAATGGTGTGAAGATTACGGAGCATGAGGGTGGTTTTCTTCCCTTCAGTGCGGATGTTACGGATGTGGTTCGGTATAATGCGGAAAATAAAGTTGTTGTAAAAGTGAATAATGAACTGACAGTTACCAATATTCCATGTGGAACGACAATTACTCTTTCCAATGGAAAGAAGATGGCAAAACCGTATTTTGATTTCTTCAATTATGCAGGGCTTCAGAGATCTGTAAATCTGGTAGCTGTTCCGAAAGAATCCGTATTTGATATTACCACGGAGTACGCTCTCGATGGCGCAGATGCCAGAGTATCTTATTCGGTTGTGACTACAGGTGAGCATCCGGTGAAAGTGGAACTGTATGATAAGTGTGGATGCCAGGTTGCTTCTGCAGAAGGTAAAGAAGGTGTTCTGGAAGTAAAAGACGCACATCTGTGGGAGGTTCATCATGCCTACCTGTACAAGCTGGTCGTGAGAATTGTGGACGGAGAAGAAGTGATTGATGAATATCATCAGGAAATCGGTATCCGTACTGTTAAAGTGGAAGGAACCAGTATTTTGCTGAATGGCAAACCGGTATATCTGAGAGGCTTCGGAAAGCATGAGGACAGTGATATTGTAGGACGTGGATTTAATATCGGTGTTATGAAACGTGATTTTGAGTGTATGAAATGGATTGGGGCCAATTCTTTCCGTACTTCTCATTATCCCTACAGTGAAGAAATCTACCAGATGGCTGACAGGGAAGGTTTCCTGATTATTGACGAAGTTCCGGCAGTAGGACTTTTTGAGAGTCTGATGAACTTTGCGGAAGCAAGTACCGGCAAACAGACAGCATTTTTTGAGAAAGAAACTACACCGCAGCTTCTGAAGAATCATCTGCGTGCAGTAGAAGAGATGATCACCCGCGATAAGAATCATCCGAGTGTTATCGCCTGGAGTTTGCTGAATGAGCCGGAAACTACCTGTGATGCAGCAGTTCCGTATTTTGAGGCAGTATTTAACCGTGCCCATGAATTGGATGTTCAGAAACGTCCGAGAACCTTTGCACTGGTTATGAACTCTACACCGGACAAATGTAAATGTTATCAGTTCAGTGATATTGTTTCTCTGAACCGCTACTATGGATGGTATGTCAGCGGCGGATATGAAATCTGCAATGCGATGGAAATGTTCAAAAAAGAGATGGATGGCTGGAAGGCATTGAATCTGAATAAACCGTTTATCTTTACAGAATATGGTGCTGATACTCTGGGCAGCGAGCATAAGCTTCCGTCTGTAATGTGGAGCCAGGAATATCAGGAGGAATATCTGGCAGAGAATCATGCAATCATGGATTCTTACGACTTTGTTAAGGGTGAGCAGATATGGAACTTTGCTGATTTCCAGACAACAGAAGGCATTATGCGTGTCAATGGAAATAAAAAAGGTGTATTTACCAGACAGAGACAGCCGAAGGAAGTGGCATATATCCTGAAAAAGAGATGGACCGAACTGCCGCTGGATTATAAAGGATAATTCCGAATAATTTTAAATAAGGAAGAAAAAATATGAGTGTAACGATTGAAGAATATCAGAAAAAGAAGGACTATCTGATCTGTGTGGATTCTGACGGCTGTGCCATGGACACTATGGATATTAAACATATCCGCTGCTTCGGACCCTGTATGGTTACAGAATGGGGACTGGAAGAGTGGAAAGATGCGATTCTGACCAGATGGAACGAAATCAATCTCTATACGATGACAAGAGGTATCAACCGTTTTAAAGGTCTTGCACTGATGCTGAGAGAAATTCATGAGACTTACACCCCGATTCAGGATGTGGATGTTCTGGAAGCATGGGTTGAAAACAGCAAGGAATTGTCCAATGGCGCTCTGCAGAAAGCAATGGAAACCAATGACAGTGTGATTTTGAAAAAAGCACTTTCCTGGTCTCAGCATGTCAATGCCAGTATCAATGAACTTCCTTTTGAGGTGAAAAAACCATTTGAAGGGGTGAAGGAAGGTCTGGCCTATGCACATCAGTTTGCAGATGTTGCGATTGTGTCCTCAGCCAATCTTCAGGCTGTCCTGGAAGAGTGGGAACTGTATGGACTTTTGGAACATGTGGATATTGTTATGTCTCAAAATGTTGGCAGTAAAGCATATTGTATCCAGGAACTTCTGAAAAAAGGCTATGATACAGAAAAAGTATTTATGGCCGGTGATGCTCTCGGTGACTATGAGGCGGCTGAGAAAAATCATGTATTTTACTATCCGATTCTGGTTCGCCATGAAAAGGAATCCTGGAGCGAATTCAGAAATCAGGCTGTAGATAAACTGGTGGACGGAACTTATGGAGGAGAATATCAGCAGCAGAAAATCGATGCATTTATGGAAAATCTGAAATAGGATTTGTTGGTAAGTTTTACAGAATTTGCAAGAAATAACAAATTTTACAATGTATACAACAACCAAAACAATAGATTTTTCCGGCAAAGTTTTATATAATATAGCCATCAGGAATTGAAAAAACAAATGTATATATGAAGAAAGGGAAGGTAACAACTATGCAGATGACATTGAGATGGTACGGATCAAAATTCGACACAGTAACTCTGAAACAGATTCGCCAGATTCCGGGAGTAACAGGAGTTATTACAACTCTGTATGATACACAGCCTGGTGAAGTATGGAGCAGAGAACGCATCCGTGCTATGAAAGAAGAAGTGGAAGCAGCAGGTCTTCAGCTGGCAGGTATCGAGAGTGTTAACATCCATGATGATATCAAAACAGGACGCGGAAACAGAGATCAGTATATTGCCAACTATATTGAAACTCTGGAGAACCTGGGAAAAGAAGATATTCATCTGGTTTGCTACAACTTCATGCCTGTATTTGACTGGACAAGAACTGAACTGGCCCGTATGAGACCTGACGGATCTACCGTACTTGCTTACACACAGGAAGCAGTAGATGCTCTGGATCCGGAAAAAATGTTTGATTCTATCGCAGGCGATATGAACGGAACGGTAATGCCAGGCTGGGAGCCGGAACGTATGGCAAAAGTAAAAGAACTGTTCGAGATGTACAAAGATGTAGATGATGAAAAACTGTTCGAAAATCTGAAATACTTCCTGGAGAAGATTATGCCGGTATGTAATCAGTATGATATCAAGATGGCAATCCATCCGGATGATCCTGCCTGGAGTGTATTCGGACTTCCGAGAATCATCATCAACAAAGAAAACATCCACAGAATGATGGATATGGTAGATGACGTACACAATGGTGTAACTTTCTGCTCCGGTTCTTACGGAACCAACCTGAACAACGATCTGCCGGATATGATTCGCTCCCTGAAAGGAAGAATCCATTTCGCACATGTTCGTAACCTGAAGTTCATCACACCTACCAACTTTGAAGAGGCAGCTCATCTGTCCTCAGATGGAACTTTCGATATGTACGAAATCATGAAAGCTCTGTACGATATCGGATTTGACGGACCGATCCGTCCGGACCATGGACGTATGATCTGGGATGAAGTTGCAATGCCTGGCTACGGTCTGTATGACAGAGCTCTGGGTGCAACCTATCTGAATGGTCTGTGGGAAGCAATTGATAAAAGCCAGACTCGCAAATAATATCTGAAAATGAATCAACCCCGGCAGCAATGCCGGGGAAAACCCTTAAAAGTAAAAGAAGATAAAGGAGATAAATGCCATGAAATTAAATGCAAAGGGATTGGCTGACAGAGCGCAGTGGGAAGCAAAAGGCTACAATCTGCCAAAGTTTGATCGTGAAAAAGTAAAAGCAGCTACTTATGAAAATCCATACTGGGTACATTTTGGAGTTGGTAACATCTTCAAGGCATTTCAGGCAAATGTGGCACAGAACCTTCTGAACGAAGGTATTCTGGATCGCGGTATTGTCGGCGTGGAAGGCTTTGACTATGAAATCGTAGAGAAAATGAATTGGCCGCATGATGACTACACCATTCTTGCTACATTGAAAGCAAATGGAACTGTAGAAAAAACCGTAGTAGGCGGCGTTGTGGAATCTCACGTTCTGGATTCTGAAAATGAAAAAGAATACGGCCGTCTGAAAGAGATTTTCTCCAAAGATTCTCTGCAGATGTGTACATTCACCATTACAGAAAAAGGTTACAGCCTGGTAAATGGTAAAGGCGAGATTATTCCGGATATTGCATCTGATTTTGAAGAAGGTCCTGCAAAACCAAAGAGTTATCTTGGAAAAGTTGCTTCTCTGCTTTATACCCGTTATGAAGCTGGTGAAAAACCGATCGCCATGGTAAGTACCGATAACTGCTCACACAACGGTGACAAACTGAAAGCTGCCATTACTGCATTTGCAGAAAAATGGGTTGCTAACGGAAAAGCAGATGCAGGATTTGAAGCATATATCAAAGACTACAGCAAAGTATCCTTCCCATGGAGCATGATTGATAAAATCACCCCAAGACCGGATGCTTCTGTAGAAGCGATTCTGAAAGCTGATGATATCGAAGAACTGGAGCCTGTTATCACATCCAAACGTACTTACGTTGCTCCGTTTGTCAATGCAGAAGAGACAGAATATCTTGTAATCGAAGATTCTTTCCCGAACGGAAGACCTCCGCTGGAAAAAGGCGGCGTGATCTTTACCGCCCGTGAGACTGTAGATAAGGTAGAAAAGATGAAAGTCTGCACCTGCCTGAACCCACTGCATACCTGTCTGGCAGTATTTGGATGCATCCTTGGCTATCAGAAAATTTCTGATGAGATGAATGATCCGGAACTGAAAAAACTGGTAGAAGTTGTTGGTTACAAAGAAGGACTTCCGGTAGTTGTTAATCCGGGAATCCTGGATCCAAAAGAATTCATCGATACCGTATTGAACGTACGTGTGCCGAATCCATTTATGCCTGATACACCACAGCGTATTGCCACAGATACTTCTCAGAAACTGGCAATCCGTTTTGGAGAGACTATTAAAGCATACCAGGCATCTGATGAACTGGATGTTAATGATCTGAAGTTGATTCCGCTGGTATTCGCAGGATGGCTGCGTTATATGATGGCAATCGACGACAATGGAGATGCTTTTGAACTGAGTCCGGATCCTCTGACCGATACTGTTCGTCCGTTTGTTCAGGATCTGAAACTGGGCGGAACTGTGGATGCAGAAGCTCTGAGACCGATTCTTGAAAATACCAAGATTTTCGGTGTAAATCTTTACGAAGTTGGTATGGCTGATACTGTTGTGGGATATCTGCAGGAAATGATCGCAGAACCAGGTGCAGTACGTGCTACACTGAAGAAATACGTTTACGCATAAAAAGAGGCCATGATTTTAGGAGGGGCAGTTATTCTCCGGATGGGAGAACTGCCCTCCTCTTTGAATTTAAAAAAAGGAGAAAACCAATGAAAGCTTTTATGGATGAGGATTTTATCCTTTCAACAGAGACTGCAAAGAAATTGTATCATGAATATGCGGAAGTTATGCCGGTACTGGACTACCACTGCCACCTGAATCCGCAGGAAATCTATGAAAATAAAAAATATGATAACATCACACAGGTATGGCTGGGCGGCGATCATTATAAATGGCGTCAGATGCGTTCTAACGGTGTGGAAGAAAAATATATCACCGGAGATGCCACAGACCGTGAGAAGTTCCAGAAATGGGCAGAGACACTGGAAATGGCGATCGGCAATCCGCTGTATCACTGGAGCCATCTGGAACTGAAACGTTACTTTGGCTATGACGGATATCTGAATGGAGAAACTGCGGAAGAAGTATGGAATCTTTGTAACGAGCAGCTTCGGGGCGAGGGAAGAACTCCGAGAGACCTGATTAAAATGTCTAATGTAACTTTAGTATGTACGACAGATGATCCGGCAGATACTCTGGAGTGGCACAGAAAAATTGCTGCAGATGAGACCTTTGATGTACAGGTTCTGCCTGCATGGAGACCGGAAAAAGCTATGAATATGGCAAAACCGGACTATCTGGATTATCTGGAAAAACTGGGCAGTGCAGCCGGTGTGAAAATTGATAGCTTTAAAGCACTGATTGAAGCCCTGAAGATTCGTATGGATTTCTTTGCCGAAAATGGATGTACGATTTCTGACCATAGTCTGGACTATGTGATGTATCAGCCGGCCTCCGAAGAGGAGATTGAAGCTATTTTTGCAAAACGACTGGCAGGTGAGAATGTAACTGCTCAGGAAAAGAAACAGTTCGAGACAGCCTTTATGGTTGCCATGGGCAGAGAGTATCATAAGAAAAACTGGGTAATGCAGCTGCATTACGGCGTAAAACGTGATAACAACAAGCTTATTTATGGAAAATTGGGTCCGGATACAGGCGTAGACTGTATCAGCAACTATGCACCGGCTTCCGAGATGGCAGATTATCTGAATGCTCTGGCAGAGACGGATGAACTTCCAAAAACCATTCTGTATTCTCTGAATCCGGCGGATAATGCTTCCATCGGAACGATTATGGGATGCTTCCAGGACAGCAGCGCCATCGGCAAAATCCAGCAGGGAAGTGCATGGTGGTTCAATGATCACAAACCGGGTATGACAGAACAGATGACCTCTCTGGCAAGTCTTGGCCTTCTGGGTAATTTTATCGGTATGCTGACTGATTCCAGAAGTTTCCTGTCCTACACCAGACATGAGTATTTCCGCAGAATTATGTGTGACCTGATCGGAGGATGGGTTGAAAATGGTGAGTATCCGGCAGATTACAAGACACTGGAGAAAATTGTAAAAGGCATTTCCTATAACAATGCAGTAAGATATTTCGGATTTAATCTGTAAAGGCTATTGTATGAGTATGAAACACGAAGGAATTCGTGAAAATAGAACAACTATATGAAGGGAGAGTTTTTATGAGAACAAAAACACTGATGACAACTGCGCAGTTCGCAAAGAATGGAGAAGCATATGCTTCTGTGGCACTTCCACATACCTGGAATGCTCTTGACGGCCAGGATGGTGGCAATGATTACTGGAGAGGAATTGGTACGTATCAGATTGAACTGCCGAATCCTACAGAAGGAAAAAAACAGTATATCGAGCTGAAAGGTGCCAACCATGTGGCAACCGTTTACTGTAACGGACGCGAACTGGGCACTCATAAGGGAGGTTTTTCCACTTTCCGTTTTAACCTGACACCGGCTATGAAACCGGAAGGAAATGTACTGACAGTCGTTGTTTCCAATGCAAAGAGTGATATTTATCCGCAGAATGCAGACTTTACTTTCTATGGCGGTCTGTACCGTGATGTAAATTTTGTTGAAGTGGCAGATGCTCATTTTGATCTTCTGAAAGATGGAACTGATGGTGTGTTTGTGACTCCTCATGCAGCAGGAAAAACCCGTGTAGATCTGTTTCCGGTAAATGCAGATGGATGTACAGTAAAAGTAGTTCTGAAAGATGCAGAAGGCAATGTGGCAGCAGAAGGACAGGCTGATGCAGCTGATCATACCGTAGTAAAACTGGATGTAAAAGAGCCTCATCTGTGGAATGGAATGGCAGATCCATACTGCTATACCTGTGAAGCAGCTATTGAAAAAGATGGTGAAGTTCTGGATACCGTTGTGGTTACTTATGGTTATCGTGGATTCCATGTGGATCCGGATAATGGTTTCTTCCTGAATGGAAAGAGCTGTCCGCTGCATGGTGTTTCCCGTCATCAGGACCGCCAGGACAAAGGCTGGGCTATTTCCAAAGCTGACCACGAAGAAGATATTGCCCTGATCAAAGAAATCGGTGCAAATACCATCCGTCTGGCTCATTATCAGCATGATCAGTATTTCTATGATCTGTGTGACCATACCGGTTTTGTACTGTGGGCTGAAATTCCGTTCATCAGCGGCTTTATTCCCACTCAGGAGGCTTATGATAATACCGTAAGTCAGATGAAAGAGCTGGTTGCTCAGAACTTTAACCATCCATCCATTTTCTTCTGGGGTATCTCTAATGAAATTACCATCGGTGGTGAAACAGAAGCTCTGTACCGCAACCTGACAGACCTGCATGCACTGTGCAAAAAAATGGACCCAACCCGACTGACAACTATGGCAGAAGTATCTATGGTACCGATGAACAGTGAACATGTATATATTACCGATGTACTCAGCTACAACCATTATTTCGGATGGTATGTGGGTGATGTGGAAGATAACGGACCATGGCTGGATAAATTCCATGCACTGAACCCGGATCGCCCTCTCGGTGTATCAGAATATGGTTCCGAAGCAATCCTGAAATGGCATACCACCACACCGGAAAACCATGACTATACTGAAGAGTATGCAGCATATTATCACCATGAAATGCTGAAAACCTTTGCAACCCGTCCATATCTGTGGAGCACCCATGTATGGAATATGTTTGACTTTGCTGCAGATGCCCGCGATGAAGGTGGTGTACAGGGACGCAACAATAAAGGTCTCGTAACCTATGACCGTAAGACAAAGAAAGACGCTTTCTATATTTATCAGGCATACTGGACCACAGAGCCGATGATCCATGTGTGCGGCGAACGTTTCGTGGACCGTGCTCCGGAAGAATGTATCGTGACCGTATACACCAACTGCCCGAATGTCACTCTGGTAGTAAATGGAGAAGAAGTGGCAACAAAAGATGCTGTAGACCATGCAGTTGTTTTTGAGAATGTTGCTTTGCAGGATGGGGATAACACAGTTACTGCAAAATGTGGCGATGTACAGGCTAATACCATTACGCTGAGACCTGTTGCAGAGCATAACTATGCATATGACCTTCCGGAAGGAAATGAAGGTGCGAACTGGTTTGATGATCCGGCAGCGATTGCAGCACGCAAAAAAATGAATTATCCGGCAGGATATTACAATATCAAAGATAAAGTCTGTGATCTTATGGCAAATCCGGAAGCGGCAGCTGCTGTTCAGGAAATTATGGCAGCAGTAATGGGTGGTTCTTCGTTCGGCATGATGGATTCAGCACCTGGTGAAGATAATCCGATGAAAGATTTCTTCCTGCTTGCACGTCTGAATAACCTGCTGAAAATGGCCGGAAAAGCTGTTTCTGCAGAAATGAAGTATGAACTTAATGAAAAACTGAATAAAATCAAAAAAGACTAAAAAGTATCATTTTTTTATTAAAAAACAGGAAAAAATCTATAAAAATTGACTTTATTTTTTGAAACTGATATAGTGGATTTAGACAATGACAGGTATAATTTTGTCATTGAAATGCTCGATGTGCATAAATATTGGGGTCTGCACTTTCCTGAGTATTTCGCACAAATCTATTAGCAAGAAGGAGAGAAAAAAATGAGTCAAACAAGAAGTTTACCCGCTAAGTACTACGGGGCAAATGGAACTCACCGCGTTCCGCTGTGGCGTGTTGCAGGATTCGCATTGAACAACACGGCAACAAACTGTTACATGATGCTGATGAACTATGTAGCATATTATCTGACCGGTTTTGTTGGCGTTGCGGTAGTAACAGCATCCAGTTTTGCCATGTTCATGAGAATCTGGGATGGTGTAACAGACCCGTTCATCGGTTTTGCTGTAGACAGTACCAACGGTAAGTTCGGTAAGAACAGACCGTTTATGATCATAGGACAGGTAATACTGTGTGTAATGTCCTTTGTCCTGTTCCATGTTACTCATAAACTGCCGGAAAACACAGCCATTCGTTTTGGATTTTTCATTGTAGTTGCAGCAATCTATTATGTTGGATATACTTTCCAGTGTGTTGTAACCAAATCCGCTCAGACCTGTCTGACCAACGATCCGAAACAGAGACCGCTGTTTACCATGTTTGATGCCGCTTACAATACATTACTGTTTGCTATTCTGGCTGTAGTGTTTGCCAACGTTTCAAAAGCACATGGTGGTTTTGAATCCATTGATACATGGCATTACCTGTGGCTGATCACAGCAATTCTGGGTGCTGTATTTACAACGATTGCTGTAATCGCCATCGCTCCGAAAGACAGAACAGAATTCTTTGGAACCGGTAAAGTTGTTAAAGTTGGTCTGAAAGATTACTGGGATTGTATCAAAAACAATCGTGCCATTCAGATGCTGGTTGTATCTGCTTCTTCCGATAAGCTGGCAACAACTATGAGAACTTCTACCGTACAGATTGTACTCTTCGGTGTTATTGCCGGTGATTATGCGATTTATGGAGCAATGACAGGTATGACTTCCATTCCTACATGTATCATCTCCATGCTTTGTATCGGTACTCTGGCTACTTCTCTGGGGCAGAGAAAGGCTATGTTAATCGGTTCCTGGGGCGGTATTCTTACTAATGCTGCATTGGCAGCTCTGTGGTTCTTCGGAGATCCGGTATCTATGAATAATGGTGCCGGCGGAATAAAATGGGGATATTTCGCAATTGGATATATTCTGCTGACCATCCTGTGCGGTGGATTCCAGGGTATCTCCGGTAACATTGTTATCCCGATGACTGCTGACTGTGCTGACTACGAAGTATATCGTACCGGTAAATATGTGCCTGGTATGATGGGAACCTTGTTCTCTCTGGTTGATAAGCTGATTTCTTCTTTCGCTCCGCTGCTGACAGGTGTTGCATTTGCAGCAATCGGATTCAAGGATCACCTTCCGGATGTTGGAACAAAACTGGCAGATTGTCCGTCATCCATCGTTCCATTATCGATCTTCCTGATGTATGGAACGGTTATCATCGGTTTGATCTGCAATATCATTGCTCTGAAGTTCTATCCGCTGACCAAAGAAAAAATGGCAGAGATTCAGGACGAGATCGCAGCAATCAAAGCAAAAGCAATGCAGTAAATACTGTACATAATAAAAAAAGTGCGTATAAGGGCACCGGATGCTTCCGGTGCCTTTTGTACGACAGGGTGTATATTAAAGATTCAGGGTAACTGTGAAGGGACTGAACAGTTACGATTCAGGAGGAAATTCATGATAGGTAAGAAGAAACCGGAAAAAGAACAGGTTACAATGAAAGAATATCTGGATGCCAGAATGGAACTGGAGCAGCTCAGAAAAGAACACGGAATTGTGGAAGAAGAGAAAGGACTCAGCCGTCTGATTACCCGTTTTTTTGAGCGGCGGGAAAACAGAGAAAAAGTACTGGTTAACCGGAAAAAGTATCTGTGGGTTACGATTTTACTGGGCTGGTGCGGAGGACACCGTTTTATGGCAAAGCAATATATTCTGGGAACAATTTACCTTCTTCTTTGCTGGACTGGTTTTCCTCTTGCAATGACGCTGATTGATCTGTTGACCATTATTCCCATACGCCCGGATGAGAAGGGGAACATACTGGTCTGAAATATGTCAAATCTGTGTATAACCTTGATTTTTCTAAGTTCAAATGCTAAAATTAATAAATAATTCCAGATTATTTATGAAAGATAAAGGTAGTAATATGCAGATTGATATTTTAGACGCAATGAAAGCGAATATAGAAGCTCTGGGGATTCAGGTGATGTATTTGAAACCTCCTTATGAGAATATCAGGAAAATTGACTTTGGTATGGGAAGCATCATATATGGTGATTTTGACTACCAGATTGTAGTAGATCAGATCAGTGAAAATTGCAGACCGGATACGATTTATATTGTGAGAACCCGCAGTTACATGTATCATACAATGTTTCGTTTTCCAGAGAGGATTGAACAGGAATATGGATATACGCATTGTGTGATTGGTCCGATGCTGTTTCAGCCTGTGACACAGGCAGAGTTCCGTAAAATTATGCAGATGAACAACATTGATGAGAAGTACAACAGAGATCTGCAGATTTTTTACTCCAAACTTCCGTATTTTAATTCTTTTGATCGCTGGAACGCACTGATTCTCAGCTATTGCAGCCAGATTTTTGACCATGATCTGAGATTGCTGCAGAATCATGATCCAAACAACAATATGTTCAGCATCAATTATGAGACTTTATCAGTGTCACCGGAGCAGGATTTTCGGACGGAAGTGGTTGAGGAACGGTATAAAATTGAAAAGAAATTGATGAGTCAGATCCAAAAAGGGGATTATATCAGTGCGGCAGCTACATGGAGTGAGTTTTGCAGGTATCGTATTCTTCCCAGACACAGTGATCCGGTCCGTAACCGGAAGAATCTGATGTTTGTGGCGAATACTCTATTTAGAATATCAGCAGAACAGGGGAATGTTCATCCGGTCTATATTGATGAATTGTCCAGAAAAATTGCTATTCAGATTGAAAGCTGCACAACAGAAAGCCAGTTATCTTCGATGGGTATGGAGATGGTGAGAAAGTATTGTCTTCTGGTGAACAATTATTCCCGTTCCGGATACTCGAAGCTGATACGGGATTGTCTGGATTATGTGGATTTTCATTATATGGAACCCCTTACTCTTACCAGTCTGGCTGACCAATATTATGTGAGCAACACACATTTATCTGCATTGTTTAAAAAAGAAGTTAATATGAACCTGAAAGAGTACATTCAGGAGGTTCGCCTCAGACAGGCTCGTTTTTTGCTGAATACCACAAAACTTCCGATTCAGGAAATTGCTGCCAACTGTGGTTTTATGGATGTAAACTATTTTACCCGGGTATTCAGAAAGGTTCATGGAATATCTCCCAGAGAATACCGGAATCGCATTCAGGAAAGTGATCAGGAAATATTGGGAGTAATAAAAAAATAAAACGGATTTTTGGGGACAAGTAGAAAAATGGACAGAGGAGCAAAGACATCATCATTTTACAGACAGATTTTTCATCTGGTGCTGCCAATCATCATTCAGAATCTTCTGAGTGCGGCAGTCAGTTCCGCAGATGTGGTTATGCTGAATTATGTAGGGCAGTCCTCCATATCTGCAGTTTCACTGGCATCACAGTATGCCAGTGTTTTATTTATGGTATTTTATGGGCTGGGAACAGGGGCCACTATCCTGTGCGCTCAGTATTATGGAAAAGGAGATATGCGGGCAATCCAGACGATTGAGGGAATTGCCCTGCGTTTTTCCTTATTGATTTCGCTGGCATTTGCATCTGCGGCATTGTTTGTGCCGGAAGGGATGATGCATATCTTTACAAATGATCGGGAATTGATAACCATCGGGGCATCGTATCTTCGAGTCATGAGCGTCAGCTATCTTTGCTGGGGGATTACAGAAGTCTATCTTGCAGTTCTGAGAAGCATCGGAAGGGTTATGATCAGCACGTCCATGAATATGCTGGCATTCTCACTGAATATTATCCTGAATGCAGTTTTTATCTTTGGACTTTTCGGTGCACCGAAGCTGGGAGCGATGGGGGTAGCTTTGGCTACATCACTTTCCAGACTGGTGGAGCTGATTGCATGCTTCATTGTTTCCTTTTTCAGTAAAGATATAAAACTGGATTTTCGATATCTTTTTGTACGCAATAAGTTGCTGTTCTCGGATTTTGTGCGGCTTTCACTTCCCGCACTGGGAAATGATATCAGCTGGAGTGTGGCTTTCTCCATGTATTCAGTCATCATCGGACATCTGGGTACGGATGCGGTGGCAGCCAATTCTTTTGTAGTCGTTGTTCGTAACTTTGGAACGGTACTCTGCTTTGGTATGGCCAGTGCAGGAGGTATTCTTCTTGGAAATATCATCGGAGAAAACAAGCTGGAAGAAGCCAGAGATGGTGCCCGGAAGCTGATGAAGCTGACTGTGATCACCGGTGCCATAGGCGGACTCATCGTTCTGGCGGCCACACCTCTGGTACTGCGATACGCATCATTGTCTGATCAGGCAATGCATTATCTCAAGTATATGTTGTTGATTAATACGTATTATGTCATGGGTGCGGCTGTCAATACCACGTTGATTGCCGGGGTATTCCGTGCGGGCGGTGACAGTAAGTTCGGATTTGTCTGTGATACGATTGATATGTGGTGCTATGCAGTGCCTCTGGGATTTCTGGCAGCATTTGTTCTGAAACTTCCGGTCATGGTGGTTTACTTCCTCTTGTGTACCGATGAATTTGTTAAGTGGCCATGGGTAATCGGGCATTACAGAAGCGGTAAATGGCTGAATAATATTACCCGCGACAATTTGTTTGAAAAGGATTGATGAAATGAGAAAGGAAGGGGTTTATGGGAGCTTCGCAAAAAACAACGCTTTTTGAAGATATGCCGATTCCACAGGCAGTCATGAAATTGTCTGTTCCCACAGTGATCAGCTCTCTGGTTATGGTGATCTATAATCTGGCAGATACTTTCTTTGTAGGAATGGTCAATGACCCGGTTCAGAATGCGGCAGTGACGCTGGCAGCACCGATCCTGCTTGCGTTTAATGCAGTGAACAATCTGTTTGGTGTGGGTGGTTCCAGTATGATGAGTCGTGCACTGGGAAGGAAAGACATGGATACGGTATACCGCAGTTCTGCTATCAGTTTTTACTGTTCATTGGTTGCCGGTGTGCTGTTTTCTCTGTTGTATACAGTGTTCCATTCTGGTGTGCTGGCAATGATGGGAGCCAATGCAGATACTCTTGGGGCAACCGGTGAATATCTGAAATGGACGGTTACCTTTGGTGCCGCTCCGGCGATTTTGAATGTGGTCATGGGATATATGGTTCGGGCGGAGGGTTCAGCCCTTCATGCCAGCCTGGGAACCATGAGTGGCTGTATCCTGAATATTTTTCTGGATCCTCTGTTTATCCTTCCCTGGGGACTGAATATGGGAGCGGCAGGAGCCGGACTGGCAACATTCCTGTCCAATTGTGTGGCGTGCCTGTACTTCTTTGTACTGTTGTACAAGAAGAGAGAAAATACCTGCGTCTGCATCAAACCTTCTATGTTTCGTTTCAGAAAGGATATTTTTGGAGGTATCTGTGCTGTGGGAATTCCAGCATCTATACAGAATCTGCTGAATGTGACAGGAATGACTGCGCTGAATAATTTTACAGCCTCTTTTGGGGCAGACGCTGTTGCCGCCATGGGAATCGCACAGAAGGTTAACATGGTGCCCATGCAGATTGCTATGGGTATGTCTCAGGGAATCATGCCTCTGGTCAGCTATAATTATGCCAGCGGAAACCGGGAGCGCATGAAGAAAACGATAATTTTTACAGCGAAAATATCTGTGGGATTCCTGGCAGTCATAACGGTGGGATACTACATAGGTGCACCTGGTCTGGTACGAATGTTCATGGACAATGACGCCATCGTAGCCTATGGTAGCCGTTTCCTTCGCGGCCTCTGTCTCTGCCTGGTATTCCTCAATACAGACTTTCTGGCAGTAGGTGTCTTTCAGGCGTGTGGATTTGGAAGCAAATCCCTGATCTTTGCCATCCTGAGAAAAGTTGTACTGGAAATACCGATACTGCTCCTGTTGAACCGCCTCTTCCCCTTATATGGACTCGCATACGCCCAGCCCGCAGCAGAAATCATACTGGCAGCGGCGGCAGTGATGGAATTGAGGAAAATTTTCAGGGGGAGCAGGAGATAGTATTTTTCATTACGTTTCACCCGGAAGGATTGGGAGACAGCTCAACATCCATCGTTCTTTGGAGCATCGGCAATAAAGAGAAGAACGATGGATGTTGAGCTGTCTCACAATCCAATCCTATTTTATTCATTACATTTCAGTATATCATTGTAGAATTCATCCATTTCTTTCTGTGAACTGAACACTGCTACATACATCTGATTTCCCATGGCTCCTGAAAGTACATCCGGGATTCTTTCTACCATTTTCATGTTATTGCCATATTTGGCCATGATATCTTCGTGTCCCATGATGAAGTCTTTTCCGTCTCTTCTGCCGGCGAATGCACAGTAGGCATGTTTTCCAACCGGCATGGTGGAACGGTCGAAGGCAATCATATCGGCCCAGATTTTGTAAACATCGGTGCTGTGTGCAAAGTCGATCATGTCCGGTGTTACGCCGCCGCTGGGACGCATATTTACTTCCAGAGCGACAAGGTCGCCTTTTTTGCCGAGACCTTCCTGATCTTTCAGAAGACGGAAGAATTCAAAATGTACAAAGCGGCTTTTTACTCCAAAGCTTTTTACGGTGGCTCGTCCGGCTGCACGGGTATCATCCGGGAGGTTTTTCAAAATGTAAAAGATGGAGTTGTCTGAGTGATTAACAATATCCATGATGGACATTGGGGTTACGTTGCCGGTTTCAAACATGGGTTCCCCATTGGAGTCAATGATGGCATCGTAAGAGTTTACTTCACCATTGACGTATTCCTCCATGATGTAGATGGTGTTCGGCCATTTTACATCAAAGAACTGTTTCATCTGTTCTTCATTTTCAATCTTAAAGGTGTGGGAAGCTCCAACGCCGTTATCCGGTTTGGCAACTACCGGATAATGAACTTTTTCTGCAAAGGCCAGACAGTTTTCCAGTGTATCTACCATATGGTAACGGGCAACAGGAATACCGGTCTGGCGGTAGTATTCTTTCATCTTTGATTTAAATTTGATGCGGGGGATATCTTTTTCCTGGAAACCGCTGGTGATATTGAAATCGGTACGGAGTTTTGCATCCCGTTCCAGCCAGTATTCATTGTTGGATTCCAGCCAGTCGATACGTCCGTGTTTGTAAGTGAGAAATGCAACAGCACGGTACACTTCATCGCTGTTTTCAAGATTGCTTACTTTATAGTATTCGTTCAGACTGTCCTTCAGTTCATTGGATAACTCGTCATATGGCTGATCACCGATACCCAGTACATTAAGACCATTCTTTTTCAATTCACGGCAGAATTGCCAGTAATTTGTCGGAAAATTAGGAGAGATAAAGATAAAATTTTTCATATAGATTTCCTTTCTTCTTTTGTATTTATTTTTGTCCAAGGAGGTGGGGAACAAAATACTCTACCTGCCGGTACCACCAGTACCAGTCATGGCTGCAGTCATATCCCCAGAAATCTACCCAGGCATCGATGCCCTTGCTCTGCAGAATCCACTGCAGCTGGCGGGTGGAATCGGGAAGTTCCCATGGACCCTGTCCCACACAGATGATTGCTTTTTTTAGATTGTACAATTCAATATATGGGTGATCGGCCGACATGTTGGCAAGGTAATGAACCGGGGAATTGGCATAAACCAGATCGTCCATATACTGACCAAATCCATATTCAGCAGTATAGATACCGCTGAGTGCCAGAAGCCCGTCAAACAGGTCAGGCCGGCGGAAATACAGGTTTACAGCATGGGTGGCACCCAGGCTGCAGCCAAACACCATGACACCCGGATAGCCGGTCCAGCCATTTCTGTCATTGGCAAGATTCCGCATAAAAGGAACCATCTCATCCGTAATATATCTCATCCACTGTTCGTGGCGGCAGATTCGCCAACGGGGATCACCGTGTTCATTTGACCAGGTTTCTTTATCAATGGTATCAATGGCAAATACCATGACCTGTCCGGAATCAATCCAGGGAGACCAGACATCTGTCATAGAAAAGTTTTCAAAATCGAAAAAACGTCCGTCCTGGCAGGGAATATAGAGAACAGGGCGTCCGGCGTAGCCGTAGACCTTGCATTCCATCTCTCTGCCCAGTGCATGACTGTATTGTTTAAAATATTGTGTTTCCATATAGTGAGTCCTCCTTTGTTTTATGGCTGATACAACAGCGCATTCATGAAAAACGGAATCTGTTTTTCCCAGCTTGCTTCACAGTGGTTGCCGCCGGGGACAATCCGGCTTTCCAGCATAATCCGGCGATCCAGCAGCTGAGCCGTAACTTTGGCAAACTGATGCTCCATGTTGGCATGGTGGCGAAGTTCTCTGGAACCGTAATCCATGTAGACGATGGTGTCCGGACGCAAGGATGCATGTTCAATCATATGCCGCAGATTTTCAGTTCCGAACCAGATGGACGGGGACAGAGCGGCTGCCCGGGAGAAGTATTCATTATACTCCAGGACGGCATACAGGCTCATCAGTCCGCCCATGGAACTGCCTGCAATAAAGGTATGTTCCCGGTCAGGGAGTGTACGGAATCGACTGTCAATATCCTTCTTGAATGTATGTACCATCCAGTCCATGGTAAGTTTTCCTAATCCTTCAATCTCTCCCAGTTTGGGATCCGTAAAAGAATAAGGAGAGTATTCTTTCAGCCGCCCATTGTCAGGGCTGTGGTTACATTCCACGGCAGCAATAATCAACTGCGTGTTCGTGTAATCCATATATTCTTTCATACCCCAGCATTTGCCGTAGGTAGCATCTGAATCAAAAAAAACATTGTGCCCGTCAAACATATAAAGGACGGGGTAACGTTTGTCAGGTTCGTAGTGATAAGATTCCGGCAGATAAAGATAAGCAGTCCGTTCTTCACGTCCTGTCAGTTTCGGAAGTGTGACTTTCCATTTGATGACCATAATTTCCTCCAGATAATATTGATTAAATATTACTATATCACATTAACGTGCGAAAAGCAAAAGAATGTTGCATAAAAACTAAGATTGCACCCTTGAAAAATTTAGGCTATAATAAACATCAGATGTCATGCAAATAATGTGTATGCCTTGCAAAATGGCTGCGAAACGTTTGATGCAGCAGAACAGGAGTATCGATGTATCAATTTGAAAAGATGAATAGAAAATTACTGGGTTCTCAGGTGGAGGATGAACTGATGAATTATATCCTGCAGGAGCCCGTGGAGATCGGAGAAAAGATTCCCAATGAATTCGATCTGGCAGAGATGTTTGGAGTGGGAAGAAGTACGGTAAGAGAGGCTGTTAAAAGTCTGGTTTCTAAGGGAATTCTGGAAGTGCGCAGAGGCTCTGGAACTTATGTGATCAGTACATGCTCCCTGGAGGAGGATCCGCTGGGGCTGGCCAGATTTGAGGATAAATACAAGCTGGCTCTGGAACTTTTTGATGTGCGGCTGATGCTGGAACCGGAAATTGCCGCATTGGCTTGTGATTATGCTTCAGAAGAAGAAAAAGAACGGCTGAAACAGTTGTGTGATGAGGTAGAATATTTGTATACAAGTGGTAAAAATCATATTAAGAAAGATATTGAATTTCATACCTGTATTGCAGGATGCAGTAAGAATCGAGTGGTAGAGACACTGATTCCGGTGATCAATACAGCAGTTATGACTTTTGCCAATCTGACACACCGGACACTGATGCAGGAGACGATACAGACTCATCGGGCAGTAACGGATGCAATCCTGGACGGGGATGCCGTGGGAGCACGATGCGCGATGATTATGCATCTGACTTATAATCGACAGGTTTTGATGCAAATGATGAAGAAAAATCAGAAGAAAGATGTCTGACCAAAACTGTATAAGTAATATTGCATTGCTATGGCAATGGTAAATATGAACAAAAAACGGCAGGTTTTTTAACGGAAATCCTGCCGTTTTTGTGCGAAAAGTAGAAATAAATAAAAATACATCTGATGTATTGACGAAATAATATGGAAATGATAAGATTTATACAACGAAACATAAGACGTCTGATGTAACGAAACAAAGGGTAGATACCCAAAAGAAATTGACAGAAATATGGGGCATAAAAGGAAAAAATTATAAGATATGATGAAGGAGGATTTATCATGGGTGCAGAAACTGCGGTTATGTTGAACCCCACCAGACTGGTCATTGCGGCTTTAGTTGGTCTGGTATTGTTGTTGGTATTAATTATTAAGTTTAAGATTCAGGCTATGATTTCCATTTTGATTGGTGCTCTTACCATTGGCCTTCTTGCAGGAATGCCTGTGGAGAACATTGTAAGTGCCGTCAATGATGGTATAGGGAACACATTGAAAGGTATTGCACTTCTGGTTGGACTGGGTTCCATGTTTGGTGCGATCCTGGAGGTCTCAGGCGGTGCGCAGACGCTTGCGGTTACCATGGTCAAATGGTTTGGTGATAAAAAGGCTGCCTGGGCACTGGGTATTACAGGTTTGGTAATCGCTATGCCGGTATTCTTTGATGCAGGATTGATCATCCTGATTCCACTGGCATTTTCTCTGGCAAAAAGAACCAACCGTTCTTCTTTGTTCTATGCAATTCCGCTGCTTGCGGGACTTGCTGTCGGACATGCGTTTATCCCGCCTACACCGGGTCCGGTACTGGTGGCAACCATGTTGAATGTGGATCTGGGATGGGTAATTCTGGTAGGTGTGTGTTGCGGTATCTTTGCAATGATCGTAGCAGGTCCTGTATGGGGCTCCATCTGCGGAAAGAAATTCATGGTTCCGGTACCGGAACATGTGGCTAACCAGGAAAATTTTGATGAATCCAAACTTCCGAATTTCTGGACGATTGTCAGCATTATTTTGATTCCATTGGTACTGATTATTCTGGATTCTGTTGCCGGTGTGGTAGATGCCATGGAGCCGCTTCGCCCGATTCTGGGATTCCTGGGTGAACCGTTTGTGGCACTGTTGATTGCAACGGTGGCAGCGATGCTGATTCTGGGAATTAAGCATGGATATAAAACGGAAGAGCTGGAAAAAATTATGACAAAATCTCTGGAACCTACCGGATTGATTTTGCTGGTAACAGCCTGTGGCGGTGTGCTTCGTTATATGTTACAATATTCTGGACTGGGAGATGTGATTGGAAATGCAGTAGCATCCGCAAATCTTCCGATTGTAATCGTAGCTTTTGTGGTGGCGGCTCTGGTTCGGATTTGTGTAGGTTCAGCAACAGTTGCCATGACAATGGCAGCAGGAATTATTGCGGCAATGCCTGAGATTGCGTCTCTTTCTCCGCTGTATCTGGCATGTGTTACCGCAGCAGTAGCCGGTGGTGCTACCGTTTGTTCACATTTTAACGATTCCGGTTTCTGGCTGGTAAAATCCCTGGTGGGCATGGATGAAAAAACAACATTGAAGACATGGACCATTATGGAGACACTGGTAGGCGGAACAGGATTTATCGTAGCGTTGATCATTTCATTCTTTGCATAAAATGGAGGTATTTACTATGGAATTAAGAAGTCAGGAAATGCGTAAACTGGCCCCGGAACTGGATCCTCTGCGGATCGGAACCGGATGGAAGCCGGAAGATCTGTCCAAACCACAGGTCATGATTGAGAGTACATTTGGAGACAGCCATCCGGGCAGCGGTCATCTGGATATTCTGGTGTCTGAGGTGAGAAAAGGTGTGGAAGAAGCAGGCGGTTACGGCGCCAGATATTTCTGTACTGATATCTGTGACGGAGAAAGTCAGGGAACAGACGGTATTAATTTCAGCCTGGCAAGTCGGGAAATGATTGCCAATATGATTGAGATTCATGCCAATGCGACTCCCTTTGATGCAGGTGTTTATCTGTCCAGCTGTGACAAGGGGCTTCCGGGAAATCTGATGGGACTGGGAAGAGTAGATATTCCTTCCATTGTAGTGCCGGGCGGAACCATGAATGCCGGACCGGAAATGCTGACTCTGGAGCAGCTGGGAATGTACAGTGCAAAATATCAGCGTGGAGAGATTGATGAAGAAAAACTGAATTGGGCAAAATGCAATGCATGTCCGAGCTGTGGTGCCTGCTCGTTTATCGGAACGGCTTCCACCATGCAGATTATGGCAGAAGCATTGGGACTGGCTCTTCCGGGCAGTGCTCTGATGCCTGCTACAAGCCCTGATCTTCTTGCTTTTGCAAGACAGGCGGGGGCACAGGCCGTAAAATTGGCTTCTATGTCGAATATGCGTCCGACCGATATTGTAACGATGGAAAGCTTTGAAAATGCCATCCTGGTTCATGCAGCAGTTTCCGGCAGCACCAACTGTCTGCTGCATCTGCCGGCAATTGCTCATGAATTCGGAATCGAAATAACAGGAGATACTTTTGACCGTCTTCACAGAAATGCCCGCTATCTTCTTGATGTTCGTCCGGCAGGACGCTGGCCGGCTGAAGTATTTTATTATGCAGGCGGTGTACCGGCTATCATGGAAGAAATTAAAGAACACCTCCATCTGAATGTGATGACTGTAACAGGAAAAACACTGGGTGAAAATCTGGAAGAACTGAAGCGAAATGGCTTCTATGAAAGATGTGATCAGTGGCTTCAGGAATTTAATGCAAGATACGGTATTTCTCTGAAAAAAGAGGACATTATAAGACCATACGATCAGGCAATCGGTACCGATGGAAGCATTGCCATTCTTAGGGGAAATCTGGCTCCGGAAGGTGCAGTGATCAAACACACTGCCTGCCCGAAGGAAATGTTTACTGCAGTTCTGAATGCAAGACCGTTTGACAGTGAAGAAGAATGTCTGGATGCAGTTCTGAAACATAAAGTACAGAAAGGTGATGCAGTATTTATCCGTTATGAAGGTCCGAAAGGCAGTGGTATGCCGGAAATGTTCTATACTTCTGAGGCAATCAGCAGTGATAAGGAACTGGGACGCAGCATTGCCCTGATCACAGACGGAAGATTTTCAGGAGCATCTACCGGTCCGGTGATCGGTCACTGCAGTCCGGAGGCTCAGGATGGGGGTCCCATTGCCCTGGTAGAAGAAGGCGACCTGATTGAAATCGATGTGATGGGAAGAAAACTGAACATAGTCGGAATTCACGGTGAACGGAAAACACCGGAAGAAATTGATGCTGTTCTTGCAGAACGCCGTAAAAACTGGCAGCCGAAAGAACGTAAATACAAAAAAGGCGTGCTGCGGCTCTTCAGTGAACATGCTGCAAGCCCAATGAAGGGTGCATATCTGGATTTTTGAATGAAAAATATGGTTTTTTTTAGCTGACAGTAGCGGAATTCATAAGTTTATGCTATAATAGCAACATATGAGTAGTTCTGCTATAAGCAGAATGCTTTTTGACTACGTTTGGAAATTAAGGAGGAAAACTATGAATTTGAATTTGAGACCTGCAAGTGAGTGTAAGTATGATGCAGTATCTCTGGGTGAAGTTATGCTTCGTCTGGATCCGGGTGAAGGAAGAATCCGTACCGCAAGATCTTTCCGTGCATGGGAAGGTGGCGGAGAGTATAATGTAATCCGTGGTCTGAGAAAATGTTTCAAGATGAATACTGCAGTGATTACTGCTTTCGCTGAGAATGAGGTAGGAACACTTCTGGAAGACTTTATTATGCAGGGTGGTGTTGATACTTCTCTGATCAAATGGATGAAGACAGATGGTATCGGACGTATCTGCCGTAATGGTCTGAACTTTACAGAGAGAGGATTTGGTATCCGCGGTGCAGTAGGATGCTCTGACCGTGCAAACACAGCTATCTCCAAAGCAACACCGGAAGATTTTGATTTTGATTATATCTTTGGTGAACTGGGAGTTCGCTGGCTGCATACCGGTGGTATTTACGCAGCTCTTTCCGAACAGTCCTGCGAAACAGTTCTTGCAGCTATCAAAACAGCTAAGAAATATGGAACTATCGTATCTTACGACCTGAACTATCGTCCTTCCATGTGGAGTGCAATCGGCGGACAGGCTAAGGCACAGGAAGTAAATAAAGAAATTGCCAAATATGTTGATGTTATGATTGGTAACGAAGAAGACTTCACAGCATGTCTGGGATTCGAAATCGAAGGAAATGATGAAAACCTGAAAGAACTGAATCTGGATGGTTACAAGAAGATGATCAACGAAGCAGCTAAGACATATCCGAACTTCAAAGCAGTTGCAACCACACTTCGTGAGGTTAAGACCGCTACAGTCAATGACTGGAGTGCTATCTGCTGGGCAGACGGAGAAATCTACAAAGCAAAAGACTACAAAGGTCTGGAAATCATGGACCGTGTAGGCGGCGGTGATTCTTTCGCCTCCGGACTGATCTATGGTCTGATGACTACCGGTGATGCTGAACTGGCAGTTAACTATGGTGCAGCACACGGTGCACTGGCAATGACCACACCTGGTGACACCACAATGGCTAACAAGAAAGAAGTAGAAGCGATCATGGGCGGCGCAGGCGCACGTGTACAGAGATAATTGATTGATAAGACGGAAAAAGTCTGGTAGAATAATACCCCGGGGATTTTTACATTTTCCCCGGGGTATTTTTAACGATAAGAAAGAAGGTAAAGGAAAGTGAATTCACGAACAAAAGGAAATTTGTATATTTTATTGACTGCCTTGTTATGGTCTACCGGTGGTCTTTTGATCAAGTATATCCCGGGAAATGCGGTGGCCATTAATGGTGCCCGTTCTCTGATTGCGGTTGCTTTTTTCTGGTTGTACAAAAGGAGCATAAAAATCCGGGTGAACCGATATGTGATTTCAGCCGCAGTTTGTCTGGTGATGACGAACTTGCTCTATGTTATGGCTAATAAACTGACAACAGCGGCAAATGCTATTGTCCTGCAGTACATGGCACCGATCTTTGTACTGATCTGGGATTGTATTTACAGGAAGAAAGCACCGAAGAAACAGCAGTGTGGTATTGTGTTGATGGCATTAGCGGGAATGGTGCTGTTCTTTTTTGACCAGCTGGACGGCGGCCATCTTCTGGGAAATATTCTGGCTATCGGAGCAGGTCTGGCATTCTCGGGAGTCTTTTTTATGAATTCATTGCCGGAAGCCAGCAGTGAGGATGCCAGTATGCTGGCGTTTTTGGCTTCCTTTGTGATTTCCATTCCGTTTCTCAAAGATGTGTGGAAGATGGATCAGAGAGCACTTGTGGCTTTGCTGGCTCTTGGTATTTTTCAGGTTGGACTGGCCTATATATTGTTTGCCAAAGGAACCAAACTTACCAGTCCGGTCAGTGCGTCACTGATCGGGCTGCTGGAAGCAATTCTGAATCCGGTCTGGGTATTTTTGTTTTATGGTGAGAAAGTGGGAAAATTTGCTCTGGCAGGTGCAGCAGTTATTTTGCTGGCGGTAGTACTGAATATTGTGACTGCGGGAACGAAGTGTGAAGAATAATACAAATAAGGAAAATGTAGAGTATGAAAAAAATAGTTATTGGAATTCTGGCCCATGTGGATGCAGGGAAAACGACGCTGTCGGAAAGTATTCTGTACACTTGTGGTGCGATCCGCAAAATGGGGCGGGTAGATCATAAGGATGCATTTCTGGATACGTTTGAACTGGAGCGGGAGAGAGGTATCACCATTTTTTCCAAGCAGGCGGTAGTTGAACTGGGAGATATGCAGGTGACCCTTTTGGACACCCCGGGTCATGTAGATTTTTCTGCTGAAATGGAACGGACACTGCAGGTGCTTGACTATGCGATTCTGGTGATCAGCGGGGCGGACGGTGTACAGGGACATACGCAGACATTGTGGAAATTATTAAAACGCTACAGGATTCCTACATTTATATTTGTTAATAAAATGGACCAGCCGGGAACAGATGAAGCGATGCTGATGGAAGAACTGAAAAAAAAGCTGGACACTAATTGTATAGATTTTACAGTGAGAAGTGAAGATGAGGAATGGCTGGAACAGATTGCCATGTGTGATGAGGAACTATTGGAGCAGTATCTGGAGGAAGGTGTATTTGATGAAGGCAGAATTCCCGGGCTGATACAGGAGAGAAAGGTATTTCCCTGTTTTTTCGGTTCTGCATTGAAAATGACAGGTGTTCAGGAATTCCTGACAGATATGGAAAAGAATATACAGATGCCTTCTTATCCGGACAAATTTGGTGCAAAAGTTTTTAAGATTGCAAGGGATCATCAGGGAAATCGACTGACTTATATGAAGATAACCGGCGGGTTTTTAAAAGTGAAAACCATGCTGACCAATGCCAGCGAAGATGATGCAGCCGGTGGTGAGAAAATATGGGAAGAAAAAGCAGATCAGATCCGTATCTATTCCGGTGAAAAGTACGAAGCTGTCAATGAGGCAGAGGCAGGTTCAGTGTGTGCTGTGACAGGTCTGACACAAACCAGACCGGGGCAGGGGCTGGGAATTGAGGCCGCATCTGAAATGCCGGTTCTGGAGCCGGTGCTGACGTATCAGATTCAGATGCCTGAAGAATGTGATGTACATAAAATGCTGCTGAATCTGCGGCAATTGGAGGAAGAGGAGCCTCTGCTGCATATTGTCTGGAATGAAGAACTGGGAGAAATCCATGCCCAGGTGATGGGAGAAGTTCAGATTGAAATACTGAAAAGGCTGATTCAGGATCGTTTCGGAATCAGTGTGGAATTCGGCTCGGGAAATATTGTATATAAAGAAACAATTCAATCTCCAGTGGAAGGTGTGGGACATTTTGAACCTCTGCGCCACTATGCGGAGGTGCATCTTCTGCTAGAACCGGGAGAGCGGGGAAGCGGAATGGAATTTGCTGCGGACTGCAGCGAAGATATTCTTGATAAAAACTGGCAGCGGCTGATTCTGACTCATCTGGAAGAAAAGGAGCATCGCGGTGTGCTGACCGGTTCTCCCATTACGGATATGAGAATTACACTGATTACCGGGAGAGCTCACCTGAAACATACAGAAGGCGGAGATTTCCGGCAGGCTACTTACCGGGCTGTGCGTCAGGGACTCAGAAAAGCAGATTGTGTTCTTCTGGAACCCTATTACGAGTTCCGTCTGGAGGTGCCTGCAGAAATGGTGGGTCGTGGAATGTCGGATATTCAGCGGATGTATGGTGAATTTGGGCCGCCGCAGGTGGAAGGAGATACGGCGGTACTTACCGGAAGTGCTCCGGTGGTCACTATGAGGGATTATCAGAATGAAGTGATTTCATATACCAGAGGAAGGGGACGTCTCTTCTGTACGATGAAAGGTTATTTCCCCTGCCATAATCAGGAGCAGGTTATTCAGGAATTTTGTTATGACCCGGAGGCAGATCTGGGGAATCCTACAGGTTCAGTATTTTGCGCCCACGGTGTCGGTTTTGTAGTAAACTGGGATCAGGTGGAGGATTATATGCACCTGGAAAGCGGTCTGAATCTGGAACCGGCAGAACATGAGTCGCAGGTATACCAGCAGCCCGTCCGGCAGAAAACCTGGAAAGAGGAGCAGGCATCTTATCAGGCCACGCAGAAAGAATTGGATGAAATTTTTGAGCGTACATATGGCCCTATAAAGTCCCGTTTGGGAGAAGAGGAATTTTCCCGACGTTCGGTCAAAGGATGGAAGAAAAGCAGAAGCCGCAGTGATATGGCAAGCGTATCATCAGGTTCGGCGGTCAGAACTTACGGAAATGGACATCGCAAGTCGGAGGTACCGGAAAAAGAATATCTTCTGGTGGACGGCTATAATATTATCTTTGCGTGGGAAGATCTGAAAGAACTGGCAGACGCCAATATTGATGCGGCAAGATCGCAGCTGATGGATCTGTTGTGTAATTATCAGGGTTACAAAAACTGCACTTTGATTCTGGTATTTGATGCCTATAAAGTGCAGGGCAACCCGGGCAGTGTACAGAAATATCATAATATTCATGTAGTATATACGAAAGAAGCAGAGACCGCAGATCAGTATATCGAAAAAACTGTGCATGAAATCGGCAAGAAATACCGTGTGACGGTGGCAACCTCCGACCGCCTGGAACAGGTAATCATTCTGGGACAGGGCGCAGGAAGAATGTCTGCCCGGGAACTTCGGGAAGATATGGAGCAGGTAGCAGGTCAGATCAGGGAAACTGCTGCATTTAAAAGGGAAAGCGGAAAAAACTATCTATTTGATTCTTTGGATGAAAAATCGGCAGAATATCTGGAGGCTGTCCGTCTTGGAAAAAAAGATATAAAGCAGGAATAAGGAAAAGAGGTAATAATATGGGAGAGCGTCTTACAAAACAGGATGTAGAGAAAATAGAAAAAGAAATTGAATATCGAAAACTGGTGGTACGAAAAGATGCCATCGAAGCGGTAAAAGAAGCAAGGGCACAGGGAGACCTGAGTGAGAACTTTGAATATTACGCTGCCAAGAGGGAAAAGAACCAGAATGAAAGCAGGATCCGTTATCTGGAAAGAATGCTGAAAACAGCTGTTGTGATTTCGGAGGAGTCAAAAGAGGACGAGGTTGGGCTGAATAATACGGTAACCTTGTATATGGAGGATGATGACGAGGAAGAAACCTATCGTCTGGTTACGTCCATCAGGGGAAATTCACTGGCAGGGCTTGTCAGCACGGAATCGCCGATCGGAAAGGCAATACTGGGACATAAAGTAGGTGACCGGGTTTATATCAAAGTGAATGAGCAGTTCGGTTATTATGCTGTTATCCGGGCAATCGAAAAAACACAGAGTGAAGAGGATGATAAAATCAGGAGTTTCTAGTGGAAATCGGCTCTGTTATCCGATATAATAGTGCTGAATGAAAGGAGGAATGGAACTTGAAATTAAAACTGACAAAGCTTGAACGGGCATGGATTATGTACGATGTGGGGAATTCTGCATTTGTTCTTCTGGTAGCTACGATAATCCCGATTTATTTTAATTATCTGGCAGATCTGGAAAACATCAGTTCTTCCGATTACCTTGCGTACTGGGGCTATGCTGCTTCCATAGCTACAATTTTGGTAGCAGTGATCGGGCCTGTGTGTGGAACGATTGCAGATACCAGGAATATGAAAAAGAAAATATTTATTGCCTGTCTTCTGGTAGGCACTATAGGATGTGCCTCTTTGGGTCTGATGACACACTGGGTAGCATTTCTGGCAGTATTTGTGATAGCCAAAGTGGGATTTTCTTCCAGCCTTGTATTTTATGATGCGATGCTGACCGACGTCACAACGGAAGAACGTATGGATGATGTGTCTTCCCAGGGATATGCATGGGGTTATATCGGAAGTTGTATTCCATTTATCATAGGACTCTGTCTGGTTCTGTTTGGGGATAAAATAGGACTCACGATGCAGCTGTCCATGGCAATTACTTTTCTGCTTACGGCAGTATGGTGGTTTGTTGTGACAATTCCTCTGCTGAGACAATACAGACAGATTCATTATGTGGAAAATCAGGGGCAGATTATCAGAAGAAGTTTTGGAAGGCTGTGGAATTCTCTGAGAGAAATGAAAAAAGAAAAACATGTATTTATGTTTCTTCTGGCATTTTTCTTTTATATTGATGGCGTGTATACGATTATCGATATGGCCACTGCTTATGGAGAGTCTCTTGGTCTGGACAGTACCGGGCTGCTGCTGGCTCTGCTGGTGACACAGATTGTGGCATTTCCCTTCTGTCTGATCTTCGCATGGCTTGCGAAAAAATACAAAGGAACTACTTTGATCAGTATCTGTATTGGTGCGTACTTCCTGATTATTTTGTATGCAATGCAGCTGGATAAACAGTATGAATTCTGGATTCTTGCTGTCTGTGTCGGTATGTTTCAGGGCGGCATTCAGGCACTGTCAAGGTCCCATTTTGCAAAAATTATTCCTCCCGAAAAATCAGGAGAGTATTTTGGCCTTTTAGATATTTGCGGAAAAGGAGCCTCTTTTCTGGGAACGACTCTGGTCAGTGTGATCAGCCAGATAACAGGAAAAGTAAATGTTGCCGTGGGAGCCATTGCTTTTATTTTTATTATCGGTTTTGTTATATTCAGGAAAGCTGTGGCGATGATGCCTGACCATGTCCAATAATCGTGTGAGAACAGTAATACGCGAGTCGTGTTGCTGGTCATGAAGTGAACAGTAACTATTTTGCACAAAATATGGTTGAAAATTCATTGAATTGTGGCTGATATGATGATAAACTGTAAAAGAGGATAGTAATTGTGAGTCTACAATTACAGATAGAGAACAGTCAGCACGGTAAAACTGACAGATTTTTAGGAGGGTTAAAAACATGAGAATTTTGGTAACAGGCGGTGCCGGTTATATCGGAAGCCATACATGTGTGGAATTGCTGAATGAAGGATATGAAGTTGTTGTTGTTGATAACCTGTACAACGCCAGCGAAAAAGCTCTGGATCGTGTAGAAAAGATCACCGGTAAAAAAGTAGTATTTTATAACGCAGATATCCGCGATAAAGATGCCATGAACGACATTTTTGAGAAAGAACCGGTAGAGGCTGTCATTCATTTTGCAGGACTGAAAGCAGTTGGAGAGTCTGTGGCAAAACCGGTAGAATATTATGAGAATAATATTGCAGGAACTTTGAATCTGGTAGATGCTATGAGAAATCATGGAGTGAAGAATATTATCTTCAGTTCCTCTGCTACCGTTTATGGAGATCCGGCATTTATTCCGATTACAGAACAGTGCCCGAAAGGAACATGTACCAATCCTTACGGATGGACCAAATGGATGCTGGAGCAGATCCTTACTGACTTACATACTTCTGATCCTGAGTGGAATGTCATTCTTCTTCGTTATTTTAATCCGATCGGTGCACACAAGAGCGGTATGATCGGTGAAGATCCAAAAGGAATCCCGAACAATCTGCTGCCGTATATTGCACAGGTTGCTATTGGAAAACGTGAATGTCTGGGTGTATTCGGTGATGACTATGATACTCCGGACGGAACCGGTGTGCGTGACTATATCCACGTAGTGGATCTGGCTGTGGGACATGTGAAAGCAATCAAAAAACTGGCCGATAAAGATGGTGTGAATGTGTATAACCTGGGAACAGGTCATGGATATAGTGTACTTCAGGTGGTTCATGCATTTGAAAAAGCATGCGGACATGCCATCAACTATGAAATCAAAGACAGAAGACCGGGAGATATTGCCATGTGCTACTGCGATCCTACCAAGGCAAAAGAAGAACTTGGTTGGGAGGCCCAGTATGGTATAGAGGAAATGTGTGAAGATTCCTGGAGATGGCAGAGCCAGAACCCGGATGGATATGCAACAGAAGAATAACAGGTCTTGTGGATTCGATAAAGGCGTTGGGGTCTGAGAATAATACATACAGGGAGTTCAACTTAAACACTGTTAAAGTTGAACTCCCTGTATTGTTGTGACTCAGGATCAGGCAAATCAGACTTTGTGGTAGACAATAGCCTTGTGCTCGTACTTTGGTTCGGAAGTCAGCTGAATGCCCAGACGCTTAAAGGTCTGTACATCTACCTGGGACAGCATGACAGAGGTATGCACCTGGCAGCCTTTTAACTTGGGCAGCTGGCTCAGGGCAAGCTGAGCTTCTTTGCTGGATGCGGCACTGCTGGAGAGAGCAATCAGTACTTCATCTGTGTGAAGACGTGGGTTTTTGCTTCCCAGATAAGCAGTTTTCAGTGTCTGAATGGGCTCAATGGATGCCGGGGAAATCACATGAATTTCATGGTCGATGCCTGCTAGTTCTTTCAGCGCGTTTAACAGCAATGCAGCAGAAGCTCCCAGAAGGTCGGAAGTTTTACCGCAAACGATTTGTCCATCAGGCAATTCCATAGCGGCAGCAGGAGCACCTGTCTCTTCTGCTTTTTGTAAAGCAGGTGTTACTACCCGTCTGTCTGTCGGAGAAACGTGAGCCTGTTTCATTAGCAGTTCAAGCTTATATGCTTCTTCTTCCTTGCGGGTACCGTCAGTCAGGCCGGCTCTTGCTTCATAGTATCTGCGAATAATTTCCTGACGGGAAGCTTCGCAGCAGACTTCATCATCGACGATACAGTTGCCTGCCATATTGACCCCCATATCAGTAGGTGATTTGTAGGGGCATTCTCCGAAGATTCTTTCAAACATTGCTTCCAATACAGGAAAGATTTCTACATCACGATTATAATTGACTGTAGTTTCTCCATAGGCTTCCAGATGGAAGGGGTCAATCATGTTTACATCATTAAGGTCTGCGGTGGCTGCTTCATATGCCAGATTGACTGGATGTTTCAGCGGAATATTCCAGATAGGGAAAGTTTCAAACTTGGCGTAACCGGCACGGATGCCGCGTTTCTGTTCGTGATAAAGCTGTGAAAGACAGGTTGCCATTTTGCCGCTTCCCGGTCCCGGCGCTGTGATGACTACCAGTGGTCGGGTTGTCTTAATATAGTCATTTTTTCCGTAACCTTCATCACTGACGATAAGAGGAATATTATTGGGATATCCGTCGATGGAATAGAGAAGATATACGGGAACCCCCATTTTTTCCAGCTTCTTTTTAAACTGATCGGCACGGTTCTGACCAGAATACTGTGTGATAGCCACACTACCTACGTAAAGTCCCATACCGGAAAATGCTTCCATCAGGCGAAGTACATCCGTATCATAAGTGATACCCAAATCTCCCCTGATTTTGTTCTTTTCAATATCACCTGCGCTGATGACAATCACGATTTCAGCCTGATCTGAAAGCTGCATGAGCATCTGGAGTTTACTGTCGGGAGCAAAGCCCGGAAGCACTCTGGAAGCATGATAGTCATCAAACAATTTACCGCCAAATTCCAGATACAGCTTATTATCAAACTGATTAATCCGCTCACGAATATGCTCAGACTGCATGGAAAGATATTTTTGATTGTCAAATCCGATTTTCATAAGTTTTGTCCTCCTGTGTTTATAAATCGTAAAAGAAAAAACACACTCAATAGTATACTACAAAAAAACGTGGGTGGCTACTGAGAAAATATACTTTTTTGTAATTCGTTTGAGGAAAAGAGTTGATTTATCCGAAAGGAGTATTTATAATAAGATGATACTTCAAGGAGGAGATTATGGATCAAAGACCAAATAATTATAATAACAGAGGACCGGGAGGTCCTGAACACAATGGCAGTAATGGACCCGGAGGACCCAGAAATAAATCATCGATTTTGATTTTGCTTGTGTGTATTCTGGCAACTCTTCTGATATGGACATTGTTCAGTAATGTGATGGAAGGTTCTACGTCCAGGGAGATTACTTATGATAAGTTTATCGAGATGCTGGATGAAGGTGAGATCAAGTCTGTCGAGCTGCAGGACGGTGTGCTGACGATCGTGCCGAGAGATCAGAAAGTGGAGGGGATTGAGTTTCAGTATTCGACTACTTCTATGGAAGACAGAACAGCACTGACAGCCCGTCTGACGGCGGCGGAGGAAAAAACTGGACAGAAGATAACCTTTAATGAAATTAAGCCGGATACTACAGGTTCTGTGATTTACACCATCATTTCGCTGCTGGTTCCTTTCCTGCTTTTGATTGTGGGAATGAACTGGCTGATGAAAAAGATGAGTATTATGGGCCAGGGCGGCGGCGTAGGCAAGAGCAAAGCAAAAGCCTATGTACAGAAAGAAACTGGTGTGACATTTAAAGATGTTGCCGGTGAGGATGAGGCCAAGGAGTCTTTGCAGGAAGTGGTGGATTTCCTGCATAATCCTATGAAATATACAACCATCGGTGCAAAGCTTCCCAAGGGGGCTCTTCTGGTGGGGCCGCCCGGAACCGGTAAGACTCTGCTGGCAAAGGCAGTGGCTGGAGAAGCACATGTACCATTCTTTTCCCTGTCCGGATCGGATTTTGTGGAAATGTTTGTCGGTGTCGGTGCATCCCGTGTCAGAGATTTGTTTGAGGAGGCTAAAAAGAATGCCCCCTGTATTATCTTTATTGATGAGATCGATGCCATCGGTAAGAGCCGTGACAGCCGTTATGGCGGAGGTAACGATGAGAGAGAACAGACGCTGAACCAGCTTCTGGCTGAGATGGATGGGTTTGATTCATCCAAGGGTATTTTGATTCTTGGAGCTACCAACAGACCGGAGATTCTGGATCCGGCACTTCTTCGTCCGGGACGTTTTGACAGGAGGATCATTGTAGAACGTCCGGATCTGAAAGGAAGAGTAAATATTCTGAAGGTGCATGCCAAGGACGTTTCTCTGGACGAAACGGTAGATCTGGATGAGATCGCGCTGGCAACTTCCGGAGCGGTCGGTTCCGATCTGGCCAATATGATCAATGAGGCTGCCATTCTGGCGGTTAAGAACGGGAGAAAAGCGGTATCTCAGAAAGACCTGTTTGAAGCTGTGGAAGTGGTTTTGGTGGGAAAAGAAAAGAAAGACCGGATTCTCAGTCAGGAAGAGAGACGTATCGTTTCTTATCATGAGGTAGGTCATGCCCTTGTCAACGCATTACAGAAGGATGCGGAGCCTGTACAGAAGATTACCATTGTTCCCAGAACGATGGGGGCTCTCGGATATGTGATGCAGGTGCCTGAAGAAGAAAAGTATCTGAATACTAAGACAGAACTTGAGGCTATGTTGGTGGGATTTTTGGCCGGACGTGCGGCGGAAGAGATTGTATTTGGCAACGTAACGACAGGTGCATCCAATGATATTGAGAAAGCAACTCAGATTGCAAGGGCAATGATCACTCAGTATGGCATGTCGGATAAGTTCGGACTGATTGGGCTGGCAACGGTGGAAAATCAGTATCTCAGCGGACGTGCAACTTTAAACTGCGGAGATTCTACAGCCACAGAAATTGATCACGAAGTGATGCTGATGCTGAAGAATTCTTACGAAAAAGCGAAAGAGATTCTGAATGCACACAGGGAAGCTCTGGACCGGATTGCCGCATTTTTGATTGAAAAAGAAACAATCACGGGAAAAGAATTTATGAACATACTTCATGAAGTGGAGAAGAACGACGAAAGTCAGTCGGAAAGCAGCAGTGAATTGCCAGCAGAAACAGCAGATTGTACTGTAGATGAAGAAATGTAACTGATAATTGGATAAGCAAAAAGTGGTCTGGAAGTTTTCAGACCATTTTTTTGCATAACAGGAAAGTTCCCCAGCAGGATTCTTTTCTATATAGGAAATGAGGAAAACAGATGTTTAATATTCAGGAGGAATTAAAAAAATTGCCGGGTAAACCGGGGGTCTACATTATGCACGATGACAGGGACACCATCATTTATGTGGGGAAGGCTATCAATCTAAAAAACAGGGTTCGCCAGTATTTTCAGAACAGCAGGAATCTGGGAGTCAAGAAAGAACAGATGGTGCAGCAGATTGCCCGTTTTGAGTATATCATCACGGATTCGGAGCTGGAAGCACTGGTGCTGGAGTGCAATCTGATCAAAGAGCATCGCCCAAAGTATAACACGATGTTGAAAGATGATAAGAGTTATCCGTTCATCAAAGTTACGGTAAATGAGGAATATCCCAGGGTGCTATTGGCCAGACAGATGAAAAAAGATAAGGGGAAGTACTTTGGACCTTATACCAGTTTGGGTGCGGTGAAAGATTCTATGGAATTGCTCCGGAAGTTGTATCATGTCCGGACCTGTAACCGGAATCTGCCGAAAGATATCGGGAAAGAACGTCCCTGTCTGTATTATCACATCAAGCAGTGCAAAGCACCCTGTCAGGGGTATATCAGCCAGGAAGAATACCGCAAACAAATCGACAGTGTACTGGATTTTTTGAATGGCAATTATAAAAAACTTCTGAAGGAACTGGAAGAAAAAATGTTGACTGCATCGGAGGAACTGCGTTTTGAGGATGCAGCAGAATGTCGGGATCTGATGCAAAGTATACAGAAGATTGGTGAAAGACAGAAAATCACAGGAAGCCAGGGTGAGGATAAGGATGTGATCGCACTGGCCAGCGATGAGGAAGATGCAGTGGCACAGGTATTTTTTATCCGGGATGGAAAAATGATCGGACGTGATCATTTTTATCTGAAAATTGCTGCTGACACGGCACCGGAGCAGGTACTGCTGAATTTTGTGAAGCAGTTTTATGCAGGTACGCCTTTTGTCCCCAAGGAACTGATGCTGCAGTTGGAAATTGATGAAATTCCGGTGTTGGAAGAATGGCTATCTAAAAAAAGGGGACAGAAAGTGTATATCCGTGTACCTAAAAAAGGGACGAAAGAAAAACTGGTGGAGCTTGCGGCACAGAATGCCCGTATGGTACTGAGTCAGGACAGGGAAAAAATGAAACGGGAAGAGGGCCGTACGATCGGTGCATTGAAGGAAATCGGTGAACTGCTGGGGCTGGAGGAGATATCCAGGGTGGAGTCTTATGATATTTCCAATATCAGTGGATATGAGTCAGTGGGCTCCATGGTGGTTTATGAGAAAGGAAAACCAAAACGGAATGATTATCGTAAGTTCAAAATTAAGTCTGTGAAGGGACCGGATGATTACGCCAGTATGGAGGAGGTACTGAGCAGACGGTTCCGGAGAGGTATACAGGAGCAGGAGTCAGAGGAGAACGGAGGGTTCAGTATTTTCCCGGATCTGATCTTAATGGATGGAGGAAAAGGACAAGTGCATATCGCTCAGAAAGTATTATTGGATATGGGGCTGGAGATTCCTGTCTGCGGTATGGTTAAGGACGATAATCATCGAACTCGCGGTCTGTACTATCAGGACAGGGAAATTCCTATCAGCCATACCAGTGAAGGTTTTCAATTAATCACGAGAATACAGGATGAAGTACATCGGTTTGCCATCGAGTATCACCGTCTTCTGAGAAGTAAAGGTCAGATTCATTCGATTCTGGATGATATTGAGGGAATCGGGCCTACCCGCCGAAAAGCTTTGATGAAGTATTTTAAGTCGATAGAAGCGATTCGTGAGGCTTCTCTGGAGGAACTGAAGGCGGCACCTTCCATGAACAGCCAGGCGGCCCGAAAAGTGTATGAATTTTTCCATGCGTGAGCATCTTGCAGTACGAAATGCCATGTGATAAAATATAAACAAAATATAACTGTGAAAGTATTGAACAGTTATAACAAATGAAAAAAAGGAGAATGACCGATTATGAAGGCTGTGAAATTGACAAAATTGGTCGAGGAACTGAATCTGAAAAATCTGACATCAGATGTCGATATGGACAACGTTCGGATTACAGTTCCGGATATTAACCGTCCTGCTCTTCAGCTGACAGGATATTTTGAACATTTTGCTTCTGAACGGGTACAGATCATTGGATATGTGGAATTTACGTATCTGATGCATCTGGAGAGAGAAAAGAAGATATACTGTTTTGAGCAGTTTATCTCAAAGAAGATTCCGTGTGTGATTTTTACAACTATGACAGAACCCGATGAAGATATGCTGGAGCTGGCAAACCGGTATGGAGTTCCGATTCTTGTGACAGAACGCACCACATCAAACTTTATGGCGGAGATTATTCGTTGGCTGAATGTTCAGCTGGCACCATGCATTTCTATTCATGGAGTTCTGGTGGATGTATATGGTGAAGGTGTTCTGATCATGGGCGAGAGCGGTATCGGAAAAAGTGAGGCTGCACTGGAACTGATCAAACGAGGCCATCGTCTCGTCAGCGATGATGTGGTAGAAATCAGCAAGGTCAGTGATGTTACACTTGTGGGTACTGCCCCGGATATTACCCGTCATTTTATTGAATTGCGCGGTATCGGTATTATTGATGTGAAGACATTGTTCGGTGTGGAAAGTGTAAAGAATACTCAGTCCATCGATCTGGTAATTAAACTGGAAGAGTGGGATAGAGACAAGGAATATGACCGTCTGGGATTGAAAGAAGAATATACAGAGATTCTGGGCAACAAAGTGGTATGCCATTCGCTGCCGATCCGTCCGGGCAGAAATCTGGCTGTTATTGTTGAATCAGCAGCGGTTAACCATCGTCAGAAGAAGATGGGATACAATGCAGCACAGGAACTTTATAACCGTGTGCAGGCGAATTTATCTAGAAAGAGGGAGGATTAAAAACATGGCATCTTATTGTTTTGGTATTGATATTGGAGGAACTACAGTAAAGTGCGGACTTTTTCTGACTACTGGTGAACTCTGTGAGAAATGGGAAATTAAGACCCGTACAGAAGATGGTGGCAAGGCTATTCTTCCGGATGTTGCAGCTGCCATTCAGGCAAAGATGAAAGAGAAAGGTATTGCAAAAGAGCAGGTAACAGGAGTCGGCGTTGGTGTGCCGGGACCGGTTGTGAAAGAGAGAGAGGTAACGGTAGCGGTAAATCTTCATTGGGGACATACGATGCTGGCTGATGAGCTGGAAACACTGCTGGGCGGTATTCCGGTTAAAGTTGGAAACGATGCCAATGTAGCTGCCCTGGGTGAAATGTGGAAAGGCGGCGGCGAAGGTACAAAGAACCTGATCATGGCTACGCTGGGAACCGGTGTTGGCGGTGGTATCATCATTGATGGAAAGATCATCACAGGTTCTCACGGTGCCGGTGGCGAAATTGGACATGCCTGTGTGGAGCCGACTGAGACTGAGACATGTAACTGTGGTAATAAAGGCTGCCTGGAACAGATGGCTTCCGCAACAGGTATCGTTCGCCTGGCAAAACGTATTCTGGATGAAAACACCGAAACCACGGTTTTGAAAAAAGACCGGATAAGTGCAAAGTCTGTATTTGATGCATACAAAGCAGGTGACAAAGTTGCCGCCAGAATCGTGGATAAATTTGCAGGATATCTGGGCAACGCACTGGCCGTATTTGCCTGCGTAGTAGATCCTGAAATTATTGTAATCGGTGGTGGTGTATCCAAAGCAGGACAGCCTCTGATTGATGCAGTTGAAAAATATTTCCGCAGAGATGCATTTGTTACATGCAAGGATACACCGATTGTTCTTGCAAAACTGGATAACGATGCAGGAATCTACGGAGCTGCAAAACTGGTAGTAGAATAAAGAAGGTACTGAACAGTAACTAAAAATACATAAAAAGGGGACAGTTACATGACTTGAAAAGTGTTCATGTAACCGTCCCCTTTTTATCATTGTGGAGTAGTTGTCCCGTTATCCGGAGTCGTAGCGCCGGGGTCGGGAACTGAAGGGGTCGGAACGGGTGTCGTTGTCCCATTATCCGGAGTTGTGGTTCCATTTCCGGGCTGTGTTGTGCTGTCATCCGGGTTGGTCGGTGTACCATCCGGAGTAGTCGGAGCAGTTCCATCGGGATAGAGACCTGTGATTGGATCTACGGTGGGTTCCGGGGTGGGCTCTGGTGTAGGTGGTACGTAATGCTGCGTACAACGAACAGTCGGAATAGTAGAAGTCTCGAAATACTCTGTTTTTGTTGTGCATCCGAGACCTGCCAGTAACCCGCTCTCTGCACAGATGGTCGCCTGCTGCACATTGGAAGGAACTTCAAAATCCTTATAAGGGAGTTCCGCATGCACACGGCTCATAACCTTTGTCCACAATGTTTTGTGAAAATTCTTACAGTCATCCAGAAGGTATTCATTGGTATCATAGCCTGCCCATACGGCACAGGTATAATAGGGGGTAAATCCTGCAAACCATACATCTCGTGTAGCTGATGTAGTACCGGTTTTACCGGCTACCGGTATATTGGACAGGCGGAGTGCAGTACCGGTACCGCCTTCTTCATTGACAACGCTTTCCATGGCACTGGTCAGCAGATAGGCCGTACTTTCTCGATACACCTGAGATGTTTCCGGAGTGTTCTCAAGAAGAATATTACCGTTATGATCCAGTATCTTCGTGTAAAAAATCGGTTTGGTATAAGTTCCACCGTTGGCCACTGCAGCATAGGCGGCTGTCAGTTCCAGTGTGGATACACCATTGGTGATACCACCGAGGGCGGTAGGTTCGCGGGCATCATCGAACACCTGTCCGTTGATGACTTCGTGATCAGTGACCCGTTCAAATCCCAGTTTTTTCAGATAATTATAACCAAGTCTGGGAGTAATATCGCGGAAACACTGGATGGCTATTGTGTTACAGGAATACTTAATAGCATCCCGGATTGTCATGACTCCTCTGTAGCCACTGTAAGCATTCTTGACAGGACGTCCGTTTTCTTCGTAGGTAATGGGCTGGTCCACATACGTATCGGCAAGCGTCAGGCTGAAATCATTGATTGCGGGTCCATATACGGCAATAGGTTTGAAGGTAGAACCGGGCTGGCGATACGTATCGGTAGCACGGTTCAGTGTCAGACTGGCTGTCTTTTTGCCGCGTCCTCCAACCAGAGCTTTTACATAACCGGTGCGCTGGTCAATGATTACCATAGAGGACTGAGGCTGTGGAGCAAAACTGATTCGTTCGGCAATGATTTTATCACCAGTGCCAACAATAGCCTCTTTGTATCGGTTTACGTATTCCTGAGCCTGTTCCTCAGAGTCAAAAAGAAGATCGAACTGATCGTTCTCGTGATCTCTGAAATAAAGCTTCATCATTTCCTTGCTGTAATTCTGGGTGCTTCCGTCTGCTTTCTCCACGGTGAGTGCCCAGTCCAGACCTACCTGTATGCTGGATGGAAAATTATCTTCATTCTGATACTCTTCGTCCATAATAGCCTGGATATCGGGATCCTGAGTGGTAAAAATCTGCAGACCGCCGCTGTAAAGTGCGGTTTGTGCCTGCACTTTGGTATACCCTTTCTGTTCCTGCAGATCATTTATAATCTGAGAAGTCAGTTCATCAATGAAGTAAGAATATGGTTTGCTGGTTTCTAACGAAGAATCTGTTTCCTGAATCCTTTCGTATACATTGTCGGTCAGAGCTTCATCATGTTCAGCCTGTGTAATGTATCCCTGCTCGAGCATATTTTTTAATACTTTTTGACGGCGCTCGGCATTTTTTTCCGGATGACTGATGGGATTAAATGCATAAGGATTCTGTGGAATTGCAGCCAGAACCGCACATTCAGAAAGCGTCAGCTGGCTGCAGTCTTTCCCGAAATATCGCTGAGAAGCAGCCTGTACACCGTAAGTGCCGGCTGACAGATTAATGGTATTCAGATAATTCTCGAGAATGACACTTTTAGCATCCTGTCCATCGGCTGTCAGTGCCTTTTCCAGCTGAAGTGCCAGATACTGTTCCTGAAATTTACGTTTGAAGCGTTCAATCGTTCCTTCATTGGTCCAGTTTGTAAAAACATTATTTTTCAGAAGCTGCTGCGTCAGTGTACTTGCACCTTCATTAAAATGGAATCCATTGGCTACTCCGTTGACAAATGCCCGCAGGATACCGCGGACATCGATGCCGTTATGCTCATAAAAACGTTCGTCCTCAATGGCAACAATGGCATGCTGCATATCCAGAGGAATTTTGTCAATGGATACTGACATACGGTTGGCCGTGGGAGCTGACAATTTCTGCAGCTGGTTTCCATCGGCATCATAGACAAACGTAGCATTGCCGATGGGCATAATGTTAACATCGGAAATATCCGGTGAATTATCTATGATAGACCGAAATGCTCCGAATCCCATACATGCAATGATGACACACACGGCTGCAAAACTGAGAAACAGTATGCGTAAAAAAGTAACCCCTGCCAGATTTCCCATGCGGGATGTGGCGGAGGTAAGATTCTTTCGCTTTTTTTGCGTGGAACTTTTTCCAAAATTCATGTAGGTACCTCCTTTGTCAGTCTCTATTATAGCAAACTCCGTTTTTTATGGAAAGCCCAAAATCAATAGTCATGAAAAGTTCACATTTTACTGTTTGCTTATGGGACCAGTAACTCACATTTTCCTTGCGAAAAAACGGTGATATCCCTATAATAAATGTACAGGAGGATTATTGCCATGTTGGAATGTTATAAAACTGTTTATCGTGGAAGTGAAGGCGAAATTATTGAAAAAAAGTCCAGATTCATAGCAACTGTAAGGTTGGTGGAGTCCGAAGAGGAAGCACTGGCATTTATTGAAGAGATGCGGAAAAAATACTGGAATGCTACGCATAACTGCTATGCGTATGTTATTGGGGAAAGAAGAGAACTGGTACGCTGCAGTGATGACGGGGAACCGGGAGGTACGGCAGGAAGACCGATGCTGGATGTCCTTTTGGGAGAAAATCTATACAATACAGCGGTGGTTGTGACCAGATATTTTGGTGGAACCCTGCTTGGTACCGGCGGACTTGTGAGGGCATATTCCCGGGCAGTCCAGGAGGGTCTGGCCCAAAGTGACATTATAGAAAAAATATATGGAGCCATTTTGCAGATAGAAACAGATTATAATGGTCTGGGGAAAATCCAGTATCTGATCGGTGAGAAAAAAATCCCGGTTTTGGAATCAGAATATACAGATAAAGTCGTTCAGCGTATCATTTTGCCGGTCGGTGAAGTAGAGAAAATACAGGCGGAACTGGTAGAGGCTACCAATGGAAAGGTAATCACAGAAGTGACTGAAAAATTGTATTATGCTGTTTTGAATGGAAATGTTCTGATGGGAGAAGAACTGCGGGGATAACAAAGAGCAGTCATATGACTGCTCTCGTCAATAATTATACAGTTTCAGGTTCCGGATAGTCCACTCCCATGGTATCAACGGTAATCGTGGCGATTACCTGATTTTCCAGTGGTCTGTCTCTGAAATCAGTTGGAACCGCTGCGATTTTATCTACAACCTCAAGTCCCTCGGTTACTTTGCCGAAAGCCGCATAAGCACCATCCAGATGCGGAGATGTCTTATGCATGATAAAAAACTGGCTTCCTGCGGAATCCGGATGCATAGCTCTTGCCATAGAAAGAACGCCCGGGGTATGCTTCAGATCATTTTTAAAACCATTCTGAGCAAATTCTCCTTTGATGGAGTATCCTGGACCACCCATTCCGGTTCCGTCCGGACAGCCGCCCTGAATCATAAAACCTGGAATGACACGGTGAAAAATACGTCCGTTATAGAATCCTTTTTTTACAAGACTGATAAAGTTATTGACTGTATTCGGTGCAATTTCCGGATAAAGTTCGGCTTTCATCACATCGCCATTTTCCATTGTAATAGTAATTACTGGATTTGCCATTAGGAAATCTCTCCTTTTCTTATTAATTTGGATACAAGGGTCATAATACTTTTTGCCTCTACATTATAATATGTCAGGCAAAAAGGTGCAAGAAATAAATGTGATACCTATGGATTGCGTGAAAAGTTTGAGTGTGATATACTGTGTCGAAAGTATAGAACAGACAGGAGAAATGAAAATGATAATAGAAACCTGCAGTGACAGAGAGACGTTTGCATTGGGTGAGAAGCTGGGAAAAGCAGCAAAGCCCGGGCAGATTTATACTTTGACAGGCGATCTCGGAGTGGGTAAGACAGTATTTACTCAGGGGGTGGCAAAGGGTCTTGGGATAGAAGAACCAATCAGCAGTCCTACGTTTACAATTGTGCAGGAATACCTGGAGGGGCGCCTGCCGTTTTATCATTTTGATGTCTACCGCATCGGTGATATAGAGGAAATGGAAGAAATAGGGTATGACGATTATTTTTTTGGACAGGGAGTCTGTATGATTGAATGGGCCAACCTGATTGAAGAATTGCTGCCGGATCATACCATTCAGGTGATGATTGAAAAAGATCTGGAAAAAGGATTTGATTATCGGCGGATCACGATAACCGGATGGGAAGGAATGATAAAAGAATGAAAATATTAGCACTTGACAGTTCAGGCCTGGTGGCATCCGTAGCTCTGGTACAGGATGAAAATCTTCTGGCCGAATATACTGTAAATTATAAAAAAACACATTCGCAGACTTTGCTCCCGATGCTGGATGAGATTGCCCGCATGATTGAGCTGGATCTGGAGACAGTAGATGCCATTGCAGTGGCTGCCGGTCCGGGGTCTTTTACCGGTCTGCGCATCGGTTCAGCCACAGCGAAGGGGCTTGGCCTTGCTTTGAAGAAACCCCTGATTGCCGTGCCAACAGTAGAAGCGCTGGCATATAATCTTTACGATGTTCCCGGACTGGTGTGTCCGATTATGGACGCAAGAAGAAATCAGGTGTACACGGGAATGTACAGATTTGAAAATCACCGGATGGTGACAGTCAAAGATCAGATGGCAATCGGTGTGGAACAGCTGGCGCAGGAATTGAATACATTGGGAGAACCGGTGACATTTCTCGGGGATGGTGTTGCAGTATATAAAGATTTGCTGATGCAGCTTCTTTGTGTGCCAGTTTCCTTTGCACCGGTACATCTGAATAAACAGAGAGCCGGAGCGGTTGCCGCACTGGGAGAAATTTATTTTACAGAAGGAAAGACAGAAAGTGCCCGGGAACATCAGCCGGAATATCTCAGAGTATCCCAGGCAGAGAGAGAACGCGCAGAAAGAGAGGCTGGAAAACATGGTGCAGATTAGGCAGATGCAGATGGATGATATGGGAGCTGTGATGGAGATTGAAAATGAGAACTTCGTCCATCCGTGGACAGAAACAGGCCTGTTTACTTTCCTCATCCGCGAAGATACCCTGTTTCTTGTGGCGGAAGAAAAAGGGGAAGTCCTTGGATACTGTGGTGTTGTTGCAGTCATGGATGAGGGCGATGTTGTTAAAGTGGCCGTTGCTAAAAAATCTCAGAATCAGGGGATTGGGACTATGTTGATGGACGAACTGATCCGGACGGCGGCGGACCAGGGAGTGACACGCCTGTTTCTGGAAGTCAGAGCAGGCAATCCAGGTGCCATCCATTTATATAAAAAATCTGGATTTGTACAGACAGGAATCCGCAAAAATTATTATGAAGAATTGGGAGAGGACGCATTGGTGATGATGCGGGAATCTTAACGTGCTTAAGTGGTATTCCATGCATTTCCAGTGGGAATTGCTTTGCGGTTCTGGTATGATGATACAGGGTTTCGAAAGCAGCGAATGCTGGAAATCTATTTGTATCTGGCGTGGCTTATATCATAAAGAAATGCAGAGAATTTCAGGAGGAAAGAATAATGTACAAGACAGAGAAAGATACCAGAATATGCTGCAATCAGTGTGGCCGTGAACTGAAGATGGAACAGGGAATTGTAAAAGAAGGAGTATGTACCGTGGAAGTTGACTGGGGATATTTCTCTTCCAGAGATGGTGAAAGACACCGTTTTCATCTGTGTGAAGCATGCTATAATCATTTAATTCAGCAGTTCAGGATACCTGTTCATGTCAGACAGAGAACGGAATTACTGTAGAGGGAGATTTATGTTAGATATATGTTTGTTGGGAACCGGAGGAATGATGCCGCTGCCGCATCGTTACCTGACTTCACTTATGACGAGGTACAATGGCAGCAGTCTGATGATTGACTGCGGAGAAGGAACACAGGTGGCAGTAAAAACAAAAGGATGGAGTTTTAAGCCGATAGATGTGATTTGTTTTACCCATTATCATGCAGATCATATCAGCGGTCTTCCGGGTATGCTTCTGACCATGGGAAATGCGGAGAGAAAAGAGCCATTGACTCTGATTGGTCCCAAAGGGCTGGAAAAAGTGGTAAATGCACTTCGGATGATAGCACCAGAATTGCCGTTTCCGATTATTATGAAAGAAATCAATGGACCAGAAGAAACATTCCATGTGAACGGGTATGAAATAACAGCGTTTCGCGTAAATCACAACGTTCTTTGCTATGGTTATACTATACAGATCCACAGAGCCGGAAAGTTTTCTGTGGAGCGTGCAAAAGAAAATGATATTCCACTGAAGCTCTGGAATCCTTTGCAGAAAGGAGAAACCATAGAAGTGGATGGAAAAGTATATACACCGGACATGGTATTGGGACCCGATCGTAAGGGAATTAAGTTGACCTATTGTACAGATACAAGACCGACAGTATCTCTGATCAGCCATGCCGCAGAATCAGATATCCTGATCTGCGAAGGAATGTATGGAGATCCTGAAAAAGAGGCTAAGGCAAGAGAGTACAAACACATGACTATGAAAGAGGCAGCGGCAGTTGCCTGCGATGCAAAAGTAAAAGAAATGTGGTTGACCCACTTCAGTCCCTCTCTGGTTCATCCGGAGGAATATCTGAAAGCAGTCAGAGAAATTTTTCCGGCTGCTTATGTAGGAAAAGATGGTAAGAGTGTAGATCTCTTATTTGAGGAGGATATAAATGAGTAAAAAGGATGTATTGATTCTTGCAATAGAAAGTTCATGTGATGAAACTGCAGCATCTGTGGTAAAAAATGGAAGGACAATCCTGTCAAATGTCATTTCTTCCCAGATTGAGCTGCATAAACTGTATGGCGGTGTTGTGCCGGAGATTGCATCCAGAAAACATATAGAAAAAATCAATCAGGTAATAGAAGAGGCACTTGATCAGGCAGGAGTGACCCTGGATGACCTGGATGCGATAGGAGTAACTTATGGACCGGGGCTGGTAGGTGCACTTCTGGTGGGAGTGGCTGAAGCGAAGGCCATCAGTTATGCAAAAAAACTTCCTCTGGTAGGAGTGCATCATATAGAAGGCCATGTTTCTGCAAATTATATTGAACATCCGGATCTGGAACCGCCGTTTATGTGTCTGATTGTTTCCGGCGGACATACGCATCTGGTTATTGTAAAGGGTTATGGAGAATTTGAGATTCTGGGAAGAACCAGAGATGATGCTGCAGGTGAAGCTTTCGATAAAGTGGCGAGGGCAATCGGACTTGGATATCCGGGAGGTCCTAAGATAGATAAGCTGTCAAAAGAAGGAAATGCAGACGCAATTGTATTTCCGAAGGCAAAACTTGAAAATGGACCATATGATTTCAGTTTCAGCGGAGTAAAATCGGCTGTACTGAACCATATCAATCGGTGCAAAATGCAGGGAGAAAGTATCTGTGAAGCAGATATTGCCGCTTCTTTCCAGAAAGCGGTAGTGGATACTTTGACAGAAAAAGCAGTGAAAGCGGCAAAAGAGTATAAAATGGACAAACTGGCAATTGCCGGAGGCGTTGCATCGAATGGAAGCCTGAGACGTGCCATGCAGGAAGCGTGCGAGCGGCAGGGTATCCAGTTCTATTACCCGTCTCCCATTTTCTGTACAGATAATGCGGCTATGATTGGTGTTGCGGCTTATTATGAATATCAGAAGGGCGTCAGGCATGGACTGGATCTGAATGCCGTTCCAAATCTGAAACTGGGAGAACGCTGACAGGGGGTGTGTTATGAAGTGTACAGCAATTGTACTGGCAGCAGGCCAGGGCAAAAGAATGAACAGTAAAGTTCAGAAACAATTTCTGCATATACGAGAGTATCCTGTGTTATATTATGCTCTAAAATGTTTTCAGGACTGCCCCTGGATGGATGATATAATACTTGTGACGGGAGAAACGGAAATTGACTACTGTAAACGGAATATTGTAGAAGAGTACGGATTTTCAAAAGTCAGTGCAGTAGTAGCTGGCGGAAAAGAAAGATACCATTCGGTATACAATGGACTTCTACAATGTAAGGGGACGGATTATGTCTTTATCCATGATGGAGCAAGACCTTTTGTGACGGAGGAGATGCTGACACGTGGGTTAGCCTGTGTGAAAGAGTGTGATGCCTGTGCGGCGGGAATGCCTTCAAAAGACACAGTTAAAATAGTAGATGATGAACATGTGGTACAGTCAACTCCTGACAGAAGATATGTCTGGAATGTGCAGACACCACAGGTATTCTCTTATCCTCTGGTGGCTGGAGCCTATGAAAAAGCATTACAGGGAGACTGTGCCGGAATTACCGACGATGCGATGGTGGTAGAACAATACGGCAGCCATGCGGTAAAACTATATGAAGGATCCTATCAGAACATTAAGATTACTACGCCTGAAGATCTTAGGATTGCAGAAGCATTTCTGCGTTAGTGGTCACACAGCAATGTGTTATTTCATACCGATTCTGGCAGGATTAGATGTTTGTTATGTGGACTTCAGGCCGTTTCATTGAGTGGTTTTTGAATTTCCGTCCTAAAAAGTGAAAAAATATAAAAAAGTTGTGTCAAGCATTTTTGAAAATGTCCCAAAATAATTGAAACATTAGCCCCGTCGA
>JBJELU010000012.1:0-4790 GCA_051879355.1 Oliverpabstia sp.
CGAAGAATGAGGCGGATACCCGCCTCATCTTCTACCAGCATAACTCTGATTGCCATATCGTTGCTCCATTCTTTTCCGCTGCCGTTTCTTTGCTGTCGGTTCCCCAAGAATTTCAGACCAAAGAACAGCCTCCCGAAGTCTCGCACTCCTGTCTTCCTTATGTATATTCACTGCCGGAGTAACTGCAGCCACAACTTCTGTCTTTGACGTCTGCATTTCCTGGATATTTTCTTCCGCTTCCGTAACCGAAGTTTGCTCTTCCACCTTCAGATTCTTAAAGGTACTCATAGAATCTGTGATTTTCTTCTTATTATCCGGCTGATTTTTCTTTTTTCCTGATTTCAGCCACTCCTTACCTGTGGAAATCATGGACACCTGCCCATGTCCGGAATGGATACCGGAACGGAACCCACGGGCAATCATATTGCTCATATCCCACATCATACGACTCATTCCGGTTCCCCCTTTATTTATCCAGGATTACCTTTTCCTGACCGTCATTTCCGATGGTTTCTCTCATGGCTGTATCTGCTTTCAGATTCTGAAGCTCATAGTAATCCATAACACCAAGCTTCCCTTCTCTTAAAGCATATGCCATTGCCTTCGGAACCTCTGCCTCCGCTTCCACAACGTAAGCACGCATCTCCTGTTCTCTCGCTACCGCCATCGCACGGCGTTCCTCTGCTTTTGCCTGTGCAATATTTTTGTCAGCTTCCGCCTGCAGGCTCTGCAGCTGTGCACCGATATTTCTTCCCACATCAATATCCGCAATATCGATAGACAGAATCTCGAATGCTGTTCCGGAATCCAGACCTTTCTTCAGCACACGTTTTGAAATATCATCCGGGTTTTCCAGCACTTCTTTATGTGAAATAGCAGAACCTACGGTAGTTACAATCCCTTCACCGATTCGGGCAAGGATAGTAGCCTCACCTGCACCACCTACCAGACGTTCCAGATCCGCTCTCACTGTGACACGGGCTTTTACCAGAAGCTCAATACCGTCTTTTGCCACTGCTGACACATTGCTGGTCTCAATAACTTTCGGATTAACACTCATTTTTACAGCTTCCAGCACGTTACGTCCTGCCAGATCGATTGCTGCTGCCTTTTCAAATTTTAATTCAATTCCTGCACGTTCTGATGCAATCAGTGCATTTACCACATTATCCACATTACCACCAGCCAGATAATGAGCTTCCAGCTGATTCACTCCCAGATTGAGACCTGCTTTTCTTGCTTTGATCAGAGGCATTACGATTTTAGCAGGTTTTACTCTTCTCAGTTTCATACCGATCATATTGAAAATACTGATCTTGACATTGGCTGCCAGAGATGACACCCACAGACCAACAGGAACAAATACAAAAAACAGGATAACCAGCAATCCCAAAATCCCCAATACTGCTATCAATAAAATATTCTCCATCACTTATCCTCCTTGCTTACCCTCACAATTAACTTTGAGCCTTCTACTTTAATAATTTCCACAGGTTCACCGGCTGATATGTAGTTTCCTTCAGAAATTACATCGAAATTGATTCCATCAATCTGTCCGACACCTGTTGGACGAAGATCTGTCATAGCAACTCCTTTTTTCCCCAGAAGATATTTCAAATCACTGGAACTGAGATAACCTTCCGTACTTTTCTGTTCTTCTTCCAGAATAATCGGTGACCGGAATTTTCCTTTTGATAATAGATACAACATCACTGCCATTAATATGCCAAGTAATGCCAGTACAATGACCGTAATAAAAAATCCTTCCATCACCGTATCTGCCAGAAGAAATACTCCTGCGATCAGACAGACAATTCCACTGATTCCGGGAACTGAAAATCCCGGAACTACCATTTCAATCCCCACAAAGATAAAACCGGCCAGCAAACACAATAATCCAAGAATTGTCAGACCATCCATGGTTCTCCCTCCTCTCTTTATTTCTATTTTTTATTTATTGTATCGTATTTTTCTGAAAATGAAAGAGGAAATCCACTAATTATGCATTTTTAGACCTATCCTGTCACTTTCATTCCCGCAAATGACAGTCCTCTTCGTTTTCTTTTCGGAATCTTTACAAAAAATGATGTCTCCTCATCCGTACTTTCCACCTGAATACTTCCTTTAACCTCTTTCAATACCCCGGTAACAATGGAAAGCCCCATGCCATGACCCTCGCCTTCCTTCGTGGTAAACCCCTGATTAAAAATCAACTTTCTGTTTTTCTCCGGTATAACAGGGCCATTGTTATGAACCGCAATCTGATACTCTTCCTTATGCTCTCTCATTTCCAGCCTGATACTTTTTTCCCCATCCAGATGCTCCACAGCAGTCATGGCATTGTCAATCAGATTAGCAAGCACCTTGCAAAGTTCCCAGGGCTCCATGGGAAGCTCCGTAAGCTGAGTGGCTACCTCGAGATAAAAATCGATTCCCAGCCTCTCCGCAGCTTCCAGCTTTGCCTGAAGCAGCGCATTGACCGCGGGCTGCGACGTCTTCATTGCCCGGCTGACTTTCATAACATCTTTGAAAATCGGCCGCATGTAATCCCTGGCTTCCTCATATTCTTCCAGTTCCAGAAGGCCATAGACAATCTGCATCTGATTCAGATAATCGTGCCTCTGCTCCCGCAGCTTACTGTTCAATTTTTCCAGATTTCCCATACTTTCCCGATAACTCAGGTTCTGATAATGAGTAAAGGAAAATAATCCTCCAATCGTCAGCAGGCTGCTGAACAGCATCAATCCCAATGCCAGGCTCAGCACAAAATCAGACTGTTCAAATAAATGATTCCACAGACCGATTAAAATCCCGCCTCCCAGTAAAAACTGGAGGCCGTTTATTACAAATAACATCCTGGCCAGTTTCCTTATTGTCATATGAATCACTCCTTTGCTATAACTGTAAAAATGAAAATGCAGGAACCTCACAGAGTATCTTTTCTTTCTATACTCCGTGAGATTCCTGCATATGATTCATCCCGTTCGTAACTGTTCAGTATCTTCACAATTACGAGTAAAACATTCAGTTTTCTTCCGGTACCAGATCCTCAAAGAATACCGGGTATCTCTCTGCGAATTCTTTTCTTATCATCTCTGTAATCTCACGAATCTGCGGATGGGCTCTCTTGCTGGCACGCAGACGGATAAAATGTCTCCACTCTCTCAGATTCATCGTCATCACAATCTCTGTCTTCAGAGAATTCGGAAGAATACTTCTGGCTTCCTCCGGCTTTGCACCGGCTTCAATCATCTGGAAATAATACTGCTCTGCCGCATTCATGGCATTATTCCAGATTTCATACTTCTTCCGGTCATTCTCGTCATTCAAATCGTACTCAAATCCTGTAGCAATATCAATACAGGAAATCTGATTACTGAACTTGTCATTGGTATAGTTACAGTAGCGGGTACTTTCCTGGCTGTAGCTGGCGATACGGTGACGGACAATTTCATGGGTAACTCCTCTGTCACAGGTCACACGAACAGTAATACTCTCATGTTCAATAACAGACTCATGGCCCCTCTTCACAATCCCTTTCAGAAACTTCTCTGCGGAACCTTCTTTGATATAATCTTCACTTTTATAGCAGACTCTGCCAATCCTCTCCAGCTTGGTCAGCATTTCCTTATAGTCATTATTACTTACGATTTCTATGGATGGTTTTACCGTAATCATTTTGTTCTCCTCCAGTATCAAACTCTTTCATTTTTTTTGAGTCTTTACCATCATACCGTAAATTTCGACTTTTTGCAACCCTGTTCGCCCTCCATTCCCGCAGGAACGCCTCCTGCTCCCTGTCAGAAGTTTCCCTGTCATGCCTGCTTTCCTGCAAAACTGCACAGAAAAACACCAGAAAAACAAAAATACCCAAAAGCAAAATACAACCTGCAGCCATCCGAACATCTCCTTTTCAAAATCACGCCGCATTCCCCTGATGATGGGGTCTGTTATATTTTACTCAGTTCATGGGAGATTCATACACGGAAAGGGGACAGTTCTGTGTCCAGGTTACAAATCAGCACCTCATGAGGTCTATCCTCTGATACATTTCAACAATAACTTTCGCATTATTCTCCAATTTTTCACAACCATCAAGTCTAAGAATAGGACAAGTCAACTGATTAAGCCACTCCTCATGCTGTTCACTATTACAGGAACTCGTCCCATAATCGTAACCTGCCACATCTTTTAAAAATGATTGATGTGCTTCAGACATATCACCATTCGGCAAAATGCGATTTCCGAATCGTTCAAGTGCCCTGCTGTGTACTCTCTCTACACGAGTCTTTTGATCAGCCGTCAGATAAACTGCCAGGCGAAATAATGGGTCAAAATGTTCATAAAAACTATTCATAGAACCAGCCATAACAAATTCTTCCACTGTTTCTGTTGCAGCTCTTAGCCTTTTGATTTTTTCGTCCTTAGAATACATAACTCAAACTTCCCACACCATTTGGTGTGATGAACCCTGAAAAATCAATACTTTAACACATAAAATAAGGCATAAATCACTTGCATGTGGTATAATTGAGTTACGAAATACAATCACACAGCAAGGAGATTTATGCCATGTCAAGTATACCACATAAAACAGAAAACGGAAATGAGATTTTTGATTCTGCCACAAAATTTTTGAAGGAATTCCAAGTCGGAAAGCTCCTTTTTCAGTGCAATGCCGGAAAAATGAAAGGAATCCCTGTGATGGACATCTTCCGTTACCTGTTTTGTCTCATTTTCTCTGACAGAAGCATGTATATGCAGAGAAAGACAGGTGTATTTGAAGGCGG
>JBJELU010000013.1:0-21497 GCA_051879355.1 Oliverpabstia sp.
ATATGATCTATATCTGGAAAATGAGTATGTAGGGACATATCCATTCATCCACGAATCATTTATAGATGTTCCAATCTATGACAATCTTGAGGAAGTAGAATGAAAAACAGAATTTTACAACCTTTAAGTCATTCAGATTCAATATAAGGCAGGCTATGGATTTAAAATAGCCAGTATAATCCACGGTCATTAACGTGGATTATACTGGTATAAGCCGTTTTAAATATTCTTACGTTTCACTGGCCTGCTTTCCCGATAGCACATCACTTGAATATCATTGTTATTTCCTGTGCATTATCTTTATCACCATCCGGAATATAACTAATGTACAATTCCGCTAATTGAAAACCAGAGTCATTTACATGAACATGCAGTTCTCCTGACATAAACTCATTGAATTCGCCATCTATGATTTTTCGAAAACCTGTATCAGAAATTATGAGTGTATATCCATATGCTTCATCTATGGAATATTCAAAATTACTCTCATCACTCAATAATTTCTTCAATATTTCAAAATCTGATGTAGTCTTTTCCAATTCAGTTTCTGAAACCATATCATCTAATTTTTTGATTGTCTCACGAATATCAAATGCAGTTAAATAGTCCATCAAATATTCACCTATTTCACCGGATGCAATTCTATGACGTATTGGGTATGAATCATATGTATATAGTTCTTCCACGTATGTAAAATAGATCGTTTTTATCTTGGTATCTCTGCGATAAAAATCAAAAGTAAAGCCTCTCTGGTAGGGTGGGATTGTAATTCTTCCATCCTTTACATCCAAATTTTTCAAATAAGACAATATATCTTTCAAATCATCATTTTGAAGAATATACGTTTTGTCATTATATTTCACAACTATTTTGTCTGCATCATCTGGCAATTGAAATTTATATGGTTTGAAAAATACCCCTAAAATCACAATAAAAATAATCCCCAGAAATATAAGTAGAATTTTTCTAATGGTATTTTTCATAATCTTCTTACCTTTCTTTCTGATCATGATAATGTTCTGTTCTCTTACTTGTACATTGGAATCCCCCTCTCCCTATATTCAACGCAATAATTATGTATTTATAATACTCTAATAATAATTCCCTGTCAATGCATGTATGCACAAATTACCAATGAAGTGAACAGTAACCAGTAACAAGGGACGGTTATATAGTCACCGTTGTGACTACATAACCGTCCCTATCCTATAATTGTCTTTATTCACCTATCAGCACAGTCTTCCCCTGAAACGCAAATCCATAACTGCGGATATGTTCTTTCGGGATTCCCCGTGCTGTCAGCCGTTCCGCATACTGTTTTTTCTCTATCTGCTGCAGTGCCTCCTGTACCGTATCTTCCAGACTGGCTTCTTTCCTTTTATTTCTTACCTTAAATTCTAAAATGACAGCATCATCCATGCAGGGATTCGTTTTAAATGTGGAATTGAACAAATCTCTTGTAAAGGCATCCATTTCTTTCCAGTACCCATCCACATAAGCTTCCTGCATAGGCGTGTCATATTCATCCAATAAAATAAGGAGGTGACTAGGGGACGGGGGTGACTAGGGGACGGGTACATAGACACAAATAGTGTCTATGTACCCGTCCCCTAGTCACCCCTCACCCATCATATCAGATTTTCTTTCGTCCGCAGCACTGTTTGTATTTCTTTCCGCTTCCACACGGACATGGATCATTGGGATATACCTTATCCTGTGCCCTGCGTACAGGTCCCTTCTGGGTAGATTCGTCTTTGTTCGTTCCTGTAACCTGGGCAACCTGTTCTCTTTCCACTTTCTGCTCAATCCGTACATGATACAGCAGCCGGATAGTGTCCTGCTGAATACTGGTGATCATGTTATCGAACATATCAAAGGCACTCATCTTATATTCTACCTTTGGATCACGCTGTCCGTAAGCCTGCAGACCGATACCCTGACGAAGCTGCTCCATATCATCGATGTGATCCATCCACTTCCGGTCAATGACTTTCAAAAGTACCACACGTTCCAGTTCACGAATCTGTTCCGGTTCCGGGAACTCTGCTTCTTTTGTCTCATACAGCTTGATAGCTTCTTCTTTCAGTTCCTGCTTCAGCTGATTCTTTTTCATTTTTTTCACGCGTTCCGTGGTAACCGTCTTCAGCGGAATGATTGGCTGAAGAATTGTATTCAGTTCTACCAGATCCCATTCTTCTGGATCCACATCATCACTGATACACATATCCAGTGTATTATCAATGGTATCTGTAATCATCTTACAGATGGCATCTCTCATGTTCTCTCCATCCAGAACACGGCGACGCTCTTTGTAAATAATCTCTCTCTGCTCATTATTTACCTGGTCATATTCCAGCAAGTTCTTACGGATTCCGTAGTTGTTGCTCTCGATCTTCTTCTGAGCTTTTTCAATGGCACTGGAAAGCATCTTGTGCTCAATCTGCTCGTTTTCAGCCACACCCAGGCTGGAAAATACAGACATCAGCTTCTCAGAACCAAACAGACGCATCAGATCATCTTCCAGAGAAATATAGAAGCGGGACTCACCCGGATCTCCCTGACGTCCGGAACGACCGCGCAGCTGATTATCGATACGTCTGGATTCATGACGCTCTGTACCGATAATCTTCAGACCACCAGCCGCTCTTGCCTCATCATCCAGCTTAATATCCGTACCACGGCCGGCCATGTTGGTAGCAATCGTTACAGCTCCTGCCACACCGGCCTGTGCTACGATCTCAGCTTCCATTTCATGGAACTTGGCATTCAATACATTATGCTGAATCCCTTCTCTGCGAAGCATATTGCTGAGAAGTTCAGACGTCTCAATGGTAATCGTACCCACCAGTACCGGCTGATTCTTTGCGTGTGCTTCCTTGATTTCATTCACAACCGCACGGAACTTTTCCTTTTTGGTCATGTATACAGCATCATCATTATCAATACGCTGTACCGGACGATTGGTAGGAATTTCAATAACATCCATACCATAAATCTCGCGGAACTCCTGCTCTTCTGTCAGCGCCGTACCGGTCATACCTGCCTTTTTCTTATATTTATTGAAGAAGTTCTGGAAAGTGATCGTTGCCAGTGTCTTGCTTTCCCGACGGACTTTTACATGTTCCTTCGCTTCAATGGCCTGATGCAGACCATCCGAGTATCTTCTTCCCGGCATGATACGTCCGGTAAATTCATCTACGATCAATACCTGATCATCTTTCACTACATAGTCCTGATCACGGAACATCAGATTATGTGCACGCAGAGCCAGAATGATATTATGCTGAATCTCCAGATTTTCCGGATCTGCCAGGTTCTCGATATTGAAGAACTTCTCTACCTTCTTCACACCTTCCTCTGTCAGATTGACTACCTTATCTTTTTCATTGACAATGAAATCACCGGTCTCAATGATTTCCTCACCCATAATGGCAGTCATCTTGGTCATCTCGCCGCTGGCCTCACCACGTTCCAGCTGCTTTGCCAGAATGTCACAAACTTCATATAGTTTGGTGGATTTACCGCTCTGGCCGGAAATAATCAGAGGAGTACGTGCCTCGTCAATCAATACAGAGTCTACCTCATCGATAATAGCATAGTTCAGTTCTCTCTGTACCAGCTGTTCTTTATAAATAACCATGTTATCACGAAGATAATCAAAACCATCCTCGTTATTTGTCACATAAGTAATATCGCAGGCATACTGCTCCCGTCTTTCATCATTTTTCATGGAGTTCAGAACCACACCGACAGTCAGCCCCAGGAACTCATGAACCTTTCCCATCCACTCCGCATCACGCTTTGCCAGATAGTCATTGACAGTTACGATATGAACTCCCTTTCCTTCCAGCGCATTCAAATATGCCGGACAAGTAGAAACAAGAGTCTTACCTTCACCGGTTCTCATCTCCGCAATACGACCCTGATGCAGAATAATACCACCGATCAGCTGTACCCGGTAATGCTCCATATCCAATACTCGCTTTGCAGCTTCACGAACCGTCGCAAAAGCTTCCGGAAGCAAATCATCCAGAGTTTCTCCTTTGGCCAGCCTTTCTTTAAACTTTCTGGTCTGATCCTTCAGTTCATCATCTGACATTGCCTGCATGGTTGGACGAAGATCTTCAATCTTATCTACCAGGGGCATGATTCTCTTCAGTTCTCTGGAACTATGCGTTCCGAAGAATTTCTCAACTAATTTCATATAGTCACTCCTGTTAATATTAATATCTGTTCAGGCCTGCACTCCTGAACAATCCATTTAATCATTTCATTCAGCCTATAGTTACATACAAATACTATTCTAACACTTAATCAGTCAATAGACAACTTTAAATTTCAGCAACAACAAAAGTAATGGGGGCGGGTACATAGACACTTTGGTGTCTATGTACCCGCCCCTTAGTCAACTGTTAACGCTTAGCACTCTGGTTCAATGAGTCCGTAAGTATTTCCTTTTCTTTTGTATACAACATTTACTTCGTCTGTCTCAGCATTTCTGAATACGAAGAAGTTATGTCCCAGTAATTCCATCTGTACGCATGCATCTTCCGGATACATGGGTTTGATGCCAAAACGTTTGGTACGAATAATCTTGACATCTTCATCTTCGATAAAATCATCTTCCACAAATGTTTTCTGGAAGTTACCTGTTCCCTGCTGTTTGTTTACAATCTTGGTTTTGTATTTGCGAAGCTGACGTTCAATCACTTCTTCTACCAGATCGATGGATACATACATATCACTGCTGACCTGCTCGGAACGGATAATGTTGCCTTTGACCGGAATCGTCACCTCTATCTTTTGTCTTTCTTTCTCTACACTTAACGTTACATGAATCTCCGTCTCAGGTGTAAAATACCTTTCCAGCTTTCCCAGTTTTTCATTGATTGCTTTTCTCAGACCTTCTGTTACTTCGATATTTTTTCCGCTGATAATAAATTTCATGCTGCCAACCCCTTCGCCTTTTATTTTACCAAAAGCTTTTGTGTACTTCTGTAAGTACATCTATTATATCAATTTGTCTGTACTTTGGCAACTATTATTCGAATATTCATGTTATTTTCACATTTTTTACAGTTAATTCATGGAATCGCTGCAAAACGACAAAACTCTTTCTAATTCCATATGCCCGCCAAATATATCCAGAGCACTTCCTACTGTAACATCCACATGATTATGGCCTGCCTGCCGAAGCTGTTCCAGATGAGCAAAGCTTCCCACCCCTCCTGCATACGTTACAGGCATAGGCTCACATTCTGCCAGAAGTTTTACCAGTTCCGTCTCGATACCGGAAGCCTTTCCTTCCACATCAACTGCATGAATCAAAAACTCATCACAATGTGAGGAAAATTCCTGTAATGTCTGCCGTGTCACCGGAACCTCTGTGAACTTCTGCCAGCGGTCTGTCACAATATAATATTGCCCCTCTTTTTTCCGGCAGCTCAGATCCAGCACCAGATGTTCTTTTCCCACTGCTTTCTCCAGGCGTTCCAGATTCTCCCAGCTGATTCTTCCATCCCGAAATACAAAAGATGTCACAATCACATGACTGGCTCCTGCATCCAGAAATTCATGGGCATTCCCGTCATGAATACCGCCTCCCACCTGCAGCCCGCCGGGATATGCGCGCAATGCCTGCAGGGCCTGCTGTTTCGTTGCTTCGTAAAAAGGAGAAGCCGCCGGATTTAAAAGAATGATATGCCCTCCACGAATCCCCAATGATTCGTACAGACGAGCGTAAAATGATGCATCCTGTTCAGACACAAAATTTTCTACAGCCTGATCTCCCCGATCCTGGAGACTTCCTCCTACAATTTGTTTTACTTTTCCATTATGTATGTCAATGCATGGCCGAAATCTCATACTATTCGCTCCTTTCCATGCATTGATAATACCATTTTTTTATCAGCGGGGCAAGCGTTTACGGATTCACCGAAGTAGTACCGTTATTTCCGGTATTGTTATTGGTTTCATTATTATTTGTTCCGTTATTGACATTTCCATTATTGTTGGTTCCGTTTCCGGTCAGATCTTCCACACCCTGACCGATTCCTTCTCCCACATCCTTGATTCCCTGGCCAACATCTTCACCCAGATCCTCGATCACACCGCCGTTGTTGGTGTTATCATTCACCCCATTGTTTCCGGTTGTGTTATTGTTGGTTGTATTATTATCCGTTGCGTTATTATTGCCGGTATTGTCGTTAACCATGTTGTTGTCATTCACTCCGGTTCCATTATTATTGGTACCGTTATTGTTTGTACCATTGTCATTCGTCGTATTCTCCTGTCCGCTGGTGGCATCATTTACATTTCCATTATTGCCGTTGCCACCACAGCCGGCCAGTACAACTATCGCTGATGCAAAAACAGCAGCCTTCAACCACTTTTTCCATTGTTTTTTCATAATCTGCATCTCCTTTTCGTTTGCTGTTCTTAATATGCTCACGACAGAGTGCAAATATGCTGGAAATTTTTGTTTTTTAATCCAGATATCCCCCAATCAGGTTCTGGTGATTTTTCCTATATCCGGAGGGTGTGATTCCCGTCACAGATTTAAATACCCGGTTAAAATGTGTCAGATTGGAAAATCCCGTCTCCTGACTAATCTGAGTAATGTTATTATCGGTCTCCATCAGTTTGCGCTGTGCATTCATCACACGGGTCACATTGGTATACTGCACAATCGTGCTGTTGGTATGTTTTTTGAATTCACGGCAAAGATAACTTGGACTGATATAAAATCGGGAAGACAGACTCTGCAGTGTAATATTCTCCTGATAATGCTGATGAATATAATTGATTATCACACGGATTCTGTCGGCATTTTTCTTTTCTTCCGGTTTCATCCTTTGCGTCTGCATCAGCATGGTAAATAAAAACATATTCAATAATGTTTTTCGGTATTCTCTGTAAAACTCTGTAGGATTTTCAAACTCCCGGATCAGCTCCTCAAGAATTCGATGTAATTTCTGCCGGACAGACGGCTCCGGGCAGTACATTCCGTTGTTTTCATCCAGTGCACACAAAAGTTCCTGGGAATGGATGTCCTCCCGTTGAAAATACAGCACGATCCGTTTAAATGGAACATCATTCTCACCGTAAGAACGGTGCATGACATAGGGAGAGAATAAAATCATTTCTCCGGCATGCATCTGATACAGGTCATCTTCCATCATATGATAGCGTTCCCCGTCTTCCAGGTAATATAGTTCATAATAATTATGATAATGTGACTTCATCATGTTATCGTTCACACCGGAAATTCTTTCTCCGGCAATACTCTCTCCCTGAGCCATTCGGATTCCTGCCTGATCAATCATTTCTATCCCTCCACACAGCTTTTCTGTATCATAACATGATTCCCTATATAGAGCAAGATATGTAAAAAAACACGACATACACATCAATTTCCGTCTGGTTTTGCACCTGCTTTTTCCTTATTATTTAAGCATACTAACAACAAGGAGGAAGCAGGTAATGAAAATCTGTACCAAGGTTCTTGCAGTAAAACAGCAGGACAATTACGTTTCCATTCTCACCGATGGAGCAGAAATCCGTGTACTTTTTCTCACAGATTCCATCATCCGTATCCGTGCGGGATTTGACGGTGATTTTGCAGAGGAATCCTACAGTCTGGTTATGACAGCATGGGAAGACCGCATGGACGAATTCATGAAGAATTACCGCAGACGAATCACAGCCGCTGAGACAGAGTTGACAGACGGAGAAACAACAGCAGTGATTCAGGGAAAACTTCTGAAAGCAGTGATTGAAAAAGATCCTTTCCGCATCTGTGTGTATGATTCCGAAGGAACCATGCTCCACGCAGATATCGTGGATCTGGCTTACCAGGAGGACAGCAACCACCGCCGTATCCACACCAGTGAAATCTCACCGGATGACTGTTTCTACGGTTTTGGTGAAAAGAGCGGAGAGCTGAATAAAGCTCAGAAGTTCATGAACATGAGTCCGAAGGATGCTATGGGATACAATCCCAAAGAAACGGATTCTCTGTACAAACACATTCCATTCTACATCAAACTGAACCGCACAACGAAAAAGGCTGTTGGGTATTTCTACCACAACACTTATGAGTGCGACTTCGATATGGGAAAAGAAAAGAGTAATTACTGGAAAATGCACAGCCGTTACCGTGCAGACGGCGGAGATATCGATCTGTTCCTGATCGCAGGTCCTACTGTCCGTGAAGTCGTAGAACGCTACACAGACCTGACCGGAAAATCTGCTCTCCTTCCCCGCTATGCACTGGGATATCTGGGTTCTTCCATGTATTATCCGGAACTGGAATCCGATTGTGATGATGCGATTGTGGAGTTTATCGATACCACAAAAGAAGAACAGATTCCTGTGGATGGCTTCCAGCTTTCTTCCGGCTACTGTACGGTAGAGACCGACCAGGGAGTAAAACGCTGCGTATTTACCTGGAACAAAAAACGTTTCAAAGATCCGAAAAATTTCTTCAAACAGATGGCCGACCGTGGAATCACCGTAACTCCTAACGTAAAACCGGGTATGCTGCTGCTCCACCCCATGCTGGAAGAGATGAAAGCGAAAAATATGTTTGTAAAAGCAAGCAACAGCGACGAACCGGGTGTAGGAACCTGGTGGGGCGGTAAAGGCGTATTCGTGGATTACACCAACGCTGACACTCGTAAGTACTGGAAAGAGCTTTTGAAAGAACATGTTCTGGACTACGGCACCTGTTCCGTATGGAATGATAACTGTGAGTATGACAGTATGGTTGATAAAGACTGCCGCTGTTATTTTGAAGGAAAGGGCGGAACCATTGGGCAGCTGAAGTCTGTGATGTCAAACATCATGTGCCATATCACAGATGAGGCTATTCATGAGACATTTGAAAATACCAGACCGTATATTGTATGCCGTTCCGGACACTGCGGTATTCAGCGTTACGCACAGACCTGGGCCGGTGACAACCTGACCTGCTGGGAAGCACTGAAATACAATATCGCCACCATTCTTGGCATGGGACTTTCCGGAGTTGCCAACCAGGGCTGTGATATCGGCGGCTTCTATGGCCCGGCACCGGAAGGAGAACTTTTTATCCGCTGGATTCAGAACGGAATCTTCCAGCCGCGTTTCTCTATCCATTCTACCAACACGGACAATACAGTAACCGAACCATGGATGTATAGTGACCTGAAAGACGATATTAGAAAAGCAATCGAATTCCGTTATCAGCTGAGCCCTTATCTGTATTCTCTGACAGAACGAGCTCATGAAACAGGTCTTCCGATCATGGAAGCTATGTGCAGTGCTTTCCAGAATGACCCGAAATGTTATGAAGAAGGTGTGGACTTCATGTTCGGAGATTCCCTGCTGGTTGCCAACGTGGTAGAAAAAGGAGCAACAACCCGAAGCATCTATCTGCCGGAAGGTGATACTTTCTATGACTTCTATACCAGGCAAGCTTATGCCGGAGGACAGACCATTGAAATCCCGGTAACCATCAGCAGTATTCCTCTGTTTGTGAGAAGCGGCGCTATCATTCCGATGGCAGCAAATAAACTGAATAATCTCGCTACTCAGCAGGCAACCGGAATTTCTATTCTGTGTGCAGCCGACAAAGACAGTCAGTTCTGTCTGTATGAAGATGACGGTGTTTCCATGAATTACGAGAAAGGTGACTATCTGAAAACAAACATCACCCTGACCACAGGAGAACGCACCTATCTGGATTTCAAACTGGAAGGAAGTTATCAGACGTCTGTGGAGACCATGTATGTGGATATGATTCACAGAGAAAAAGCTCCTTACTGGGTGACTGTAGACGGAGAAATGATCCCTCATTTCCTGCACCGCAGAAAATTCGAGGAAGCAGCATGCGGCTGGTACTACAGCCAGCGTCTGAAATCTGTTCAGATCAAATACCCGAATCCGAAAAAGAATTACCAGGTTCTGGTTTCATTTGAACAGTTTGACTTAATAGGAATGTAAACAGGAGGAAGAACACAATGAAAAAATTAGCAGCATTTGCGGCAGCCATGATGCTGGCCGTTACCGGACTGACCGGATGCTCCGGCAGCAGTGCAGCTACCAGTGAAGAGGCCACTGCGGAAAAACCACTGGTACTCACTCTCGCCCACGGTCTCAGCGAAACACACACCGTGCATATCGCCATGACAGAGTTCGCTGAACAGGTAGAAAAAGAAACAGATGGAAGAATTCAGGTTCGTATTCTTCCCAACGGTCAGCTTGGTTCCGAAAATGAAAACATGGAACAGCTGATGGCAGGTGTTATTTCCATGACAAAAGTATCTGCACCAGGTCTGGCTACTTACAATGAATCTTACCACACCTTTGGTCTGCCTTATATTTTTGACGATACCGAAGACTTCTATCATGTGATGGATTCTCAGGAAATGCAGGATTTCTTCCTTTCCTCTGAGGATGACGGTTTTGTCACTCTGACCTACTATACCTCCGGTGCCCGTTCTTTCTATACCAAGAATAAGGCCATCCACACACCGGAAGATCTGAAAGGATTAAAAATCCGTGTACAGGATATGAAATCTCAGACTGATATGCTGAATGCTCTGGGCGGTATCCCGGTAGCCATGTCCTACGGTGATGTATATACCTCTCTGCAGACAGGTATCATTGACGGAACCGAAAACAATGAGACTGCACTTACCACCGGTAAACACGGAGAAATCTGTAAAGTATATTCCACTGACCAGCATGCCATGATTCCCGATGTTATGGTTATGAGTGCCAAAGTATGGAACACCATCAGCCCGGAAGATCAGCAGATTATTCTGGAAGCTGCACACGCTTCCACAGAAAGTCACAAAATTGCGTGGGATGCGGCTATTGAGGAGGCTATTGAGGAAGCTTCTACAACCATGGGTGTAGAATTTGTCAATGATGTGGACAAAGACGCATTCCGTGAGGCAACCAGCGGTATGATCGATGAGTACTGTCAGGAATATCCGGGCGTACAGACCCTGCTGAATATCATTAATTCTGTAGAATAAGGGAGGCACCACATGAAAGAGATTTTAACTACCGTAAAAAAGGTACTGGCAAAGCTTCTGGCCGGTATCGCTACCATCCTGTTGTCCATTATGACAATTCTGGTATTATATCAGGTATTTACCCGTTACATCCTGAACAGCCCGGCTGCCTTTACGGAAGAACTGGTACGTTATTTCCTGATCTGGACCGGATTTATCGGTGCTGCCTATGCGTTCCTTACCAGACAGCATATGAGCCTGGTACTGATTCTCGATAAACTCACTCCTGCAAAACGCAGAATGCTGATGGCTGTTATCGATGTACTGATTCTTGTATTTGCAATTTTTGTTATCACCATCGGTGGATTCAAACTGGCACTGAGTGCACAGAAAGTATACTCCGCTCTTCTGGGAATCCCGAGAAGTCTGGTGTACGCTATGGCTCCGATCTCCGGAATCTTCATCATTATCGCACAGATTATCAACATTTATGAAGATGTCACCGGAAATACTATCGAAGGAGGAAATGAATCATGAATATAGTTCTTACAACCGTTATCCTTTTTGCGGTATTCGGTATCCTGCTGTTTCTTGGATGCCCGATTTCCGTCAGCATTGTTATTTCATCTATTGTAACCGCAATGTCATCCCTCTCCTGGGATCAGATTACCTTTATCACCATGCAGAAAATGAACAGTGGTGTGGAGAGCTTTTCTCTTCTGGCAATTCCCCTGTTCATTCTGGCTGGAAATATTATGAATAACGGTGGTATCGCCCGCCGTCTGGTAAACTTCGCAAAACTGTTCGTAGGACGCATTCCCGGTTCCCTGGCTCAGGCCAATATCGTGGGAAATATGCTGTTCGGTGCTCTCTCCGGTTCTTCCGTAGCCGCAGCTTCAGCTATGGGCGGATGTATCTACCCGATTCAGAAAGAAGAAGGATATGACCCGGCATTCGCTACTGCTGCCAATATTGCTTCAGCACCTACCGGACTTCTGATCCCTCCGACCAGTGCCTTCATCGTATACTCTACCGTAGCAGGCGGTGTATCTATCTCCACCCTGTTTATGGCCGGTCTTATCCCGGGCATCCTGATGGGTCTGGGTGCCATGATCGTAGCTTTCGTTTATGCAAAAAAACATAAATACCCTACCTCTGGAACACCTTCTGCTTCTGAATTTGTAAAAGTATCTCTGGAAGCCATTCCAAGCCTTCTGCTGATTGTCATTGTTATCGGCGGTATCGTAGGCGGAATCTTCACAGCAACAGAGGGTGCAGGTATCTGCGTGCTGTACTGCCTGATCCTGTCCATCTGCTATAAGAGCCTTACCGTGAAATCTTTTATCAAGATTCTGGTAAACAGTGCATGCACCAGCGGTATCATCCTGTTTTTGATTTCTGCCTCCTCAGCAATGTCCTTCGTTATGGCATACTCAGGAATCCCGGCAGCAATCAGCTCCGGTATCATGTCCATCTCCACAAACAAGGTTGTAATCTTCCTGTTGATGAACGTGATCCTTCTGGTTATCGGTATGTTCATGGATATCACACCGGCCATCCTGATTTTCACACCGATCTTCCTTCCGATCGCACAGAGTCTGGGAATGACCGATATCCAGTTCGGTGTTATGCTGATTTTCAACATGTGTATGGGTAACATCACACCGCCGGTTGGCTCCGTACTTTTCGTAGGCTGCGGTATCAGCAAAATCCGTATCGAGGATGTCACCAAAACACTGCTGCCGTACTTTGGCGTATTGTTCCTTTTGCTTTTGGCAGTGACATTTGTACCGGTACTGTCCACAGGACTTCCGGCTTTGATGGGACTGATTTAATTATGATTTAGACATATAAAAAGCAGCATCTGTGCAATTCTATTTGTCCAGATGCTGCTTTTTATTTTATCCTATCAATACTTTCTTCCCGGAAAAAGCAAATCCATACTTACGAATTCTATCCTCCGGAATTCCCCTTGCTATCAGCGCTGACGCATACTGTTTCTCATCAATCTGACGGAGAGCCTCCTTCACTGTATCTTCCAGACTGTTTTCTCTCCGCTTATTGATTACCTTAAATTCCAGTATGATTGCATCATTCTCCAGAGGATTCTTCGGTTCAAACATCACATCATATCTTCCAAATCCACTTTCCCTGTTCGAAGTGATGATATATTTATCCTGAAGTTCTATCATCATTCCCAGAACAAATCCACGATAAAACCGTTCCGGCTCCTCTTCCGACGGATTTTTCCCAACATCAAAATAGCTGAAGGTATGAACAGAAACCCGATTCATATACGCATTCATTGCATCGATATCATCCGCCAAAATTGCCCTGATCAAATCATTATAATCAGCTTTTACTCCCGAAAACCAGCTGTGCACCATTCTTTCAAACATACGCATCACTTCATAGTTTGTAAGTGTCAGTTCATACATCTGTTCTTCCCCCGGTTCCAACAAATCTAACCGGTCATAAGAAAGAACCTTAAGATAGCCACTGGCAAGCAAAAGACTCCATACAGCCTCCTCATTGTCATCAAGCTGGTTATAGACAATCTGCTCATCAATCGGAGTCGAAATAGTTCCGCCGTTCAAAAGACACTCAAACTTTTCCTTAATCCGCCGATCCCCTTCCCGGATAAGCTTCCCAATCAGACTGTTGGAGCTGGTGTTCGCCCAGTAAGTAGTAAAATATCGCTTATCTAAGAAATTCAGAATAGACCAGGGATTGTAAATATCCCTGTGATTTCCAAAAATAAATCCATCATACCACTGTTTCACTTTATTTTTCTCTTCTCCCAGTCCGCACTCCTCTAATGCTTCAAATACCTCCTGTTCCGTAAAACCGAACGCAGCAGCATATTTATCAGATGTTGTTGTCACTACTTCCAGATTATTTAAATCAGAAAATATAGACTCTTTACTTACTCTCGTAATCCCGGTCATAAGACCACGTTCAAGCCAAGGATTTGTCTTGAATGTGGCATTAAATAGGCTTCTGGTAAATCCAACCAGTTCATTCCAGAATCCATCCACATATGCTTCCTGCATAGGGGTATCATATTCATCCAGAAGAATAATAACTTTCTTTCCATAATAATGATATAAATAATTAGATAGCTGATATAATGCCAGCGTTGCATCTGCATCATTCATCTCTTTTAACAAAATCTGATCAAAAAAGATCCTGTCTGCATCTGTCAATACATCACTGTCCCGTATGAAAGAATATTTGATATATAAATTTCTCAAAAGCTGACAAATCTTATTTCTTGCATTGATATAAGTTGTCTCCTTGACATTTGCAAATGAAAGACTGATGACTGGCCATGTACCCTGAAGATTTCTGTACGCTTCCTCGTTCCAGATGGAGAGACCTTCAAACAAGTCTCCTCTGCCTGCATAATCCACCGAAAAAAACTGCTCTGTCATGCTTATATTCAGCGTTTTTCCAAAACGACGCGGACGGTTAATCAGTGTAACACTGTCCCCACTCTCCCACCATTCTTTAATAAAAGAAGTCTTATCAATATAAAAGTACTCATTCTGGATCAAAACAGAAAAATCCTGTATTCCAATCGCTACTCTTTTTGCCATAGGGACCTCCTTACTACACAATTCTATGGATTCAGTATAGCGGATTTCCAAAAGATTTACAATGTGATTTGGCTGCATTTATAATTATTGTTTTGCTGAGAATTATAGGATAAAATATAATTGTCATGATACCTGATAATTACAATATTTTCATATAGGAGGATTTTAGATATGAACAACAATACGCATCCTTCCTTTGTACTGAAAGGTGATATCATATACAGTATTTCTAAAGATGAAATACTGACCGTACCATCAGGCTATGTAGTCTGTGTAAACGGAACATCCAGAGGTGTATTCGAGAAACTGCCGCAGGAGTATGAATGTCTTTCACTCCATGATTACAGCGGAAAGCTGATTATACCAGGTCTGGTTGATCTGCATATCCACGCTCCTCAGTACGCTTTCCGCAGCATGGGCATGGATCAGGAACTGATGGAATGGCTGCAGCAGCAGACATTTCCGGAGGAATCGAAATATTCTGATTTGGATTACGCACAGAAGGCTTATCAGATATTTGTCGATTCTATGTTCCGGGCTGTCTGTGACGCAGTTCAGGTATCCAAACTCTACTGGCGGCTCATTGACCAGAATCAGTCACCACTGACCTTCCGTGAGGCTTTCTTTCTTGCAACAAAAGGAGGCGGCTCATTCTTCGGCAGGGCAGGAAGTTTCGAACCGGATTACGATTTCAGTGCCATCGTGTTGGATGATTCACTGATTCCGCATCCCATGGAACTGTCACTTTCTCAGCGTCTGGAACGTGCCGCCTATGGAGCACTGGATCTGTATGGAATTTGTGCAAAATATGTTTGTGGTGAATTGATTTATAGGAATGACACTGCCGCACCACAGGCAGCTTCCTCCTGACAGTCAGGAATTTCCAATGGCAACCCAAAGATTTCCTCTGCCAGCTTCTGCATCAGAGGATTTCTTCGGATTCCATTTCCGGAACCAACCAGATGAGCAGCTTTTTTCCCTGTCAGTTCACTCATTACCTGATACTGCTGATATAATTCATCCAGGATTCCTGCCATCACACCAACTGTCATGGCACCCGGATGGAAGTTTTCCACACCAATATTGGTAATCTGTCCCTTTTCCTCCGGGTTGCTTCTGGTTCCGGAGAAGGTTGTCCGTACCTTCCAGGCAGCCTCTGTACCATACTTTTCTATAAATTCCTGTGCCTGTTGATTCATTGCATTATAATAGCTGTCATTCATGTTTCCGAAAACTTCACGGTAAAACTGTTCCAGCATGGCATAAGCTCTGCCGCCGCAAAGGGAAGCCCCTACCAGAAGATAACTATCATCTGTACATGGACGAAGTTCGATATTTCCCTGGCAGGTCACAATATTTTCCGAAACAAAAGACACCTGACTTCCTGTTCCCACATTAATCAGAACGGTATCCTGCAGTTTCTTTACAGAACCCAGAAAGCTCGCCTGATTATCCCCGATGGATACCGTCACAGGAATTCCCTCAGGTACATTGCACGGTAAAGTTTTCCCTGCCATACCATACTGCTTCTTAACTTCAGGCAAATAGGAAATATTTACACCCGCCTTTTCCAGATCTGCATACCGAAATTCCCTTTTTTCCAAATCAAAGCAACCCCAGCTTGCAGCCATATCAACCCCAATGACTGGACTGGTCAACCCGCAGAGTTTCATAACAATGTAATCGCTGATTGTGGTCATTTTTACAGCATTTTCAGGAATTCTACCATTCCTTTGCAGATAATAATGCGTGACCAGACCATATCCTGCTGCCAGCATCCCTGCATCTTCAATCTTTTCCTTCAGCAGTTCCACGCTATTTTTTCCATTTTCCAGCGGTATATTTCCTCTTCCATCCTGCCAGGTATACAGTGGACTGACCGCATTTCCCTCTGCATCCACATAGAGCATTCCATGCATCTGTCCCGTGAATCCAATACCGTCCGGACATCCATAGGTACCAATCATATCATTCACTTTTTCTATTGTTACTGCCAGTATCCTCTCCGCATCCTGAATCTTCTCCTCGGGAACTTCGCCCATAAGAAAAGACTGGTGATTCACGGTCTCTCTGGCAAGCAAAGTACCTGTCTCTTTATTCATAAGCACGATACTGATTGTAGTCGTACCTATATCAATTCCCATTATGTTCATAACCTGATTCCTCTATTAAAAGGGCAAAATTCCCGGCATCGGCGTAGGCCTGAAGGCATTCACTTGCCTGTCCAGAATAACCTGTTTATCACTTCCGGAATCAAGAATTGTATTTTGTACCGACTCTTTTTCTACCAGTACTGCCGTAACATCAAGTACTATACGTTTATCTGTACTGGTTAAAGCATTCACCTGTGCCGAAAAACAGGAATCAGATGCTTCTGTCTCCATACCAGGCTCTTCCGTAGTAGCAACAATATGATTATTCGAAACATAATTTCCTTTGCCGGAAACAACATGTATGATTACAGGCTGTGCACCGGATGGTCTGATTGTTTCAACAGATATAGTCTCCGAAATATGATTGGCAATGATGGAATTATTATTACCATTGATATGTAAGAGACCATACAAATCATCCAGACCATTATCATATCCAAGCAACGGTGCCCAGGGTTCATTGTCACGCAAAAAATGATTGGAAGATACCATATTTTCTGAGCAGTTTCCTTCAAACACAAGCATTCCCGGATAGAACGAATGAAATCGGTTCCCTGTAATCACAGACCGTGCCACAGTATCAAAATGAACACTGCTTGTGCCTCGCGGGAAAATATTATTTGCAGTAATCAAAAGCCCTCCAAAATTCTGTGCAAAAATGGAATATCCTTTATAACCTGCTCCCATCAGATTATCGGTTATTTTAGAAGCCTGTCCCCAGCCTCTCAATTCGATACAATTTCCACATTCTGCTATGAAATTGTCATGAATTGACAGGGCATCTGCATGATAAATCGTGATTCCATGCTCTAAATAGACGAATCCCATACCGGTAATCCGAAATGAATCCTGTGCGCCGGCAATATAGATACCTGTTTTCCCGTTTGTATATGTATTTTCCGGATTCTCTATTCCGGAGCCATCATCCACAAAATGCAGTCCATCAATACAGAAATTTTCAAATTCTACGGAACTGATTCTTGGATTACCACTTCGTTCAACATAAAATGCTGCTCCTGCGGATTCGTTTTCGAAATCCGGAGTCAAGTCTACAAGAATACGGCTTCCTCCCGGCCACACTTCATGCAGATCAGCCCATTCGTCTTTCGGAAGATTATAACGGATACTGGAAGATACAAACCCATGTCCGGAACCCATGATTTTCAAATAACTTATATCAATCACCACCTGAGTCCGAAGATGATAATCCCCCGGCGGCATGTAAATTACTGCCCCCGGTTTTCCACCTTCATTTGAATCAGAATCCACCTGCCTCTTTTTTATGTCTGCCAGAATGCTGTTGATGACCTCTCCTATGTCCTCATAAGGATTGCCAACATTCCACTCGGTTACGTCATAGTAATTATTACTCGCCATTAATATACTCCTTTTTTCTTTTATTATAGCACTGTTTGTATGTTATTAATAGAGCAAAGCCCAATAAAACTCAGGTGGACATATACAAGCGAAAATGGTATTTTTATAGTCTTTATTTTCTATAGACCCCGCTCTCCCCATTCAGAATTTCATTTTGTGTTTAACAGCCCATAAATTTCTTCCGTTTCCGGCATCACTCTCAACGCACCTTTCCGTGTGGTGATTAAGGAAGCAGCAGCATTTGCAAATGTCAACATTTCCTGCAGGTTATCTTCTGTCAGATCTGACAGCCCATGTTCGCAGATATAATGCAGCACACAGCCACAGAACGTATCACCGGCTCCGGTAGTCTCTATTGTATTCTTCTGTAAAAACGGTTTTACTTCAACCATTTCTTCTTTATAATATGCCCTGCTTCCCTCTTTCCCCATGGATACGAGAATCAGAGGAATATGATATCTTTCGTTGATCCACTCCACACCTTCCGTATAATCCGTTTTTCCAGTCAGCCATTGTATCTCATTATCGGATATTTTCAGGATATGGCAATGTTCCAGACCATAGAGAACCTGCTCTCTCGCTTCCTCCATATCATTCCATAGCGGAGGACGCAGATTAGGATCAAAGGAAATCCACGCACCGGCTTCCCTGGCAATCCGGACAGCCTTCTTTGTTGCGGCACGCACTCCCTCATGAGTCATAGAAAGCGTTCCAAAATGAAAAATCCGCGAATCTTTTATCAGTTCTTCCGGTATCTCATCCTCAGTAAGCATCATGTCTGCCCCCGGATTGCGGTAAAAGGAAAAATCCCTGTCACCATCCGGATAAGTATGCACCATGGCAAGAGTCGTATGAACCTGGTCATCCATGCTCAGATATGCGGCATCAATTCCCACCTCAGTAATTGCCTCCTTTAACTGTTTACCGAAGAAGTCATTTCCGACCTTTCCGATAAATGCTGTCTTATGTCCCAGTTTTGCCAACATGGCCAGTACATTGCAGGGTGCACCGCCCGGATTCGCCTCAAACAATGGGTTGCCCTGACTACTTTCACCGTTTTCTGTAAAATCAATTAACAATTCGCCTAATCCGATTACATCCCATCTTTTCATCTATTTTCATCCTTCCTATACGATAATTATAAACAGGCTGCCATCAAATTTACATGTACTGAGAATTCATGCAAAATCTAACGGCAGCCTATTTTTTTACTCTTTTTTTACTATAATATCATATTTTTCTATATCCATTTTTACGGACTCATCAGTCTCAAAATATATTTGTTCTGCCTGCAAAGGAGTATAAATTAATGTACTCATAGCATATTCCCCGTGATTCACAAACAGTTCAATACTATTCTTATCAAGAAGAATCCGCAAATATATGGACTTTGTGTCTTCCTGCTCAATTTTCATACTTCTCGTTGTAATATAATCTCTTCGCATACCACAGAAAGTACGATCCATTGTTATAACACCTTTTTCTCTCTCATATCGAAGAACTGTATGATAGATTTCATTAGCAGCCATGTAAATAGAAAAGGTTTGATACTCTTCACCGCTCAGGGATACTATCAGATCCAGGCATCTGCCTTTCACATCAGGAATTTGTACCATTCCATCCCATTTATATAATTCATAGGCACCCCACAGAACCTGATTTTTTCGATAATTTTTCAGTTCACGTACTGGATTCTGTATGAGTCTACCATTTTTTACTTCCAACTCCCTCGGTATTGTTGCCGTACCTATCCACTGATAGCTCTCTGGAGCCATATAACTATCCCAACTTTGCAGCCATGCAATCATAATTCTACGACCATCTTTATACTCCAAAGTCTGAGGTGCATAAAAATCCATACCAAAATCAACCATATGAGGAGTATCCCTTTTCCAGTCAAGAGTTTCCTTATCATAATCGCCGACAAAATAAATAGAATTATTACCATTATGAAATTCTTTACCATCGGTCATCATAAATTGTGGAGATACAAGCAACACCTGTCTTCCATCCAACGAAAAGAAATCTGGACATTCCCACATTTTTCCATATTCATTTCTACAGTAGTCTAACATCTTTATAAATTTCCAATCTATAAGATTGGCTGAATGAAATAAAGCAAGCTGACCGCTGCCATCTTCATTGAGACTTCCAACCAAAGCCCAAAAACCTTTTTCATCTTTCCATATTTTTGGATCCCTAAAATCACATGCAGAGCTTCCTTTAGGAAGTAAATCAACATCAATCACAGGATTTTTTTCAATTTTACAGTAGTCCGTACCATTGCCAAATGCAATACATTGTGTCTGTTTGACACTGGTCTTTTTACCCTTTTCCTTTGTTTCATTTACACCCGTGTACATCAGCACATGCTGTCCATTCCACTCCAGTGCTGTACCTGAAAAACAGCCATCTTTATCATATTCCATATCAGGAGCCAAAGCACAGGGCTGTATTTCCCACTGAATAAAATCATTTGTCGTACAATGCCCCCAATGCATTGGTCCCCAGGTTGTATCATACGGGTGATATTGGAAGAACAGATGGCATATCCCCCGAAACATTGAGAATCCGTTCGGATCATTCATCCATCCAACAGGCACTGACATATGAAAAACCGGTTTTTCTGCCTGATTTATCTTTTTACTCTGTTCGCTTTCATATTGTCTTGCTTTTTTCAGTTTCATTGATATTTCCATCTGTTTCTCCCATCTCTATTATTTATTTTCCAAGATTTTCATAATATGTATCCAGATTTCTCTGCATAATTTCCATGTACTTGCTGAGTCCATAGCCTTCCAGGGTTTTCAGATATTCATCCCACTGTTCTTCTACATTTCCATTCATAACAAAATCAGATTTCATACGGTTTACATAACTGTCAAGATCTGTAGTATACTGATTAACACCATCAAGGTCTTCCTGACTCATGAAGATATTCGGATATACATACTCTTCTTTCATATCCGCAACATACACATCTTTGATCCAGTCCAGACGATACTGTGCATCATCCGGGCATGTAATATATTCTCCGTAATAACTGTCAAGAATTGCCAGAGGTCCTCCTACCATCTGTGCTGTACGGATTTCCCACGGAGACTGTGACTCACCAGTCAGATCCAGATGTTTCAGCATTCCATCATCTGTTTTTTCGAAAATATTGGCAGTTCCCTCTTCGCCGTAAGTTCCCCAGTTATTCTGTGCAGACTGCTGTGGCTCATACATTAAATCGAGCCATGCTGCAGCCAGGGCTCGATTTTTACAGGTACTTGTCAATACACAACGTCCTCTCTGAAGCCCACTTGTAGTTACTATTCACAGCCGATTTGATGACACGATAAATAGAGCGGTGCTATAACGCC